>NZ_JBQFON010000001.1:0-943519 GCF_056533505.1 Ruegeria sp. G2 | reverse complement strand
CGCCGGCGCTGCCGCCTTGGACGCATTCAGGTTACGCAGCTTATCCGAGCCATAGGGATCGGTGATCGCTGCAACAAGCGGATCGCGGTAATAGCGGTAGCGGTCCTTCTTGCGATCGGAATATGGCTTGTCGTAGCGCAGTCGATAGTCGGTTTCATCATAGAACGTCTTATCATCCGAATAGCTGTAGTCATCAGGATCGTAAGGCACCGGCTGGATCGTTGCCCAGTCCTTGTGCCGGTAACCTGGCTGTGGCAGGTCGAGATAACCATGGAACTCGCCCAGCGTCGCCTTGGTCAATGTCCGCCCTTTCGAAGCGTCATAAAAGGCAGCCTCCGCATCTTGCAATGCGTCGCGGGTTTCGTATCTCAGGTCCCTCACATCCGCGCGCAGATCGTCGCGCGCCTCTTCATAGGTTTCTGCATCACGCAGTTCATCCTCAAGTGCACTGAGATCGTCGTCGTAATTCGGGTCTGCAGGATCGAGCGCGGCGATGTCATCAGCGATGTCTTCGCTGCTGCGGCCATCATAGCTCTCGTTCAGGTCACGCAGTTCACGGCGCGCCTCATAGAGGTCTCCGCGCAAGTCATAGTAGGTTTCCGCCGCAGCCTGATAGGTCGCGATCTTGCCCACATTGCTGTTGGCTGAGGCATTGCGGAACGCCGGCGCTGCCGCCTTGGACGCATTCAGGTTACGCAGCTTATCCGAGCCATAGGGATCGGTGATCGCTGCAACAAGCGGATCGCGGTAACGACGCGTGCCGGGCTTTTTGTCGACATGGCGCTTGGAATAATAATCCGTACGGGCAACAGGGCGCGGGGAATGCTCGAGCGGAGCTACGGAAGCTTGACGGTGACTTTTCTTTACGCGGTTGGCACTTGTATTGGATTTTGATCGCGTACGTTTTCCAAAAAGTTGCTCAACATCGCGTTTGAACTCTCGTCCAAAACCCGCCAGTGTAGTTTCCCGGACTTTGCTGTTCTGTCCCTTATTCTTATTCTTATTCTTGTTCTTGGCCGACCGTTGGGATTTTGCATTCTGATTTTTATTAAATTTAAAAGCTTTGCCTGAGCGTCGAGTATTGAACTTGGCACCACCTGCATTTTTATCCGTGCTTTTGGCCCCATGGCCTTTACCGGATTTTCCTTTGCCGCCCTTGGTGCTGTCATTGCCTTTGCCGGATTTTCCTTTTCCGCCACTGCGGCCTGCTCCTTTCCCGTTACCATTGCTCTTGTCGTTCTTGGCATAAGCCGCATCGGGACCCAGTATAATGGTAGCGACAGCTCCCGATGCAAGAACCAGCGAAGTAACCGTCAAAACAGACGTCAGAATATTGCGAAATTTGGAATTGGTCATCTCAGCCCCCCAGCCTCAAACCCTGCTCTGTATATCATGGATTTGAGAGAGGTGGGGAACTTAGCTTAGATTGTTTCCGGAGTGCTCATTTTGGAGCGTGAATCATGAGAATTCAGTCTGATTGTTTCCCGGATCCGGCCAATCAGAATTCCAACGGCCCTAACGTGTCAGTTCCCGCATGCCCTGTTCTAGCCCCGCCAGCGTCATGGGCACCATGCGATCCTCAAAAATCTCGCGGATCATGCCGATCGAATGCGTGTATTCCCAATACTTCTCGGGCACCGGGTTGATCCATAGGTTCGATGTCCACTGTTCGCGCGCGCGCTGCAACCAGACTTGTCCGGCCTCCTGGTTCCAGTGCTCATTTGCGCCACCGGGATACGCGATCTCGTAGGGGCTCATCGAAGCGTCGCCAACGAAGATGCATTTGTAGTCCGGACCGTAGGTGCGCAGCACCTCGTGCATTGGCGTCTGCTGATCCCAGCGGCGGCGGTTGTCACGCCAGACACCTTCATAGAGGCAATTGTGGAAGTAGTAGTATTCCAGATGCTTGAACTCGGTCCGCGCGGCCGAGAACAGCTCTTCGACCACCTTGATGTGCGGGTCCATTGAACCACCCACATCGAGAAACAAAAGCACTTTAACGGCGTTGTGCCGTTCAGGACGAGTTTTGACATCCAGATAGCCATGCTCGGCAGTGGCACGGATTGTGCCATCCAGATCCAGCTCTTCCGCAGCGCCCTCACGCGCCCAGCGGCGCAGGCGTTTCAGGGCGACCTTGATGTTGCGGGTGCCGAGTTCAACCGTGTCATCCATGTTCTTGAATTCACGCTTGTCCCAGACTTTAACCGCGCGTTGATGGCGGCTTTCTTTCTGGCCGATGCGCACGCCTTCGGGATTGTAGCCATAGGCCCCGAATGGCGAGGTACCTGCTGTCCCGATCCATTTGTTGCCGCCTTGATGTCGGCCTTGCTGATCCTTCAGGCGCTCGCGCAGTGTCTCCATCAGCTTGTCAAAACCACCCAGCGCCTCGATCTCGGCCTTTTCTTCGGCGCTCAGATGTTTTTCTGCCATCTTTGCAAGCCATTCGGCGGGAATATCGACGGCCTCGAGCACCTGCTCAAAACTGATTGCGTCCAGGCCTTCGAAACTTGCGGCAAAGGCGCGGTCGAACTTGTCGATATTGCGTTCGTCCTTCACCATCGACACGCGGGCGAGGTAGTAGAAAGCTTCGACATCGTAGGTGGCGAGGCCCTTTTTCATTCCCTCCAGAAAAGTCAGGTATTCGCGTAAGGAAACGGGAATACCGGCGTTTCGAAGGTTCTCAAAAAAGGGCAGGAACATATCTTTAAACCAATCGCACCAGAACCAGCGAGATCACCAGTCCGATTAGCGCAAAAGCGATCCCGTATCCGGCAGCATACTGGGCCATATCTGCACCGCTGCCATTGCGTTTCCGCGCAGTTCGAACGCCCAGCAAAGCCCCTAAAAGTGCCATGCCCAAAACCACTACCATATGCCGTTATCCACCCGTACCTGCGGCGGCCGCTTGCGCAATGTCTTGCGATACCGAGCGTGCCACCAATTCCGAGCCGAAGCCGTAACGCGCCCACCCGATACTGTCCAGCCGAACGCTGCGTGCCTGATCAATTTGCCCAGACTGGCGCAAAGCTTCGGATTTCAGCAGCAACAAAGTCGCCAGCAGCGCGGCGTTTTCAGAGCGCGTCATGACATCAATCGCACTGTTCAATTCGGGCAGCGCCTGCGCCCCTTGACCCTGCGCCAAGGCAAATGCCGCAGTCTGGGCTGTGATATGGGCGCGCTGGACCTCTGTTCCGGGTGTGGAGCGCAGGTACTTCTTCGCGATGTCGTATTGCCTCTGCGCGGCTTCGGGGTCGTCGAACTGCCCCATGCGCCCCAGCAGGTAATGCGGGTAGGCGCGGCGGTGGTCTGTCCAGCCTTGTTGTTGCCCGATCTGTGCCGCTTCTTTCGCGGCATTGACCCGCTTGGTGGTGCCCGCACCAGCCCCCAATGCGCGCTGTACTGCGTTTATCCAGGCGCGGGGTGTCTCGGTTACCGGTTGCGGTGCAACGCGATCCCCGCGCGGATTCAGCCGGCTTAGGACACCGGGCAAAACCGCCGCGACCTGTTCGCTTGTCATACCGTTCTGCAACTCGGGCGAGTAGGCCGTTCGCAGGATCAACATGTCGAACCCGGTCAGAACCGTGTGAAAGTTATCGTCGTTGAATACAGAATCCGGCAGGCGGTAGAGATCGTTTAGCGGTCCAAGGGCCTGAGCCAACTCTTCATGCAGGCAATCGCGAATTTCCTGTGGGCTGGCATCATAAGGGATGAAAATTCCGATCCTCTCGCGGCTGCGAAGTTCGGTCCAGTTGCTTTTCTTTTTCCGCCGGTCGCGGCGGTATTCTTCCAAACTTGAAGAGTTTGGAACGACGAAACACGCAGCCTGCGGAAGGATGCGGCGAATCTGTTTCTGGCTTACGGCTTCGATGGTGATATTCGCCTGACCCTCTGGAATCTGTCGGATGTCGATCTTCGCCTCCCGTCGCAGCCGTGTCAGTAGCCGGCTCAGGTCGGTCTGCATCGTTGGAGGGGGTGTCCCAGTCAGGCGCACCGTGATCGGTTCGTCGAACCGAGTAAAGACCGGAAGTTCCGCACCGCTTTCAAGCGCGAAATGCAACGACAGGAAATCAGCTGCGATATTCTTGTTTGAACGGGCAGGCGGGCTGGGACGGGCCGCACCGAAGGATTTAGACGGCGGCAGCGATGCTTCGATCACCTGGGTACGGGTCGGCGTCTCAATCCGGTCGACCGTGGTGCAGGCGGAAAGCGCCGCCAGAAGGAGGGTTGCGCCCAAAAGCCTCATGGTCGCTGATACTTCAGGAACGGCGACAACTTGCCGATGCGGTCGTAGAGTTTGCGCGCGGTATGGTTGTTTTCCTGTGTCAGCCAATAGACTGAGGGGGCTTTCTGCCTGTCCGCTTCGTCGTAGACGGCTTGAATCAAGGCGCGTCCAACACCGGTTCCACGCGCTTCGGGGCGGGCATAGAGATCCTGCAGATAGCAGACACTTTCCTCTTTCCAGGCGTGGCGATGAAAAAGGTAGTGGGTCAGCCCGAGCAGCTGCCCATCCAGATCGGCGACAAAACAGGAAAAGTCATTCGGATCATCACCTAAGAGCCGAGCAAAGGTGCTTTTGTAAGTCGAATCCGGCACCTCGGTTTCATAAAATGCAAGGTAGTCACGCCACATATCGGCCCATTGGTCCCGATCCTCTGATCGCAAAGGGCGGATTGTGGGGGTGGTCGACATTGCCATGTTTCCTGCTCTGGAGGCCCGATTGTCGCCGGGTTTTTCGTTAACGCAATGCTGACATCCGAGCGTACCGATGACAAGCCGTGATCACCGCTTGCTGCGCGCCATAAAGGCCAGCCGTTCAAACAGATGTACGTCCTGCTCATTTTTTAGAAGCGCACCATGCAGTTTTGGCAGCGCATTAACGCCGTCGCGCTTCAGATCCTCGGCACTTAAATCCTCAGCTAAGAGCAACTTCAGCCAGTCCAGCACTTCCGAGGTCGAGGGCTTTTTCTTCAAACCCTGCGTTTCGCGGATTTCGTAGAACTGGGTCAGCGCGGTGGTTAGCAGAGCGTCTTTGATGCCGGGGTGATGCACCTCGACGATCCGGCGCATCGTGGCCTCATCCGGGAAGCGAATGTAGTGGAAGAAACAGCGGCGCAGGAAGGCGTCCGGCAGTTCCTTTTCGTTGTTTGAGGTGATGATCACGATTGGGCGGTTCTTGGCCCTGATTGTCTCGCCGGTCTCGTAGACGTGGAACTCCATCTTATCGAGTTCCTGAAGCAGATCGTTAGGAAACTCGATGTCGGCCTTGTCGATCTCATCGATCAGCAAAACCACCTTTTCATCGGCGTCAAAAGCCTGCCACAGCTTGCCCTTGCGGATGTAGTTCGACACCTCATGCACCCGTTCATCGCCAAGCTGGCTGTCACGCAGACGGCTGACGGCGTCGTATTCATAGAGGCCCTGTTGTGCACGGGTTGTGGATTTCACGTTCCACTCGATCATCGTCAGCCCCAAAGCACCCGCAACCTGTTTCGCCAGCTCAGTCTTGCCGGTACCGGGTTCACCCTTGACCAGCAAAGGGCGTTCCAGGGTGACGGCAGCATTCACAGCAATGGTCAAATCGTCGGTGGCAACATATTCTGCGGTGCCTTGGAAACGTGCGGTCATGGGACCCCTCATTTGGTGTTTGGGCGGTTTTTGCTTTCCACGGGTTACAGAGGGGCAGGTATTTTTACAAGCCGGGCCGCTGCGTCGCGCTGAGATGATTTCTACCGTGAGTTCAATCCCTCTCGGGCGATTCGCCTGCATCAGACTAGCCTGACGTCTATCGGTGCCCGAAAAACGCCATGTGATAACCACAGAAAAACAAGGTTTTGTTGTTACAAGTCTCGTTATTAGAGCAGGCGGAGTGACGCGGCGACGAGCGACACGTTTGTGTAGTGACAATCTCAGCGCCGTCGGATACACGCTCCGCAGAAGGGGGTGCCGAATGTCAGCTAATACAACAGCAACCGACGTTTCAGGCCATACCGAGGGAGCAAATATGAAGCAGGAAGTTTTTCTGCCGGACGATTATCGACCGGCTGAAGATGAGCCTTTCATGAATGATCGACAGCTTGAGTATTTTCGCCGCAAGCTGATGGATTGGAAGACAGAACTACTCGCAGGCAGCCGCGATACGATCGAAGGGTTGCAGGACAACACCCGTAACATTCCTGATGTCGCTGATCGCGCAAGCGAAGAAACCGACCGCGCGTTGGAACTGCGCACGCGAGACCGTCAGCGTAAGCTGGTTGCCAAGATCGATTCGGCCTTGCGTCGGATTGACGAGGGTGAATACGGGTATTGCGAGAAAACCGGTGATCCGATCTCGTTGAAGCGTCTGGACGCACGCCCAATCGCGACGATGACGTTGGAAGCGCAAGAGCGCCACGAACGCCGTGAAAAGGTCCACCGCGACGATTGATCGCTGGATAATCTAGATAAAACATCAACGCCGGGGCCTGTCGCCCCGGCGTTTTTGCGTTATGGCAGAGCCATGAACATTAACGGTCTGAATTTCTGCGTTATTGGCGGCGGCATTGGCGGTATGGCGGCGGCACTGGCGTTGCGGCAACGTGGGGCCAAGGTCACGGTTATTGAGCAGGCTCCCGAATTGACCGAGGTTGGCGCTGGATTGCAAATCAGCGAAAACGGAATGGTAGTGCTGCGGGCCTTAAACGTCGTCGGCGAACCGCCTGAGGCTGGTTTAAAGTCCTACGGGACGTTACTCCGCGATTTTCGGACTGGGCGATCTGTCAGTGAGATACCGGCTCCGGTCTCAGGTCCAACCTACTACTATCATCGTGCCGATTTGCTGGGTCTACTGCACAAGGCTGCCCTTCGCGAAGGTATCGAGTTTCGATTGGGTGCAGGGGTTGCACGGGTGTTCAAGCATCCTTCTGAAGCTGAGATTGTTCTGAAGGATGGCACCAGATTAAGCGCTGATTGTGCAATTGCTGCTGATGGCGGACGAAGCAAAATCCGTGCGGGATTGAATGGACCCGAGGCACCCAAGTTCACACATCAGGTTGCTTGGCGTGCAACGATCCCCTGGGCACGGCGCGACCGAAAGCCGTGTGCCGTGCTAACCATGGGACCAGGACGGCATGTCGTAACGTATCCTCTTCGCGACCATACTCTGATGAATGTCGTCGCGATTGAAGAGCGATCTGATTGGCGGGAAGAAGGCTGGCACCGGCGCGGCGACCCTGAGGATTTGCGAGCGCGGTTTTCTAGTTTTGGCGGACTAGTTGGGGACATTCTTGAGCAGGTTCAGGAACCAAATGTTTGGGCATTGTTCCTCCGGCCCGTCGCGGATTGCTGGCAGAACGGACGTGTTGCGCTGTTGGGGGATGCAGCCCATCCGACGTTGCCGTTTATGGCTCAAGGAGCGTGCCTTGCGCTGGAAGACGCTTGGGTATTGGTTCGGTCTTTTGATGAGCAGTCTGGCATACAAAAAGCCCTTGCTACGTACGAGACGTGCCGTCGCCCTCGCGCACGGCAAGTGGTTGCCGCCGCCGGAGCCAATGCGCGCAATTTCCACCTTCGCGGACCCATGAGGATGGCGGCTCAGGCCGCCTTGATGGCTATCGGTCCACGCTTGGCGCGGCGCTATGAATGGATCTACAGCTACGACGCGACGGCGTAAGCCATCAGAGATCGAGATCGACCCAAACCGGCACATGGTCCGAAGGTTTTTCGTGCCCACGAATCTCGAAGTCGATCCGACAATCGCGCATCAGATCTGCTGCCTGCGGAGTCAGAAGGAAGTGATCGATCCGAATCCCGTCGTTTCTGTTCCACGCACCGGCCTGATAGTCCCAGAACGAATAATGACCCGGACCATGCGTGCGAGCGCGGAAGGCTTCAGTAAAGCCCAAGTTCAAGATTTTTCGAAATGCAGCGCGACTTTCGGGCCGAAAAAGAGCGTCCTCGCGCCAGGCGTCGGGTCGTTTTGCGTCCTCGGCTTGCGGAATGATATTGTAGTCCCCGGCCATCAGCGCGGGCTCTTCGGTGGCCAGCAAATCACGCGCGCGTTCATAGAGACGCTCCATCCACGCAAGCTTGTAGTCATATTTCGGCCCCGGCACCGGATTGCCGTTAGGCAGATACAGCCCACAGATGCGAAGAGCTTTTTTACCGATGACAGTCGCTTCGATCCAACGGGCCTGTTCATCGTCGTCATCACCGGGAAGGCCTCGGGAGACATCCTCCAACGGCAGTTTCGAAAGGATTGCGACGCCGTTGAAACTCTTTTGCCCGTGCGTTTCCACGTTATATCCGCGTTCTTCGAATATCTCGCTTGGGAAATTCTCATCAATCGATTTGATTTCCTGCAGCAAAACGACATCCGGCTGCGCCTCATCCAACCAGCGCGGTAGCGCCTCGGCCCGAGCTTTTATCCCGTTGATGTTGAACGTGGCGACTTTCATGCGCGATCCTCCGGTGCCATCCGCAACCTATCGCGCAGATTGCACCTGACGGCAAGGAACAGAACGGGCTAGCGAGACTCTGCCTCGCGCTCCGAGGTATTTTGGGCCAGATAAAGAAACGGATTCTTAGCCATACTTGAAAATAATGATTATGCGGTACAGGCGGAGGCGCCGATGACCGTGCCAGGTGAAGCTCTCTGGCCTAAACGGTCAGAGAGCGAATCCCACTTCGTCTGGCTAGAAATACCTTGGGGGTGTGGGGGCAAAGCCCCCACTTTGGCTACATTGAGAAAGATGTACCGCAGCCGCAGGAAGATGTGGCATTGGGGTTCTCGATAACAAAGCGCGCACCGATCAGTTCCTGCGTGAAATCGATCACCGCATTTTCCAGAAATGGCAGAGAGATCGAGTCGACGATAACCTTCTGGCCTTTGCCCTCTAAAACCAAATCGTCTTCCTTAGGCTTATCCAGCGCAATTTCGTATTGAAATCCTGAACATCCACCGCCCTCTACTGCGACGCGCAGGGCCTGGCCCTGATCTGCGGCACCAATCTCGGCCAAGCGATCAAAGGCGCGGTCTGTAACTGTTGGGGGCAGATTCATGCCGGTCTCCAAAGGTTTATTTCCTTAGCATCGTACAATATATGAAACCTGAAGACAGGCGACAAGGACAACACCATTGGACAGAGCGGGTTTTGCCTCGGATCCGGGCCGCGCGCGGGGGCGGTTGGTGCCGGAAGAAGAGAGCAGCTTTCGTTCATGCTTTCAGCGTGACCGCGACAGGATCATTCATGCCAGTGCCTTTCGGAGGCTCAAGCACAAGACACAGGTCTTTGTTGAGCACGAAGGTGACAGCTATCGTACCCGTTTGACCCACTCAATCGAAGTTGCGCAGGTGGCGCGGACGATTGCTGGTGCTTTGGGATTGAACCCGGAACTGACCGAAGCGGTCGCTCTGGCGCATGATCTTGGGCACACGCCTTTTGGTCATACGGGAGAGGATGCACTGCACGCGTTGATGAAGCCCTATGGCGGTTTTGACCACAACGCACAGGCCATTCGGATCGTAACCAAACTTGAGCGTCACTATGCCGAGTTCGACGGCTGCAATCTGACCTGGGAATGCCTGGAGGGCATCGCCAAGCATAACGGTCCCGTCGTAGGCGAATTGCCATGGGCGCTGGCCGAGTGCAATCAGGGCTATGACCTCGAACTCAACACACACGCGAGCGCCGAGGCGCAGGTGGCCGCGCTTTCTGATGACATAGCCTATAACAATCACGATCTGTTCGATGGGTTGCGCGCTGGTCTGTTCAGCGATGACGACATTCAGCAACTTCCGATCATCGATGCCTGTTTTGCAAAAGTCGATCGCAGATATCCGGGTCTGGACCCATACCGGCGTCGCCATGAAGCGCTGCGGCGGGTTTTTGGCGTGATGGTCTCGGATGTTATCGACACGTCGCGCGCGTTGATCGCTTCCTCAGGGGCGCAATCGGTCGAGGATATTCGGAACCTGGGCTATCCGGTCATTCAGTTCTCAGATGGGTTATGGGTTCAGCTCAAACAAATCCGGGCGTTTCTATTTTCGCGTATGTATCGTGCACCAAGCGTGATGCAAGTGCGCACCAAGGTCAGCAAGGTGGTCGAAGAGCTCTTTCCGATTTATCTTGCCGACCCGAAGCAGATGCCTGGGCACTGGCACGGCGATATCGAGGCGGCGGCTGACGAAACGGCGTTGGCGCGGATCGTCTCGGATTATATCGCGGGTATGACGGACAGGTTTGCGCTGCAGGACCATGCCCGCCTGACCGGAGATCATTCAATCGCGATATAGGCAATGGCCCAAACTTGCTGGCTGGCCTGTATCTGGGCCAATTCTACGTCATCAGTTGGCGGAAAAACGATCATCGTGGGGCCATAGCCGCCGATTCCCATGGGCACGCCGTCCGCATGGGTGGCTACAATCGGTTGGTGTGCTTTGATGCTTTGCCAAGGGATTTCCGCTTGATAACCGTCCATTGCCATGGCAGGGCGGATTTACCCTCTGCTCCGGCCAACTTCATTACTTCGGACAGCCGTGGGCCTGAAAAGATATAGTCGCGCTGGTTCTCTGGCGGGCCATAGGGGATAGTGATCTTGATCTGCTCCAATCCCTCCAGCATGGTTGCGTCGAACCCGGCTGCTCCTGCGTGCGTGACTTCGAGGTAACCGAACAGGCCACCGTCATTTTCTGTTCGTGCGGGCAGGTTGGTCTCATCGACGGCGCCACCCAGTGTCAGAATGACGTGACCATCGGGCGTCGATAGTTCGGCCCATGCGGGTATGGCGGCAGATAGAAGCAGGACTAAGGGCAGAGCGCGGTACATGGGGATCTCCGGGGCGTGTGTGGCGTCAGGCCCGAAACTACCCGGCCTGTGCGTTATGCCAAGTACAAACTAAGGGCGTCCATTGACCTTGCCGCGATGCGTGTTAAACCCCGCGACAAGTAAAAGGACATCCGAAATGAACCTGTTTTCCGAGATCCGCGGCCTTGTACTGGACGCGCTGGCGCAGATGCAGTCCGAAGGCGCGCTGCCAGAGGGATTGAGCTTTGACAACGTGGCGGTTGAGCCTCCGCGCGATGCAGCGCATGGCGACATGGCGACCAATGCGGCGATGGTGCTGGCGAAACCGGCGAAGATGAAGCCGCGGGACATTGCAGATGTGCTGGCAGGCAAGCTGTCTGCAGACGACCGGATCACCAGCGCCGAGGTGGCGGGCCCGGGCTTTCTAAACCTGCGGCTTGCGCCTTCGGTCTGGCAGGGCGTGCTGGCTGCGGTGCTGGAAAAAGGCACCGATTATGGCCGTTCGACCATGGGGCATGGTCAGAAGGTCAACGTGGAGTATGTCTCGGCCAACCCGACCGGCCCGCTGCATGTGGGCCACACGCGGGGGGCTGTGTTCGGTGATGCGCTGGCAAGCCTGCTGGCCTATTCGGGCCATGATGTGACACGCGAATACTACATCAACGATGGCGGCGCGCAGGTGGATGTGTTGGCGCGTTCGGCCTATGAGCGGTATCGCGAGGCGAATGGTCTAAGCCCAGAAATTGCCGAAGGTCTGTACCCTGGCGACTACCTGATCCCGATTGGCGAGGCGCTGAAAGAGAAATATGGTGACAGCCTGATCGACAAGCCGGAAAGCGAATGGCTGGAAGAGCTGCGCAACTTTGCCACCGACGCGATGATGGACCTGATCCGCGCCGACCTGAAGGCGCTGGGCGTCGAGATGGACGTGTTCTTCTCAGAGAAGTCGCTATACGGCACGGGTCGGATCGAGGCGGCGCTGCAGTCTTTGACCGACAAGGGCCTGATCTACGAAGGCGTGCTTGAGCCGCCCAAGGGCAAGAAGCCCGAGGATTGGGAGCCGCGCGAACAGACCTTGTTCAAATCGACCGAACACGGGGATGATGTGGACCGCCCGGTCAAGAAATCAGACGGCAGCTGGACTTATTTCGCGCCGGATATCGCCTATCACTATGACAAGGTTACCCGTGGATTTGACGCTTTGATCGACGTGTTCGGTGCTGACCATGGCGGCTATGTCAAGCGGATGAAGGCAGCGGTTTCGGCCCTGTCCGATGGTCAGGTTCCGCTGGATATCAAGCTGACGCAACTGGTGAAGCTGTGGAAGAACGGTGAGCCGTTCAAGATGTCCAAACGGGCAGGGAACTTTGTGACCCTGCGAGATGTGGTCGATCAGGTGGGTCCGGACGTGACGCGGTTCGTCATGCTGACCCGCAAGAACGACGCACCGCTGGATTTCGATTTCGACAAGGTGCTGGAACAAAGCCGCGAAAACCCGGTGTTCTACGTCCAATACGCCCATGCCCGCGTCATGAGTGTGCTGCGCCGCGCCGCTGAGGCTGGGATTGTTACGGATGATGCAACCCTCGGTCAGGCCGATCTGGGCAAGATTGATCACGCGTCTGAGCTGACTGTTGCCAAGAAGCTGGCAGAATGGCCACGTCTGGTTGAAATCGCCGCACGCACGAATGAACCGCACCGGGTTGCCTTCTATCTATATGAATTGGCAGGGGATTTCCACGCGCTGTGGAACAAGGGCAATGACGAAACCCAGTTGCGCTTCATTCAGGATGGCGATGTTGCCACAAGCCAATCGAAAATCGCACTGGCCCGGGCTGTTTCTGTTGTGATTTCAGCGGGCTTGGGTATTCTTGGCGTCACCCCGGCGCAGGAGATGCGGTAACAAATATCGCCCGAACCGCCGGTCTGAGGCAGACAAGAAATGACCCGCGCGCCACTTTTTACGGCGCAATCGGGCGGTGAGGCGGAAATGGCACGTTACGATTACTCGGGGCAGCACAGCCCCGAGCAGATGCATTACTCGAATCAAACGCATCCTGAGGATGCATTTGACTATCCCGACGAAAGCTATGGCTATGATGAGGCCCCGCGCGCTGGCGCTGGGCTTGGTCGCATTGTCAACGTGCTTGGGGCGGTTGCGTCCCTGGCGCTGGTCGCCGGTGTCGGCGTTTGGGGTTACCAGCTGATCATGCGCGACGTTAGCGGCGTGCCGGTCGTGCGCGCTGCTGAGGGGCCGATGCGTGTGCAACCCGAAAACCCAGGTGGTACGCCTGCCGATCATCAGGGCCTTGCGGTGAATGCAGTTGCGGCGGTTGGGACTGCCGCGCCGCCGGCAGATCGTCTGATCCTCGCGCCGCGCCCTGTGTCGCTGACTGATGAAGACACGCCCATGGCCGCGTTTGAGGCTACAAACGCCGTGCAGGTGATCGAAGAACCCGCCACTGATCAGGCCATCGTGAACGCTTTGGCCGAAGGGCTCAGTGCCGAAGCTCAGCCTGAACAGACGCCAGAGCAGGGTGTGCAATTGGCCTCGCTGGTCACGCCCGAGGAAGAACCTGCAATCGATCCGGCTGATTACGCCGCGCAACAGCCAGACCCGAAGATTGCAGCACTGCCAGGTGTGCGCCGTTCGCTGCGTCCGCATGTGCGTCCAGCCCGCGCGACCCCAAGTTCGATTGCGTCAAACAGCGCCACCGAGGCGGCGATCAACGCTGCCGTAAAAGCTGCCGTAGGACTGGATGTCGATCCGGATACGTTGGCCAAAGGGACCCGGCTGGCGCAGCTTGGTGCCTATGAAAGCGCTGATGTGGCGCAGGCCGAATGGGCGCGCTTGAATGGTCGTTTTGGCGAGTATATGGATGGAAAACAGCGTGTTATCCAGAAAACCTCAAGCGGCGGGCGCACCTTCTATCGCCTGCGTGTCATGGGGTTTGATGATCTGAGCGACTCACGCCAGTTCTGCGCGGCCCTAGTCGCGCAAGGTGCCGACTGTATCCCGGTCGCCGTCCGGTGAGATTTGGCGCGGTTATCACCGATGCCGAAGGGCTGCGTCTGACGCCGGATGAGAAAGCTTTGTTTAAAGAGATGAACCCGTTCGGGTTCATTCTGTTTGCCCGCAACATCGAATCCGCTGACCAGACCCGCGCCCTGTGCGAGGACTTTCGCGAGGCTGTTGGTCGAAATTGCCTGATCACCGTGGATCAGGAAGGGGGCCGCGTGCAGCGCCTGCGCGCACCTTTAGCCCATGAATGGTTGCCTCCGCTGGACCATGTCGCACGTGCCGGGGATCAGGCTGAGCGTGCGATGTATTTGCGCTATCGCTTGATTGCGGATGAACTGCTGGCTCTGGGCATCGACAGCAACTGCGCACCGATGGTCGATCTTGCACGTGAAGATACCCATGCGTTCCTGAAAAATCGCTGCTATGCGTCTGATCCAGAACAGGTTTCTGCAATCGGCCGGGCCGTAGCCAATGGCCATCTGGATGGCGGTGTTCTGCCGGTTGTGAAGCACATGCCTGGCCATGGCTTATCAACGCTCGACAGTCATCACGACCTGCCGCATGTGGACCTTTCGCTGAAAGCACTAGAAGAGGCAGATTTTGCACCTTTCCGCGCGCTGAACGACTTGCCGATGGGGATGACGGCGCATCTGGTTTATGACCAGATTGACCCTCGGCCTGCGACGATCTCGGCTGGAATGATGACGCTGATCAGGGAGCGGATCGGTTTCGACGGTCTGATCATGACCGACGATATCACGATGAAGGCTTTGCAGGGCACGCCCTCTGATTTGGCCCGTCAGGCTTTGGACGCTGGGTGCGATGTGGCCTTGCATTGCAACGGGGTGTTTGAAGAACGCGCGCAGGTGCTCGAAGCCGCTGGAGAAATGACCGATGCGGCACAGGTCCGCGCAGATCGGGCGTTGGCCCGACGCCAGCCGCCACGGGAACTTGACATCCAAGCCGCCGAAGCGGAACTATCTGCCCTAATGGGCGGGCAGGTATATGCAGGATAACCTTTTCAGCGAAGACCCGGTCTCGGTCGCAGATCGGCTGGCCGCCGAGGCCTTGATTGTTGACGTCGACGGGTTTGAAGGCCCGCTGGACGTGCTGCTCACCTTGTCACGCACCCAAAAGGTGGATCTGCGCAAAATCTCGGTTCTGGCGCTGGCGCAGCAGTATCTGACCTTTGTCGAAAAGGCGCGGCAGCTGCGGATTGAGCTGGCGGCGGATTATCTGGTGATGGCTGCATGGCTGGCTTTTCTGAAATCGCGCCTGTTGCTGCCGCCCGACCCGGATGACGAAGGCCCCTCGGGTGAAGAACTGGCAGCACACCTCGCATTCCAGCTGGAACGCTTGCAGGCCATGCGCGATGCAGCCGCGCGTCTGATGGCACGCGATCAGCTGGGTCGTGACTTCTTCAAACGAGGGCAGGGCGAGGATGTCACCCGTATCCGCACCGTGACCTATTCTGCCACGCTGCTAGACCTTATGCAGGGCTATGCGCGCATCCGCACCCGAGATGAATTCCGACCCTTTGTGATGGACCGCGATGCCGTCTTCACGATGGAGCAGGCGCTGGAACGGATGCGCCCGCTGATTGGTTTTGCCGGTGCCTGGACGGATATGGAGACCTATCTGCCCGAAGGCTGGGATGCTGATCCGGTGCGCCGCAGGTCCGCGACGGCGGCGACCTTTGCGGCCTCGCTGGAGCTGGTGAAAGAAGGACATATGGAGATGAAGCAAAGCGAGACCTTTGCACCGATCCATCTGCGTAAGAGGACCGAAACACGTGACTGACGCCCCAGAAGAGACTGGCACTCTGTTTGAAGCGCCGCCATTGGCCGAGCAGGAACGTATGGTCGAGGCCGTGCTGTTTGCTAGCGCCGAGCCCGTGACAATTGGTGATCTCGAGGCTCGAATGCCCCATGGCAGCAATGCTGCACAAGCAGTTGAATCGCTGCAGAAACGATACGAAGGGCGCGGTGTGCGCGTGGTGCGCGTTGGTGAGGCTTGGGCGATCCGTACCGCACCCGACCTGGGTTTCCTGATGCAGAAAGAAACGGTTGAGACGCGCAAGCTGAGCCGGGCAGCCATCGAAACGTTGGCGATTGTTGCCTATCACCAACCCTGCACAAGGGCTGAGATTGAAGAAATCCGCGGCGTTTCCGTCTCGCGTGGCACCATTGATCAGCTTCTGGAGATGGAGTGGATTCGGCTGGGGCGCCGCCGCATGACGCCGGGCCGTCCAGTTACATTTGTGGTAACGCCCGAATTTCTGGATCATTTCGGTCTGGAAAACGCCCGTGACCTTCCGGGTCTGAAAGAACTGCGCGCGGCGGGGCTGTTGGAAAACCGGCCGCCTCCAGGCACAGTGCCGTTGGGTGAAGGGCAGGATCGGGATGAAGACGAAGATCAGACCGAGCTGTTCGAGGAAGAGTGATCAATCAGCCCTTTTGTTGGCACAGAACATGCCTATTGTAGTGCGCGGGAAACGGAGTTGAACCAATGAATGCCAATCGGATCATTGACATGATCGTGCGTCAGGTTTTGCGCCGCCTTGTGAACCGTGGGGTCGACAAGGGTATTGATATGGCGAGCCGGGCCGGTCGCAAACCGGGGCCGTCAGAGACCCAAAGTGATTCCGAAGCAAATCGTCAAATGCGCGATGCGGCTGGGCGCCAGAAGCAGAGCGTCAAGCAGATGAAACAGGTAACTCGGCAGATGCGCCGCTTCATGAAATTTTGATTGTTAGCCTACGGCCTTAAAATGCTTAGACAGTTTGAGGCCTTGCCCCTGATAGTTTGAGGCAATGCCCGCGCCATACAGCTGCGTCGGCATCTCAGCCATTTTCTCATATACCAAACGCCCGACGACCTGTCCGTGCTCCAACACAAAGGGCGCCTCGTGGCAGCGCACTTCCAACACGCCGCGCGATCCTGCGCCGCCCGCTTCGGCATGACCAAAGCCCGGGTCGAAGAAACCGGCGTAGTGCACCCGGAACTCACCGACCATGGCCAGATAGGGGGCCATTTCGGCGGCATACATCGGTGGGATATGCACTGCTTCGCGGCTGACGAGAATGTAGAACGCGCCGGGGTCGAGGATGATGCGTCCGTCTTTGGTGCGCACCTCTTCCCAGTATTCCTGCGGGTCGTATTCGCCGATCCGGTCCAGATCGATCACCCCGGTGTGTGGTTTGGCGCGATAGCCAACTAGGTCGGTATCGGGTAGCTGCAGATCGACCGAGAATCCCAGACCGTCCTGAATCACGGCTGGGCCATCGACCAGCGGTGTCTGACTATGCAACGCGGACAGTTCGACGTCGCTCAACACAGCCTGACCCTTGCGGAAACGGATCTGATTCAACCGCATTCCGGGGCGCACCAAAACCGAGAAAGAGCGCGGGCAGATCTCGGCATATAGAGGACCAGTATATCCAGCGGGGACCCGATCGAACTCGGTACCACCATCGGTGATAGTACGGGTCAGTAGGTCCAGCCGCCCGGTCGAGCTTTTGGCATTGGCCACCGCACTGACGTCATCGGGGAGGGCGAGCGATTCCATCAGCGGCACCAGATAGACGCAACCTTTTTCCAGAACCGCGCCTTCGGTGATGTCGATGCGGTGCATTTCAAACTCGGCCAGACGATCTGCAACAGACCGTCCTTCGCCTGCCAGAAATGAGGCACGTACCCGGTAAGCTACTGTTCCTAAACGTAGATCAAGGCTGGCGGGCTGCACCTGCGCAGGGATGATGTCCGGGCTTGCAGTAATCTCACCACGCGCGATCATCGCCTCAAGCTGCTGATTTGGGCAAACACCTGTCATTTCGATCCCCTCTGCTGCCAGAGCGGGATCTGGCCTATGTGCCATAAACGTCGGTGTGATTTGGTCGGGCTAGCAGGACTCGAACCTGCGACCTTCCGTCCCCCAGACGGACGCGCTACCAGGCTGCGCCATAGCCCGACGTTGAGGTGTTCATAAAGACTTTCCCGGCAGGGGCAAGAGGAAATCATCGCCTTTTTTGCTATCCCGCCGCCCGGTTTTCAACGCGATCCAGCCAACGGCGCAGGTCTCTTGCAATCGGTGCAATTTGGTGCAGAAGCTTGTCGTCATACTCTGCCCGGTTCCATGCCAATGATGCTATTCCACCCATAAGTGGAGCGGCGTCCATTGCATCAGGTTGCAGCTTGGGTTGGTCGCTAATGTCGGGCTTTATTGGTGCCGGAGCTTGGCCGGGTTCGCCGAGATCCATGTTAATCTGGTTCGCAGGCTGCGCCGAGGATGCTGCGGTAAACGGAACAACCGTGTCATTCGGAGGCGAAACGGGCGGGCTGTCATCCAGGCTCGGTGAAAGTGAAGCAACGTGTGCAACGCCTTGTTCCCGCAGGATTCTCTGTACGCCTTTGATGGTGGTGCCATCCTCGTGCAGCAGTTTCTTGATGCCACCCAATAATCGCATATCATTCGGGCGGTAGTATCGCCGCCCACCGGCACGCTTTACCGGCTTTACCTGCGTAAACTTGCTTTCCCAAAAGCGCAGAACATGAGCCTGAACTCCTAGCCAGTCCGCAACTTCACTAATGGTGCGAAAGGCGTCGGGGGACTTACTCATAACCAAACTGTCCTGAACTTACTTGCGGTTCCCTGCAGCGACGCGATCCTTCATCAGGTGCGACGGGCGGAAAGTCAGCACGCGGCGCGGCTGGATCGGAACCTCTTCTCCGGTCTTGGGATTACGTCCGATGCGGGCGGTTTTGTCCCGAACGCTGAATGTACCGAAAGACGAAATCTTGACCTGCTCGCCACGTACCAGCGCGTCGGACATGTGGTTCAGAACGCTTTCGACAAGCTGCGCACTTTCATTGCGTGACAGGCCGACCTCACGAAAGACGGCCTCGCTCAGATCCATTCGGGTCAGTGTTTTATCGCCCATACTTTTTCCCCTGTTGATGAGCGAGCATATGGCGATGCGAAATTCACTGTCAATATCAATGAATTGCAGGCGGCTTCGTAAGCCGGATTGCGCCCATCACCAGCGTAGGGCAACCGCACCCCATGCCAGACCGCCGCCGATCGCTTCAGTTACAATTAGATCACCGGTTTTGATCTGGCCGTTCTTCTTGCCCACCGACAAGGCCAAGGGAATCGACGCAGCGGAGGTGTTTCCATGATCCTGCACGGTGACAACGACATTTTCCATCGGCAGGCCCATCTTCTTGGCAGTGCCTTGAATAATGCGGATATTGGCCTGATGCGGCACAATCCAGTCGACATCGTCACTTGTCAGGCCTGCTCGCTCCAGCGCCACTTCGGCGGTTTTGGCCAGCTTCTCGACGGCATGGCGGAAGACCTGATTGCCCTGCATCCGCAAGTGACCGGTTGATTGGGTCGAAACCCCGCCATCAACATAAAGCAGGTCTTTGTATCGCCCGTCCGAGTTCAGGTCGGTGGAAAGAATGCCGCGATCATCAGAAGTGCCTTGCCCATCCTGTAATTCCAGCACAAGTGCGCCTGCGCCATCGCCGAACAGCACACAGGTGGACCGGTCGGTCCAGTCCATGATTCGCGAAAATGTCTCGGCTCCGATCACCAGCACGCGCTTCGCTTGTCCAGACAGGATCAGAGCGTTGGCATTGCAAAGTGCAAAGACGAACCCGGCGCAGACGGCCTGCACATCAAACGCAAAGCCTTTGGTCATACCCAACCGCGCCTGCACCATAGTCGCAGCCGATGGAAAAGTCAGATCCGCCGTCGAGGTTGCCAGCACAATCGCGTCGATATCATCTGCCGTCAGTCCGGCATCGGCCAGCGCAGCCTCGGCCGCTTTGGTGGCCAGATCGGATGTGGTTTCGTCCTCGGCTGCGAAATGCCGCCGCTCGATACCGGACCGGGTGCGAATCCATTCGTCCGTCGTATCCAGCTTTTTTTCGAATTCGGCGTTTGGTACAACGCGCTCCGGCAAATAATGTCCGACACCTACAACAACTGAGCGGCCTGCCATGCTGGGGTACTGCCTTTTTTGTTATTATTCCGATTGAGACACGGAATGGGCCGCATCTTGTGCAAGTGCGGCAGTTGATGCAACCCGTGCCGCCAATTTTTCGGCAAAGCCGGATTCTGCCAATGTGAAAGCAAGTTTGACCGCAGCCGAAACTCCTGTCGCGTCTGCTCCGCCGTGGGATTTGACCACGGTTCCGTTAAGGCCAAGGAACACGCCACCGTTTACGCGACGCGGATCGATCCGCTTTTTAAGGCGGTTTAGCGATGTGATCGCCAGAATCGATGCCAAGCGGGACAGGGGCGAGTATTTGAATGCCTCGCGCAGCAGATCACCGATTAGGTTCGCAGTGCCTTCGCCGGTTTTGATCGCAACGTTGCCGGTAAAACCGTCTGTGACGATCACGTCAGCCTTATCGCCGGGGATATCACTGCCTTCGACAAAGCCCACGAACTCAAAATTCGCCTGATCGGCAAAGTCCGAGATCATGGCGTGCGCCTCTCTCAATTCGGCGCGGCCTTTGTGCTCTTCAGTTCCGACGTTCAGCAGGCCGATGCGGGGGCGGCTGAGCGCCATCCCGTTGCGCGCGTATGAAGCACCCATCAGAGCATATTGCAGCAAATCCTTGGCATCGGCACGCACATCCGCGCCCACGTCCAGCATCACGTTAAAGCCATGCGGGTTACGCGAGGGCCATAAGATCGCAATAGCAGGGCGGTTCACGCCGGGCAGCTTGCGCAGCCGCAGCATCGACATTGCCATCAATGCGCCAGTGTTGCCGCAGGACACCGCGCCGTGCGCTTCGCCTGCGCGCACCGCTTCCAGCGCCGACCACATCGATGTGTTCTTGCCGCTGCGCACAACTTGGCTGGGTTTGTCTTCCATCGTGACGACGTCGGGGCAATCACGAAAAACGACGCGCCCATCAAGGACACGTCGTTTGGCAACCAGCTTGCGCAATTCCTGTTCCTGGCCGTGCAGGATGAACCCGATCTTCGGGTTCTTGTCCGCAGACTTGGCAATGCCCGCCACAACGACGGCAGGGCCCGAATCTCCGCCCATAGCGTCAACCGAGATGATGATCCGTCCGGTTTGCGTGGGCTGATCCGTCATGCCTTGGCCTGCGTCCAATCAGGCTTAGGCCGCGTCTTCGTCCAGGTCGATTTCGTCGGCCTGAGCGACGACTTCGCGATCGTCATAGTGGCCGCAAGAGGCACAAACATGGTGCGGGCGCTTCAGCTCGCCGCAGTTCGGGCACTCGTTCGGGTTTGCAGCAACCAGAGCGTCGTGTGCGCGGCGGTTGTTGCGACGCGACTTGGAAACTTTGTTCTGTTGGACGGCCATGGTCTCAACCTTTGTCTGATATGGGCTGAAAGATTCGCTGTCAGCCGGGTTACGTACTTTGTTTTCTCGTGGTTTGACGCGCGTTTAAGGGGCTTGCCCCGCAATGTCCAACCCAAATTCCAATGAGCGCGCGAAAATACTGCGATTCTCGTCATGTTCAAGCGGTTTTTCTGGCCGCCTGCTATGACAGGAAATCCCTTGCCTGTCACTCGTCTTTTTTCAACGCATCCCGCAGGTCAGCCAGCCCCGCAAAGGGTTTGACATCCTCGTCGGTCATCGCTTGTTTTCCGGGCTCAGTATAGTCGGCTTGCTCAAGTTCGGCACCGTCCTTGCGGGGATATTGCGGCAACGCAAGTGATAACGCTTCGATCATAACCTGCGCCGGATCAATTTCAGCGCCCAATGGTTCGGTCTCGTCATCTTCTGGGATTTCGAATTCAGGCTCGTCCGGATCGGTCCAATCCGCCAGAAACACGCGAGTGACTGGCGTGTCGATCCGGGTTGTCACGGGTTCAAGCGTTACGACGCAGGGTTGGATCACCGTCGCACCAAGTTTGCCTTTCAGAAGCCAGTCACGTTTGCCCTGGGCGCTTAGCTGCCCGACAAAGCTCAACTTGCGCAGCCCCAGCAGGCCGAGCTCCCGTTTGATCGGTTCAAGCGTGTCGCTATCTGGGCGCAGTTCAAACGGGGTTGCAGCGTTCTGGGGCAGGTCAGCCACCCGTAATGATGTTTGGTTGCTCATAGTTGAGTCTTTCCTGTGTTGAACCGGAGCGCCGGTTTCTGTAATCGGATAGGGTCCGCAAGGGGCCATGGCAAGAGGGTGTCAATGTTGAAGGGTGTGAACAGGCTGAAACCAGCATCGAAAACGCTTGTCTTTGCTGTCTGTTTGGCAGTCGCGGGCGCGTGTTCGCCGATCTTCAAGAATCACGGCTATGTGCCGCCGCCGGAGGATCTGGCCAAGATCAAAGTCGGCGTCGACACGCGCGAAAGCGTCGAAGAAACGATCGGTGCGCCAACGGCATCTGGCGTTGTACGGGATTCGGGTTATTACTACGTCGCGTCTCGAATTCGTCACTATGGACCGAAAAAGCCCGAGGTCGTTTCGCGCCAGTTGGTCGCAATCAGCTTCGACCAACGCGGTGTCGTCCGCAATATCGAGCGGTTTGGTCTGGAAGATGGCTATGTCATTGTCCTCGACCGCCGTGTGACCGATTCCAATGTTGAGGACAAAGGCTTCCTGCGTCAGCTTCTTGGTAATATCGGCAACTTCAATCCGGCGAACATTCCGGGGGTCAGTCAGTAACTAAGCTGTGTAGGGGCGGTGTGGCGGTCATATGACGGTCACATGCACTATATAAGTGTTTCAGATGATTGACCGGTCAGCCACCGCAGGAGGATGCGACCATGGCTGTTTTGTTGGAGAAGGGCCGTTATCAAGCGCGCTTAGCACAAACCGCGTGTGATGTGGCCGAGGCACAGAAGCTGCGGACGCTGGCCTTCGCGACCGAGGATCAGGATTGCGATGTTTTTGATGAGCACTGCAATCACGTGCTGATCGAGGACATGCGCTCCAATGGAGAGTTGGTATGCTGCTTCCGCATGCTGACGATGCAGGACGGTGACGAAGTAGGGCGCAGTTATTCGGCTCAGTTCTATGACCTGTCAGCGCTGCGTGGCTTTACGGGGCCAATGGTCGAGATGGGTCGTTTCTGTATTCATCCTGACCGGCACGATCCGGATATCTTGCGTGTCGCCTGGGGGGCAATGACGGCATATGTCGACCAGAACGGGGTCGAAATGCTTTTTGGCTGCTCGTCCTTTGCGGGGACTGAGACGGTTGAGTATCTGGATGCTTTTGCCATGCTCAAAGACAAGCATTTGGCCCCAAAACGGTGGTTGCCAAGGGTCAAGGCACCCGATGTTTTTCGGTTTGCCACACGGTTGCGTCGCAGACCAAATGCAAAACTGGCGATGCTGCGCATGCCGCCATTGCTGCGCACTTATCTGATAATGGGGGGGTGGGTCAGTGATCATGCGGTCGTGGATCGCCAGATGAACACGTTGCATGTGTTCACAGGACTTGAAATCAGCGCAATTCCAGCTGCGCGCAAACGCCTGCTGCGGGCCGTGGCCGGGTGAGATGGGTATTATTCAAAAGGTGAAACAGGGGCGTTGACGCCTTGCCCCAGCCAGTTTAGCTGGCGGGCATGGCGAGAATTCCTTTATTGCAGATGTCCGGTATCTCTCTGACCTTCGGGGGGGATCCGGTGTTTTCCGGTCTGGACCTTGTGATTCAGCCCGGTGATCGCGTTGCGCTGGTCGGACGTAATGGATCAGGTAAATCTACCCTGATGAAAGTAATGGCCGGATTGGTTGAGGCCGATCAGGGCGATATTGTCATCCCCCCGGGTAAATCTGTGGGTTACATGGAGCAGGATCCCGATATGCAGGGGTTCTCGACGCTTGGTGACTATGCCTCAAGCGGGTTGGAGCCCGGCGAGCTCTATAAGGTCGAACGCGCTGGCGAAGGCTTAAAATTCGATCCCGCCCGTCCGGTTGAAACTGCGTCTGGCGGGGAAAGACGGCGGGCGGCATTGGCAAAGCTAATGGCCGAGGCACCAGATCTGATGCTGCTGGACGAGCCAACGAACCATTTGGATATCGAAGCGATCGCATGGCTTGAACGTGAGTTGGGATCGACCCGTGCGGCTTACGTTCTGATTTCGCATGACCGGGCCTTCCTGCGTGCATTGACCCGCGCGACTCTGTGGATTGATCGCGGCGTTGTACGGCGGCAGGAGCAGGGGTTTGAGGCTTTTGAAAGCTGGCGCGACAAGGTCTGGGAAGAAGAAGATCAACAGCGCCACAAGTTGAACCGCTTGATCAAGTCCGAGGCGCGATGGGCTGTTGAAGGTATCAGCGCGCGCCGAAAGCGCAATCAGGGCCGGGTGCGGGCGCTGCAGGCATTGCGAGCCGAGCGGGCAGCGCAGATCAAACGTCAGGGTTCTGCCGCTATGGCTTTGGAATCTGGTCCAAAATCCGGGCGCAAGGTCATCGAAGCCACTGGCGTTTCAAAGGCATTTGGATCTCAGCAGATCGTGCGCAACTTTGATCTTCTGGTGCAGCGTGGTGACCGTGTGGCCTTTGTCGGCCCCAACGGTGTGGGTAAGACAACGCTGCTGAAAATGCTACTGGGTCAGGTCGATCCTGATGAAGGATCTGTGGTGCAGGGCACCAATCTTGAGATCGCTGTATTTGATCAGGCGCGTGCGCAGTTGGATCCGGAAATGAGCTTGTGGGACAGCTTGACCGGCGATCCTGAGATGCGGGTGTCTGGCAAGGCTGATCAAGTGATGGTGGGTGGGCAGCCCAAGCATGTGGTGGGCTATCTCAAAGAGTTTCTGTTCGATGACGCACAGGCAAGAGCGGCTGTTAAGTCCTTGTCTGGTGGGGAAAAAGCGCGGTTGTTGTTGGCCAAGCTGATGGCAAAATCTTCAAACCTTCTGGTGCTGGACGAACCGACGAATGATCTGGATGTTGAAACGCTGGATCTGCTGCAGGAACTGCTGGACGACTATGATGGCACTGTGTTGCTGGTCAGCCATGATCGGGATTTTCTGGATCGGGTTGCGACCACAACCATCGCGATGGAGGGCAATGGGCGCGCAACCGTTTACGCCGGAGGGTGGTCCGACTACATCGCGCAACGTGGAGAGATAGCTCAGAAAAAAGAAGATAAAACAAAATCTTCAAAGCCGAAGGTGAAGCAAGAGGCAAAGCCAAAACACGGCCTCTCGTTCTCGGAAAAGCACCGGCTAGAGAAGCTACCTGCCGAGATCGCGCGCCTTGAGGCCGAGATCGCCAAGCTTGAGGAACTGATGTCGGACCCCGAGCTGTTCACCCGCGAACCGGTCAAGTTTCAGAAAGCGACTGACGCCTTGGTCGAACGGCAGGAAAAACTGTCAGCGGCCGAGGAAGAGTGGCTGTTGTTGGAAGAGAAGGCCGAAACTGGTTAAGTCCGAGTTATACATCTACATTCGGTTGAATTGTCTGAATTGTACAAAACTTAGGTTAATGGTTTGAATACGACTTGTTAATCGCTCCGAGCCCTTATTCCCCAATGCTGCAGAGAGCCCCTATGTCTGAATTGCTTTCGTATCGGTAACGCTCAGCGATGCCGCCCCACTTCCCGACCAGCAACCAAAATGTTAGCGTGACTGCCAGGAACCGGGGGGATCACTTTATGGGCATGGAATACGACGACGCGGCAGCGGAGCGATTAGAGGCGGTTTACCTTGGGCTGGATGTAGTTTCTCAAAGAGACGACACCCTTCGAAGGATTTCGGTTCGAAAGGGCGAGCGGGTCTTGGATATTGGAAGCGGCCCCGGCTTTCTCGCGGCTCAAATAGCGGATCAAACAGGACCCGATGGTGAAGTTGTAGGCATCGACATTTCGGAACAAATGGTAGAACGCGCAACGAAACGAAGTGGGCATGACTGGCTAAGCTATCGTTGCGCCGACGCGACCAAGCTCCCGTTTGAAGAAAGTTACTTCGATGTGGTCGTTAGCACCCAAGTTGCTGAATATGTGCCTGATGTAGCGAAGTTTTGCAGCGAGGTTTTTCGTGTTCTCAAACCCGGCGGACGTGCTTTGATCCTTGCGACGGATTGGGAGGGTGTCTGTTGGCATAGCGAGTACCCGGATCGAATGGACAAGGTGCTCAAGGCTTTTGCATCGCATTGCGCCGACAGCAAACTTCCGCGAACGCTTGGTGCTCGTCTTCGAAACGCGGGTTTGGTAGTCAATGAAGTGAGCTATTTCTCCATCATTAATACGGACAGATACGATGGTTGCTATGGCGAAATGGTGGTGCCCTTCATTGTGGCTTACGTGAAGGGACAAAAAACTGTTCCAGATGATGACCTGCAGGCGTGGGCAGAAGAACAAGCGGCGCTTAATGCAAGTGGGGAGCATTTCTTCTCGACTGGCCGATTTAGTTTCTCCGTCAGTAAACCATCCTGATCGACAAGCAGACATTGGGGCGGCGACAGCGAACGGCAGCAAAGTCTCGCAAAGGTGACAACACCAACGAAAGCAAAACAGATACACCCAGGCTCAGAACTTTTTGTCGCCGCTCCGCGTTATCCTGTGGGTCGGGCCTAAGAAAAGAAGAAAAACAAGGTGCTGGACATATGGCTTGCGGCCACGCGTGAGGTCAAATCGGGCGGGCCGGGTTGCCGACGACGGTCGCTCCGACCGAGACGTCTTTCGTAACTATGCTTCCGGCGCCGATGATGGCGCGGTCTCCGATTGTGACGCCGGGCATGATGATCGCGCCACCGCCGATCCAGACATTCTCGCCAATTGTCACAGGGTGAGCGATTTCCAGACCTTGCGCGCGCAAGGCGGGGTCTTTCGCGTGTTCGGCGCAGTAGATCTGTACCGTGGGCCCAAGCATCGTATCATTGCCGATCCGCACCGGCGCGGTGTCGAGAACGACACAGCCAGCGTTCAGATAAACCCGATTACCCAGAGACAGGTTTATTCCGTAGGCACAATGGAATGGTGCCTCGACAAAGCTGTCCTGACCGACATGGGCAAGAAGCGCCGCGAGTTCCGGAGCCAATGCGCCCCTGTCATCGGGCGGGCAAGTGTTATGGGCATGGACAGCACGGCGCGCGGTGGCGCGCAGCGCATCGAGTTCTGGATCAAGGCAGCGATACCAGTCGCCTGCCTCCATTTTCTGCCGCTCGGTCATGGCATTGATTTACCGCATCCGGAGGGCACCGTCGATGCGGATGACTTCTCCGTTAAGGTAGCCCATCTCGACGATAAACCCGGCCAGCCGCCCGTATTCAAGGGGATCGCCAAGGCGGGCAGGGTTGGGGACGTCCGCTGCAAGTTGCTGCTGCACCTCTTCGGGCAGACCAGCCAGCATGGGCGTCATGAAAATACCCGGTGCGATGGCCATCACGCGGATGCCAGAGGATGCCAGATCGCGGGCCATGGGCAGGGTCATGCCGACCACGCCGCCTTTCGATGCTGCATAAGCGGCCTGACCCTTTTGCCCGTCAAAGGCGGCGATAGAGGCGGTGTTGATGATTACGCCGCGCGCGCCGTCCGGTTCGGGATTGTTCTTAGCCATTTCGGCAGCGGCAAGGCGTGAGACGTTGAAAGTGCCGACCAGATTGATGTCGATGGTGCGCTGGAAGGCGTCCAAGGGGTGGGGGCCGTCTTTGCCGACGGTTTTGGCTCCGATCGCGATCCCGGCGCAGTTCACGGCCGCGGTGATGCGACCCATCTTGTCTTTCGCCTGCGCAATGGCCGCAGCGACCGAGGCCTCATCCGTCACATCGGTCTGTGCAAAATACCCACCAATCTCAGCCGCGACCTGAGGGCCGCGCTCGGCATCACGATCAAGGATGGTTACTTGTGCGCCGCTCTCGGCAAAATGACGGGCTGTGGCTTCACCCAGGCCGGACGCACCGCCGGTGATGACTGCAGCTGTGGTTGAGAGTTGCATGAAGGGCCTCATCTTGATCTGAACACTTGTTCAGATAATCGCAAGCAAGGGGTGCTGTCCAGTCACAGTATTGATCAATCCAGCCTGCTGCGCTGTTGCATGGGCGTGATCCCAAAGGTCGCACGATAGACGCGCGAGAAATGACCGGCACTTTCGAACCCGCAGGCAAAGGCGACCTCGGTCACTGAGGACTCGGTCTGCAAAAGCAGATTACGAGCCCGCTCTAGGCGCAATTCCATGAAGTATTTTTTAGGCGAAGTGTTCAGGAATTTTCCGAACAGGCGTTCGAGTTGTCGTGTCGAAATGCCGATATCGGCGGCAATGACTGATGGCGACAGCGGGCTTTGGATGTTTTCGGTCATGATGTTGATCGCCTTGGCCAAATGCGCATTGCGCATCCCGTTGCGTGATTGCAGCGAGACGCGCTGATCAGCGGTGGCATTACGCACGGCGTTATAGACCATCTGATCGGCAACGGCGACGGACATGTCGTGGCCGTGATCCCGTTCGATCAGGTGCAGCATCAGATCGGCAGTGGCCGTGCCGCCCGATGCGGTCATGTGTTTTTCGTCAGCGACAAAAACGCTGCGAACCAGGTTGATTTCGGGAAAAGCCTCCATAAAAGAATCGTGATATTCCCAATGAATTGCAGCCTGCATACCGTCCAGAAACCCGGCTTCGGCCAGCAACCAAGCACCAGAACAAAGCGCGCCGATATTGGTCCCACGCGCGCGTTCACGGCGCAATGTGGCCAGCAGTGGCTTCGTGACATGATTTCGCATGTGAATGCCCGACAAAACAAACAACTGGTCGCATTTGGGCACGGACTGCAGCCCGCCATGTACCAGAGTTATTGATCCGTTGGAGCAAACCGCCTGCTCTCCGTGCTCTGACCGAAAGGACCATTGGTAGAGCTCTTCACCCGCCACCCAATTGGCAATGCGCAACGGTTCGACCGCGCATGAGAAGGCGAGGTGCGAGAATTCCTCGACCAGTATGAAAGTGAAGTGTTGCGGTTTGTGCATGGGGTGGACCGGAATCAGGGCGTTTCTGAATGTACCGGCATGCTGCACGAAAACTAACTGTATACAACATGTATTTTCTTGAGATACCACTATGCGCATACGCGATTCGAAAACGGCAATAGAAGGCTTGGGATGAAGGGCGAGGACAGATCACCGAAAGAGGCGTTGGCCGAACATCTCAAGATGTCGGTTCTGACCTTGCGCCTGAGCCCCGGAGAGGATCTGGACGAGGCGCAGCTGTCGCAGGCCTTTGGCCTGTCGCGCACGCCGTTGCGCGAAGTGTTCCGGCAGTTGGCCGGTGAGGGGTATCTGGACCTGCGCACCCATCGCGGGGCGCGGGTGTCCGAGATGTCTCATACCACGCTACGCGATTTCTTTCTGGTGGCGCCGATGGTCTATGGCGCGGTGCTGCGTCTGGCCGCGGCGAATGCGACGCACGATCAGATCGATCAGTTGAAAGAGGCGCAAGAGACGTTTCGGCAAGCCTTGCGTACAGGCTCGGCTGAGGAGCGGACGCTGGCCAATACCCGGTTTCACGAGGTGACAGGAGAGATGGCGGGGAATGTCTATTTATCCCCATCGTTCAACCGGTTGCTGATCGATCACGCGCGGATCGGGATGACATTTTATCGCCCGCAGACCGCACGAATGGCTGAGAACCTTTCAGAGGCGAGCGACCAGCATGACGCCATCATCGCCGCCATTGAGGCGGGCGATGAGGCGGCTGCTGCGCAGCTTGCCGACGACCACTGGACCCTGTCACGCGATCAGATTGAGCTGTTCGTGATGCCTGAGGGGTTGGATTTTCCGCTGGGGCAGGTCTCCAGCAAGACATCTGCATGAGGGAAACATGACTCCGATCTTCAGATTTGAGGGTATCTACACGCCGGTGGTGACACCCTACGCGGCGGATGGCAGCGTGAATTGGGACGCGCTGGCTGAGGTGATCGACTATCTGGTCGAACAGGGTGTGCACGGGCTGATCTCGGGCGGGTCTACCGGCGAAAACTATGCGCAGACGGTTGATGAGCGGCTGGAACTGGCACGTTTTACGCATGATCAGCTGAAGGGGCGGGTGCCTCTGGTTGTGGGAACCGGGGCGATGCTGACCAGCGATTCCATTGCCTTGGCTTCAGGCGCGTGCGAAATGGGCGCGGATGCGATCCTGTTGGCTAGCCCTCCGTATTCGGTGCCGACAGACCGTGAGAATGCGCTGAACGCTCTGGCTATCGACAAGGCGGCTGATCTGCCGGTGATGCTGTACAACTATCCGCACCGGACCGGCACGATGATGGGGGAAGAGTTCTTGGATCGTGTGGGGCGCAGCCGGAACTTCTGCGGCATCAAGGAAAGCTCGGGCGATATCAATCGGGTACACCTGCTGGCGCGGGATTACCCTCATATTCAGCTGGGCTGCGGCATGGATGATCAGGCGCTGGAGTTCTTCGCTTGGGGCGCACCGTTCTGGGTCTGCGGCGGGTCGAACTTTCTGCCTGCCGAGCATGTGGCGCTGTATCAGGCCTGTGTGATCGAGGGCAACTTTGCCAAGGGTCGCCGCATCATGAGCGCTCTGATGCCGCTGATGCGGGTGCTGGAGCAGGGCGGCAAGTTCATCCAGACGATCAAGCATGGCGTCACCATGAACGGGATCGATGCGGGGATGGTCAGGTCGCCCCTTAAAGGCCTGAACAAAGATGACAAACGCGGGCTGGAACAGGTGACGCGCATTCTAAAACGCAAAATCGCAGATATCGTGGCGGAGGATTGAGGCATGAGCTTGCTGACGAAAGATGAATACGAATCCATCGCTGTGCATCAGGATTTGCCGACGGGCGCGTTCATTGATGGCGGCTATCGCCCGGCAATCTCGGGACAGGTGTTCGAGACCGTGAACCCCGCCACTGGCGCGGTGCTGACCAGTATTGCAGCCTGCGGTGTCGAAGATGTGGATTTCGCCGTTGAAAAGGCGCGTGAAGCGTTTGACGACGGGCGCTGGTCAAAGATGCATCCCTCGGAGCGCAAAGATGTGCTGATCCGTCTGTGCAAGCTGATCACCCGCAACGCGAGGGAACTGGCGGTGATGGAGAGCATCGATAGCGGCAAGACCATTTATGATTGCGAAACCGTGGATGTGCCCGAGACGATCCACTGCCTGAAATGGCATGCCGAGGCGATTGACAAGATCTATGATCAGGTCTCACCGGCCAGTGATGATCACATCGCAATGGTGGTGCGAGAACCCATCGGTGTGGTTGGGCTGGTCCTGCCGTGGAACTTCCCTCTGCTCATGCTGGCCTGGAAGATCGGGCCCGCGCTGGCGGCGGGTTGTTCAGTGGTGCTAAAGCCGGCGGCCGAGACTTCTCTGACCGCGTTAAAGGTGGCGGAGCTGGCTGCAGAGGCGGGATTGCCGCGCGGTGTGCTGAATGTGGTGCCCGGCGGCGGCGCCGAGGTGGGTGAACCCATCGGGCGACATATGGATATCGACATGGTCTCGTTCACCGGATCGACCGTGACGGGCAAGAAGTTCCTGAACTATTCCGCCGAAAGCAATGCTAAGGAGGTGGTGCTTGAGATGGGCGGCAAGAACCCGGCCATTGTGATGGACGATGCGGAAAACCTGGATCGGGTGGCGGCACACATCGTCAATGGCGCGTTCTGGAACATGGGCGAGAATTGCTCGGCCTCGTCGCGGCTGATCGTGCACAAGGACGTGAAGGCGGAGTTGCTGGAGCGGATCGCGCATCATGCCAAGCAATGGAATGTCGGCGATCCGCTGGATCCCGAAACCCGCATGGGTGCGCTGGTCAGTGAACGCCACTACAACAAGGTGTGCGGCTATCTGGAGCAGGCCGAAACCGTGCTGATAGGCGGCAAGGCCGAGAAGGGTTTTGTCGAAGCCACCGTGGTCGAAGTGCCAGGCAATGACAGCACATTGGCGCGTGAAGAGATATTTGGCCCGGTCTTGTCGGTGATCGAAGTCTCGGGTTTTGACGAGGCGATCAGCATTGCCAATGACACTGAATATGGCCTGTGTGCGTCGATCTTCACGGCCAACGCCAAACGCGCCATCCGGGGCGCACGGTCGATCCGGGCGGGAACCGTCACGGTCAACAGCTTTGGTGAAGGGGACATCACCACGCCGTTTGGCGGCTATAAGCAATCCGGGTTTGGTGGTCGGGATAACTCGGTCCATGCGCATGATCAGTATACCCAGTTGAAGACCATCTGGATTGACCTGGCCGATGACGCAGATGAGGCGGTGGATTGACGGGATACTCGGCCAAACGGTTGCCTCGGCAAACCGGTGCGGCGGGATGGAACGCCATCCTGCCTCCACAAAAGGACTTGCCCCGGCTTGAGCAAGACCAGACCGCCGATATCACCATCATCGGGGGCGGGTTTGCCGGGCTGTCTGCGGCGCGGCGGCTGCATCAGCTTGATCCGGGGCTGAAGGTTGTCGTGCTGGAGGCAGGGCGCTTTGCCGAAGGCTCGGCCGGGCGCAACTCGGGCTTCATGATCGATTTGCCGCATGATCTGGCCTCGGACAATTATGCAAGCGACGGGCTGGAGGCGGACCGGGCCTCGATTGCGCTGAACCGGCAGGCCATTTCTTTTGCGACGCAAGTCGCAGAAGAATGTGATCTGTCGCTGGAGATGTTTGACCCGTGCGGCAAGATCAATGCCGCAGCGACACCAGATGGAGATCGGCACAACGCAGACTATGCGGAACATCTGGCGCAGATGGGAGAGTCTTACGAGCTGTATGATGCACACCAAATGCAGGCGCTGACGGGTAGTCCGCATTACAGTTCTGGCCTGTTTGCGCCGGGAACCGTGATGATTCAGCCCGCTTTTTACGTCCGTGCCCTGTCCGCGTACCTTGCAGGACAGATTGGGGTGTTTGAGAATTCACCCGTCACGGGGTTTAGTAAGAAGGGCAGTGGCTGGGAGGTAGAGACCGATAGGGCGAAGATCTCGACCGGGCAGATTGTGATGGCCACGAATGGTCATCTGGAAAGCTTTGGATTCTATCAGCGGCGTTTGATGCACATCTGTCTCTACGCGTCGATCACCGAACCGTTGAGCGAAGCGCAGATCGCCAAGTTGGGCGGGCAGCCGCGCTGGTCGGTGACGCCTGCGGATCCGATGGGCACTTCGGTGCGGCGGGTTTCGGGCAGCTATGGGGATCGTATTCTGATCCGAACCTGTTCCAGCTATCATCCGGATATCCGAAGCAGCGATAGCCAGTTGGATCGGGCAGGCGCTGTGCACGACCGCAAATTCCGAGAACGGTTTCCGAACCTGCCCGATGTGGGGATGGAGCATCGCTGGGCCGGGATGTTGTGCCTTAGCCGCAATGGTTCAGCCGCATTTGGTGAGGTTGATCAAGGGGTCTATGCCGCCTGCTGCCAGAACGGATTGGGCATCGCCCGCGGCACGTTGCAAGGAATGGGCGTAGCAGAGCTTGCGCTGGGGAAAGACTCCCAGGTTTCAGACCATTTTCTAGCGCAGCCGATGCCGCCGCGCTTGCCACCCGAGCCCTTCGCATCAGCGGGTGCCAATGCGTATCTGCGCTGGAAAGAGTGGCGATCCGGGGCGGAATAACCCGCCTGCTGGTCAGGGCAGGCTAAGCTTTGCCATCCGCCCGCCATCGACGGTGTAAATCTGGCCGGTGACAAACCCGGCCTCATCAGCAGCCAGAAACGCGACCAGTGCGGCGACTTCTTTGGGGTCACCAGTGCGGCCTACGGGATGAATACGGGCGATATCCCGGCGGAACGCGGCGGGGTCGTCCATGCTGTCGATGAAATCGAGGTTGAGATCGGTGTCGATCCAGCCCGGAGCAACCGCATTGCAGCGGATGCCCTCTGCGCCATGGTCGACGGCAACCGCGCGGGTCAGCCCGTGCAGCCCGGCTTTTGAGGCGCAATAGGCGGTATGACCGGGATTGCTGCCAAACCCCTCAATCGAGCCGATATTGACGATGCTCCCCTTGGTCTTGCGCAGGTGAGGTAGAGCGGCATTAATCAGCAAGAACGGGGCGGTCAGGTTGACCATGATGTTGCGTTGCCAATCAGCCAGAGACAGTTCGTCGACCGATGCTTCCTGCATCATGCCCGCGTTGTTGACCAGCACATCCAGCCGACCCGCTTGAGCAATGACCTGCTCGATGATCTGTGCGGGGCTATCGGGGTCTGAATAATCCGCATGGAAGGAGGGGAAGTCGTTGTCTTGCCCACGTTGAGCGGTGTAGACATCGGCCCCTTCGTCGCGCAGACGCTGGGCGATGGCGCGCCCGATGCCGCTGCGTCCGCCAGTGACCAGCGCAGTTTTTCCGACAAATCTGTTCATTGCACCGGCTTGCCTCCGTTCACTTCAACCAACGCACCGCACATATACCGCGCGGCGTCCGAGGCCAGAAACAGGATCACGTCCGCGATATCCTCGGGTTCGGCAATCCGGCCCAACGGCACTGATTTCCCAAGCTCGGCAACTGCACTATCGGGATCGAACCCGCGTTTGGCAAAGCCCGAGCGCAGCATCGGTGTGTTCACTTCATTCGGGCAAACGGCGTTTATGCGGATGCCCTGATGCGCGTGATCCTGCCCCATGCATTGTGTGAGACTGGCAATGGCCGCTTTGGTCATGCAGTAGACCGCATGATCCGGGCCGGGTCGGAGGCCCCAGCAGGACGCGGTGTTCACGATTGCTCCGCCACCTGCCGCGGCCATGATTGGAATGGCGGCCCGGCAGATGCGGAACGGCGCCTCGACATTCACACCCAGCGATAGGGCCCAATCCTCATCCGAAGTCTCGGTCACCGCTCCGCGCGTAATGACGCCCGCATTGTTGACCACAATATCAAGACCGCCCAGGGCCTGTGCGGCCTTCGCGGGTAGCCCGTCGGCATGGGCCGGATCCAACAGATCGCCGGGCAGATGCGCTTCTGCTTCGATCCCCTCCAGCGAGCGGTCTGCCACCGCCACTTGCGCACCTGCTGCGCGCAGGCGCTGCACGAGAGAGGTTCCGATACCCCCGGCGGCACCGGTCACCAGGGCTGTTTTTCCATTGAAATCCATGTTTGCCCCCAATCAGAACGATGCGACTGGCGCGCCAAATCGGCTTTCGTCAGGTGATACGCCAAGCCCCGGTGCGGTCGGGACGCGAATATGGCCGCCCTCAATCCGGATGCCGTTTTCGGGATCATAGTTGCCTTCGATATAGGGTGCAGCGAGCCATACACCTTCGAGCAATTCGGTCTTCACCGTAGCACCGATATGGGCGCAGGCCGCCGCGATAATGTCGCCGCCCCAGCTATCGTCACAGGTATGGGGCAGGTTGCGGGCCTCGCATAGATCGCGAAAGGCACGCATATGGTGCAGGCCGCCTATACGGGTGACTTTCATGCCGAACCCATCGACCAGCCCGGTGCCCGCCGCCGTAATGACGGTGTTCAGACTGGTGCTGTTTTCATCCATGTAGATCGCGTGAGTTACCTGTGGCCGGATTTTCTGCAGATCTTCGATTGTGTTGCAGGGCTGCTCCATGATGAAGGGAATGTCGGGACATTCGCGGCTCACACGCAGCGCATCTCGGGTGGTCCAGCCACGGTTGCCATCCACGGCAAGGCGCATGCCAGAGCCACCGATCACCTCCCAAACTTTGCGGATGGTTTCGATATCCAGCTCTACCGGGCGACCGCCGACCTTGATCTGCAGGCGAGGATAGCCTTCGGACTGCTTATCCGCAGCCAACCGGGCGATGTCATCCGGTGCGCCGACGCCTGTTGCGTAATACGAGGGCACTTTGTCGGTTACAGCACCTCCCAGCAGTGTCGATACACTTACACCATAGTGTTTGCCCAACAGATCATGCGCCGCGATATCAATTGCCGCTTTGGCGTAGTTATGACCGTTCAACAGGCTGTCCATTTGGCGATGCAAGCCAAGCGGCGAGACCTCAGCGCCCAGCAGATCTGGTGCCATCTGCGCTAGCGCGGCCCGTGCGCCTGCCGCATGTGCTTCGGCATAGGTGGGACCGACCGGACAGGTCTCGCCCCATCCGACTAGACCGTTATCAGCAACCAGTTTGACCAGAGTTGTATCCAGAGCCCAGACCTGGGCGCGGGCCATGGTGTATGGGCCATTTTTCACCGGTAGATCATGGCCGTAGATGTGGATTTCAGCAATTCTCACGTTTTGTGTTTCCCGATGTCTCTGAATGGAAAAGACCCGCCCAATAGTTCGGGCGGGTGAGTTTCAGGGGAGTGTATCTCAGTATGTTTGATTCAACTCATCGGCTGCCGGAATTTCTCGTTCACGTCGTGCGATGTAGTCCAGCAGCTCTTCGTTCTTTGCGATTTCGAGCGTCGGTTCTTGGTACTCAGCCAACAGCTTGCGGGCGTGCTTGAGGGCGCGTTCGGTGATTTCGACACATCCCTCAGCCTGCCATTGCTCGATCGAATTATTGTCGAACATGTCGGGCATGAAGAACGCGCTTTGGAAATTGTCCTGCGTGTGGGGGTGCCCCAGATAGTGCCCGCCGGGGCCGATATCAACAACGGCGGAAACCGCCTGATCGAAATCGTGCCATTTTGGACCCTCGGCCATGCGATAGGCCATGGCGCATTGTTCCGCGTCGACGATGAACTTCGCGGTCGAGCAGTGCATCCCGGCCTCATTCCAACCGGCCGAATGCCAAATGTAGTTGGCGCCGGAATGGATCACCGCCTGCAGAGTGGTTGCGGATTCATAGCCTGCCTGCGCGTCAAAGGTTTTTGCCCCGCCCAGCGTGTTCGAGGTGCGCCATGGTACGTCATAGTACCGGGCCATCTGTCCGATCATGAAGTTCATCAGGCTGATCTCAGGCGTGCCGGCCATCGGTGCACCAGATTTCATCGAGACAGTCGACAGGTAATGCCCGTAAACCGCAGGTGCGCCTTTGCGGATCACCTGCGTATAGGCCAACGCGCTGAGTGCTTCGGCGTTCAGCTGCGCCACGGTGGCGGGTACACTAGCAGGCGTGTTTGCCCCGCCTAGAACGAAGGGCGAGCACAGCACGGGCTGCTTACGGCGACAGAAGGCCCGCATCGCGCCCAACATGGTTTCATCCCAGACCAGCGGTGAGTTGCCATTGCAGTTGCCGGTGGTGACAGGGTGATCCTCAAGGAAATCCTCGCCAAACAGGATGGCGCACATCTCCATGACATCTTCGGCATTCTTGGGACTGGTGGTCATGCCCATGAAGGTCTTGTCCGAGTGTTTCATCGACGAATAAGTGATCCGCAGATGTCGCTGGCTGATCGGGTGGTCATAGGGTTCGACGATATGATGGGCCGACGAATGAAGAGCGGGTAACATGTGGCTGAGCTTGTGGAACATCGCCAGATCGTCCAGCGTCGGGTTGCGGCGCACATCGTCCAGATCGCGCAGGAACGGCGCGCCGGTCATCGGCACAAAGATCGAGTGTTTGCCGCCCAGCCGCACGTTCTTTTTTGGATCACGCGCGTGGTAGGTGAAGTCTGACGGGATGGTAGCGATTAACTCGCGCACCAGACCGCGATCCAGAAAGACCAGCTCACCGTCAACTTTTGCACCGGCCTTCTTCCAGTCTTCCAGCGCGATGGGGTCGCGGAACTGAACGCCCACGTTTTCCAGAATATCCATCGAGGCCGCATCGATGCGTTCAACCTGTGCGCCATCCATCACTTCACATAACGGAATGCCGCGGGTCAGACCCGGCAACATCTCGAAGTTTGGAGCGGTGCGGATGGCGCGACGGGCAGAGCGCCCTCCGGTACGTGTGGCAGTGGCAGTTCTGGTCATATGGTGCCTCCTTCCGGTTCAGAATGGAACGGAAAGGGTGGGGCTCACATGCAGGAATGCGAAAGTCTGTTGCGAAATACGACGCCGGGAGTCGTCAATAATGCGGCAATCCGAAGAAGGTTATTGATGTTGGTATTGTTGTCTCAGGTTTGACAGTCTCATGACCAATTAAGCATTGGCATTTTCCGATGCTTGGGCTGCATTATCCAAATTCGTTTCACAGGTTGGCGTTCATCGATTTCAGATGATTTCTTTTTTGAGGGCTTGCATACTTAAATAGTGTTGTTGGCCGAGTGGATTATGCATGTTGCGCAGGTTTCTAAAGATATCGATAATTTCATTTGCCGCAGTGTTGATGGCTTTGATTGTGTTTGTCCTGGTCGTCGTCGAGGACGCTCCACTAGTCGAAGCAGGAGCACCACCTTCTCCTAAAGATGTGACAGAAGCGCGTGAATTCGTACGAGGCCTGAGGTCCGCTATTCAGCCAAAGTTATCAGAAACGGCTTCATTCACTACGAACGAGGATCAACTCAATAGTGTCTTAAAGCTAGGAGGGCGCTTCGTTCCCGGATTTCGCGGCGAACTCAGTGTTGATGGTAAGAGCGTTTATGGAATTGCCTCAGTCCCGGTTCCGTACACTAACAAATGGATGAACCTGCGTGCATCTGTACCTGAATTTGAAGGCCGATTTGTGCTTTCAAGCGTTCAACTAGGGCCCGTCACAGTCCCTCCAAGTCTCGCAATTAGCGTCGCGCGAATAGGCGGTAATGTAATTGTGGGAGAGCAGTTCGGTGATATCGTTCTGAACGTCGCGGATAGCATGCATATTCATGATGGCAACGTGGCCTTCCGTCTGACGATGAACGAAATGGGTAGTAACGGACTAATGCGAGGGATTTTTGGGAGCTTGCGTGGTTCCGACATGCCCGACTCAGGAGACATTGACCGCTATTATTTGAAGTTTCGTTCAGCAATGGATCTCGGCGAACTGCCGACAAGTGGAAGTTACCTCCCCTACTTGCTGTTTATGCTAGAGGCCGCTCACGAAGGAAGCCAATTCGAGGGTGTGGCGAACGCTTACACGTCCTCGATTATTGCCCTTACACTGATTTGTGGCGCGAAAGATTTTACCTTGATTGTTGGTGGTATGGTCGGAAGTGAATTTGCTGAGGACAATAACTGGAAAGCTGATTGTGGTGAATTGACTCTGAATGGACGCATTGACAGTCGCCGACACTTCACAACTGCCGCCGCGTTGCAAGCTGCAAGCAACCGTGGCTTTGCCGTATCAGTAGGAGAATTCAAGGAACTCTACGACACCGTTAAGTCCGGAGGTTTCGACTTCACTGACTTGGCGGCGAACAATTCTGGAATTCGGATGTCGAACAAATTTATGTCTACACCAGCCCCTGATTGGGCTGAACTCATACATGGGATCCGGTCGGAAAATGATGTCATCATAGGATTCGAAGATATTCCCCAGATCATGTCCGAAGAAGAATTTGAGAATACCTACAAAGATGTCGAGAGCATCGAGTATCTTAAAATGCTGAATCTGATCGAGGCTCGGATCGATGAACTTGAATTGCATAGACGCGGTAATCGCATCGATTGAACGTCATTCACCTTTAGTGGACTTAGACGCGAGGAATTGCCCAGTTAGAACTCAAAGCGCACCTCTGCCAGCCGGGCGCTAATATATTTCAGATTGAATTGTTCAATCTGAAATACCAGCTGCTAATCTGTGGAAGCCCAAAGGTGGCCGTTTACCTAGATCAACCCAGTTTCACCAGCGTTCCACTTTTTTCTGCACTTTGTATGATCGGCGTTGGCGGCACCTCTGCGGTGATCATCAGGCCCGCATCTGCCACCTTGCGGGCAACCGGAATAATCTGGCTCTAGGTGAACAACCCTGTTTGCAAAGATAGCATCTTGTTCGATGATGGTACGGTATTCTCAGCCCATTTAGGTGCGTAGATGCCGTCAAAGATTCAGCGTTATCACTCTTGTTTCTTTTGATTAAACTCCAGCGCCATCTCATCGAGAATGCCAAAAGCCACCGGATAAAAACTCTCGAATAATTCGATCACCGCAGCTTCCTCCGCCGGATGGTGTTTTCCGTCAGAGTCTGTTAGTCGGCCCATACGAAATACAATTTCGGTGCCTTCTTCAATCGGGACCAATTCATAAGTCTCAATATTCGTAAGACCTTCGATGGAGGAGTTGTGCAGAATGTCGGTTACATATTCGAATGGCTGCCAGTCGACGATCAACATCTGAAAATGTGCGGCTTCATGAATGCAGTGCAACCGAACGCCGACCGATGTGCGCGATGCATCTCCTTCGCGATAGGCGTCCTTCAACATCATCCAGCGCATCTTGAGCCGGGGATCTGTAAGCATTTCCCAAGCCACTCCCGGGGGTGCGTTCAGCATGTGCCGAGTTGTGAATACTGCTTCTTCGTCTGTAACGCGGACAGGTCCGGCGACTTCACGGTATCGTTGCCAGGCTGCAGCAAGGTCGTAGACCTGCATGGGTACGTCGCCAAAGTGCTCGAACTGAGCGCTGTATTGCATGAGATCAGACTCGATGCCCATTGCCTGGAACGCGTCTTCTGAGAACAGCGCGTAGCTGAGGATACCTGTATCCTCTTTCACATCTGTTTTTGCCATCCGATGCACGAGTATGACGTCAGCACCGGAAATATCTTTCATCGGGCCAATCGAAAGCTCTTCAAATTTCCCGTGATGCGCAAGGATCTTCAGATCGAGATCAGCAACGTTGCGACATGCATTGCAGGGACAAGTCGTGTTCTGCACAATGTTCCGGCGGCGTTCGGCAAACGCCCGATAAAGGCTTTCACATATGTTGAGGAAAGTTTCACCTGAAGGGAACGGTCCACTCGAATAAGCGAGAACGGCGTCACCCTCGAGGCCTCGCAACTTCATCGGGTCTTTCAGTTCCATCACAATTGCCTCAAGCAAAGAATGGATGATTGGGTTGGCATGCTCCAACTCAGACCGGGTCAAGTATCCTGTGTAACCGGTGATATCGGCGATTAGCAGGTAACCTGTCTGAACAGACACAATCACAATATCCCTAATTTCGAGCGTCAATACTCATGGTAGACTTTGAAACTATTTCGGGCAACGCAGTTCACAAACAAGAGCTGAACGACCAGAAATGGCACCGGCTGATACCATTTTCTGACAATTGATCTTCTCTTTCGGGCTCAAGGCAATCCCCGTCGAGTGAATGCAAAAAAAATTGCAGATCGAGTTACTCGATCTGCAACATTTTCTCCAAAGCACAAATGCTTGATAGCAGTTCTTTGACTGGATTAACCAAGTTTCACCAGCGCATGGCGTTTCTTGCCTGCGCTCAATTTGATGGGCGATGACAGTGCGCCTGCGTCGATTAACAGGCCTGCGTCAGTCAGCGGGGCATCGTCCAGCTTGGCGCCGTTTTCAGCGATCAGGCGCTTGGCCTCTTTACCGGATTTGGCGAGGCCGGATTTGACGATCAACTGAACGATGGACATGCCGTCACCCAGTTCCGAAGCGCTGAGGGTCAGGGTCGGGAGGTCTCCGCCAACGCCGCCTTTTTCGAACACTTCGCGCGCGGTTGCCTCGGCCGTTGCCGCAGCTTCGGCACCGTGCAGCAGGGTGGTGACTTCGTTTGCAAGGCGCACTTTTGACTCGTTGATCTCGGATCCCGCGAGCGCGCCCATGCGGTCGCATTCGTCTACCGGAAGCTCGGTAAAGATTTTCAGGAACCGGCCCACATCAGCGTCGGTGGTGTTGCGCCAGAACTGCCAGAATTCGTAGGGCGACAGCATATCGCCGTTTAGCCACACGGCGCCGCCCTGCGACTTGCCCATTTTACGGCCATCGCTTGTGGTCAGCAGAGGCGTGGTCAGGCCATAGATTTCGTGATCCAGGACGCGGCGGGTCAAGTCGATACCGTTCACGATGTTGCCCCACTGGTCCGAGCCGCCCATCTGCAAAACGCAGTTGTACCGGCGGTTCAATTCGAGAAAATCATAGGCCTGCAGGATCATGTAGTTGAATTCGAGGAACGACAGCGATTGCTCGCGATCCAGCCGCGATTTCACGGATTCAAAGCTCAGCATCCGATTGACCGAGAAATGCCGCCCGATATCGCGCAGGAAATCGAGGTAGTTCAGGCTGTCCAGCCATTCGGCATTGTTCAGCATCAGCGCGCCGGTCTCGCTGTCATCATAGGACAGGTATTTCGAGAACACCTGTTTCATGCCCGCGATGTTGGCGTCGATCTGTTCGGGGCCCAGCAATGGGCGTTCGTCCGAGCGGAATGACGGATCACCCACTTTCGTAGTGCCGCCGCCCATCAGGGTGATCGGTTTGTGACCGGTCTTTTGCAGCCAGCGCAACACCATGATGTTCATCAAGTGACCCACATGCAGAGACTGCGCCGTGGCGTCATAGCCGATATATGCCGTCTGCACCCCAGAGATCAGCGCGTCGTCAAGGCCCTGATAATCGGTGCAGTCGGCGAGAAAGCCGCGCTCGATCATCGTGGCGATGAAATCCGATTTGGGGTGGTAGGTCATATCGTGCCCTCGGGGTTACTACTGCGGAGCACTGTATAGGCGGCGTCAGAGGCAAGGAAAAGGCACCATTTCCAAGAAAAGTGCCGCTCGCGCCTGATGTGTCTTGCCTTGGCTTGGCGTTACCGTGCAGGTTGTGCCCAGAACCCGGCGAACGGGTGTTTGAACGGAACAATGAGGTCGATGTGGGCAGGGTCATCAGCAAATCGGGAGCGATCAGATCGTTAGGTGCCATGTCAGGAACCTCTCTGGACGGTGTCGACGCGGCAGTGATCGAAACCGATGGGCAGGAAATTTTTGATTTTGGACCAATTGCCTACCGGGCGTATTCAGAGGAAGAGCGTGAGGCCTTGCGCTCAGCGCTCGGGCAGTGGCATGGCTCCAAAGTCGATACTGCAGCGGAATTGGTAACTCGCGCGCATGCCGAGGTTCTGTCTGAATTCGAAGAAGTTGACCTGATCGGCTTCCACGGCCAAACGCTGGCGCATGAACCACGTGGGCGTGGGACTTTGCAGGTGGGTGACGGTTTGGGCCTGTCGCAGGCCCTTGGATTACCAGTGGTTTGGGACTTTCGCAGCGACGATGTGGCGCTGGGCGGTGAAGGGGCACCGTTGGCACCGTTCTTTCACTTTGCCTGCGCCAAGTGGATTGGGGCGCAAGAGCCGATGTGTTTCCTCAACCTCGGAGGTGTGGGAAACCTGACTTATGTCGATCCGTCATTTGATGGACCCGAAGCACCTGGGGCGTTGCTGGCTTTCGATACCGGGCCAGCCAATGCGCCGATAGATGACCTGATGCAGGCGCGATTGGGCCTGCCGATGGACCAGGATGGCGAGCTGGCGCGTGGTGGGACGGTCGAAACCGGTGCGCTGGAGCTGTTTCTGGCCGAACCTTTCTTTAATCGTATGCCACCCAAGTCGCTGGATCGGAATGACTTCTCGGAAATGATCGATCTGGTGAAAGAACTGAACGATGCAGATGCGGTCGCCACGTTGACGGGCATGAGTGCAGCAGGTGTTGTGCAGGGAATGGAGCATTGCCCCAAGCCACCTTCGCGCATTCTGGTGACGGGGGGTGGCCGCAAGAACCCGGTGTTGATGGAAATGCTGCGCGTATCGCTGGATTGCCCAGTAGGGCCGGTTGAGGCGGTTGGTCTGGACGGCGATATGCTTGAAGCCCAAGCATTTGCCTATCTTGCGGTTCGGGTAGCGCGGGGCTTACCGACATCTGGTCCGGGTACAACCGGGGTTAGTGCATTGGTTGGAGGCGGCGTCGTGTCGTCGCCAGCGCGGGGTGAGGTGGTTGGCGGGTAGGGGGTTCTGCCCCCGGTCGCTGCGCTTCCTCCCCCGGGATATTTTGAGCCAGATAAAGAAGCGGATACCTTTGGGATGTAATCCTGTGGGTCCAGTGATTATTATTTTGCGGGAATATCGAAGTCGGGTTCTGCGAGCTCGAAACCTTCAAACTCAAAGCCTGGGGATACCGTGCAACTGACCAATGTGTAAGCTCCGGTGCTGCGCGCTGCTTGCCAATACCCCTTGGGAACAATCAGCTGGGGTGCGCCGTTGGCCAAGTCCGGGGTGAGCGTGTAAGCGATTGCCGGACCCGCATCGGTTGCGCTGATCGACAAGGTCAACGGTGCGCCTGAATGGTAGAGCCAGATCTCGGTCGCGTCGACTTTGTGCCAATGGCTGCTTTGATCTTCGGTCAGCAGAAAGTAGATGCAGGTACCGGTGGCACGGCCGGAATTGTCGGCCCGCCAGGTTTCTTTGAACCAACCTCCTTCGGGGTGCGGTTGCAGATCCAGGTGATTGATGATGTCTTGTGGGTTCATGGCGGCCTCGGGTTCGATTGCGCTGATTATGCACGGCGTCGCATGATCCGCTATGGCAATTGTGTAACCAGCGCATATGTTTGCCGCATGACCATGATGATCCCTTTTGACAATAGTTACGCCCGCCTGCCGGAGGGGTTTTTTGCGCGGCAGGCTCCTGTACCGGTCCGCGCGCCGAATTTGATCGCGTTTAATACCAATCTGGCAAAGCTATTGCGGATAACGCCCGATGAGGCTGAAGAGATGGCGCGGGCGTTTGCGGGAAATATCGTTCCGGAAGGTGCGGAACCCTTGGCGCAGCTGTATTCCGGGCACCAGTTCGGTACCTATAACCCCCAGCTTGGAGATGGGCGTGCAGTTCTGTTAGGCGAGACCATCGGCGCAGACGGGGTCAGGCGGGATATTCAGCTGAAAGGCTCGGGCCAGACGCCGTTTTCGCGCCGGGGCGACGGGCGCGCCTGGCTAGGGCCGGTGTTGCGCGAATATGTCGTGTCTGAGGCGATGCATGCGCTGGGCATTCCGACGACACGCGCCCTGGCGGCGGTCGAGACCGGTGAGATCGTGTTACGGGAAGGTCCGATGCCCGGTGCGATCCTGACGCGCGTGGCGCAGAGCCATTTACGCGTGGGTACCTTTCAGGTTTTTGCCGCCCGAGGACAGTTGGACAATCTGCGAAAGCTGACAGACTATGCTATTCAGCGTCATTATCCGGACGCACAAGGTCCGATGGGATTACTGCGTGCTGTGCGCGATGCGCAGGCGCGACTGATTGCCCAGTGGATGAGCGTTGGATTTATTCACGGGGTGATGAATACGGACAACAGCTCGATCGCGGGTGAAACCATAGATTATGGACCTTGCGCCTTTATGGATTCCTATCATCCGAATACGGTGTTCAGCTCGATTGACCGAATGGGGCGTTATGCCTATTCCAACCAGCCCGAGATTGCGGTCTGGAATCTGGCGCAATTGGCGACTTCATTGATTCAGCAAATCGAGGAGAAGGATGCTGCGGTTGAAGAAGCTACCGAAATTGTCCATGCCATGCCTGACCTGATGCAAGAGCATTGGTTGAAGAGGTTCCGGGCCAAGATCGGATTGGTTCGAGCTGAGGAGGGAGACCTTGAACTGATCTCGGACCTGCTGGTGCGGATGGCGCAGAATCAGGCAGACTTTACCAACACGTTTCGTGCGCTGGGCGGTGATCATGCGCGGGATCAGTTCACTGATCCTGCGGCGTATGACGAATGGGCTGAAGGATGGCGCGCGCGTTTGCAGCGCGAAGATACTCCTGACGTTGTATTGAGTTCTGCAAACCCGGCTTTCATTCCGCGCAACCACCGGATTGAGCAGATGATACAGTCGGCCGTTCAGGGAGATTACGGACCATTCCATCGTTTGAACGACGTTTTGTCACGACCCTACGAGGATCAGTCCGATGCGGTTGATCTGACACGCCCTCCATCCGAGAGCGAAGTGGTTCATGCCACGTTCTGTGGTACCTGACTGCGGCCCAAAAGCTCGAACTGCAGGCAGGTTTCGGACTGTTCAATGGGCAGCGCTGGAGAAATCCAGCCGCTGTCTGCCAACATAACGGATTCACGCTTGAGCTGGATTTCACGACCAGCCTCAGATTTCAAATAGGTGCCGGATGTGCTTCGGTCTGACAGGATCAGCTTGCCATCCTTGATACTGAGGACAGCATGCAGGCGCGACACCCATGGTTGGGACAGCACGACGTCGCAATCTTGTGATCGGCCAATTGCCAGCTCGCCATTCTCGTGGCAGCGCCACGAGCGCTCCCCATGGCTAAGCAAAAGGGTCAAACGTTCCGCTGGCTTCCAGTGATCTTCGGTCCGGCCATGGGACAGTGGCAATCTGGTTTGCGTGAACGGGTCCATGTCCGGGTTCATCAAGGAATAGACCATGAACCGCTCTGTCAAACCTTTGAGGTTGAGTTGCCCAAGCGGTTTGAGAATCTGGCGCAAGTTTTCCTGTAGCATCGTCGCGACGCCATTGCTGACACAGGCTTCTCCTGGGTTGGCGGCTGTGGCAAGACGGGCGGTCACATTCACCGCTTCGCCATAAACACCTTTTTCGGCGATGACGATCGGCCCGCAATGTACACCAACATGCACCGACAGTGAGGTTTCCGGGGACTGTTCGATCAGACCCATCGCTGCATTCAATGCTGCGTTTGGATCCAGGAAAAAGCTTAGAACATCATCCCCTTTCTGGCCAACTTGTGTGCCACCATGGGTTGCAAGTACGCGACGTAGCCGATCAAGCTCCATTTGGATAAGGCGCTGCGCTTCGCCTTCGCCCACTGCTTTGTACAATGGGGTGCTCCCTGAAATGTCTGCGATTACCAGGGTGGCGAATGTTGTATTCACGTTTGATCCTTAGTTTGGCTTTACGGGCACTTTACCCATAGAGATGCACGTGTACACGATATTTGCGTTTTGGTGGAGCGCATTGTGGTAAAAGCAATTTTAAGTTGATTAGTGATGATTGAACCAAAGCAATCTATCTGGTTCCTGCAGGAATTTCATGTTGCACTAGGCGCTGAGCGTGGCACTCTTAGTGTTTGAGTAAACATCGGAATCCCATGGTCCTTCAGTCAACACTGCGTCTAGCCAGTTACAACATTCAGAAATGTGTGGGACTCGACTTCCGACGGCAACCGCAGCGGATATTGCAGGTTATTGAGAGTATGCAGGCGGATATTGTTGTGCTGCAGGAGGCCGACAAACGTTTGCCACCGCGCCCTGCCGCGTTGCCGCATTTCATGTTGGACGAAGCCGGCTGGCAGATTGTCGATCTGGGTGGTGCGGGCAGTCTGGGTTGGCACGGCAACGCCGTCATCTGGCGTGGAGACACAATTGCGGTGCGCCGGACAGGGCATCACGAGCTGCCGGGGCTGGAGCCGCGTGGTGCTGTGCGGGTTGAATTTGATACACAGATCGGGCCCTTGCGGGTGATGGGGATGCATCTGGGATTATTGCCCGCGTCGCGACGCCAGCAAATCAACCATATCAAGCGCTGTGACTCCGATCTTGAGGATATGCCCACCGTCTGGGCTGGCGATTTCAACGAATGGTCGCGACAACCGGTTCTGGATCATCTGGCCCCGGACATGAGGTTTTTGCCGCCCATGCCCAGCTTTCCGGCTGCACAGCCATTGGGCGCGCTGGACAGGATCGCAGTGGGACAGGGGCTTGAGGCAGCTTTGCATGGGGTGCACGATGCGCGACCGGCGCACATCGCGTCTGACCATTTGCCGGTTTGGGCCGATTTGCGACGCGCTGCCTGATACGTAAATCCTGTGTGGCGCAAGGCACTCAGACATACTATGACAGAGTTTCGAACAGTTCCGGGGGTCACCATGTCCGATACGATTATCGCCCGTTGCGAAGCCAAGGGCCTGCGCATGACGGGTCAACGCCGGACCATCGCCCAGGTATTGCAGCAGAGCGAGGATCACCCGGATGTGGAAGAGCTGTATGCCCGCGCCTCGGCCGAGGATTCGGGGATTTCGATCGCCACGGTCTATCGCACCGTTAAGCTGTTCGAAGAGGCCGGGATATTGGAGCGGTTGGAGTTCGGTGATGGCCGCGCGCGTTACGAGGACGCAGAGCGTGATCACCACGACCACTTGATCGACATGCAGTCAGGAGAGGTTATCGAATTCGTAGACCCCGAGATTGAAGCACTGCAAGAAAAGATTGCGGCCAAGCTTGGGTATAAGCTGAAAGGCCATCGCCTGGAATTGTACGGCGTACCGCTGGAAAAAGACTGACTCATCACGAAAATCGATTGGTCGGCGCACGGGAAATCATCGAACATGTCGCAATACTGCTTGCGACGTCGTGAAGGTTACGATTTTTGTGCTGGAAGGACTCGCCTGTTAGCGGTCAATTCCAACGGAAACGCGCATGAACAACGTAAACGGCATTTTGCTGATCATCGGCTCGATGGCAGCCTTCGCGCTTGAGGACATGTTCATCAAGTACCTTTCGGTCAGTGTCTCGACCGGGCAGATCATGATCGTGTTGGGTCTGTTCTGCGGAACCGTCTTTGCAATCATGTCGTTGGTGACACGTAAACGCATTTTCGATCCTGTCGCGTGGGAACCGCTGCCACTGCTTCGGGCAGGGACTGAGGCTTTTGGAGCGCTCAGCTTCGTGACCGCTTTGTCATTGGTCGATCTGTCGACCGTCGCTGCGGTTTTTCAAGCGATGCCGCTATTCGTTACGATGGGGGCTGCGCTGTTTCTGGGCGAGCAGGTCGGCTGGCGTCGTTGGAGCGCCATCGGCATTGGCTTTGTCGGCGTCTTGATGATCATTCGCCCCGGGCTCGAAGGTTTCCAGCCAGAATCTCTGTTTGTTTTGGTTTCGGTTGTCGCGATCGCAGCGCGTGATCTGATCACACGCAGGCTGGATGTTCGTGTAGCCTCGTCGGTCGTCGCATTGCAGGCCTATATCGGAGTAGCGCTGGCTGGTGCGGCCCTGATGGTGTTAACAGCACAGCCCATCGTGCCGCTGCAGCCTGCGCAGATCGGGCCTTATCTGGGTGCCATCGGGTTCGGCGTTTTGGGCTATTATGGCATCGTAACCGCGATGCGGATCGGCGAGGCCTCGGCGCTGACGCCGTTTCGGTATACCCGGTTGGTGTTCTCGATCATGGCCGGCATGCTGATGTTCGGCGAACGCCCTGACAGCATGACGCTGGCCGGTGCCGGTCTGATTATCGGATCAGGTTTGTACACCTTCATTCGAGAACGCCAGCTGGCGCAGGCGCTGGCAGCGGCCTAAGCACCCGCTACCTGTTGGCGCAAACAGCAAACTGTTAGCCCTAAAGGCTGAAAAATATACGTGTTAGCGATAACGGAAACGGTTTACTTTTTGCCGCGTGCTGCTATGAGGCATGCAACTGTTGGCATCATCGGGACCCATATCATGAGCACGATCATCGACATCCACGCACGCGAAATTCTGGACAGCCGGGGTAACCCGACGGTCGAGGTGGACGTGATTCTGGAAGACGGCACTATGGGCCGCGCTGCCGTGCCCTCGGGCGCGTCAACCGGTGCCTATGAGGCAGTGGAAAAGCGTGATGGCGACAAGGCCCGCTATATGGGCAAGGGCGTGCTGGAAGCGGTCGCTGCCGTTAACGGTGAGATAGCCGAAGAACTGGTGGGCTTTGATGCGACTGAGCAGGTGGCCATTGATCAGGCGATGATTGAACTCGACGGGACCGAGAACAAGGGCCGTCTGGGTGCGAACGCCATTCTTGGTGTCTCGCTGGCGACGGCCAAGGCGGCGGCGGATTTCACCACACAGCCTCTGTATCGCTACGTAGGCGGTACTTCGGCTCGCGTATTGCCAGTGCCGATGATGAACATCATCAATGGTGGAGAACACGCCGATAACCCGATCGACATTCAGGAATTCATGATCATGCCGACCTCGGCCGCGAATATCCGTGAGGCCGTGCGCATGGGGTCTGAGGTATTTCACACGTTGAAGAAAGAACTCTCAGCGGCTGGTCTGGCCACTGGTGTGGGCGATGAGGGCGGCTTTGCTCCGAACATCGCGTCGACTCGTGAGGCACTGGATTTCATTCTGAAATCCATCGAAAAAGCGGGCTTCAAGCCGGGTGAGGAAATCCATCTGGCGCTGGATTGCGCCGCGACCGAGTATTTCAAGGACGGTAAGTACGTGCTGGCGGGCGAGGGCATATCGCTGACATCCGATGAAAACGCCGCCTATCTGGCCGCACTGGTCAACGATTACCCGATCATCTCGATCGAAGACGGTATGTCCGAAGATGACTGGGATGGCTGGAAGGCCCTGACCGACGCCATCGGTGACAAGGTGCAGCTTGTCGGCGACGATCTGTTCGTGACCAATCCGGCGCGTCTGGCCGAAGGAATCGAGCGTGGCTGTGCGAACTCGATGCTGGTCAAGGTGAACCAGATCGGTTCGCTGACCGAGACCCTTCGTGCCGTCGATATGGCCCACCGCGCGCGATACACCAACGTAATGTCGCACCGCTCGGGCGAGACCGAAGACGCCACGATTGCCGATCTGGCGGTCGCGACAAACTGTGGCCAGATCAAAACAGGCTCGCTGGCGCGCTCGGACCGGTTGGCGAAATATAACCAGTTGATCCGTATTGAGGAATCGCTGGGCGAGGTCGCGGAATATGCAGGTTCGTCTATCCTGAAACGCTGATCTGCGTCTCTACATTTGGACTTGAATGGGCCTCGGCGTCATCGCCGGGGCTATTTTTTTCTTTGTCTTGTCGTCGTTCCGTCTAATCTGTGTGAGATAGGCCATCACGCGGTGGTCGATGGGAGAGGACGTCATATGAGCCATCTAAAACTCATCGTGGGTGCAGTTTCGCTGTTAATCTCGCCTCAATTGGTGTTGGCTGATCGACCGCCAGAAGCCGTGTGTCAGAAGATGGTGGAAGGTGATCCCAGCGGGCAGATCACTATGGAGGAATGTCTGTGTACTTATAACGTCGCCGATACGGTGCTGGACGATGACATCAAAGCCCTTTTGTTCGACTCCTGGTACAGTGGCGAGAACATAACCGAGCAGCTCAACGCGTTGCCGCAGCCCAAGCGGGTGCCAAGGCAACTAAAAACCATGGAACAGACGTTCAACAAGAATTGCCTCTAAGCTAGAATATTCCGACATAAAAATCATTATGTGTGAACTTGTTCCTATTGCGGCGGAACAAGCCCCGATATTCTGCCTGTATTGCAGAAAGGGGGACGATATGTCTGCTTCAAAGATCTTTCTTGTAATTTCAATGCTTTCCGTTGGGCTTCTGGCCGCTTGCTCGGAGCCGGGGACCTATCCGATCACGGGGATGGAGGTCTCGCAGGATGATCCGGTTCAGGACATGGTGAACCCCGCTGTGATATTCCGGGGTGAATCGCGCTAGAGCAATTTGCTCATCAGCATGTAGCGTTCGCGCGGTTTGAAACCTGACCGCAGATAAAGTTTCTGCGCAGTCTCATTGGTGCGGTCGACTTCAAGATGCAGGGCGGTCAGGCCAGCTTCGGCCAGCGCTTTGGGGAGATCATGCAGCACTTCGGTTGCGATACCGCGGCCTCGGACAGCAGGGCGGATGTAAATCTCATCCACAAATGCGTCCATGCCACCAAACTCGACTGACCAGCCGAAGGTGAGGATGACATAGCCCAGCGGCGCACGGCCCGGCCCGATCAGATAGATGCAGCCATGCGGAATGCCATCCAGCAAAGGGGCCAGCGCGCTGCGGCGTTTCTCGTCATCCTGCGCGATGCCGGATTCCGAATGAAACGCTGCGACCAGTGCCATCAGGCGATCCAGATCGTCGGGACGGGCAAGGCGGAGTGCGGCAGTCATAGGCGGGCAAGCCTTTCTGTAAGCAGGTCGAAGAAGCCCTGAGCGTCCACGTCGCCTATGAACATGGCATTTGGTGCGCGGTCGGTGACTCGCCACCAATCGGCCACGGTCATGCCCAACGTCAGTTCTGATTGGGTTTCGATCTCAACATTGATGTGGCGGCCCGAGAACAGATTGGGTCGGATCAGATAGGCGGTCACGCAGGGGTCGTGCAGCGGCGCGCCTTCCGAGCCGTATTTTTCTTTGTCGAAGCGTTCGAAGAAATCGGTCATTTCTGCCACCGCATGACCGACCTTGCTGTCCAATGCTCGGAAGGCGTCATTGCGATGAGGCGTGACCAGCGCGTCATGGGTCACGTCCAGCGGCATCACCACGATGTGGATGCCGGATTTAAACACGATATCAGCCGCTTCCGGGTCGACATAGATGTTAAATTCCGCAGCTGGAGTTATATTTCCAACTTCGAAATAGGCGCCGCCCATTAAAACGATCTCTTGCACCCGGTCGATGATATCGGGCGCCTTCAGAAAGGCCGTGGCGATGTTGGTCAGCGGCCCCAGCGGGCAGAGCGTGACCGTGCCGGGCTCATGCGCGCGCAGGGTTTCGATGATGAAATCGACCGCGTGTCCTTCGGCCAGAGGCATTTCAGGATCGGGGAGAACAGGACCGTCGAGCCCGGTTTTGCCATGAACATGTTCGGCGGTGACAAGCGGGCGTTTCAGCGGTCGGTCGCATCCGGCATAGACGGGGATATCGGTATGGCCCGCCAATTCACACACGATGCGTGCATTCTTGGCGGTTAGTTCCAGCGGAACGTTTCCGGCGACGGCGGTGATGCCCAGAACCTCGATCTCTTCAGGGCTGGCAAGGGCGAGAAGTATCGCAACGGCGTCGTCCTGACCGGGATCGGTATCGATGATGATTTTGCGGGGCATTGGGGTCTCCGAGGGCCGTGAAGGTGGGACACTCGCAAGTGTCGCGGGACTTGTCTAGCCGAATTACGTGTCTGCCGGAGCATTCACCGGCGGGAGTTTGCCATTGGCGCGGTGCTCCTCGAATTTCACCTCATCCCACAGCGCATCCATTTCGGCCAGATCGCTTTGGGTGGGCGTTTTTCCGCGTTTAGCCAGCCGGGCTTCGACCTTCTCGAAACGGCGGGTAAACTTCGCGTTTGTGCGGCGCAGGGCAGCCTCGGGTTCGATGCCTAAGTGGCGGCCGAGGTTGACGATCACGAACAGCAGATCACCGAATTCATCTTCTAGCGCATCGGCATCCATGCTGTCGCGCGCTTCTTCCAGTTCGGCGGCCTCTTCGGTGATCTTTGCCAGCACATGGCTGGCGTCGGGCCAGTCAAAGCCCACACGCGCGGCACGTTTCTGCAGTTTATGCGCACGTAGCAAAGCAGGCAGGTTGGCGGCGACGCCGTCCAGTGCGCCTTTCTGTTCTTTGCCCGCGCGTTCGGCGGCTTTGATGGTCTCCCAATCCTTCGTTTGTTGGTTGGCGGACTTGTCACGGGATTCGTCACCGAACACATGCGGGTGGCGGTCAACCATCTTGTCCGACATGGTGCGCACTACGTCCTGAAAGGTGAAATGCCCAGCCTCTTCAGCCATTTGCGCGTGGAAGACGGATTGGAACAGCAGGTCACCCAGCTCCCCTTTCAACTCGTCATAGGCCTTGCGTTCGATGGCATCGGCGACCTCATAGGCTTCTTCAATCGTATAGGGCGCGATGGTGGCGAAATCCTGTTCGATATCCCAAGGGCAGCCGGTTTCCGGATCGCGCAGACGACGCATGATTTCCAGCAAACGCTCGATACCCGCATCGGTATCGTGGATCAGAGGATTTTCGGCCATTGCGAACCCTTTCGTTCCGGTGTCAGATGCATCCATCCCGCAGTCAGGATCAGGAGTCCACCCCAGATGCCCGTCGTCAACCGAATTGCCGATTACGCCGCCGATATGGCCAAGTGGCGCCAGCACCTTCACACCATCCCCGAACTGGAATTCGAATGCTATGAGACCGCTGCATTCGTAGCCGAGCGTTTGCGCGAGTTCGGCGTGGATGAGCTGCACGAAGGGATCGCCAAAACAGGCATGGTCGCGATCATCAATGGGCAGGGCGAGGGTCCGACCATTGGTCTGCGTGCCGATATGGATGCGCTGCCGATTACCGAGGAGACGGGCGTTGACTACGTCTCGAAGAACCCCGGCATGATGCATGCGTGCGGGCATGACGGCCACACCACCATGCTGTTGGGCGCAGCGCGCTATCTTGCCGAGACACGGAATTTCGCAGGCCGCGTTGCCCTGATCTTTCAACCTGCCGAGGAAGAAGGTGGCGGCGCGGGCGTCATGGTCGAAGAAGGCATTATGGATCGGTTCGATATCTCTCAGGTCTATGGCATCCACAATACTCCGGGTCGGCCTGAGGGTCTGTTCGAAACCACGCCGGGGCCTTTGATGGCGGCGGTGGATACGTTTGAGATTCATATTCAAGGTGTTGGCGGCCACGGGGCCATGCCACATGAAACGAAAGACCCGGTGATGGCGGCTTGCGGGATGGCGCAGGCAATTCAGACAATTGTCAGTCGAAATCACTATGCACTTGACGATCTGGTGGTATCGGTGACGCAGATCCACACCGGAACGGTGAACAATGTCATTCCCGACACCGCTTATTTGAACGGCACTGTCCGCACCTTTGATCCTGTAGTGCAGAAAATGGTCAAAGAACGGATGGCGCAGATTGTGGCAGGGCAGGCGGCCTCGTACGGTGTTGAGGCCAAACTGGAGTATCAAGAGGGTTATCCTGCCACCATCAATGATGCCGAAAAGGCCGCGTTTGCGGCCGAAGTGGCGCGGGATGTGTCGGGTGCGGAACGTGTGAAGGATAATGCTGGGCGTGAGATGGGGGCAGAGGATTTTTCCTACATGCTGCAGGCCCGACCCGGTGCTTATCTGTTCATGGGTCAAGGAGAGGGTGCCGGGCTGCACCATCCGAAATACAACTTCAATGATGACGTCGCGCCGATCGGAGCGTCCTTCTTCGCGCGGATCGTTGAAAAGGCACAGCCGTTGGGCTGATAGGGAAAAGACATGGCACTGGAAGATGCAAAGAACCAGGTGGATGAGGCGTTCACCAACCCCGATCTCAAGGGGCTGTCCTATGAGAACACCTTTGGCGGCGCGACCTCATTCCTGCGGCGGCTCTATACCAAAGACCTGACCGGAGCGGATATCGCGGTAACCGGCGTGCCTTTCGATCAGGCGGTGACAAACCGCCCCGGAACCCGGCTTGGCCCTCGTGCGATCCGCGAGGCCAGTGCGTTGCAATCGCCTGATGCGCCTTATGGCTGGCCTTTTGATGCTCTGAGTGAGCTGGCCATCGTGGATTATGGCGACATGGCCTATGACTATGCCAATATCCCGGCCTTTCCCGACACCCTGACCGATCACATCCGTACCATTCTGAAGACCGATGTCGCTTCGGTCACGCTAGGCGGGGATCACTATATCAGCTTTCCGATCCTGAAAGCCTATGCCGAGAAATACGGGCCGATGTCGTTGCTGCAATTCGATGCGCATACGGATACCTGGGCCGATGACGACATGTCCCGCGTGGACCACGGCACGATGTTCTACAAGGCGGTAAAATCGGGGCTGGTCGATCCGAAACGCTCGGTTCAGGTGGGTATTCGCACCACCAACGAGGACACATTGGGCGTCAACATCATCGACGCGCGCGAGGTCTACGAATCCGGCCCCGCCGCCGTGGCGCAGAAGATCAAGGGCATTCTGGGCGACAGCCCCGTCTACTTGAGCTTTGATATCGACGGTCTGGACCCGGCCTTTGCGCCCGGTACGGGGACGCCGGTCTGGGGTGGTCTGACCTCGATCCAGGCGCAGATCATCCTGCGCGACATTGCCGGGATCAATATCAAGGGCGGTGACGTGGTCGAGGTGTCTCCGCCCTACGATACCTCGGGCGCAACGGCGATTGCGGGGGCGCATGTGGCGACGCAGATCATTTGTTTGCTGGGATGGAACAAGCTGGTGAAGCCTTAACCTTTGGTTAGGCATAATCCCGGTATCTGCTTGGTCAGGGATCGGATCGGAGACATCACATGACCCAATACAACCAACCCATTGGCGGCAATGATCTGGCGCGGTTTTCGGGGCCGAACACGTTCATGCGGCTGCCGCAGGCGTCTTCGCTTGAGGGGCTGGATGTGGCGGTTTTGGGGGTTCCGATGGATATCGGCACCTCGTGGCGGTCGGGCACGCGGTTTGGCCCCAAGCAGATCCGCAGCGAAAGCGCGATGATCCGACCCTATAACATGGCCAATGGCGCAGCGCCGTTCGACCATCTGCAGATCGCAGATATCGGGGATCTGGCGATCAACACCTTCTCGCTGGCCGACAGTTTGAAGATCATCAAGGACAGCTATGACGGCATTCTGGCGCAGGGCGTGACCCCGGTGGCGATGGGCGGAGATCACTCGATCACTCTGCCGATCCTTCGGGCAATGGCGGCCAGGCATGGTCCGGTGGCTCTGGTCCATGTGGATGCCCATGCCGACGTGAATGACGAGATGTTCGGCGAGAAGGAAACCCACGGCACCGTCTTCCGCCGCGCCTATGAGGAAGGGCTGATCGTTCCTGACATGACCTTCCAGATCGGCATTCGCGGCTCGGGCTATGCGGCCAGCGACTTCGCCGAGGCGCAGGGCTGGGGCTTTCGCCAGTATCCCGCGTGGGAGCTGTGGCAGCAGAACCTGACCGAAATCGGATCATTGATCCGCAAGACGGTCGAGGATCATCCCATATACATCACCTATGACATCGACAGCCTCGACCCGGCTTATGCGCCCGGCACCGGCACGCCCGAGATTGCGGGCCTGACCACCCCACAGGCGCTGCAACTGATCCATGCGCTGGCGGGCATGAACGTGGTGGGATGCGATCTGGTTGAGGTGTCTCCGCCCTATGATCCGTCTGGCAACACGGCGCTGACGGCGGCGAATCTGCTGTTCGAGATGCTGTGTATTCTGCCCGGCGTGACGTCGCGATAGGGATGAGCGCGACGCCCGGACCGGATAGGTTATATGCAAAGGGATCGGAGGGCCGATGAAAATGGTGCTTTGGCTGGTGATTGCGTTGGGCGTTGCGATGGCGGCCTATATCCGTCTGGCCCCCTCTGACCCAACGCGCTGGCATGTAGCACCCGAAGGTGTGGACCGAGATCTTAGGAATGGCGTAATCCGGATCGTAGAGGCAGCTCCGAGGGGGATGGAGCAACTCGATCAGGTAGCCCGCGCGGCTCCGCGCACCACGGTGCTGGCGGGTTCTATCGAAGATGGAATGATAACCTATGTCACCCGTTCAATGGTGTTCGGTTTTCCCGACTACACGACCGTGCAGCAGGACGGCGATACGCTGCGCATTTACGCGCGTTCAAGATTTGGCCGAAAGGATTTTGGCGTCAATCGGGACCGGGTCGCCGGTTGGCTGGCTTTGCTGCAACCCTGACGACAAGCACCCCTCCTGCACCTCGCGCCACATGGGCACGTTCAGTGACATCTGGCATTGGGCCATGAACATGCGACCGTCGACCTGCAGGCAGATCATCTCTCCCAATTCGACGCGGGTGCCTGATTTGTCGGTGCAATAGCAGTCCTGCACCTTGCCCCTGGGGCCAACAACGTCGGCCAAACCAGGGGTTGCAACAAGTGTCAGGGCCAGGATCAGTCGTTTCATGCGCTAAGCCTAGCACAAGGCAAGGCCTTGACCAAAGCCCCCGGATGATAGACACCGCGCGGATGATCCCCGAAGAACGCCTAGAACAGATCACCCAGCGATTCCAATACCTCGAAGCGGCCATGGCTGATGGCGCATCGGGCGGAGATATTGCGGCCTTGGCCAAGGAGTATTCCGACCTCAAGCCGGTGGTTGATCAGATCATGGCATGGCGTTTGTTGGTCTCCGATTTGGCCGAGGCCGAAGCGATGCTGGCCGACCCAGACATGAAAGAGCTGGCCGAGGAGGAAATTCCCGAACTGCAGGCGCGAATCCTCGAGGCCGAACATGCCTTGCAGCTGGCATTATTGCCCAAAGACGCGGCGGATGCGCGCCCGGCGATGCTGGAGATACGGCCCGGTACAGGTGGCGATGAGGCGGCTCTGTTCGCCGGAGACCTGCTGCGGATGTACCAGCGATACTCCGAGGCGCGTGGCTGGCAGTTTGAAATCATCGAGGAACAGGCCTCGGATCTCGGTGGGATCAAAGAAGTAGTGGCTCATATCAAGGGCGACAACGTCTTTGCGCGGATGAAATATGAATCTGGCGTGCATCGCGTACAGCGTGTGCCCGAAACCGAAAGCGGCGGGCGTATTCACACTTCGGCGGCGACCGTCGCGGTTTTGCCTGAGGCTGAGGATGTAGACATCCAGATCGACGCGAATGACATCCGCATCGACACGATGCGCAGTTCCGGCGCGGGTGGGCAGCACGTTAATACGACGGATTCGGCGGTGCGGATCACGCACCTGCCCAGCGGTATCGTGGTGACCAGCTCTGAGAAATCGCAACATCGCAACCGTGAGATTGCGATGCAGGTGCTGAAAACGCGCCTTTACGATCTGGAGCGGCAGCGGATCGACAGCGAGCGGTCAGCGGATCGCGCCAGCCAAGTGGGCTCGGGTGACCGGTCGGAACGGATCAGGACTTATAATTTCCCACAGGGTCGTATGACGGATCACCGCATCAACCTGACGCTCTATAAGCTGGATCAGGTGATGCAGGGCGATCTGGATGAGGTGATTGATGCGCTAACCGCAGATGATCAGGCCCGGCTGCTGGCCGAGATGGCGCAATGATTGCGGCACTGACAGCTGCGCAGGCCATGGTAGCGGCCACCGCGCGTTTGCGCGCGGCAGGGGTGCCCGATCCGGCACGGGATGCGCGGGTGCTGCTGGCCCATGCGGCACGGATCGAGGCCAGCCGTGTGACGCTGATCGCACCCGAGGAACTGCCCGTTGATATCGCAGAGCGCTATGACCAGTTGATTTCTCTTCGTGCCATCCGGGTGCCGGTGTCGCACCTTCTGGGCGAGCGCGAATTCTATGGTCGTCGGTTCCGGGTCAGCCGTGATGTACTTGACCCTCGTCCAGAAACCGAAGCTTTGATCGAAGCAGCTCTAAGTGAACCGTTTGATCATGTTTTGGACCTGGGCTTGGGCTCGGGCTGTATCTTGATTACCTTGCTGGCTGAACGGGCGAGCGCCTCGGGCGTCGGGGTGGATTTGAGCGAAGCGGCCTGCCTGCAGGCCAGCGCCAATGCTGTTCAGCATCAAGTTCAGGCGCGTTTGGAGATTCGGCGGTCGGATTGGTTTGAAAACATTCAGGGGCAATTTGACCTGATTGTTTCGAATCCGCCTTATATTTCGGCGGAAGAAATGAATGATCTTTCGCCGGAAGTACGTGAACATGAGCCGCGCATGGCTTTGACGGATGAGGGCGACGGATTGGATGCGTACCGTCGTATAGCTGCCTCGGCCCCAGATTATCTGATGCCTGGCGGGCGTATTTTGGTAGAAATCGGTCCAACACAAGGCGCTTATGTCTCAGCGTTATTTGATGCCGCTGGACTGACGCGCACGCAGGTGATCCCTGACCTGGACGGGCGTGACCGGGTTGTAGGGGCAAGAATGCCACGATCCAGGGGAATCTGAAGCTGAAAAATGCCGATTGATGTAAAAAAGCTGCGACAATTGTGAGAATCCTCTTGTCTGAGCGCTCAGGACATGTTTACTCAGGATTAGTCGGCGAGGTTGACGCTGTTTCAGCGCACCCCTGACGCCAAGCCCAAAAAGTCGATAGCGCGTAACGGCACAAAGCCACTGAGCAGCGTTAGATACGGGTTGATCGACAGTGAATTGATAAGGCTGACGTAAAGTAAGATGAGATCTTCCAAATCCCGCTCGCGGGCCAAGAACAACCGCAATCGTCCTTCTGGCGGCAACGTCGTAAACCGGGTTTTCGACAGCTCGGGCCCTGAGGGCAAAGTGCGTGGCACACCGCAGCAGATCATTGACAAATACAATCAACTGGCGCGCGACGCACAGCTGTCGAATGACCGTGTGGCGGCTGAGAACTTTCAGCAACACGCCGAGCATTACCTGCGCATGCTGAGCGAGGCGCAGCGCGAGATCGAAGCGCGCCGCGAAGAGCAAGAGCGCCAGAACCGCGAGCGGCAAGCTGAACGTGACCGTGAGCGCGCCGAACGTCAGGAGCGCGAAGCGGCTCGTCAGGCGGACCCTGCCGAAGCTCCGCAACCTGATGTGATGGATTTCGCCTCGACCGAACCGACACCTGAAAGCGGGCTGGTCGAGACACCCGAAAGCAAAGGTGCCGAAGCTCCGGCTCAGGAGAAGAAGGAAAAGCCGGCGCGTAAACCGCGGGCGCGCAAGCCCAAAGCACCGCCTGCAGCTGAGGATACGCCCGCCGATACAGGCGACGCACCAGAAGCGGCCGAATAAGATCGGCTCACGCCGACAAAAGCCCCGAGGTTTTGACCCGGGGCTATTTATTGCGATCAGGGTTTCTGAATTTCGCGAGCCAAGTCACAGAAAGCTTCCAGTGGAATCTGCTCGGCGCGTTCAGTGGGTTTGATACCAGCGGCAAGCAGGCGGTCTTCGATATCCGGGGCCGTACCTTTGAGCGAGGCACGCAGCATCTTGCGACGTTGATTGAAGGCCGCCGCGACCACACGGGACAGGGTGCGGGCGTCCGCTGGATACCGGGGCTCGGGCAACGCTGTCAGGTGAACCACCGCGCTGGAGACCTTCGGTGGAGGTGTGAACGCTCCGGGCGGCAGGGACATCGCGATGCGCGCTTCGGCCCGCCATTGGGCGAGGATGGCAAGGCGGCCATAGGCCTTGCTACCGGGTTGGGCCACGATACGCTCGGCCACTTCGCGCTGAAACATCAGGGTCAGGCTTTGCCAGAAAGGCGGCCAGTCGGGCGGGGTGAGCCAGCGGACCAGAAGCTCGGTCCCGACATTATAAGGTAGGTTCGCGGCCACGCGAATCGGAGGCGTCAGATGGGCCAATGGATCGATTTCCAGCGCATCACCGTTGATGACCTCGAGCCTGCCGGGATAAGCGGCGGCAATATCGTTCAAGGCTGCGATGCAGCGGGTGTCTTTTTCAACGGCCACGACCTTGCGCGCGCCCTCGGACAGCAGCCCACGGGTCAGACCACCGGGGCCGGGGCCGATTTCAAGCACATCGCATTGAGTCAGGTCCCCGGCTTGCCGCGCGATCTTGGCGGTCAGGTTGAGGTCGAGCAGGAAGTTCTGACCCAGCGATTTGCGGGCCGAGAGCTGATGGGTGGCGATAACCTCGCGCAGCGGGGGGAGGGAGTCGATGGCGCTCATGGCTTTATCGTTGTTCGGATTGGATTTGGTGCGCCAGATATTTTTTGCCTCCGGCGGGGATATTTTTGGCCAGATGAAGCATTAGCGGGATTGCGCCATCTTCTGGGCCAGTCTGAGTGCTTCGATCAGGCTGGTTGGGTTTGCGATCCCTTGGCCTGCAATGTCCAAGGCCGTGCCGTGATCCGGCGAGGTCCTGACAAAGGGCAGGCCCAGCGTCACGTTTACACCTCGGTCGAAATCCAGCGTTTTGATCGGGATCAGCGCCTGGTCGTGATACATCGCTATCGCCGCATCGTAGCGCGCACGTGCCGCGGCGTGGAACATGGTATCGGCGGGGTGCGGGCCGGTCACCGAATAATCACTGGAGGAGAAATCGGTGATCAGCGGCGCGATCCAGTCGAGCTCCTCAGTCCCCATCTTTCCCTCTTCGCCCGCGTGGGGATTCAATCCAGCCACGGCGATTCTAGGATTGGGGATGCCAAATTGGTCGCGCAAACCCCGTGCGGTGATCTCGATCGTTTCACGCAAAACTTCTGGAGTGAGCGCGCTTGTGACTTGCGATAGCGGAATATGAATGGTGGCTGGTACCACCCGCAACTGATCGCTCGCGAGCATCATCACGACGCGCGACTGTCCCGCCAGTGAGGCTAGGAATTCGGTATGTCCCGGAAATGCAAATCCAGCCCCATCGATCAGCGCCTTCTTGTGGATCGGTGCTGTACAAAGCGCCGATGCTGCACCGGATTGGACCAACTCGACACCCCGTTCAATAGCATCAACGACAGCGGGCGCATTTTTGGCTTCGGGATGTCCGGGTGTATTTATAGACGAAAACTCGACATGCAGAACGGGCAGGGCAGTGGCGCTTGCTGCAAGGGCTTCTGCTGGGTCGGATATCCGAGTGATCGGAGTGCCTGCCGGGAGGTGCGAGGCATCGCCGATATAGAAGAACGGGCATTCATCGCGCAATGATTGCCAGGCTTTGGCCGCGATCTCGGGGCCTATTCCTGCAGGTTCGCCGCAGCTGAGTGCGATAGGTGGTGTCATTGCTCGATGATGACGGCTTCGGCTCGGAGCTGTTCCAGCAGGCTGTCAGCAAGAGCCTGCAAGCGTTGTTGTGTCAGCGCGTTGGCTACGTCCACTCGGGTCGTTTCTTCACCCAGATCGCGGGTTCTGTTGCACAGCATCAGGAACATCAGCGTCTGACCGTTGTTTCGTGTCAGTGCTGTTGAAACCTCATTTGGATCAAGTTTGGCCAGTTCCAATGCGACATCGCGTGGTATCTCGGACGGTTTAGCGGTGATACGATCAAGAATATCCGGCGACTGACCCTTGGCCAATCCATAGAGATCATCGCAGGTGTCGATCTCTTCCTTGAGTTTGGTGGCTTTTGCGAGTGTATCTGTATTGCGGCCACCCGGGAGGTAATAGATGGCGTAGTCGATTTCGGAATATCGCGGCGCGCTACCCGCTGTTTCACGGATACCCCTCATCTGGAATAGCGCCACAGCGTTTGGCAGAGCAAGCGGATCGGTAATCTCGCCGTTTTTCAAGCCCAGGATGACCGGCTGCAGAGCGGGTGGCAGATTTGTGATCGAAAGCCATTCGAGCCGCCCGCCATTTTCACGTGTAGCCGCTGCTGAGTACTGTGTTGCGGCGGCTGAAAAGCTCTCCTGATCAGGGAGCAATGCAATTTCGTCAGCCAGAGCCTCAGCTTGAGCCAGTGTTTGCGGGGTTACCGGAATGATGATTTCTGACAATAAAACCTGCAAGCCGCCGCCGCCGCCCTGTCCCAACGCGCGATTGATTTCATCCTCGCTCGGACGGGCCTGCGACAAAAAGCGAGTGGCGACATAATCCCGCCAGGATAATTGGTCGGCCACGAAATCTCGTACGGTTTCCGTGGAAACACCCTCTTCGTTCAGTAGTCTTAGAAACTCGTCCGTGCTCAGGTTGCCGCGTGAGGCGAATTCATCAATTCCAGATTGAACATCTTCTGGCGTTGCCTGTATCCCGGCCTCACGCATGGCCTGTTTACGCAGCTTGTCATCGATCAATGCATTGCGGACTTCTGTGTCGGAACTGCCGGGGATACCCAGAAGATCCAGAAACTGTTGGCGCTGTTGCAGTTCATACCAAGTGACAATGTCTTGATTGACCCGGATTGCAGGAGAGAAAAGGCTTTGACTCTGGGCCGGTGGTGTCGCCAGGGCAACTAACGCGGCAGCCAACACCGGCAGGACCGAATTACGATAGCCCGCGCGAAGAGATTTTGTGAAACCTGAGATCAACTGCATCTTCTCTTAAACTTTTGTCCATTGCCTTCGACGGAGTACCCTGTCAGGGCTACGGTAAAGCCGAATTCCGTCGAAGGCTCAATACTTGATGTGGAGGTAAAGCGTCTGTTGACGTTCACATTCACCTGCACGCACTCATTCTGGTAGGTCAAACCAAACCCCAGGCGGAGTGGCTCAGATTCGCTGAAATCATAGCGTGCGCTGGCGCGGGTCAGCCAGTTCTGATCTACGCGATAGCGACCCGATATGCGCAGCTCTGATATTTCGTCATTGTTAGCTTCAGCCGGGTCCGGTTCCAGCCAGACATAGCCGCCAGATAGCGCCGTATCTCCTTTGACCCACGCTGCGCGCAACTCGGCTTTCGTAAAACTGAAGTCATTATTCAGCAGTCCACGTGCCGCCAGTGTCAAACCTTTGCCATTGTTAAGTTGACCGGCCAAAAGAATATCCGATTTGGTCCCCTGCAATCCTGATGTCAGCGTGAAATCCGGATCGGCGTCAGACCGAAAAACTTGCCCAATTGTTGCGAGCGCACGCCAACCATCAGCGTTGTAGCGGGACCAATTCAAGCCAACCACGGCGGTTGTGCCATCTTCACGCCGGTCAGGCGCAGGAAATCGCGAAAGTGCCAGCAGATTGCCCTGATCGAGCTCTTGAAATGTGCTTTCGTCGTTGGGCACATCGTTATCTGAAACATGTGTCCAGCCGATTTGTGCAATAGGTTCCAGGATTTGCGTCGCGCCAGATTGCTCGCGTCGCAGCATTGGGTAGCGCAAAGTAAAGGCCGCGCGCGGCGTCGAGCGCGTCACATTGTTCGGGTAACTGCTGTCATTTCTGATGTTGAACGTGTCAATTGCTGCGCCCAGCTGGGCCTCGGCACGTAGCCCGTTTGCGAAAGTCCAGTTGCGCAGCCATTCTGCGTCAAAAGTCGCGCGGGCGACATCGCGCCCAACAATATCCTCATCGCTGGTGCGTGTGTGAGTGTGGCCAAGAAAAGCCAGTTGAACTTCGCCCCCGAGAGCTTTGGGGAATAAACGTTTTCGATAATTAAGATCGAAGATACGCGATGGGATCTCGTCCTGATCTTCGCTATCCCGCAGAGTCTTATAGTGGATGAAGCCGGTCCTGAACGCAGTGTCGCGTCTAATCCTTTCAAGGGCAATCTCGCTGCGCAGGCGATCAAAATCGGGCAGGCCATAGTCGGCCAGATACGAGTCGTCCGAGGTTGTTTTGATGTCAAACGTCAGTCGATAGCTGTTTCCCAGGCTGAAACGACCATCTGCAAAGAGGTATCCGCGATCTTTGCCAGGTCGAAGATCGTCTCGTGTATAGGCGCCTCTTAATCGGATGCGACCGGATTTGAACGCCTGTCTGTACCGAAATCCGAGGGTGCGGGTTTTGGATGACAGATAGGGTGTCAGCGTCAGGTCTTTGTGATCCCCGATTTTGAAGAAATAAGGGACCTGTACGCCAGTATCCAACTGCGAGGTCGTGCGGATTGATGGCACCAGGAAACCTGTCGCGCGTTCGAGAGTTGGATCGGGCAGGCGCAGGGTGGGGAAATAAAAGACAGGTACATCCAAAATGCGGAACTGGGCGCCTTCGAAATACAGTTGCCTTTCGAGCTGGTCATGCGTGACTTTGCGCGCGCGAATTTGCCAGATCGGAGGGGTGCCGTTTGCGCAGACATGACATGAGGTTGCCGCCACTTTGCTGAACTGTGTGTATCGCCCCGCTGCACGGGTAGCTTGGACCGAAGCGATTTGAACCTGCTGCTCAAATACCATGCGTGCGCCCATCAACAGGCCATTCTGGATGCCGCTATCCAATTGCGCAGAATCGGCCAGCAATGTGCTGTCCCCACCTTGATCGATCCGGATCGGGCCGACCAGAGTCAGCTCACCTGTTTCACGATCATAGGTGACGCTTTGGGCTGTGAGTTTCACGTCGCCCTGAAAAGCTTCGACATTTCCTTCGGCGACCAGTTTGCGGTCCGGGGTGATGAAAATCTCATCGGCCACAAGTAGGGCTGGTTGATTTTGCTCAGTCGCACCGGTGTCGTTGGTGGCGCCTGGCACTTCCGACTGTGCCATAGCAACAGCAGGCAGGGACAGGATCAATGCGGTCGAAAGTAGTAAGGAGAGGATAGGGCGCATCAGCCGTCCTCCGCATGAAGCAAAAGACCTAGTGACAAAAGGATACCCGCAAAAGGTGGAGCCCAGGCCGCAACAAGGATCGGCAATTGTCCGTTCTCGCCAAGAATTTGCGCAAAGTTTCGAATGAAATAAATGCCGAACCCCAGCAAAACGGCAGTTAGTACAGCAACACCCGTGCCACCAAACCGAACATGGCGCATTGTAAAGGCCGCACCGATCAAGACCATTGAGACCAGAAACAGCGGCCGCGCAAGTTGTACCTGCAACCAGACTTCATACTGTTTGGTGGAAAATCCGGCCTCTTCCAGATCTCGGATCAATTGCGGCAGGTCGTAGACGGATACTGAATCCTGCTGTCCTAAAGTGTCCAGAATCCGATCTCGTGTCAGCGTTGTTGGGAGGTTCAGTACCTCGTGCGTGCTGGAATTTGCTTCGGGGTTGAGGTCATCCTGAATAGGCCAGATCTTGGCCTGATGCAGGGTCCAGAACCCATCCTCAAGATCGGCCTGTTGGGCTGAAATTTGTTGGTTCGGTTTACCGTCGGGTGCGAATGTGGTGATGGTTACGTCTTTCAAGGCGAACCTGTCTCCGTTGACCGTGCCCGTTGCGTGGATCACCGACTGGCCATTGGCTGAACCCTGGCGCAGCCATAGCCCTTCGCGGCTGATCGAAAGGGCCGAACTGCCTTGGTTTCGGTAACCATCCGACAGACGCTGAAATTCTTCTGAAGTGGCGGCGGCAATTGGGTTCAGCAAAGCAACCGCGAGTGTTCCAATTGTCAACGCCAGCAATACCGGGGCCAGTAGCGCGCGGATTCCAGACCGGCCGATGGCTCGGGTCACGACCAATTCGGAACTGCGGGCAAGGCCAACGAACAAAGCAATAGTGGCCAAGATCATCAAAAGCGGTAGCATCTCGCTAATCGCGGCTGGCGTGTTTAGAAGCGTCAACTGCAATAGCTGACCAAAGGACAGGCCAGTACCATCGAACCGGCGCACCTGCTCGATCAGATCGATCAGGATCATCAAAGTCAGAAAGATTCCGCCGATTATGAGAAAGCTTTGGATAAAGCGGCGGGCAAAATAGCGGTCGAGGATCACGCGCGTGTCCCCAATAGGCTTCGGCAAACGAGAATCACAGCCGGGCATGGATTCATGCGCGACGGCCTGTAGCTGCCGATTGATCTCACGTTATCTCCCCCGAGCCTGCCGTTATTTTCGCGCGACCATAATGCAATTGGTCGGCGGGGAAAACTGCTATCTGGTCAATGGTGGCTGCGCGGGCTAGGTCTTATGCAACGCATATTTCAGGAGAATGATATGAGCAGTCTCATGCCCGTCCGTTTCACCCCTTTTGACCTTGATGCGATGGCGCAGGCCGAAGGGCGCGTGGCCATTCTCATTCCCGCCGATGGCAAGATGAGCCCTGCCGCGCGACGGGCCAATCGGTTGACCAAAGGTGGAATTGCACGGCTGATAGAAAGCGAGCGTTTCAGCAAAGTGAAATCGGGTGATGTAATCTCGCTCGCATGGCCGGCAGGAATGGAGGCCGAGGCGCTGGATATTTTGGTCCTGCCGCGCCGACCCGATTTCGACGAAGCACGAAAGGCCGGGGCTAATCTGGCAAAGCTGTCTGCTGGTAAATCCGTGCTGGTCATGGCCGCCAACCACGCGCGAATCGAAGAGTTGGCTTTGGGCATGGTTCTGAGGGCCTACGATTTTGATGTCCACAAAACCAAGGAATCTGATCTGTTGGGCGAGATCGTTATCGGTCATTCTAAACCGGAAGAGGCCGAGGCCAAATTTGCGCCGCTCTATGCCGTCGCGGATGGGGTGCGCATGACACGGGATCTGACAAATGAACCCGCAAATGTGCTGACGACAACCGAATTCGCGGACAGGTTGGTCGAGATGGAATCGCTGGGCCTGAAGGTCGAGGTTCTGGAAGAAGACAAGTTGGCCGAACTGGGCATGCGCACGCTGCTGAGCGTCGGGCAGGGCTCAGTCAGTCCCTCGAAAGTTGTGGTGATGCAGTGGGATGGTGGTGACAAGGATGACGCGCCGCTGGCCTTGGTCGGCAAGGGTGTTGTGTTCGATACCGGGGGTATCTCGCTGAAGCCCGCGGGTGGCATGGAAGACATGACCATGGACATGGGCGGCGCGGGTGTTGTTGCCGGAACCATGCGTGCGCTGGCCAAGCGCAAGGCCAAGGCAAATGTCGTTGGGCTGGTCGGGTTGGTCGAGAACATGCCGTCGGGCAATGCTTCACGCCCCGGTGATGTCGTCAAATCGATGAAAGGCGACACTGTTGAGATCATCAACACCGACGCAGAGGGTCGTTTGGTTCTGTGCGACGTCATGTGGTACGCACAGGATCGGTTCCAGCCGGTGGGCATGATCGATCTGGCCACTTTGACGGGGGCAGTGATCATCGGACTTGGGCATGAGAATGCCGGTGTGTTTTCGAATAATGACACGTTCTGTGATGCCTTCCTGAAATCCGCCGGGGCCGAGGATGAAGGCGCATGGCGGCTGCCATTGGGCGAAGGTTATGACAAGCAGCTAAAATCACGCATTGCGGATATGAAGAACGTAGGGGGACGGCCAGCCGGTTCGATCACCGCGGCGCAGTTCCTGCAGCGCTTTGTCAAGGAAGAGACACCTTGGATTCACCTCGATATCGCTGGTGTGGCCTCGGTGTCCTCCGAGACGTCTTATGCGCCCAAAGGGGCCACCGGCTGGGGCGTCCGTGCGCTAAGCCGCTTCGTACAGGACAATTTCGAGACCACGGGCGAATAGATCCGTGGGCGCGGTCTATTTCTACCACCTGACTCGTCAGCCGTTGGAGCACACCCTGCCTGTGCTGTTGGACAAGGCGCGGCAGGCCGGGTGGCGGATTGCCGTGCGGGGGATTGACCCAGCGCGGATGGACTGGCTGGATGAAAAACTGTGGCTGGGTCCCGAAGAGGGGTTCCTGCCACATGGCCGTGAAGGTGGCCCGCATGACGCGGCGCAGCTGATTTTGCTGACGACCGGACCAGAGGCCGCCAATGGGGCGACTTGCGTGATGGCCGTCGATGGGGCACCGATTGAGGCGGAAGAGGTTTCGGCGTTGGAGCGTGTCTGTATTCTGTTTGACGGCAACGACCCGGAGGCGGTGCAACAAGCGCGTGGGCAATGGAAATCCCTGACCGGCTCAGGATGCGCGGCTCAATATTGGTCCGAGGAATCCGGACGATGGGAGAAGAAGGCCGAGGCTTGATCGGCAGCATTAATTTTTTTGGGAGATTTTAAATGGATATGAAGCCTTTGGGGCGTACCGGGATCATGGTGTCGGATTTATGTCTGGGCACAATGACCTTTGGCACACAAACATCGGAAGCTGAGGCGCACCGCCAGATGGATATGGCGCTTGCGGGTGGAATCAACTTTGTCGACGCCGCCGAGATGTATCCGGTGAATCCAATTTCCAAGGAAACAATCGGGCGGACTGAAGAGATTCTGGGCAACTGGAATGCCGCCAATCCCTCGCGGCGTGGGGACTATGTGCTGGCCACGAAGCATTCCGGTGAGGGGTTTGTGCATGCGCGCAATGGGGCTCCGATCTCGAAAGAAACCATTCCTGAGGCGATTGAAGGATCATTACGTCGATTGCAGACGGATGTCATCGACCTCTATCAGTTCCATTGGCCAAATCGCGGCAGCTACATGTTCCGGCAGAACTGGGACTATGCGCCCTTGGGGCACAACCGGAATGAGATCGTGGATGAGATGCGCGAGAGTCTGGTGGCGCTGCAAGCACAGGTGGATAAAGGAAATATCCGCGCCTTTGGTCTGTCGAACGAGAGCGCATGGGGCACCGCGCAGTGGTTGCGGGCATCGGATGAGGTCGGCGGACCTCGGGTCGCTTCGATCCAGAACGAGTATTCGCTGCTCTGCCGGTTGTTCGATACGGATCTGGCTGAATTGTGTCTGCTCGAAGATGTCGGGTTACTGTCATTCTCACCCTTGGCGGCGGGTTTTCTCACGGGGAAATATCAAGGTGGTGCTATTCCAGAAGGATCACGCATGGCGTTAGTCCCGAATATGGGCGGGCGCAAAACGGATCGCGTGTATGATGCTGTGGCTGCTTATCTGGATATCGCGCAGCGACACGGGTTGGATCCGGTGCACATGTCCTTGGCGTGGTGTTGCAGCCGGCCGTTTATGGGATCGACCATTTTTGGCGCGACGACGGTGGCGCAGTTGGAGCATATTCTGGTGGGCAAGGATCTGAAGCTGTCGTCCGAAGTGATGGCCGAGATCAGTGCGGCGCACCGGGCGTTTCCGATGCCATATTGAAGGGATGGGGGCTATGCCCTCGTCGCCTTTGGCGACTCCCCCGAGGTATTTTTGGCCAGATGAAGCTGGATCGCCTCAGTGATGGGTGGGTTGTGTGCGGTCTTGCCTGAGGTCGCGGGCCGATAGGCCATGTGCGGTGCGGAAGGCGCGGGCGAAGCTCGATTGTGACGCGAAGCCTGTGGCGAGTGCCACATCCATCAAAGGAATGTCGGTATCGGTGACGAGTCGGCGTGCCTCGGCCAGTCTGAGTTGCAGGTAGTGGTCTTGCGGTGTGGTATTCAGGCGTAGCCGGAATTGCTGCTGTAGGGTGCGGGCGCTGGTGCCGAGAGCGTCAGCGATGTCAGCCAGTGGAAGGGGTTCGTCCAGAGATGATTCCATCAGCGAGTTTGCCTTGGCGGTCAGGGCAGTATGGCGATGCGGCGCTCCGGTACGGCTTTGCGGTTTTGAGGGTTCGGATGTGCCTTCGTAGAGGAACAGTCCGGAGACCCGGGCAGCAAATCCAGCACCATGGCGGGCGGCGATGATGTGCAGCATCATATCGATCGCTGGGACAGCACCGCCCGAGGTCAGGCGGTTTTCGGACACGGTGAACCGGTCGGGTCGCACATCGACATTCGGGAAGCGGGCAGAAAAATTCTCCAAGTCCTCCCAATGCGTCGTCGCAGCGTGACCATCCAGCAGTCCAGCTTCGGCCAGCAACCAGGGGCCGCCATCTATCCCAGCCATTGTAGCGCCAGAGGCGGCGACCCTGCGAAGACCGGCAAGTAGGCTAGGCGTTGCGTGACGCGCGAGTTGGAAGCCCGCAACGACAATCATCAGGTCGCAGCCTTGCAGGCGTGCCAATGGGATGCCTTGTACATTCAGAGCGCTCGTCAGCATGGCGGGCTCAGCAGTGGCGGTAACGTAGTCCCAGTCAAAAGCGGGCCGGTCTGCCAATCGGTTAGCTGCGCGCATCGGGTCGACCGCAGCAGCAAAGCTGAGCGTGTTGCATTCGTCCAGCACCAGCACCGCCGTTTTCAGGGCGCGATGTTCAGGTTGGAGTATGTTTTTTGCGGATTTCATCAAGTCTGATTCGCATTCTGCCAAGTGGTTTGTCCAAGGCTGCGCCAGAGTTGGCGTTGACGCAAATCGGAATCCGGGGAGAAGCCTGGGGAAAACCCAAGGTAAAACCGGGTATAAGCTGGGGAAAACGCCATGCCTTTGGAAATGAACCGCGAAGTCTTTATCACCTGTGCCGTGACTGGGTCGGGCGGAACACAGGATCGCAGCCCTCATGTCCCGCGCTCACCCAAGCAAATCGCCGACAGCGCGATTGCTGCAGCCAAGGCCGGTGCGGCGGTGGTGCACTGCCATGTGCGAGACCCTGAGACGGGTGCACCGTCGCGCGATCTGGCGCTGTATCGTGAGGTGACGGACCGTATACGTGATGCTGAGGTTGATGCAGTGCTGAACCTGACGGCTGGCATGGGCGGAGACATGGTGTTCGGCGGGATCGAAAATCCGCTGCCATTGGCGGAGGCCGGAACCGATCTGGTTGGTGCTACCGAGCGTGTGGCACACGTGGCCGAGTGCTTGCCGGAAATCTGCACCTTGGATTGTGGCACGATGAACTTTGCCGAGGCCGACTATGTGATGACCAATACCCCCGGCGCTTTGCGCGCGATGGGGCAAATGATGACCGATCTGGGTGTGAAGCCCGAGATCGAGGCCTTTGATACCGGTCATCTGTGGTTTGCCAAACAACTGGTGAAAGAGGGTGTTCTGGAACCGAATGCGCTGGTGCAACTGTGCATGGGTGTGCCCTGGGGTGCGCCGGATGATCTGAACACCTTCATGGCGATGGTAAACAACGTGCCAGATGACTGGACGTTCAGTGCGTTTTCATTGGGTCGGAACGAGATGGCCTACGTGGCGGCATCGGTTCTGGCGGGTGGCAATGTGCGTGTCGGGTTAGAGGACAATCTGTGGCTCGAGAAGGGTGTATTGGCCGAGAACTGGCAGTTGGTCGAGCGTGCGGGCAGCATCATCGAAAACATGGGTGCGCGCGTGATCGGGCCGCAGGAAGTGCGTGAGAAACTGGGTCTGGTCAAGCGGGCACCGGCAGGAGTGGCGGGCTGAGGCGCGCACTACGAGTAAGGTCAAGCGATATGAAAAAGATTGCTGCAATCATTGGTGGCGGTGTGATCGGCGGCGGATGGGCTGCGCGGTTTCTCCTGAATGGCTGGGATGTTCGGGTGTTTGATCCGGATCCAGAGGCGGAACGCAAGATTGGCGAGGTGCTGGACAATGCACGCCGCTCTCTGCCAGGCCTGAGCGATGTGCCCCTGCCGCCGGAGGGGGCGCTGAGTTTTCATGATGAGATTGGTGACGCCGTAGACGGCGCCATATGGATTCAGGAAAGCGTGCCGGAGCGGCTCGACGTGAAACTGAAGGTCTACAAAAGCCTGCAGGAGGCATGTGACCCCGGTGCCATCATTGGGTCCTCGACAAGCGGGTTCAAACCGTCTGAGCTGCAGGAAGGTGCGTCGCGGCCCGAGCAAATCGTGGTTACGCATCCATTCAACCCGGTTTATCTGTTGCCGTTGATCGAACTTGTGCCGACTGACAAAAATACACCTGAGATGGTCGCGAAGGCGAAGGAACTGCTGACCTCGGTCGGGTTCTTTCCGTTGCACGTCAAAAAAGAGATCGACGCGCATATCGCGGACCGTTTCCTTGAGGCCGTCTGGCGCGAGGCGCTGTGGCTGGTCAAGGACGGTATCGCAACAACCGAGGAGATCGACGAATCCATCCGCATGGGGTTTGGCATCCGCTGGGCGCAGATGGGACTGTTCGAAACCTATCGCGTGGCCGGTGGCGAAGCCGGGATGCGGCATTTCATGGCACAGTTCGGCCCGGCGTTGAAATGGCCCTGGACCAAGCTGATGGATGTACCCGAGTTCACCGATGAATTGGTCGACATGATCGCAGATCAGTCGGATGCACAATCGGGCATGCACTCAATTAGGGAGTTGGAGCGCATTCGCGACAACAACCTTGTGGGCATGATGCGGGCGTTGAAGGCGCAGAACTACGGGGCCGGGGCGGTGTTGAACCAACATGACGCGGCGCTGAAACCGGGAGCCTTGCCGACCCTGGATCAAGCGGATCTGAGCCAGCCCATTCTGACGCTATCGCGCGCCGTGCCGCTGGATTGGACGGATTACAACGGCCATATGAACGAGGCCAAATACCTTGAAGCTTTTGCAGCCGCCACGGATCGGTTCATGGAGATAATCGGCTGCGACATGGAGTATATCTCCACTGGCGGCAGCTATTTCACCGCCGAGAACCACATCCGATATATGCACGAGACCCATGCCGGTTCGCGGATCGAGTGCCGTACGCAGATGCTGTTGGGGCAGGGCAAAAAGCTGCATGTCTTCCACAGCATGTACGAAGGTGAGACGTTGTTGGCCACGGGCGAAAGCTTTTTGCTGCATGTTAGCCTTGAAACCCGCCGCCCCAGTCCGCCATCACCCGAAATCGAGGCTGCAATGGCGCGGATTGCTGAGGCGCAGGCCGGATTGCCTTATCCGGAAGGTGCGGGCGCTGCGATCCGCAAACCTGCATGACCAGCCGGGTTCTGATTACTGCCGGCGCCTCGGGTGTCGGTCGCTCAATAGCGGAGGCGTTTGATGCTGCCGGGGCGCAGGTCTGGGTGGCGGATATTGACGCAGATGCGCTGGCAGAATGTCCATCAGACTGGAAGCAAAGTCTATTGGACGTTTCGGATGAAATCGCTGTTTCATCTACATTCAAAGAAGTTGAGGCAGCGTGGGGTGGGCTCGACGTGCTGTGCGCGAATGCAGGCGTCGCCGGGCCGACCGCTGCAGTTGAGGATGTGCCTCTAACTGATTGGCGTTCTTGTCTTTCAGTAAATCTGGAAGGGGCGTTTTTGTGTTCCAAATACGCTGCTCCAATAATGAAGCAGCAGAGGAGTGGTGCGATCCTGATCACGTCTTCGACTGCAGGCCAATACGGCTATCCCAACCGCGCGCCTTATGCCGCGGCGAAATGGGGCATGGTGGGCTTGGGCAAAACGCTGGCGATGGAATTGGGGCCGCACGGAATCCGATGCAATGTAATCTGCCCCGGTTCAGTAGAAGGACCACGCATGGAGGGCGTGCTGCAACGCGAAGCCGTTGCAAAGGGCATGACCCGTGATCAGGTTTACAACGGTTACGCCTCAGGCACGTCCATGGGCCGCTTCGTCGAGGGGCGGGACATTGCAAACATGGCTGTATTTTTGGCGTCAGATGCGGCGCGGCTGGTGTCGGGTCAGGTGATCGCGGTGGATGGTCATACAGTCAATCCTGACCCGAAACTGTAGATCAGCCCTGATTGGGGCCGCGGATCTGGCGGATGGCGCTGCGGACGGCTTTCCAGTCCTGCGCCTCCTGCTGGTTTCCGGCGGCTTGGCTTTCGCGCATTTTCTGCGCAGCTTCGGCCTCGGCCCGATCTCCATGAGCCGTGTAAAGGGCACGTGCGTATTCTGCGGTTTTGAGTGCGTCCATTCCCGTCATCCTCCATCTCAGATCGGAATGTCTATGGGTTCGCGCCAAATGACTATACAACAGGATATCGCTCAGGTCATGTCCTTGTAATTTCGGCACGCAATTGCTGCAAATGCTTTGGGAAATCACGGGCGGTCATCTCCGCCTCGCGCACAAGCCGATCGAAATGAAGAGTGAACACCTCAATCCGGTCGCGGTCGCGGAAGGCCATATAGTGGCTTCCAGCATAGAATACACATAGAAGCGGACCGAATATCGTAACCGGGGCAGAGTAAAGCCGTTTGGCATCAAATAGATAAATGCGAAGGCGGGGGTAGAGCTGTTTGCACAGGCTTAGCAGATGGTCGATCTGATCCAGCCGGACCTGCAGCGGCAGCCCCTCGTAGTATCCGGTGGCGTGAGCAAAGCTGTGGAGCTCATAAAGCGGCATCGCAATTTCATAATCGGACTGAGCGCTGCGCATCCAGGCCAGCCGGTCCGCCGAAGCGCCAATGGCTTGATCCGCAGTACGGCCCAAATGCGGAGCGTATTCCCATTCTAAAACTGCACGGGTCTTGAGCATGTCGGGCAGGGTGGCGGGGACATAACGTATTTTGTAGCCGGCGGCCTCTTGGTGCCATTCAAAGATTCGCTCATCTACAAGCGCTCGCGCGGCTTCAGTCAGCGTAAGGGAGCTGGCCAGCAATTCCGCCGCGCTTTCAGGTCGGTTGGAGAGGCCCAACAACCAGTCGGCGGATACCCCGAGCGCCGAGGCGCAGCTGCCAACCACATGCGCATTAGGCAGGCGTGCGCCTGCTCCGGTCAGCAATTGTGAGACAGTTGATCGGTCAACACCGATGCTACGTGCCAGCGCACTCTGACTGACGTCGCGATCTTGCATCGCCCTGGCCAGGCGTTGCCGGAACTGCGAGGCACGATCCCGTTTGTCGATTTTTTCAATCATATGGTGATTTATATCACCTATGTTGTGAATTGTTAATCATATTCAGAATTCCCGACCCTTGGATGTGTCTGTAACGCTGGTGTTACAAAAACAAGAATGGGGTCTGGAATGGAAACGCGACGCAGGTCAGTCGTGAAAGCGCTGGTGTGGAATGCGATGGGACTGGCAATGATGACGCTGGTTGGTTTGATCGCTACAGGCTCGGCAGCGCTTGGGGGAATGGTTGCTCTGGTCAACACGGCCATTGGTCTGACGATGTACGTGATTTACGAACGCGTGTGGGCCGGGATTTCGTGGGGCCGCAATGGCTGATCCCACCACACCCAAGTCGCCCGAGTGGGCGACATTTGCCCTGATCCTCGCGTGTTACTCGGTTTGGCTTGGCGTGATCTTCTGGCTGGCTGATATGTCCCTTTGGCTGGCAATCCCAGTCATGGGGCTGGTGGCCGCTTTGCATTCCTCACTGACCCATGAGGCGCTGCACGGGCATCCATTCCGTCGTAAATGGTTGAATGAAGCGCTGATGGCGCTGCCGCTGACCTTGTTCATTCCATACAATCGGTTTCGGGACCTGCATCTGGCGCATCACTGTGATGCGAACCTGACCGATCCTTACGATGACCCTGAGACCAACTATCTTGACCCGCAGGTCTGGGCGTCTCTGGCCGGTTGGCAGAGGCGGATGTATCAGGTGAACAATACTCTGCTTGGGCGGATGGTTCTGGGGCCTGCAATTGGGCAGATTGCGTTCCTGAGGGATGAAATACGAGGTGCATTGCGCGGGGATCGGGAGATTCTGTTGGCATGGGCGCTACATTTGCCCGGCGTTGTTGCGGTGCTTTGGATCGCCGCACTTTCGCAAATGCCGATTTGGGCCTTTGCCTTATCTGCATATATCGGGCTGGGTCTGGTCAAGATCCGCACATTCCTGGAGCATCGCGCCCATGAGAAATCCCGTGCCCGGACCGTGATTGTCGAAGATCGTGGCATCCTTGCATTTCTGTTTCTTAACAACAACCTGCACGTCGTTCATCATATGAATCCAGCCGCGCCGTGGTACCGTTTGCCGACACTCTACCGTGCAGGAAAAGAGCGCTATCTGGCTTGTAACGAGGCCTATGTATACCGTTCATATGCGCAAATATTTCGGGAATATTTTTGGCACGCCAAGGATCCAGTGGCGCATCCGCTCTGGCCAAAGCCTTGATTTAACGACAGAAGGGAAACCATGAGTTTATGGATTCCCGTCACCATCGCAGCCGCTTCGTTCCAGACGGTGCGGTTCATGCTGCAGAAATCGCTGAGCAGTGCGAAACTTACGGCTGCCGGGGCGACATTTGCACGATTTGCCTATTCGATGCCGTTGGCCTTGCTGGGGCTTATAGTTGCCTTGGGCGCGACAGGGTACGAATTACCAGCGTTGACGGCAAAGTTCTGGATCTTTGCTGTTATCGGCGGGACCTCGCAGATAATGGCTACGATTTGCGTGGTGGCGCTGTTCAAGCAGCGTAACTTTGCAGTTGGGATTACGTTCAAGAAAACCGAGGTTATTCAAACCGCTATCGTTGGGTTCCTCATCCTCGGCGATCAGGTGTCAACCGGGGCGCTTGGAGCAATTCTGCTTGGATTGCTGGCCGTTCTGCTGCTGTCAAAAACACCCGGAGGCACCGGGGCTTGGTGGCAACATCTAACAAACAAAGCCTCGCGCCTTGGTCTGGGCTCAGGCGTATTGTTCGCCTTTTCCTCGGTCAGCTATCGCGGTGCCTCACTGCAACTGGGCGATATCGATGCGTGGTTCCGGGCACTGGTGACGCTGGCTGCGGTGGTCACGTTCCAGTTCCTCAGCATGTGGCTTTGGCTGTTGTGGCGAGACCGGGCCGAGTTGAGCGCAGTGTGGGAAACCCGTCAGACCGGGATCTTCGTAGGTCTGACCAGCCTATGCGGTTCGTTCTGCTGGTTCTTTGCATTCACACTACAGAACGCGGCCTATGTGAAGGCGCTGGGTCAGATCGAACTGATCCTCAGCCTGTTCGCTTCGCTGCTGTTTTTCCGCGAAACCATTACCCGGCGAGAGGTCGCCGGGATGACATTGCTTGGCCTGTCGATTCTGGCGCTTGTGCTGACGATCTAGCCAGCGCGACGCTCATCAAAGCTGAGCGCAATAAAGCTGGGTAGGTGATCGCCCATGCCCACAACTGCTGGCCCGCCATCTTCGCGACGACCACGGCCACGGGATTTGGGCTCACGCTCTTTACGGCTTTCGCTTTTCTTGCTTTCCGAGGTTTTGGCCTTTTTCTCAGGCTTCGGCGCGTCTGGCTTCGGCTCATCGGCCTTAACCGGATTGTCGATGCGCGGAATGTCTTTTTGGATCAGGCTTTCAATCGCTGCCAAAGCCTTTTCATCGCGGCCCGAACAGATGGTAATCGCCTTGCCTTCGCGCCCGGCGCGGCCCGTGCGGCCGATGCGGTGGACGTAATCCTCGGCATGGCCGGGAACGTCGAAGTTGAACACATGGCTGACCGAGGGGATATCCAGGCCCCGCGCCGCGACGTCTGAAGCAACAAGCAACCGCAACGATCCATCGCGGAACCCGTCCAGTGTTTTCATTCGCTGCGACTGGTCTAGATCACCATGGATCGCGGCAGCGTTATAGCCGTATTTCTTCAGCGATTTGGCGCAAATATCTACATCTGTTTTGCGGTTGCAGAAGATAATAGCGTTGGTGCACTTTTCACCTTCGGAATCGATCAGAGCGCGCAGGGTTTTGCGTTTTTGGCTGGCCTCACGATCCCGGCGACCGCCTTTGAACATCACTACTCCCTGTTCGATGGTTTCCGAGGCAGTGGCCTGACGCGCAACTTCGACCCGGGTCGGTGCAGAAAGGAACGTGTCGGTGATCCGTTCGATCTCGGGCGCCATGGTGGCCGAGAAGAACAGGGTCTGGCGGGTAAATGGCGTTAGTGAAAAGATGCGTTCGATATCAGGGATGAAACCCATATCGAGCATCCGGTCGGCTTCGTCCACCACCATGATCTGAACGCCGGTCAGCAGCAGCTTGCCGCGCTCGAAATGGTCCAGCAGACGGCCCGGAGTGGCGATCAACACGTCAACACCGCGATCGATCAGGGCATCTTGTTCCTTGAACGAAACGCCACCGATCAGCAGCGCTTTGGTCAGCTTAAGGTGCTTGGCGTAGGTGTCGAAATTTTCGGCCACCTGTGCCGCCAGTTCCCGAGTCGGGCACAGCACTAGCGAGCGAGGCATACGTGCGCGCGCACGCCCACGGGCCAACAGAGTGATCATCGGCAGGGTGAAGCTGGCGGTTTTGCCGGTGCCAGTCTGGGCGATCCCAAGAACATCGCGCCCTTCCAGTGCGGCTGGAATTGCGCCTTCCTGGATCGGGGTCGGAGTTTCGTATCCGGCTTCCTCAATGGCTTTGAGGACCTTCGGGTTCAGGTTCAGTTCGTTAAATTTTGTCATGTATGTCCGGTTCATGCGGACACTCGACCTGGCCCGCGCGTCAGAATATGCCGGGCCCGGATGGCCATGCGCCTCATGCGCGTTTCGGCTGTGGCGCGGGCATAACAAAAACGTGGGGCAGGGTCAAATGAAGTCGGCTTAACCTGTTCCATATCCGCCGATAACAGGGATTTCTGCAACAATTCAGATGCTTCCGGGAAAGTGTTTCGCGACTTTCCGGTCCAGGTCCAGCGGGCGGTGGCGCATCATGTCATTATCTTCAAGCCGTTCTAGAACCTCAGGGTCAGCGGCGCTGATTTCATCATAGAATTCCTTAAGACCATCCAGCCCGTATTCGGCTTCCAGAAGGGTGAACAATTCGAACCTGTCTAGCGCGCCGATCTTTCGCGGGCGATCCGGGCTGGCCTGGTACGAGCCGCGTTCAAGGCGGAAGCGGTAATGCGCCAGCCAATGCTCCCAATCCGGGGCGTGGCGGTGGCAGAGATCGATCTGCGGCAGCTCGGTTCTCACTGGCAGAAACTCACCGTGCTGATAGAGGTTGTGGATACGGTCGCTCAGTTTTTTCAAACCACCGCGCACGAACAGTTTGCCCTGAATGTGGCTCATGAAACCGGCTAGAACATAGGCGCCGAATTTTGGATAGAGCGATTCGACCAGCGCCTGTCTGTTCTTTCCTTCGGGAATGAAGGCTTTGTAGAGGTCCTCGCCCCCCGCCAGAGCCTCTATCGGGCGGACGCGGACGGCGGGGGCGTCATCCGGAATTTGGCTCAGCAGATCTGGGATCGGGGACATCGGCCAAAGGAACTCGTCGACGTCGATATGCGCGACCCAGTCCAGATCGGTCCGATTATAGATCAAATTGGCATTCGACGATTGTCGGACCTGATGTTTGTCCGGCCTCTCACGACCGCGACGCTTCCAGAACGCCGCATCGCACGTGCGCACCCGGATCCGGGGGTGTTCGCGCAGGCCGGTGATGTCGCCTTGGACTGGCTCGTCCAGAAAGATGTGAATCCGGTCCGCGCCGATATCGAGGTGGTGGGCGGCAAAGCGCAAAATATCCTTACGCGGGGCACGGATGGTGGTCACAATTCCCCATGTGGTTTTTTCTGGATTGGCCGCGGAATCCGTCAGGTCATCATTTCCTTCGTCGCGGTCAGGTTCAGCGCTGGATAGTCACGAACCACCCGGTCAATATCCCATTGTAGACGCGTCAGATAGACGATGTCGCCGTCATGGTCATGCGCGATGTGCTGTTTGTTGGCGTTAACGAATTTGTCGACCTCGGGCTTGTCACCGCTGACCCAGCGGGCCGAGGTGAATTGAGACGCCTCAAACCGCACAGGGAGACCGTATTCCATCTCGATCCTACTGGCGAGCACTTCGAATTGCAGCGCACCGACAACCCCGACGATAAAGCCTGAGCCGATCGAGGGTTTAAAGACCTTGGCCGCGCCTTCCTCGGCAAACTGCATCAGGGCTTTTTCCAGATGCTTGGCTTTCATTGGATCGCCCGCGCGGACGGTTTGAAGCAGTTCCGGCGCGAAGGAGGGGATGCCGGTCACGCGGATCGCTTCGCCTTCGGTAAGCGTGTCACCGATGCGCAACTGGCCATGGTTGGGAATGCCGATGATATCACCGGCCCAAGCCTCTTCGGCCAATTCGCGGTCAGAAGCGAGGAACAGCACAGGGTTCGAGATTGCCATCGGCTTCTTTGATCGCACATGGGTCAGCTTCATGCCACGTTTGAAATGGCCCGACGCCATACGAACAAACGCCACCCGGTCGCGGTGCTTGGGGTCCATATTGGCTTGCACCTTGAACACGAACCCGGCGACTTTCTTTTCATCGGGCGCGATCTGGCGCGGTTCGGCAGATTGAACCTGCGGCTGCGGGCCATAGGCTCCGATGCCTTCCATCAGTTCCTTAACGCCAAACGAGTTGATCGCCGAACCGAACCAGATCGGGGTCATGTGCCCTTCCAAAACCGCTTGTGGGTCGAGCTTGGGCAGCAATTCGCGCGCCATCTCAACCTCTTCCAGCAGCTTGTCGAGCAGTTCAGCCGGCACATGCTCGGCCAGCTTGGGGTCATCCAGCCCGTTGATCTGAATGCTCTCGGCCACCTTGTTCCGGTCGGCGCGGTCCATCAGCTCCAGCCGGTCGCGCAGCATGTCGTAGCAACCAATAAAATCGCGACCCACGCCAATGGGCCACGCGGCAGGCGTGACGTCTATGGCCAGCATTTCCTGAATTTCATCGATGATCTCGAACGTATCGCGGCTTTCGCGGTCCATCTTGTTACAGAAGGTCAGGATTGGCAGATCGCGCAGGCGGCAGACCTCGAACAGTTTCTGCGTCTGGCTTTCCACACCCTTTGCACCGTCAATGACCATGACGGCGGCGTCTACGGCCGTCAGGGTGCGATAGGTATCTTCCGAGAAATCCGAGTGGCCGGGGGTGTCCACCAGATTGAACCGGAAATTCCCGTAGTCGAAGGACATCGCCGAGGCCGAGACCGAGATACCGCGATCTTTCTCCATCTGCATAAAGTCCGACCGCGTGCGCCGTGCCTCACCCTTGGCGCGCACCTGACCGGCCATTTGAATGGCCCCCCCATAAAGCAGGAACTTTTCCGTCAGCGTTGTCTTGCCCGCATCCGGGTGCGAGATAATGGCGAATGTCCGGCGACGGGCAATCTCGGGCGGCAGAGTGGGTTGGTTCGAGGTATCAAGCATAAACGCGCGTATAGGCGGGGAATCCTGCCGAGGCAAGACAAAGGGGGTGGTTCGAATCATGGGGGTATGGCAATAAGAACATATAGTGAACAAAATATGGAGTGGACCAATGAATTTGAAAGAAATCGCAGGCGAATTGGTTGCGGGTTGCCGAGAAAACCGAGCCAAAGAAAATCTGGACAAGCTTTACGCAGCGGATGCTGTCTCGGTTGAGGCTGCGGATGCAATGGGCATGGGGCGCGAAACTCATGGCCGTGACGCAATACGAGGCAAACATGAGTGGTGGGAAGGCGCGCACGAGGTTTCAGGCGCTTCTGTGAGTGATCCGTTCCCGCATGGCGAAGACCGTTTTGCCGTTATCTTCGAAGTTCAGGGCAAGGTGAAGGAGTCTGGTGAGAGCTTTGATATGCGCGAAGTTGCTGTTTATCACGTCGCCGACGGCAAGATCGTGCGGGAAGAGTTCTTCTATTGAGCCACTGATCCGTTTCTGGCCTTCCTTGTCGGGCCGATGCTAAATGAGGGCAAAGATAGGGAGGGTCAGAATGGATCTTGGAATTCGTGGAAAACGTGCGTTGGTTTGCGCCAGCAGCAAAGGTTTGGGTCTGGGCTGCGCTGAGGCGCTGGCCGAAGCCGGTGTCGACCTGGTGATGAACGCACGCGGGGCTGAGGCGCTGGAAGCCGAGGCAACACGTTTGCGGTCGTCATATGGCGTTGCCGTACAGACCGTCGCTTGTGACGTCACAACATCTGAAGGTCAGGTTGAGGTGATAAACGCCGCGCAGGGTGTTGATATCCTTGTTACAAACGCAGGTGGTCCACCTCCAGGGATGTGGTCCGATTGGGAACGCGACGACTTCATCAAAGCGCTGGATGCAAACATGCTGACACCGATTGCGTTCATGAAGGCTCTGCTTCCGGGAATGATGGATAAAGGCTGGGGCCGTGTGGTGAACATCACCTCACAATCCGTACGTGCACCGATCGCTGTTTTGGGATTGTCGAATGCGGCGCGTACTGGTCTGACCGGATACGTGGCGGGCACTTCGCGGCAGGTGGCGCCGCACGGGGTGACAATTAATAATCTGCTGCCGGGAATCCATGCAACCGATCGGGCGGACGCACTGGATGGCGGCGTGTCGGCGCAGAAAGGTATCTCGATCGATGATGCACGGGCAGAGCGCGCCGCGACCATTCCAGCACGCCGCTATGGAACGCGGGAAGAATTCGGGGCGACTTGCGCGTTTTTATGTTCACAACATGCCGGTTTCATCGTCGGGCAGAATATTTTGCTGGATGGTGGGGGCACTAATCTGACGATGTAAGCATGGCGCAAAACTTTTCTCTGAAAGATCAACTCTTCAACGCTGAAAAAGTAAGCTATCTTGCGGGTTTGTTCGCGGAAGCTGACCTTCATTTCGACGGAGGTGCACTCGAAGCACGAATAATGTCGCGATTGCTTGAGCTGGAATTGAAAGAGCGGATGGCCTGGATTGCAGAATGTTTGCAAGAAGCCGTTCCGGGTGATCTTCCAGCGGTTGCCCCGGTCATTCTGGATGCGTTGCCGCCGCCGCTTGATCCCGGCAAGAGTGATGATGACTTCGGCGATTTCATTTTTGCGCCTCTGGGCGATTGGGTCTGCGCGATCGGGCTGGATCACCCTGAATTGTCGCTGGACGTCTTGGAAGAGCTTACGCAACGCTTTTCGATGGAATGGGCGATCCGCCCTTTCCTGAACCACCATCCCGAGAAAGTTTTTGAGCGTATGCAGAACTGGTGTTGCCATCCCAGCTATCACGTGCGCCGTCTGGTCAGCGAAGGGACAAGGCCACGCCTGCCTTGGGGGCAGGCTGTTGGCTTGGACGTCTCTGATCCCTTGCCGTTGCTTGACCAGCTGCATGGGGATCAGACGCGATATGTGACACGATCAGTCGCCAACCATCTGAATGATATCACCAAGAAAGACCCCGGTCTGGTGCTGGAACGACTGCGTAAGTGGGAGGAGGAACAGCAACAGGATCCGGAAGAGTTGCAGTGGATGACAGCGCACGCTTTGCGGGGTCTGGTAAAGTCTGGGCACCCGGGTGCGATGAGAGCTCTTGGGTATGATCCCGAAGCTGATATCGCGGTCGAAGTTCAGGTGAATGGTCCGGCTCGGATTGGTGAGGCGCTTGATTTCGAAGCGCAATTGAAGGGCGCGAGTGGACAGCCTGTTTTGATCGATTATATTGTACATTTTCAAAGGCCTGGGGGAAAGGTTTCACCTAAAGTTCACAAGTTGAAACAAACTAGTTTGGAAGAAGGACAATTGGTCGTCACAAAGCGCCACAAGCTCAAGGGCAACGCGACCACATTCAAATTGGTGCCCGGGCCACATCGGTTAGAGGTTCAGGTGAACGGACGGGTGCGCGCGGGCGTGGGTTTCGAATTGCTGGGCTGAGCGCGGTCACGGTATCGTCAAATTGGGCGGTGGTGGATTGCACGGTTCGGCTTGCTGCATTAACTGCAGTGCAACCAGTGACAAAAGGAATGCCGCGATGAAGCATGAAGCTGTGCAGAACTACTATGGCGAAGTGCTGCAAGGCAGTGCGGATTTGCAAACGAATGCATGCTGTACCCCGGATGATATGCCGAATCACGTCAAGAAAATTCTATCGCAAATTCATGATGATGTGCTGACACGTTACTATGGGTGTGGGCTAATTGCTCCGCTGGATCTGGAAGGAATGCACATCCTTGATTTGGGCTGTGGCGCGGGGCGGGATGTGTATGCGCTGTCGGCGATGGTTGGTGAAAATGGCCGTGTTGTCGGCGTCGACATGACGCCGGAACAGTTGGATGTTGCGCGCGCTCAACAGGATTATCACGCTGAGGCATTTGGGCATTCCAAAAGCAATGTAGAGTTTCATCACGGTTTTATCGAAAAGCTGGATGAGCTGGACCTAGAACCGGGATCGTTCGATATCATTGTCTCGAACTGCGTAATCAATCTGGCGACTGACAAGGCTGCGGTGCTGCGCGGGGTCCATCGTTTGCTGAAAAAAGGCGGTGAGATGTATTTCTCGGACGTCTATGCTGACCGCCGGGTTCCCAAAGCCATGGCCGAAGACGAGGTGCTGTACGGTGAGTGCTTGTCGGGGGCGCTCTATTGGAATGACTTCCTGTCGATGTCGCGCGCTGCCGGGTTTGGTGATCCGCGTAGGGTCACGCATCGTCCTTTGACGATCGAGAACTTCGCTCTGGAGGAAAGGGTGGCACCGCTCAGCTTTATTTCGGCCACATACCGTCTGTTCAAGCTGCCCGCGCTTGAGCCGGCTTGCGAAGACTACGGTCAGGCTGTGATCTACAAGGGCACAGTGCCGCATGCGCCGCATGAATTTGTGCTGGATGATCACCACACGATTGAGACTGGCAAAGTGTTCCCGGTCTGTGGCAATACATGGATGATGTTGCAAGACACTCGGTTTGCACGACATTTCGAGTTCATCGGCGATTTCTCAAACCACTATGGGATCTTCGAAGGATGCGGCGGTGATAGCCCGTTTGTTGTACAGGGCGAAGCTGCGTCAACTGGGTGTTGCTGATCCCTTGCGCCTGAAGGGCGGGGTTGCTATCCCCGCCTAAGCCCGATGGAATTGATCGGGAAAGGCAACGGGGTCCATCGGTGACAGTGACGACAACTCCTCCTCGATTGGAAATCCGCAATCTGGTTGCGCGCTTTGCTGGGCGGACGGTTGTGGATGATGTGTCCTTGACCGTACAGGCAGGGCAGGTGACCTGTCTGCTGGGACCGTCGGGTTGTGGCAAGTCAACCACCTTGCGCATGATCGCTGGCGTCGAGATGCAGACCTCGGGCGAGATTTATGTCGATGGCAAATTGATCTGTGACACTGTGTTTCGAGTGCCCCCTGAACGGCGCGAGATTGGGCTGATGTTTCAGGATTTTGCTCTGTTTCCGCACCTCAGCGTGGCAGACAACGTCGCATTTGGCCTGAAGGGCAGCAAAGAGCAGAAGCGCGCGCGGGTTGAAGAATTGCTGACCAAAGTCGATTTGATGCGGTTTATTGATGGATTTCCGCATCAGTTGTCGGGAGGGGAGCAACAGCGTGTGGCTTTGGCGCGGGCGCTTGCACCACGTCCACGGATCATGCTGATGGATGAGCCGTTCTCGGGCCTCGATAACCGTCTACGAGACGGTATTCGGGATGAGACGCTGGCAGTCCTTAAGGAAGAGGATGCTGCCGTTCTGTTGGTCACGCATGAGCCGGACGAGGCGATGCGGATGGCCGATGAGATCGCGCTGATGCGGCGCGGCAAGATTGTGCAGCAAGGGGCGCCGTACAATGTCTATACCCGTCCTGCAGACAAGGCGGCAGTTGCATTCTTTAGTGATGTCAATGTGTTGAAGTCCCAAGTTAATGGTGCTTTGGCGCATACTCCGTTTGGCCGTTTTCTCGCGCCAGGTGTGCCGGACGCAACCGATGTTGAAATCGTATTCCGGCCCCAGCATGTCAAACTGGATTTCGACCGCAATGGCAAAGGGCCTGCGCCGACACCTACAGACGGTGTTGCAGCCCGAGGTGTGGTTGAGCGTGCTCGATTTCTGGGAAATGAAAGCCTTGTCGAGTTTCGAATGGACTACGATGGCTCGATCCTGAAGGCCACGGTTCCTAACGTCTTTGTGCCCAAAGAGGGCCGGGTCATGTGGCTGACAATTCGCCGCGACCGGTGTTTTGTGTTCCCGGCCTGACGCTCAGACCCTTCATTTTCACCCAAGTGGTGCGTGAAAGCCTCAGATTGCGTATGCGCATTGCTTGTCGCAGCGCAGAGGCGGGTCTATCAAGGGCAAAACGAGGGGTGGACCGGGCATGCGAATTCTTCTGACCAATGATGACGGCATTAACGCGCCGGGACTGATCGTGCTGGAAGCGATTGCAGCTGAACTGGCTGGCCCCGAAGGCGAGGTTTGGGTGGTCGCACCTGCTTTTGAGCAATCGGGCGTCGGTCATTGCATCAGCTATACCCACCCGATGATGCTGGCCAAACTGGGTGAGCGTCGCTTTGCCGCCGAAGGGTCGCCCGCGGATTGCGTTTTGGCCGGTCTGCACGACGTGATGAAAGACGCTCCGCCCGATCTGGTGTTGTCCGGGGTTAACCGGGGCAATAACTCGGCTGAAAACACCTTGTATTCCGGTACGATCGGTGGAGCGATGGAGGCTGCCCTGCAGGGTCTGCCCGCGATTGCCTTGTCACAGTATTTTGGCCCGCGCAATTTGGGGCTGGAAGATCCGTTTGAGGCAGCAGCCCGTTACGGAGCGGGACTTGTTCGGCGCATTTTGGATGCCACCCCGCCAGAATCGGGTGATTATCGACTGTTCTTCAACGTAAATTTTCCACCGGTCCCCGCCGATGAAGTGCTGGGTGCCCGGGTAGCACCGCAGGGATTCCGCCGGGATACGCATTTCTCGGTCGAACCCCACAGCTCGCCGTCGGGGCGGCGGTTCCTGTGGATCAAGGGCGGATATCAGCACAATCCGACTGCTCCGGGCACGGATGCCGCCGTTAACCTTGAAGGGTATATCTCGGTGACACCGATGCGAGCCGATCTGACCGCCCACGACACGCTTGAGGCGTTGAAGGTCATCGAATGACAGGACCAAGCGCTGAAACCATCATGCAGTTCCTATTTGCGCTGCGTTCGCGCGGGGTCACTGATGCGCGCGTTCTGGCGGCGATGGAGCAAATCGACAGGGGCCAGTTTGTGAGGGGACTGTTTGCCGAGCGGGCCTATGAGGACACTCCCTTGCCGATTGCCTGTGGTCAGACCATCAGCCAACCGTCGGTTGTGGGTCTGATGACGCAGGCTTTGCAAGTGCGCCCGCGGGACACGGTTCTGGAGGTGGGCACCGGATCGGGTTATCAGGCGGCGATTCTGTCCAAACTGGCGCGCCGGGTTTATACTGTCGAACGCCATAAACGGCTGGTGCGTGAAACCGGTGAGCTGTTTCGTGAGTTGGGGCTGACAAATGTGACGGCGATGCTCTCGGATGGTTCTTTTGGATTATCCGAACAGGCACCGTTCGACCGTATCATTGTAACCGCTGCCGCCGAAGATCCTCCGGGGCCACTCTTGGCGCAGTTGAAAATCGGCGGTATCATGGTGTTACCCGTGGGCCAGTCGGATGCGGTGCAGACCCTGATCCGGGTCACGCGTACCGAGACCGGTCTGGATTACGACGAATTGTTGCCGGTCCGTTTTGTGCCTCTGCTTGAGGGGCTGGGAAAAGACGGAGCGTAAAGGTATATTAAAAGGCGCCGGAACCCCGGAGAACAGGGGCAGGTGTTGAGGACAGAAAAATGAGAGCAGTTTCCCATTCAGCAATGCGCCGTTGTGTAACGGGCGTGGCCGTGCTGGCAATTCTGGCCGGGTGTGAAGGACCGTTCGACTATGACTTGCGCGGGAATGTTGGCGGGTTTTCTACGACAGATGCCGCTCTGGCAGCCACCGCCAGCCGACCGTCACCGGATGCACGGGGGGTGATAACCTATCCAAACTATCAAGTGGCAGTGGCCCGCAGGGGTGATACGGTTGGTGATGTCGCTGCCCGTATCGGCATGCCAGTGGTCGAACTGGCGCGATTTAATGGTTTGCAGCCGAATGACTCTCTACGGGACGGCGAAGTGCTTGCACTGCCGCGTTCAGTCGGTGCTTCGAGTGGTGTTGATATTGCAACCATAGCTGGGACTGCGATTGATGACGCACCCGATACCGGTTCGGTTCAGACATCCACCCTGCAACCTGCGCAACCCGCCGCGACCCCGGCGCCTGCTGCATCCGGGCCAGAGCCCATTCGGCATAAGGTAAAACGCGGCGAAACCGCTTATACGATCTCGCGTCTCTATCAGGTGTCTGTGGAATCGCTTGCTGAATGGAACGGGTTGGGATCGGACTTTACCGTGCGTGAGGACCAGTATCTGCTGATCCCCGTCAAGGATCAGGCAGCGCCGCGCGCTGCCGCACCAGCAGCAACCGCGACGGCTGTGACACAGCCGGGAGAGGGCTCTCCGACGCCAACACCGCCAAGCGCGACACAGCCATTGCCGGATGAGAAGGTTGCCGCTGCAACACCCGCACCAGATGTAACTGCCGAAGCCCCTACGAATTCAGGCAGTTCAGCATTGGCAGCGCCTGTGAACGGGACGATCATTCGCACTTATGCCAAAGGCAAGAACGAAGGGATCGACATTGCGGCGTCTCCAGGTGCTTCAGTAACGGCGGCCGAGGCAGGTACCGTTGCGGCGATCACGGAAGACGCCGATCAGGTTCCGATCATTGTGGTCAAGCACAACAATGATTTGCTGACCGTCTATGCCAATGTCGACAATATCACCGTGAAAAAGGGTGACAGGGTGCGACGGGGTCAGAAAATCGCCGCGCTGCGTGGTGGCGACAATGCCTATGTGCATTTTGAGGTGCGTCAGGGGTTCGAGTCGGTTGATCCTGAGCCCTATCTTAAGTGACCTGAATGGCCCGTTCCGGGCCATGCCTCCGGCGGGGATATTTGTGGCCAGATGAAGCGCGGATCACCCGTAGGGGTCGTAATCGCTCAGCCGTTTGCCGGGTTCGTCTGAAAAGAGTTCTGGCAAGGGTGTGATGGCCTCGATCAGGTCGATGCGGAAAACGCGGAAGCCATTGCGAAGTTCGCACCATGCAGTGAGGGTCCAGACGCGGCCCCAGTATTCCATGTGCAAAGGGCGGATGGTGCGTTCGGTCAGGATACCGTCGATGCGGCGGTAACTTAGTTGTAATTTCTGGCGTGATTTGATCGCAGCGCGGATCGGGGCCATGTGGGCCAATCCGCGCGCAGCATCGGCAAACGGGTAGACGGCGAATTTCCAGGTGTCGGCCTCGGCCACGACTTGAGTGGGCAGTACGGCGTCAATCTTGTCGGCCAGAGATTCAGCGGCGGACTTGAGATCGGGATCGGCGGCTTCAGCCACGATGGCCATGCCGAGGTTCAGAGCCTCAAGCTCGGCGGGTGTCAGGTTCAGCGGGGGCAGTGTGATCTGTTCACGCACCATGTAACCCACGCCGCGTTCGCCTTCGACCGGAACGCCCGAGGCTACCAGCGTATCCATGTCGCGATAGATCGTACGGACCGACACTTCGAGCCGGTCCGCTATGTCCTGCGCGCGGTGCAGCTTGCCGTCGCGCAGGATCTGGATGATATCGAACAGACGGTCAGTACGGCGCATGACACGCCGTCTGAGCCGCGGTTAGGCGGTCATGTTCCATAGCACGGTCTCGTGGCGCATCTGAGCGCTTTCGGGATTGATTGCCGCCATCAGAGCGGGTGCAAAATCTTGTTGCATGAAAGCAGCCGCAGCATCTTTGGCGGATTTCATATCTGCCCAGACAACATAATCCGTCCAGCGACCATCTTCGCCCTGACTCAGTTGGCGATGGGCAAAGCCGGGGGCGGCGCGGACAAATGCCTCGGATGCTTGGCTCAGTTTCACGAACTGTTCGGGTTTTGTGCCTTCGGCGAGTGTGAAAGTGACGATTTCTGCGACATGGGTCATGTGGTTCTCCGTTGACCAGGTTTCGATATCGTCCTTCTAGGCCACTACAACTGACATAAACCTGTCAGTTGGGAAATGCCAGCCCGCAAAAATTGTGCGATCCGTTCAAATTCGCGCGCGGAATTGATCTGGCGCACTTTTGCAATGGCCCGTACGGGCGTAGACACAGGGCCAGATCGTATTCCCGGCGCGATGCGCCGACGTAGAAGGAGACAAGACATGCTCAACAATATTGGCCTTCCGGGTATCCTGCTCATTGCTGTTGTGGTTCTCGTCCTATTTGGACGTGGCAAGATCAGCTCGTTGATGGGTGAAGTGGGTAAAGGCATCACCTCGTTCAAGAAAGGCATCAAGGAAGGTTCGGAAGAGCTGGAACAGGACGCCTCCGAGCTGGCTAAAGACGTCACCCCTGAGACCGACAAAGACAAGGTCTGAGCTTAGATGTTTGATCTGGGCTGGACCGAGCTTCTGGTCATCGGCATCGTTGCGCTGATCGTGGTGGGGCCGAAGGACCTGCCAGTGCTGTTTCGCAATGTCGGGCGGTTCGTCGGCAAGGCACGCGGTATGGCGCGTGAGTTCAGCACTGCGATGAACGAAGCGGCGGATGAAGCTGGCGTCAATGATATCAAGAAGGGCCTGAACGCGGCGACTAATCCGGTTAGTACCGCGATGGACGGGATCAACGAGGCCGCGCGTGACGTGGCCAAATCCATTGACCCGACCAAGTTCGACCCTGATAGCGAGACCGGCAAGCTGGCTGCTGAACGGGCAGAGCAGGCAAAGAAGATCCAAGCCTCCACGGCCCGTGCGGCCGCTGAACGCAAGGCTAAGGAAGCCGCAGATGCGCTTGCAAAGGCGGAAGAGGCCGAAGCCGCGTTGAAAACTGAAAGCAAGTCATGACTAAAACCGACGAGATCGAGGACAGCTCGGCGCCTCTGATCGAGCATCTAGCCGAGCTTCGTACCCGGCTGATCCGGTCGGTGCTTGCCTTTATCGTGGGGATTGTTCTTGCCTTCATAGTGGCCGAACCGATCCTGCAGTTCTTAGTGCGTCCGATCGAGGCGACCCTGCGTGAGCTTGGTGATCCGTCACCAACACTGCAATACACCTCTCCACAGGAATACCTGTTCACACTGTTTCGGATATCGATGGTCTTCGGGTTTGCACTGGCATTCCCCGTGATCTCATATCAGCTGTGGCGGTTTGTAGCTCCGGGGCTTTACAAGTCCGAGAAGGGAGCTTTCCTGCCGTTTCTGATCGCATCACCGTTTATGTTCCTGTTGGGGGCGGCTTTTGCGCAGTTTGTTGTGACACCTTTGGCGATGCAGTTTTTCCTTGGGTTTGCAGATGTCAGTTCGATCTTTGCAAACCTGCTGGCCCCGGCGGCCGATGATGTCCCGGAAGAGATCATTGTTGTTCCCGAAACAACAGAAGGCGTGAAAATCACCTTCTTCGGGAAGGTCAATGAATCTCTGGATATTACGCTAAAGTTTATTCTTGCCTTTGGCCTGTGCTTCCAGTTGCCGGTTCTGCTGACACTGATGGGCAAGGCTGGGCTGGTCTCGGCCGAGGGTCTGGGTGCCGTTCGCAAATACGCGATGGTCGGTATTCTGGTTTTGGCTGCTTTGGTGACACCACCAGATGTGATCACGCAGCTGATCCTGTTCACCGTGGTCTATGGACTATACGAAGTGTCAATCTTCCTTGTCGCCCGCGTCGAGAAAAAGCGCGAAGAACAACTGCGCGCCGACGGCTACTATGACGATGAAGAGGCCGAGGCGGATGCGGATATGATGCAGGATTACGACGAGACAAAGTAGCCTGTGACCTGATTTCAAAAGGCGCGTCCACCTTCGGCGCGCCTTTTTTATGTGCGGGCCTTGTTGTGTAGTTCGGAACGTGGTTCAACTCCGCCGGAATACCCGGAGGAGCCGATGGACGATCAAGCCCTGAACCGTATCGCCGACGCGTTGGAACGCATGGCGCCCGCGCCGCTGGACGCACCCGATTTCAGCACGGCCCCTGCATTTGTATGGCATGTGGAACCGGACCGGCTGGTGCCCGTCTCGGAGGTTAACCGCGTCGATCTGGATCTGTTGGTCGGCATCAATCGCTCCCGCGATACGCTGCTGGACAACACCCGCCGGTTCGCGGCTGGGTACAAGGCCAACAACGCGCTGCTCTGGGGCGCGCGAGGTATGGGAAAATCCAGCCTCGTCAAGGCAGTGCACGGCACTTTGCAAGCAGAACACCCGGATTTGAAACTTGTCGAACTACAACGGGAAGACATGTCCTCAGTCGCGCGTCTGCTGAACCACCTGAGGTTAGCGCCGCACCGGTTCATTCTGTTTTGCGATGACCTTTCGTTCAGCCATGATGATCAACACTACAAGTCACTCAAAGCTGTTCTGGATGGCGGCATCGAAGGTCGCCCGGAAAACGTGGTGTTCTATGCCACCTCAAATCGCCGCCACCTGATGCCACGCGATATGATTGAAAACGAACGTTCCAGCGCTATTAATCCGTCTGAGGCTGTTGAAGAAAAGGTATCCTTGTCGGACCGTTTCGGCCTGTGGTTAGGCTTTCACCCCTGCGATCAGGATGAATATCTCGCCATGATCGACCGCTACTGTGCCGCCCATGGCGTCACGATCGACCAGGAAACCCTGCGCGCCGAGGCCATCGAATGGCAAGCCACCCGCGGCGCACGCTCGGGCCGCGTGGCTTGGCAGTTCTTTGTCGATCTCGCCGGGCGCAACGGTGTCCACATCGCGTAAACCGCCTGCTTCATCTGGCCACAAATATCCCCGCCGGAGGCATGGCCCGTCAGGGCCAATCAAAGCCCGGCCACGATCCGCGCCGCCTCATCCGCGGGGCTGGTCAGTGCCTTGCGGTCTTCACCGGGATGGAATCGTGCACGCACCGCTGTAGGCATCGGAGCGGGTTCAAGGATCGTAACCCGCGGACCTGTGCGAGCTGTCTCGGCTGCCCAACTACGGGCCAAAGCCATTTGCGCGGCTTTGGTGGCACCGTAGATGCCATAGAACTTTTCACCTGCCTTGGGATCATCAAAGAACACCGCGTGACCTGCATCGCCTAACAGGGGCGACACATAAGGAATCAGAACCGAGGTGGCTGTCGCGTTAGTGCTGACCGCTTTGGTCCATTCCTTGGGTTCAACAAAATTTGCTGGTGTCAGGGCCGAGGTATGGACAGCTGTATGCAACCACAGGTCAACCTTACCCCAGCGGTCGTGAATGCCACGGCAAAGTGTCGCCATTGCATTGGGATCGGTGATGTCCATCGGGGCCAAAGTGGCCGAGCCCCCCTTGGCCTGAATGCGATCGTCCAGCTCTTCCAGCCCGCCTTGGGTGCGGGCGACGGCAACGATGTGATACTCGGGGGAAAGGGCTTCGGCCAGTGCCGCGCCCAGCCCGCGTGAGGCCCCGGTAATCAGGGCGATTTTGGTCTGATCGGTCATAGGTGGGGTTTGAACCCGTGCGCACAAGGCGTCAAGTCTGGATCAACTGCCAGGTATGTCGATCCTGCGGTTCTGGCCGCTTTGTCGCAGCACGACACCTTCCTCATCAATGGCGATCACCTTGCCCGAGGCGACACGGCTGCCTGGCTTTACTTTCTTTACCCGCCCCGAGGACAGACGAACCAGAGCGCGCAACTCGGACTTAGGGCCAAAAACGCCCAGCACAGAGACCGAGTTTTTCTTTAGCGCACCCGCTTGCGTTGCGGCGCTTTTGACCGTTGAATTTGCCATGATCTGCGGCCGGATCGTGTGCCCGGGCCCTGCATTGTGAGTGGTTTACGGCGATCGGGTATCATGCGGCCGTTCGAACCAAAAGGGTTGCAATCACATTTCCAATAGGTCGCTAACCCAGGTCGCCCAACCCTTTGCAAACGCATCTCGTTCAACAGAGAGTTGTCGGCGGATTCTGACCTATGAGTGCCACCCCACCTCAGGGAAATGACCTGTCGCTATCATTTGATTCGCCTGATCAGCCCGACGCCAGTTTGGCCGCGTTCCACGAACCGCCAACGACCTGCATATCCTCGCGTTTCTTGCTGACTCGGCTGCTGTTTTCAAGACTGTCCAGATAGTCCTCATCTACCCCGGTGATATAGTTTCCATCAAAGCACGAACAGTCAAAGGATTCGATCTCAGGATTGCCTTCCTTGGCGGCCCAGATCAGATCGTCTAGATTCTGGTAGAACAGCGCGTCCGCACCCAGCTCTTCACGGATTTCTTCGATCTCTTTACCATTGGCAACCAGTTCGGCCTTGGTGGGCATGTCGATTCCGTAGACATTGGGGTATTTTACGGGTGGAGAAGCGCTGGCGATGTACACCTTCTTTGCACCAGCCTCGCGGCACATCTGGACGATCTTCTTGATCGTATTGCCGCGCACGATCGAGTCATCGATCAGCAGCACATTATGTCCGTCGAATTCCAACGGCACGGCGTTCAGCTTACGGCGCACGGATTTTTGGCGCTCGGCCTGACCTGGCATGATAAAGGTTCGGCCTACATAGCGGTTCTTTACCAGCCCCTCACGATAGGGAATGCCGGTAATCTTGGCGGCTTCAAGTGCGACGGGGCGGGCGCTATCTGGCACAGGGATGATCCGGTCGATCTCTAGCCCCGAATCCTGAATCTGCTTGGCGAGTGTTTGGCCCATGCGCATCTGGGTTTTGTAAACCGACACGCCATCAAGCAGCGAATCCGGACGTGCCAGATAGACATACTCGAAAATGCAGGGCGTCAGCTTGCCTTCGACAGCCTGGAACTCATGCATATTCCCGTCGAGATCGATCAGGATCGCCTCACCGGGTCGCAGATCGCGCAATTTGTCGAAACCATTGATGCCAAACGCTACGTCTTCCGAGGCAAAGGCAAAATCATCACCGTCACCGGGCGCTTCTCGCTTGGCGACCGACAGGGGCCGGATACCATACGGATCGCGGAAGGCGAGCATACCAACACCGGCGACCAGACAGATCACAGAATAAGCACCCTGTACCCGCTCCATGGTCATCTTTACACCTGCAAACAAGTTGCGGATCGGGTCGGCATTGCCATTGACTTTGATGGCGTCCGCTACCTTGTCGGCCAACACGTTTAGCAACACTTCGGAATCCGAGGTGGTGCGCAGGTGACGGCTGTATTTCGCAGTCACTTTTTCGCGCTGTTCTTCGGTGTTGGTGATATTGCCATTATGGACTAGGTAAATTCCGTAGGGCGCGTTCACGAAGAAAGGCTGGGCCTCGGTGGCGCTTAGCGATCCTGCAGTGGGATAGCGGACGTGACCCATGCCGATCTTGCCCAGTAGGGTTTCCGCATCGCTGGCGTTGAAGACGTCCTTGACCAGACCATTGGCTTTTTTCTCGCGGAAGAATTCGCCGTTGTAGGTGACGATCCCCGAGGCGTCCTGACCCCGGTGCTGCAGCATCAGCAACCCGTCATAGATTTCCGCAAAGACATCATGTGTCCGGCTTGCGATCCCCAAAATCCCACACATACACGGGCTCCAATTTCTATGACTTGATCTGGCTGGTGTTCAGGTCGGATCGACTGCTACTGCGTATCTGATTGGGTTGTTGCAGCCGGAATGTATGGCATGCATGCACAAGCGCCAAAGCGGCCAATGCAGAATAGAACAAATACAGCAAGATCGGCAGCTCCGATTCCATGTCGCTTCGGCTCCGACATACTGCCTATTGCCGCGCGTGTCACCAAAGGATCACATTCGCGATTTGCCGCAGGCCTGAAATGCGCCGCTCGCGGGTTTAAGATGACAAATGAGGCGACCTGTGCTGTGCTTTAGGTCAGGTGTCTGCTCCAGATGCCCGATAGTTTGGGATGGAAAATAGCCATGTGGCAGCACAAGCAAAACAATCCCAAGGAACAGCCCGTCAAGCGTCGGTGTCACCGATGCCGAGGATCAGGCCGTGCACCCTGTGAGATCTGCAAAGGATCTGGAACGGTCGTCAAAAGCCGCGACCAGTATGGCAAACCAATCTCAAGCCGCTGCGACGGGTGCTTTGGATTGAAAGCCATTCGCTGCAATATCTGCGGGGGTGAAGGGTTCGTTTGATTTTGAATGAATCTGACACAGAATATGCGAGCGCCGAATTTTAATGCTGAGAATATTGTAAGGCGCGCTGTTTTTCCGTTTCCGACAGGTTTTTCTTACAAATGAGTCCAAGCTCAACGCTGGGATGATCTTTGGGATATCTGGTGATCCAAGTTTAGCAATTGATATCCGCATTGTGGGGCTCACCGGCCGTTCGCTTGCTTTAGTTCGATGACCAATCGCCAGCGCGAAACAGTTGCTTGCTGCTGGCTTCGACATTCAAAATGACTGGTTTGGCAAAATCGATCGCAAAATTCAACAACCGGCTATTGTCGGGGCCGGCACTATGATCGGCGCTGAGTATCTAGCAAAAGAATTTTGTTGAAGTCCTCTCGTGCTATCACTTTTAGCGGTCGACTTCTTCCTAATCACTCCTTTGCACCCTGCTTTAGGAGGAACTGGTTCTTGAAATTCTTCAGCCCCGGCATGACGTCGGCATTCGCAATATCGTTACTCGCGTGGATTTCATGTTCCAGAAAATCTTTTAGTGCGTCGCTATCGTCGCTCACCAGCTCGATAATCAGATCATAACGACCTGCGACCCACAGGATGAATACAACACGTGGGTTTCTTTCAAGTCGCTCGGCCACCTGTCTTGGGGTCACGCCGGTCGCCACGTTCAAGCCAATCATCGCGTCTGTCGTGTATTCCGTTGCCACCGGATCCGACATCGCAACAATCCGCAGCATGTTGTTGTCTCGCAGTCCGCTCACCCTGTTGCGAATGGTTCCCTCCGACACATCCAGTTGCTGTGCAATTTCAGAAAATGCCATCCGACCATCCTGTTGTAAGAGCCGGATGATCTGCTGGTTTAAATCATCCTTGGGGGATCGAATGCTCTGGGCGGCACGCGCGTTCGGTTGCTTTTTGACTGACATAGGCCTGATGCTCGATTGCTGTATTCGCAGCCAAGGTTAAGAGAGCGCATCGAAATCCGCAATTAACTCTTAGGGATCCTCTGGAAGGAAGTGCGGAAAACGACATGCTTTGATCTTCTCGCCACAGTTTCCGAAGGCCAGATTGCCGAAATTTCTATTATTTAATGCTGGATTTGTGGATCTAACAGCCGGCGCAACTAAATTATTCGAAATTCGTATCGAAATGCCGCTTTTTGACCAGATCGCCTCCGATTCTTACCCGATAATTCATTACATAAGCGGATATCGAAGGGGAATAGCCCAAAATAATGCGATATTCGTAGAGTTAAAATCTAAACCCGTCGCGGCGGTACAGAGCCTGCAAACAGGCCATCCGCGAGAAACGGTGAATCCATGCGCATGCCGTTGGATCGGCGGATGCTGGTGTCAGTGTCGAAGGGAGGACAAATGACAATTGCCGAGCGAAAAGCACAGGCGTCTTGCGGGCCTCAGCACGGTCTGACCGCCGACGCATACCGCAGCGAGGAGTTCTGGCAACGGGAATGCCAGACGGTTTTAGCCAAGAACTGGGTTTTTGTTGGATTTGCCCATCAGATGAGCAACCCAGGCGATGCACAACCTATCACCTGTGCCGGCTTGCCGCTGCTGGCGGTGCGTGGTCGTGGAGGCGACATTCAGGTGTTTCACAATGTTTGCCTGCACCGCTGCATGACGCTGGTTGATAGGCCTAAGAATGTCGGCAAACTGATCCGCTGCCCTTATCATGCCTGGGCCTATGATCTGGATGGTCGCCTGCGGGCAGCTCCACATTTTGCAGGCACCGGCAAGCAAGAGTTTGACGGTTTCGACATCAAAGAGCATCGGCTGAAACCCGTACGCACTTATGTCTGGCATGACTGGATTTTCGTAAATCTGGATGGGAACGCGCCTGAATTCGAAGACTATGCCGCGCCATTGATCAACCAGTTGTCGGGAATGGATTACAGCAAATTGGAACCCATTGGCCTGCTCGATTTTGGTGAGATCGACACCAACTGGAAGCTGATAATGGAGAACTTTATCGAGCCTTACCACGTCCAGTTTGTACATTCCTCGACGACGGATCAGCCGTTGGAGGATCACTATACTATCATTGATGGCACCTGCATCGGTAGCGCAGTGGACCTTGAGGAAGAATTGGGCACATCCGGCAGTTTGGGTGTGAGCTCGCGCTATTTGACGCTGTATCCCAACTTTATCCTGGGCCGCTATTTCCCGGATCAACTGGGCGTCTATCTTAACGTGCCCGTCGGCCCCGGAAAGATGCGCCAGTACCGAGCGCTTTACACCACTGAAGGCCAAAAGTTGAGCGCTGAGGAAATAGAGGCCCTCAGAAACCTCTGGTGGGACGTCCACAAGGAAGATCACGAGATGGTTGAACGCATGTTTGAGGGCCGCAAATCCCCGGTCGCCGAAGATGGGGGCCTGTTGTCGCCGGCCTGGGAAGATAGCGTGCGCGCCTTTCAAGATTTGATCGAGCGTGATGTAGCCGGCGCATAAGTAAGAAGGAACAAGATCAATGAGCAACTCCATATCCAAAGGGTTTCGTCTGGCCCATACGATGATGCGGGTCACAGACATGGAGAAGTCGCTGGATTTCTATTGTGGAATCTTGGGCATGGAGGTGTTGCGGCGCACGGATTATCCCGAAGGGAAATTCACCAACACGTTTATCGGTTACGGGCCCGAGGCTGAGTTTCCCACGCTGGAGCTGACCGCCAATTGGGATCAGGACACGCCTTATGACAAGGGTGACGGTTGGGGTCATATCTGCATTGAAACTCCAGACGTTTACGCCGCCTGCGAGCAACTGGCAGCAGCCGGTGTAAACATCACCCGCCCGCCGGGGCCAATGAAAAACGGTACAAGGGTCATCGCCTTCTGCGAGGATCCTGATGGTTACAAGGTCGAATTGAACGAATCCATACTGAAACACTTGGCGCAGGAAGGCTGACCCAATGGGTGATACACCTCAACTTTTCAAATTCGACCTGGTTCAGAAACGCTACGACACGATGGGCGACAGCGATACGTACATTAAACCGATGGTGACCAGCGAGTTCAGCAAGTCGATGTGCGGTGGCATCAACGTTCTGAACAACATCAAGGTGCCGTGGGATCTGACCTGCGACGAGATCATTTATTGCCTCGAGGGGACGTTCCGATTGGTCTGTGACGGCAAAAGCTATGTCTGCAATCGTGGTGACGTGCTGTTTGTCCCCAAGGACAATCACATTTCCTACGAAGCGGACGGCAAATGCGTGATCTTCTATGCCGCCTACCCACACAACTGGAAACAACTGGCGGGGATCACACAAGTTCCCGGCATTGACCCTGACGATTTTGTTCCCGGCTGAACATTTTTCCGCCGTGTGACCGAGCAAACGAAACCTGAACCAACACCGAGGTGTCACCTCGGTGAAGCAAATCCAATTGCTATTCGATGGGAGGACGCCGAATGCCCAAGGACAATGCCAACGCCCGTATTTACTACGAGACATTTCACGACGCAGTAGAGCGGAACCGCCCGCGTATCCCAGAAGTTCAACAACGTTTGGAAGAGGCCGGCGTCAAATATGTGATGGCTGCCTGGATCGACCTGCACGGCATTCCAAAAACCAAGCCCGTCCCGATGAGCGATTTTGAACCGCTTTGCCTTGGAAAAGGACCGCAATTTGCGGTGCATTCGATTTCTTACGTGCCCGAACTCAGCCCCGCTGACAGCGATCAGGTGGTGGTGCCGGATCTTGACGCGGTCTACGTCTGTCCGTGGGACACATCGATGGCAATCATCTTCTCCGATCTGTATTGGGAAGACGCGCCTTACAATGTCTGCCCGCGTCAGGCCCTGAAACGCGCCATGCACGAGGCTGCGCTGGAAGGATACACAGGCTATGCCGGTGTCGAACCCGAGTTCATCGTGATGAAATATGACGATGCCGGCCAACCAGTGAAGGCCTTTGACGACGACCCTGCTATCGGGGTCCGTCCACGCCGTCAGGCATTTGGCTATGACGTTGAATACTCGATCGACTCGATGGCATTTTTGAAAGACATGATCGACATCATCGAAGGGCTGGGTTGGAACCTGCATGATGTAGTCGCTGAGGGTGCGTATTCACAATTCGAACTGGATTTTCACTATACTAACATGCTGGAGATGTCCGACCGTCTGGCGTTTCTGCGAATTACCTTGAAAGAGGTGGCAAAAAAGCACGGGATGTTCGTAACCTTTATGCCAAAACCGACAGTGGGCGACTGGCGATCGGGTGCGCATATCAACATGTCGATGCAACATGAAAGCCGTCCCGGTGAAAACATCTTTGAAACCCCCGACGGGGAATGGAGCGACGAAAGCCGCTGGGCCGTTGGCGGATTGATGCAGCACGCCGAAGCGATCACCGCGATCACCTGTCCGACCGTGAATTCCTACAATGGTCTCGTGCCTCGCGTAGGTGGATTTGAGGGTGGCACTGTCACTTGGGCCCCGACCAATATCACCTATGGTTTCAACAATCGCTCTGCCCAGTTCCGCCTGCCGCAAAGCCGCCATTGCATCGAAAACCGCGCCTGCGATATGACCATGAATGTCTATCTGGCAATGGCGATGCATCTGAGTTGCAGTGTTAAGGGGATCAAACACAAGATCGACCCGGGCAAACCAACGGATTTTGATCTCTACTCAAAAACCGAAGCTGAACTTGCTGAACTGGGGATCCGTCGATTGCCTCGCACTCTGTTCAATGCGATCGAGGCTTTACGGGGCGACACCATGGCAGAACATGTGATGGGCCCCGTGATGCGTCAGTCCTACCTAGAATACAAGAATGATGAGTGGGAGCGATACCACCAATCGGTCACCGATTGGGAAGTACAGGAATACCTTCGGCTCTACTAAAAGCGGGAAGGGCTAGACAATGGCGGACTATCAGATCTACGAGTTGGGTGACCTTCCGCTCTTGTCGGGTGAGATGCTCAAGGATGCCAAGCTCGCCTATCAGACCTACGGCACATTGTCTGCGGCAGGTGACAATGTCATCGTTCTGCCGACATTTTACACCGGCACAAATACCCGCAACGAAGGCTTCTTTGGTCCGGGTCGCGCGATTGATCCGGCGCGGCATTTCATCGTCAGCCCCAACCTGTTTGGCAATGGTCGTTCGTCATCACCATCGAATACGCCTGCACCGCAGGACGGGCCGCGTTTCCCGCTGGTACAAATGTGGGACAACATTGCTGCCCAGCACCGGTTGGTCCACGAACATCTGGGGATCGAAAAAATCGCCCTTGTTGCGGGTTGGTCAATGGCGGGCTGTCAGTCCTACCAGTGGGCAGCGCAATACCCAGACATGGTTCAGGCGATCCTGCCATTCTGCGCCTCAGCCAGAACTTCTCCACACAATTTCGTCTTCCTCGAAGGGGTTAAGGCGGCCCTTTGCGCGGATCAAAATTGGAACGGTGGCAATTATGCTAGCCAACCCGAAGCAGGGCTGAAGGCCTTTGGTCGAGTTTACGCAGGCTGGGCTTTCTCTCAGACCTTTTATCGCGAGGGACTTTATCGGCAGATGGGTTTCGAAACTATCGAGGAGTTGTTGCAGGATTGGGAGCGTGATCATGTGCAGGGCTGGGATGCCAACGACCTGTTGGCAAAGCTTGCAACTTGGCAGGCAGGCGATATCTCTGCCGGACCGCTTTACAATGGGGATTACAAACTGGCACTGAGTGCCATCAAAGCTCGTGCCATCCTGATGCCTTGCACGCAGGATTTATACTTTCCACCAGAAGACAATGAAAATGAAGCCAGCTTCATGCCCAACGCCATCTTCCGCCCGTATCATTCGCCCTGGGGCCATTGCGCTGCAAACCCAGGAAGTGACAAGGGCTTCACGACGCAGCTAGATGCCAATATTCGTGAACTTCTTGAAAGTTAGCGCTTGTTGAAAAACTACGGGGCAGTAGAAATTCACAAATCACCCGTTTCTTCCTTCGAATGAAGGGCAAAACAATCGCAACCAAAACGCAAACTGTTGGCTTTGAACTGTTTGGCTTATTTCTTCAACGTTCAAAAATCCGTTTTATTACGTGCAGCAGTCGCTAATACCAAACCGCTACACTGGTCCAATTGAGCTCACAGCTACACTGCGCACTTGTCGTAGACCAGCTAACATGGTCTTCGACAAGAGCCGGAACGGGGTGGATTGATCACCTCGTTCCTTATTACAGGCCTAAATGGCGTGATCAGCCGTCGGATGCGTCCGTTGAATTATCTGCAGTGCAGCTTGCGACCAGCTCCTCGTACTGAGCGGTGACCCAGCCCAGCGCGGCTTCGGGGTTTTGTTCTTCGATCTTGCCGCTGAACTGTTCAAAGACTTTTGCCGAGCGGCTTTCGTCGACCATCGTGTAAGACTGGCCGGTCATTACGGTGTCGTAGACAAAAAAGGCAATCGCAACCAGCAGGATGCCGCGTGCGATGCCGAAGAAGAACCCAAGTGCCTGATCCAGACCACCGATCGCGGAACGCTGCACCAGAGAAGAGAACAGTGGTGTAAAGATACTGACGACGATCAAGGCAACAGCAAAAACGGCGGCAAAGCCGGTGATAACCGAAAGCTCACAACTGTCGCGCAGGAATTCTCCGACGACGGGCACTTCTTTGACCAGTGGCACGGCCTGCGGCGCGAAGATGAAGGCCAGGACGGCAGCGGCAACCCAGCCAGCGATGGCGAGAACCTCGCGCATGAAACCACGCGAATAGGCCAACAAGCCCGACAGCACGATGATCAGGGCCACAACCCCGTCAATTATTGTAAAACCTTCCATGGCCCTCGCCTGTTCGTTTTCTGCCTCTCAAGGCGCGACTTTAACCTGCTCCGAACGTTTCGCCAACAAACCCCACCAAATCAGAGGGTCGGGTGAGTGTCAGACCTGCCACAGTGCCGGTTTTGCCACCTGCCGGAGCAATTGCCGCTGTGAAACCAAGTTTTTGCGCTTCTTTCAACCTGTTTTCTGTCTGAGGGGCCGGTCTAAGTGCCCCAGATAGCGAGATTTCTCCGAAAACGACGGTATCGGCGGGTAGGGCAGTATCTTCACGGGCACTTAGCAGTGCAGCTGCCACGGCGAGGTCTGCGGCAGGTTCGCTGACTTTTAGTCCTCCGGCGACGTTCAGATACACATCGAGCCCCGCAAAGGGGATTCCACAACGCGCTTCCAGCACGGCGAGGATCATTGCCAAACGACCACTGTCCCATCCTACCACCGTGCGGCGAGGCTGCGAATGAGGCGATGGAGCAACCAGCGCCTGCAACTCGACCAGCACGGGGCGAGTACCTTCGATGCCTGCGAACACCGCCGAACCGGGGCTCGGTGTGCCGCGTTCGGATAGGAAGAGGGCCGAGGGGTTGGTGACCTGCGCCAAGCCCTTGCCGGTCATCTCAAAAACGCCAATCTCATCTGCAGGGCCAAAGCGGTTCTTTACCGCGCGCAGAATACGAAATTGGTGGCCGCGTTCGCCTTCGAAATAGAGCACTGTGTCGACCATATGTTCGACCACACGCGGACCTGCGATCTGACCTTCTTTGGTGACATGGCCAACCATGATGATCGAAACGCCGTGGCGTTTGGCAAAGGTGGTCAGTTCATGCGCGGCGGCACGAACCTGCGAAACTGAGCCTGGTGCGCTGTCCACATTGTCCGCCCACATGGTCTGGATCGAGTCGATGATGGCGAGGCCGGGTTTTTCGGCCTCTAGCGTGGTGAGGATATCCCGCAAATTGGTTTCGGCTGCCAGTTGAACGGGAGATTCTTCCAAACCCAACCGACGTGCACGCATCCTGACCTGCGCGCTGGCCTCTTCACCTGAGACATAGATTGTTTTGATACCATTGCGCGCAAAGCGCGCGGCAGCCTGCAGCAGGAGTGTTGATTTGCCGATGCCAGGATCGCCCCCCACCAATAGGGCCGAGGCGGGGACGAGGCCGCCACCGAGGACACGATCGAGTTCTTCAACTCCACACAAGGTGCGGGGCGGGGGTGTCTCCTCGGTCGAAAGATCGGAGAGCGTGATCGACTGGCCACGCTTGCCGCCCAGCGATTTCTTGGCCGGTCCAGCGGAGAGGGGCGCTTCCTGAATGATAGTGTTCCATTCGCCGCAGCCGTCGCAGCGGCCGGACCATCTTGTATGTGAGGCACCGCAGGCGGAGCAGGTGAAGGATTGTGTCTTTGCCATGCCGCCCTTCGTGCCCGAGGAAGGGCGGTTCTTCAAGCCCTCGCGGGTTTTCCTCACCGCCGATAGCGTGCCGCGTCCTCAGGCCCTGCGGACCATCGTTCGCGACAGGCGCTGATCGCGCCTATTCCGCAGCCCGCGGCGGGGTCATGGCAACTACGCTGGCGGGGGATTTATCGTCGTTAGGCGATTGCAGTTGTGCTGAGAGTTCGGGCAGCAGGTCGAACAACTCGTCCCTTAGCCGCGCCAGTTGGGATTTGGCGATGGATTCTTCGATCTCGATATCTCGGGTCCATTGGCGCAATTCGTGTTGGATAATCTGGGCCTCTTCAATGCGATGCTGAAACTGCTCGATCTCTTCCTGCCTTTGCTGCAGGAAGGTTCGGGCGCGCAAGACCTTTGCCTCGGAATAGGTATCGGCAAGCTCCTGGCTGATCTGGCTCATCTGAGCGGCCAGTTCCAAAACCTGCGGTTCCAACGATTGCAGATCGGGGTGATCGCGCAGAAAGGCCATACGCTCTTTCACTGCATCGAATTCGGATGACAACGCAAATGCACCGCTGCGGTCGGCGGCATGGGCGACCTGATAGGCCCCGGCCACGTCCTGCATGTTCATCGTGAACTTCCGATGGGTGTTTTCAAGCGCCATCATGCGGGCGTTTGATGGCAGGTAGAAGACCAGCATCAGGATCAGGGCGGTCAATCCGGCCTGAACATATAGACCTGCGTCAATCGTTACACCGTTGCTGAGACCGGCCTGCAACGAGAGCCAGGGGAGGATGCCAAACGCGGATAAAATGGTGGTCGTCACCGCGAACAATGCTGCGGCGCAGATCAGGAAAAAGGTTAGTCTTAATAATGCATTCTGAAATTGTAATGTTATTGTGTGGAGGGCGGCCATGATCGTCGTTCTCCTTCTTCAACCGGTACAAAAACCGGGCCGAAGCGGAAGGTTAAACAGACGTAAAGTGATCCGCTACGGACCCGAAAACTACAAAATTTACTGCTCGAAATATGAAGATGATACTCAGAAATCTGTTTTCAATCAATTAGGTCTGAGGTTTTCGTGATCCGGATGTCATCTCTGTAATGTGGCCCAAGGCAAGCGAAGCGAGAATGCAGCCGGTGAACAGGTAGAGACCCCACGCGGTTTCGATGGTCGCGTAGGAGATGCCCTTGGCCAGTGTGATGTAAAGCGCGATGAGGAAGATATCGGCCATCGCCAATTTGCCCAGGATGTTGAGCGCGGGTTGGACCCGTGGGTCCAACATATCCCATTGGACAAGCGCAGTGCCGATGGTTTTGATGTAGGGCGCGAAGAGGGCGAAGACGGTGACGACCAGCGCGAGGAAGATGTCGGATTTCCACAAGGACTGGAGGCCGGTGATGACGCTGATCTCGCTGAGGCCGAAGATCGGCAGGAGGCCTGCGCGCATCAGCGGGGCGAACCACGCGATGGGGTAGAGGATCAGGAGTGAAAGGGTGGCGAGGCGGAGCATATGCTTAGATTGGTTAGAGATGTCAGGAATCCAAGTAAAAACTCAATGTCATGTCTGATTGGTGCAACCTTGAATGACCAGGACCGATCAGCCAAATAATTCTGCTGACCACACAAAAAACAATCGAATAACCGGTATGCACAAGAGAATGGTCATGAAGGCATGAACTGAGTAAAGCCTCTCAGAGATGGCGAATGCAGCGGCACCAATTGTCGCGACAGCGCTGAAAAAGACCGGTCCGATCACTACCGCTTCCAGCCAATTTCCGCTCAACATCGTTTCTAGAAAGCTTTCTGGGTAGCTTGCTGCGTTAAATATCACGACTATCGATAGCAATATCCAAGCACAGCAAAAAAACGGCGTCCAAATCAGGATCAGACCAACGTTTCTGTGCGTGGAGTTATCCCTGATTTTCATTCCTAGCGTTACAGCGACCCATGCAGCTGAAATTGGAAGAAATAAGAGCACTGCAAGCAAGAAAAACATCGTTTCGACTCGGTTCTAGTCGCCAGTTCAACTGTTAATTTAAGAGTTAGCGTACCGCCTCAATCGGCCCCTCAGCACTGCCGCTGATGAACTGCTCCACATAGGGATCACCCGAGGCGTCCATCTGGCCGACCGGGCCGGCCCACTGGATCACGCCTCCGTGCAGCATCGCGACGTTGTCAGCAATCGCGCGGACCGAGCTCATGTCGTGGGTGATGGTCATCGCGGTGGCGCCCATCTCGGTCACGATCTCTCGGATCAGGTCGTTGATGACGCCTGACATGATCGGGTCCAACCCTGTGGTGGGCTCGTCGAAAAAGATGATCTCGGGTTCGGCGGCGATGGCGCGGGCGAGGCCGACGCGTTTTTGCATGCCACCGGACAGCTCGGCCGGGAAGCGGTCGGCGACGTTGGCTTTCAGGCCCACACGGCGCAGTTTCTCGATGGCGATTTCGCGGGCTTCCTCTACCGGACGCTTCAGCGAACCACGCAGCAGGCGGAAGGCGACGTTTTGCCAGACGGGTAGCGAGTCAAACAATGCGGCCCCCTGAAACAGCATCCCGAAACGGGCCAGAAACGCGTCGCGGTCGCCTTTGGTGGCGTCCTTGCCGTCGACATAGATCATGCCGCTGTCAGGCTTGATCAGGCCGAGGATACATTTCAGCGCTACGGATTTGCCGGTACCCGAACCACCGATGATGACCATTGAGGTGCCTTTGGGAATCTCAAGGTTCATGCCTTGTAAGACGTGGTTGTCGTCAAAGGCTTTATGTACGTTCTCCATCCGGATCATAGCGAGAAGAACACCCCTGTGAGGACAAAATTGGCGGCGAGGATAAGGACGGCGGCGGCCTCGACCGAGCCTTTGGTGGCGCGGCCCACGCCCTGCGCGCCGCGGCCCGAGGACATGCCGTAGTAGCAGCCCATGATGGCGGCGATCACGCCGAAGGCCGCGCCTTTGACCAGCGACGAGACAATGTCGCGTAGTTCAAGGAAATCGACAGTGTTTTTCAGATAGGCCGCCGGGTTGAAGCCCAGATTTTGCGTGGCGACAGTGTAACCGCCTGCAATGCCGATGATATCTCCGACCCCGACCAGCGCTGGAACCGTGATCAGGGCGGCCAGCACGCGCGGGGCGGTGAGGTATTTCATCGGGTGGGTGGAGAGCGTGACCAAAGCATCAATCTGCTCGGTCACTTTCATCGTCGCAATCTCGGCGGCGATCGAAGACGTCACGCGGGCGGCGATCATCAGGCCGACCAGCACCGGTCCAAGCTCTCGCACCATGCCAATGGCGACGATCTGGGGCACCACAGCTTCGGCATTGAAACGCGCGCCACCAGCGTAGATCTGCAGCGCGAGTGCGCCGCCAGTGAAGATGGCGGTCAGACCGACCACGGGCAGGGACAGCCAGCCGATATTCAGCAAGGCGATGCCGAACTCGCGTGGATAAAACGGCGGCCGGAAAATATGCGAAACCGCATCAAGCGCAAACAGCGCGACGCGGCCAAATGCGGCCAGCATGTTCAGAATGGCGCGTCCCAGCTCACCCAGCAATGAGATGGGGCTCATTCCACATAGCCTCGGGAATAGCGGCTGCCGAGTGAGGTAAGTATCTCATAACCGATGGTTCCGGCGGCTTCAGCCAGATCATCGACGGTTTGGTGCCCGTTAAGGATACGCAGGCGTTCAGGAGTGTATGGCAAGTCGGTAACATCCACGGTGATCAAGTCCATCGAGATACGTCCTACCACCGGGCAGGGCTGATCACCAGCGAATGCGTCAATGCCGCCGCCAATGGCACGATGTAGCCCATCGGCATAACCTGCTGCCACGGTTGCGATCTTGGACGGGCGGCGCGCGGTCCAACTGTTTCCGTAGCCTACGGTTTCGCCGACAGAGACATCGCGCACCTGAATGATGGGCAGATCGACGGTCACAACCGGTTTGGCCCCGGCAAAGGGCAGCCCGCCATACAGGCCGATCCCCGGACGACAGAAATCAAAGTGAAATTCGGGTCCCATCAATGTGCCACCGGTGGCTGCAAGCGAACGCGGTGCATCCATCCCATCAGTCATCTGTTTGAAAGTCCGCAACTGCTGCTGATTCATCGGATGTTCCGGTTCATCCCCGCAAGCCAGATGAGACATAACCACCAACGGATTCAGCGCAAGGGCCTCATGGCGCAGTTCTGCCCAATCAGCAGGCTCAAGCCCCAGACGGTTCATTCCACTGTCAAGTTGAATGCCAAAGCGGTGGTCGGGCAAGGCCTCGCGATGGCGTTTGAACTGTTCGGGGGAGTTGATCAGAGGTGTCAGAGCATGATTGCGCAAGAGATCAGCGTCGCCCTCCATATGGCCTGAAAAGACCGCGACAAGTGGTCCGGGGCCAACCGCCTCACGTACGACCGCACCTTCTTCGGCGACAGCGACAAAAAACTTGCGCACCCCTTCTTCGGCCAAAGCCCAAGCGACGGGTTCGGCACCCAATCCGTAGGCGTCGGCCTTTACGACAGCCCCGGTTTCGACGTTGGTTTTTGCGTCGAGCGCACGCCAGTTATGTGTCAGTGCGTGCAGATTAATCGTAAGATGTGCGGTACTCATAAAAGCTGTTCATGCCATTGTGCGGCCGACGTCAAGGGGGGGATTGATCTAATTTTTGCCTGGTTTGTGCGCCTCATAAGCTGCTTCTAGCTCAGAACGCAGGAAATTTCCGAATATCAGGGGGTTGTACCTGGGATGACCAGTGCCAGGTAGAGGTTGAACGATTGTATTCACATGCGGATCAAAGAAGAAGGGAACGCTGTATCGTTCACGTCCTGAGCGATTGATAACGCGGTGAGGTGTTGACATGAGTTGACCGTTGCTCATGCGGTGCAACATGTCGCCCACATTCACCACAAACGCATCCGGCTTTGTCGGAACATCGACCCAGTTTCCCGCTGGTGTCTGAACCTGCAATCCGCCGACCTGATCCTGGGCCAGCAAGGTCAGACATCCGAAATCCGTATGCGGCGCAGAACCGAACAGGTCGTCCGGACTGGCCTTGGGCTGCGGTGGATAGTGCAGAAGGCGCAACCAGTTAGTAGGCTCGTCAAAGGCCGATAGGATCGAGAAATCAGTGGCCCCGCACGCCAAAAGTGCAATCCTCATCAGTCGGCGGCCCAATCCGGACATGACCTCGACATAGGTCTCAAGTGTTTCACGGAACTGCGGCAATTCTGGCCAGCGATTGGGGCCAGAGAGATAGATATTCGGGTCAACGGATGCGTCCTCGCGCATCATCATGAAACTGGCGGATTGATTTGGTTTGGTGACATCAGCGAGGGAGGAGTTCACATCAGTCGACGTATTGATGGCAATATAGCCGCGATGGGTTGTATCGACCGCGATTGCTTGTTTTTTGGCCAATGGCAATGCGTGAAATTGCCTGGAGGCTTCGAAGACAGCTTGAATTAGGGCCTGATCGATACCGTGATCAACAATATATCCAAAGCCGGTTGTTCCGTAAGCAGCGCGGAAATCGTTGGCAACTTCCTCGTCAGATCGTTTACCCAGTCGCACGACCGGGATTTCTGTGAATTCTGTCATTTCTCTCTCGCTTTGTTGGGATGGTTTCAGGGGCGAAGCGTGCCCCCGATCTATCCCGCAAAGCGTTTGCGCCGATGTCCGTAGTGGCGTGCGAGTATGACGCGACGTGGCAAAGGTTGAAGAGAATACCGCATGGCAGGATCAGTGCATTGAGATTTTGTAAACGTCAATATCCATCGATCTGACCTTCCTGCTGCCAAGGTTTGACCAGATTTCCGAAGCGGGTGAACTGCGCTTCGAACGAAAGCTCTACCGTGCCGATGGGGCCGTGGCGTTGCTTGCCGACGATGACTTCGGCTTTGCCATGCAGGCGTTCCATGGCTTGCTTCCACTCTTCCATTTTTTCCAACTCGTGATCGCCGGGTTTCTCGCGTTCTTTGTAGTATTCCTCGCGGAATACAAACATGACCACGTCAGCGTCCTGTTCGATCGATCCTGATTCCCGAAGGTCTGACAGTTGTGGGCGCTTGTCGTCGCGGTTTTCCACCTGACGGCTGAGCTGTGACAGGGCAATGACCGGGATGTTCAGTTCCTTGGCGATGGCTTTCATGCCCATCGAAATCTCGGCAATCTCGTTGACCCGGTTGTCAGACATGCCTCGGCAAAGCTGCAAATAGTCGATGACCAGCAAATCCAACCCATGCGTACGCTTCAACCTCCGCGCTCGCGCTGCAAGCTGAGAGATCGGGAGGGCGGGGGTGTCGTCAATAAACAGCGGGCAGGCCTCTAATTCCTTGGCCGCTTCCACGAAGCGACGGAACTCGGATTCTGTCATGTCGCCTTGGCGGATCTTGTGCGAAGAAATCTCTGAGGCTTCGGCCAGTACACGTCCCGCGAGTTGTTCGGCGCTCATCTCCAGCGAGAAGAACCCGACGACACCGCCGTCAACTGCGCCTTCGCTGCCATCGGGTTTTTGCCCGCGCTTGTAAGCCTTGGCCACGTTGAACGCGACGTTGGTCGCCAATGAGGTTTTACCCATCGACGGACGCCCGGCCAGAATGATCAGGTCAGACGGGTGCAACCCGCCTAATTGCTTGTCGAGATCGGCCAGACCGGTGGAAATCCCCGCCATGCCGCCACCGCGCTGGTAAGCCTCGTTGGTGACGTTGACGGCTTCTGTGACCGCCTTAAGGAAGGATTGAAAACCTTGTTCGGTCTGGCCCTGCTCGGATAACTGATAGAGTTGTTGTTCGGCCTCGACGATTTGTTCCTTGGGTTCGCTGGCCACATCAACCCGCGCTGCCTTGTCCGAAATGTCCCGGCCCAGGCGGATTAATTCGCGTCGGATGGCAAGGTCATAGATCATCTGGGCGTAGTCATGCACCGCAAAGGCACTGATTGAAGCGCCAGCCAGTTTCACCAGATAGGCCGGACCACCCAGTTCTTTCAGACCCTCATCTTCAGCCATGAAAGATTTTAGCGTCACGGGCGAGGCTAACGCGTTCTTGGCGATGCGTGTCGAGGCGACCTCATAAATGCGCGCATGAACCGGATCATAGAAATGCTCAGCCCCAATAATCGATGCGACGCGATCATACAGATCGTTGTTCGTCAGAATCGCACCCAGAAGCTGCTGCTCGGCCTCGATGGAGTGCGGCATTGTTTCCGGATTCTGAATCTGCGCGGCTGCCTGCTCGATACTGCTGATCTCGTTCATTGCTGCTCTCTATGCCCCTTGGGCATGTTCCATAGCCGAGCCCCGTGAGTCGGGGCAAATTGTATGTTTTTGGGGATAGGCTGTGCATATCTCCAGACCCCATCATATTGAAGGATGATGAGGTTGTTCGTCAACATATTGTGCGATTGGATCGCATTGCGCGATCATTGTTTCCAAGGCGCACACAGATGCCGTTGCGTTAGCTTTTGTGGGTTTCCTGCCATGCACGTGGGTCGTTGAGGAAGGCCTCGACCCCATCCAGCGTCTCATTGTCGAACGCTTTCTGCGCCTTAGCCTCTGCCAGCACATCCCACCAGGTGCAAAGGCTGTGCAGTTTTACGCCATGATCGCCCAGTGTCTTCTCGGTTTCGGGGAAAATGCCATAGTAGAAGATTACTGCGGTATGGCCGCAGGTCGCACCCGTCTCACGGATCGCATCGACAAAGGACAGTTTCGAGCCGCCATCGGTGGTCAGATCCTCAACAAGCAGTACACGTTCGCCCTCGGTCATCGCGCCCTCGATACGGGCATTGCGGCCATAGCCTTTGGGTTTCTTACGCACATAGGTCATTGGCAGGGCCATGCGTTCCGCAACCATGGCGGCAAAGGGGATACCCGCAGTTTCACCGCCTGCAATGTTGTCGAATGCCTCGAACCCTGCGTCGCGCATCACTGTGACAGTCAGGAAGTCCATCAGGGTTGAGCGGATGCGCGGGTAGGAGATTAGCTTGCGGCAGTCGATATAGGTCGGGCTGGGCAGGCCGGATGCCAGCGTGAAGGGCTCGCGCGAGTTGAAATGAACCGCCTTGATCTCCAGCAGCATCCGCGCAGTCAAGCGGGCGATTTCGGTGCTGTCGGGGAAAGAACTGGGGATCATGGCGCAAACCTCTGGGCTGGAAGGGTGTCGCTGGCTGATAGCCCGACCTCTGGTCCAGAGTCGAGGGGGCTGACCAAAAGAAAAGCGGACCCCCAAGAGGTCCGCTTTGCCCTTACGGGCGGCAGAGCGCCAAGGTGGGCTTAGCTGCTCATGTCGTAGGCGCGTTCCCCATGTACCGAGAGGTCGAGCCCGTTTGTTTCAGTCTCGGCGTCTACGCGAAGCGGGGTGATGAGTGCAACCACCTTGACCAACACAATCGTGACAACTGCCGTAAAGGCACCTACGATGACCAAGCCGCCCAGTTGCGCAGTCCAAGTTCCCAGACCGAAAAGCGCAATCATCAGAGTACCAAAGATACCCCCGACACCGTGAACGGCGAAAACGTCCAGCGTGTCGTCGATGTTCAGCTTGTTACGGATCACATTGACGGCCTCCTGACACAGGATACCTGCGACTGCTCCTATGATCAGAGCCTGAACCGGACCCACAAAACCCGAGGCCGGGGTGATCGACGCCAGACCAGCAATGGTGCCAGTTACAAGGCCGACCATCGAGGCTTTGCCAAAACGGATGCGTTCCCACAACGCCCATGTCAGCGACGCAGTTGCGGCAGACAAATGGGTGACAGTCATGGCCATCGCCGCGCCGCCGTCGGCAGCCAGTTGTGAGCCGCCATTGAAACCGAACCAACCGACCCACAGCATTGCAGCACCCACCATTACATAGCCGGGGTTATGTGGAGGTGTCGTGCGATTGCGCCGCGGTCCGAGGATAACTGCGATGATCAGCGCGGCCAGGCCGGCAGTTTCGTGGACGACAATGCCCCCCGCAAAGTCGCGCACGCCGATTTCGCCAAGAATGCCTCCATCCGCCAGCATGCCGCCGCCCCAGATCCAATGGACAACGGGCGCATAGCACAGCAACATCCACAGCGCCGAAAAGGTGAGAACAAAGCCAAAGCCAACACGCTCCACATATGCGCCGATGATCAGGGCAGGGGTGATGATGGCAAAGGTCATCTGGAAGGCAAAGAACAGGATCTCGGGTAAGGTTCCCGCAAGGCTATCGGCGTCCACTCCGTTCAGGAAGGCTTTGCCAAGACCGCCCCAGAGGCCGCTTTCACCCGGTCCAAAGGCGATCGAATACCCTGCGACTAGCCAAAGAATGCTCATCAAACAAGCAATCGAGAAGCAGTGCATGAAAACGCTGAGTACATTTCGGGCACGCACAAGCCCACCATAGAACAGGGCAAGACCCGGCAATGTCATGAACAGGACCAGTGCTGTTGCCACAATGATCCACGCTGTATCGGCTCCGTTCATGGGCCGCTCTCCTTTCCCTATTGGGGCGTCGGATAGACAAACCACATCTACCTCCGACACCGCGTGAGTGGTGTGGAGCGGGTTGAAGCCGAGCTGAGGTGGGGAAAAAAGAGGCAGCAATACAAAAAGCCGCCCGTTTCGGTGGCTTTTTTTCAACTGGTGATCAATTTTGCGCCTATCGGGCGTATTTGCCCTAAATTTGGGCAGACTACGAAACGCTGCTCAGCAGCATAAGTAATGCATGATCGCGAGCGGCTTTGCGCACGTTTTCACGCCCCAGAGCACCGAATTCGACAGTCTCGGTGCGGGTTGGTTGGTCATCTGCTGCCAAACCAAAGCAAACGCGGCCTTCGGGTTTGTGCTCGGACCCGCCGGGGCCTGCAATGCCGGTGATCGAGACCGCCAATTGCGCCTGTGAGTGGTGCAGCGCGCCCTCGGCCATTTCCTGTGCAACCTCTTCCGAGACAGCACCATGGGCCTCAAGCGTGTCGACGTGTACGCCAAGCATTTCTTGTTTGGCGGTGTTGGTGTAGGTGACAAATCCGCGCTCGACTACGGCTGAGCTGCCTGGGATGTCAGTCAGTGCGGCGGCGACCATGCCGCCGGTGCAGCTTTCGGCCGTTGCGATCATCACACCCTGCGACTTGGCGCGGTTCAACAGGTCGATCACGGTCATAGGCCCATCACCCCATGCGCGATGTCAGCAAGGATCACGACGCCGACGGCTGCAAAAATGCCCGCGATCACGTCATCCAGCATGACACCCAATGGATCACCGCGCCGGTCGGCCCAACCGATGGGGCCGGGTTTGGTGATGTCGAACAGCCGGAACAGCAGGAAGCCTGCGATCCAGCCAGGCCAGAGCGCCGTGATATCGATCCCATGGGCCCATGACGGGTAGGAGATCGCCCAGATTGCGATGAACTGACCTGCGACTTCATCGATGACGATCTCGGACGGGTCGTGATCATCCTGTCCTGCCGTCATCACACGCGTGGCCCAAAGGCCGCCGAAGAATGCTGCCAACGTCGCGATGACCAGTAAGGGAAAGCCGCCCAATGTGTGCAGAACCCATGCCAGTGGCAATGCAGCCAGTGATCCCCAGGTTCCGGGGGCAGGGCGCAGATAGCCGACGCCGCCGACGGTTCCGATCAGGCGCGCCGCGGTCATGACTTCACCAGACAGGCAGTCGCAAGCGACGCAATCCCTTCGCTGCGACCGGTAAAGCCCAGCCGCTCGGACGTCGTGGCCTTGATCGAGACCTGGTCGGTCCGCAGGCCCATGATCTGTGCCATCTCGGCACGCATCGCGTCGGCATGAGGGCCGATCTTGGGATATTCGCAGACCAGCGTGCAATCGACATTCGAGATCGCATAACCCATCTGCCCAGCAAGCTCGACGGCGTGGCGCAGGAAAATCTCACTGGCCGCACCTTTCCACCGCGGGTTGGAGGGCGGGAAATGCTGCCCGATATCGCCCTGTGCCAGCGCGCCATAGATCGCGTCGGTCACCGCATGCATACCGACATCGGCATCTGAATGGCCTTGAAGCCCGCGCGAATGCGGCACTTTCACACCGCACAGGATCACGTGATCTCCGCCTCCAAATCGGTGCACGTCGTAGCCGTTGCCCAGCCTTACATCCATGTTCATACCCATTATGCGTTCCGCCCGTTCGAAATCTTCGGGCCGGGTTATTTTCAGGTTATCCGCGTCGCCTGGAATGATCGTCACATCAATCCCGGCAGCACGTGCAACTTCGACGTCATCTGCCGCGCCTCCGGGATGGTAGGCGTGGGCGGCTGTGATCGCGCCATAGTGAAACCCCTGCGGCGTCTGCGCGGCGTAAAGAGCAGACCGATCCTGTGTTCCTGTCACCACCGATCCATCTCCGGTCCAGAGTGCGTCAGTGACGGCCAAACCCGGAGCCGCTGCAGGATGTGCATCGAGCGCAGCCAGCACATCCCGGATTACCCTCGCGCTGACACAGGGACGAGCGACATCGTGGATCAAGACCTTTTCGACGCTGTGTGCTTCCAACGCCTGCAAGCCGCTATGCACAGATCCGGCCCGGTCGCTGCCACCCGGTGCAAGGATCAGGTCTGTTGCAGAGAATTCTTCCCAGGCAGATGTATCGTCTTCCGCCAGAACAAGAACGATATGATCGACGAGCCCTTTGAAGCGATCAATGGTCCAATCTGCCACGCGCTGCCCACCCAAAGCGCGCCACTGTTTAGGCACTCCGCCTCCGGCGCGCTGGCCGCGCCCGGCGGCGACGATGATGGCGGCTGTGGTCATCTGCGGGTTCTCCTGATTGGGCATTGTTTAGGGGGCGGTGAATGCAGAGGCAATCACCCACGTCAATCTGCCTAAAGATTAAGCATCTGATGATTTAGCGGGCTTGAATGCCGTCGATTTGTTGTTCATATGCTGCAATTTCGATATTAAAAGCGCAACTGCTCAAGGATTAAGCACATTGACCCTGCGTCTTGCTGAGAAGGACCTGACCCCGCCGGTGCTGCTGGCACCTATGGCCGGAATCACCGACCGGCCTTTTCGGGATCTTGTGATGCGCTTCGGTGCAGGCATGGTGGTCAGCGAAATGGTTGCCAGCCAAGAGATGGTGCAGGCCAAACCTGGCGTCCGTGAACGGGCAGAACTGTCGGCGGATGTTGAGAACACGGCGGTGCAATTGGCCGGTCGCGAGGCGCACTGGATGGCCGAGGCTGCCCGGCAGGTCGTCGACCGGGGCGCCCAAGTGATCGACATTAACATGGGATGTCCAGCAAAGAAGGTGACCAACGGCTATTCCGGTTCAGCCCTGCTGAAGACGCCGGATCACGCGTTGACGCTGATAGAGGCCGTGGTGGATGCCGTGGACGTACCGGTCACGTTGAAGACGCGCCTGGGGTGGGATGACAAATTGCTGAACGCGCCGGATGTGGCGCGACGGGCGCAGGATGCTGGCATCCGGATGGTCACCATCCATGGGCGTACGCGCTGTCAGTTCTACAAAGGTCGGGCAGATTGGCAGGCGATCCGGGCGGTGAAAGAGGCGGTCTCGATCCCGGTCGTCGCAAATGGGGATATTATTGATACGGAGGCCGCGCAAACCGCGCTGGTGCAGTCTGGTGCGGATGGCGTGATGGTGGGCCGGGGCGCGCAGGGTAAGCCATGGCTGCTGGCGCAGATCTGTCACGATCTATATGGAGCTGCAGCTCCGGACATTCCGGTGGGAGCCGACCTGATCGAGATGGTGCGCGCCCACTATCAGGCGATGCTCTCATTCTACGGTACTGAGCTGGGCTTGCGCGTCGCACGCAAGCATTTGGGATGGTACATGGATGAGGCCCGGACGCCTGCCACCTTACGGCGCGCAGTACTGACATCACGCGATACGGATGAAGTTCTGCAACTACTGGGCGATGCTTTGAACAGCTCGGCAGAGGTGGCGGCATGACCTCGGATCAGAGCATCTGGACCTCGCTGCCGGTTCCGGCCTTTATCATCGATCCTGACGACCGCATATCGGATGTCAATTCTTCGGGTGAGGGGTTCCTGAACGCTTCGCGCAAAGCTGTAATCGGGCATCCAGTCTGGGATCAGATCGCAGTCGATGCGCCCTTGGAAGAGGCTTTCATACGCGCCCGTCAGCAGAGCACGCCCCTGTTTGTGAATGATGTGGATGTGGGCTCGGGTAATCGCGCGCCGCTGCAATGTGCCCTGCAGATCGCGCCATTAATGGGGCATCCCGGATCCATGATTATGATCATCTCACCACGTGAATTGTCTGGGCGGATGACCCGAGGCAATACCGTGAAATCGGCGGCGCAATCGGCCATTGGCATGGCCGAGATGCTGGCGCATGAAATCAAAAACCCTCTGGCCGGGATCACCGGTGCGGCACAGTTGCTCAGCATGAATATCTCACAGCAAGATCTTGAATTAACAGATCTTATTGTCGAGGAAAGCCGTCGTATTGTGAAGCTGCTGGAACAGGTGGAACAGTTCGGAAACCTGTCTCAGCCTGATTTCAAGCCAGTCAATATACACGATGTTTTGGACCGCGCGCGCAGATCGGCGCTGCTGGGGTTTGGCGCTCATATGACCATTGTTGAGGACTACGATCCATCTTTGCCACTGGCATACGGAGACCCGGACCAGTTTTTGCAGGTGATTTTGAATCTGCTCAAGAACGCCTCTGAGGCTGCTGATGGCAGTGGCATAATCCGGCTTCGAACCTATTTCGAACATTCTTTCCGGCTGCGTCGCAGTGATGGTTCCGGTCACTCGCTGCCTTTGCAAATCGAGATCATCGATGACGGTCCCGGATTGCCGGAGAATATTCAGGGCGAGATTTTCGATCCGTTTGTTTCGGGTAAAGAAAACGGAACCGGCCTGGGGCTGGCGCTGGTCAGCAAGATCATATCCGACCACGACGGATGGATATCAGCGGAATCGGTGCCTGGGCGCACTGTATTCCGTTTGTCCCTGCGGCGCGCGCCACAGGGCACATATGACAAGGAGAGCATCTGATGGATGGCACAGTTCTGGTTGCCGATGACGACCGCACGATCCGCACGGTTCTGACGCAGGCCCTCACGCGGGCGGGGTGCAAGGTGCATGCCACATCTTCGCTGACCACGCTCATGCGCTGGGTGGCCGAAGGCAAGGGCGACGTTGTGATCTCGGATGTGGTGATGCCGGATGGAAACGGGCTCGAGATGTTGCCAAAGATCGCACAGGATCGACCTGGATTGCCGGTCATCGTGATCTCGGCCCAGAACACCATCATGACGGCCATTCAGGCTGCCGAGGCGGATGCCTATGACTATCTGCCCAAGCCCTTCGATTTGCCTGATCTGATGAAGCGGACCGCACGGGCGCTTGATCAGAAACAGCATGCTCAGGCTGAGCCTGTCGAAGCCAGCGAAGATCGTCCAGACGAGTTGCCGCTTGTTGGGCGCACCCCAGTTATGCAAGCGCTCTATCGTCTCGTGGCGCGGGTGATGAACACCGATCTGTCAGTGATGATATCGGGTGAAAGTGGTACAGGTAAATCTTTGATTGCGCGCGCTATTCACGATTTTTCAGACCGTCGAACTCTGCCTTTTGTCACCGCGACTGCCGCTGATCTAAGTGATCTGGAAGGCCCGGCGCGAGTCATGGCGCGCGTGCGGGGCGGCACGCTGTTGATCGATGAGATCGCCGATATCGATGACGAGATTCAGGCCCGGATCGTGCGCATGATGGACACTCCGGGCGATCATGTACCGCGTTTCATGGCCACCAGCCAATCTGACCTTACTGACGCAATGGAAAGCGGTCGCGTGCGGCAGGACCTTTATTATCGTCTCTGCGGTGCGACAGTACATGTTCCTGCTCTGCGAGAACGCGTTGATGATATCACGTTGCTCACCGACCATTTTCTTGCGAGGGAAGAGCGCGAAAGCGGGACGAAACGCCGCCTCAGTCCTGAAGCTGTGGAGCTTGTGCGTCGATATTCCTGGCCTGGGAATGTTCGGCAGCTGGAAAATGCCATCCGTCGTCTCAGCCTGACAAGCCGTGCAGAAGAAATCTCTCGCACCGAAGTCGAGATGGTTTTGGGCAGTCAGCCTGAGGCTGAGCCGGTTCTGGGGGATGGCGAGCGTGAAAAACTGTCAGCTTCGGTGGGGCGTCACCTGCGGCGATACTTCGATTTACACGGGAATATCCTACCACCGCCCGGGCTCTATCAGCGTATTTTGCGTGAAGTCGAAGCGCCTCTGATCGAAATTGCGCTGGATGCGACCGGTGGAAATCAAGCAAAATGTGCTGATCTTCTGGGGATTAACCGAAATACGTTGCGGAAAAAGATTACCGACCTCGATATTCAGGTGACACGCCGCCGCAAACTGATGTAATATCGCCACACAAACCGTGGCATTCGGGTTCGACCCCGGGAACGACCACGACATATGGCGGTAAGCCGCGCAGGCGGCACATCAGAATGAGGGCAGACGGTGGCAACCCGGGCACAGAACGGGCCGATCCTATCGATCAACCGGTGGCGCAAGTCCCGGAGGATGCGCAATTTCAGTACCTTGGGTCTGGTCGTGTTGGGCCCCATTCTGGCGCTGGCAACTTATCTGGTCATTGGTCCATTTGATTTAGGCGCGGCGGCGCCGACGCTGAGGCTGATTCTGCTGGCCGATCTGGTTTATGTGCTGGTCGTCGCAGCGTTGGTGTTGGGGCAGTTATTCAGTCTGATCGCCGCCCGACGCGCGAAATCAGCAGGGTCACGGCTTCACCTGCGCTTGATCGGCGCGTTTACGCTGCTGGCTCTGGTTCCTACCGTTACGGTTGCTATTTTTGCAGGGCTTACGGTGAATATCGGCCTTGAAGGCTGGTTCTCGGATCGGGTTCGGCAGGTTGTTGGGTCATCTCTTACGGCCGCCGAAGCCTACGAACAAGAGCACCGCGAAGGGCTGACGCAGGACGCAATCGTTCTGGCGCGATTTCTTGATAACGCGCGATCACTAGATTACTACATCTCAGATGCCGAATTGCGTGAGGTTCTGGCGCAGGGGCAGTCCCAGATTCAACGCGGATTGCGTGAGGCCTATGTGATTGATGGCAGTGCTGAAATTCGGTCGCGTGGTGATCGGTCTTACCTGTTCGACTACGAGGCACCGACGCCCGAAGAGATGATTGAGGCCAATGATCAGGGTGTGGCGATTATCGCAGATTGGGAGAACAGCGAGTTCCGCGCGCTTGTACCATTGCAGGCCTATCTGGACCGATACCTATATGTCAGCCGCGAGGTTGACGGACAGCTTTTGACCCTACTGGATGAGACCAAAGAGACTGCGCAGTTTTACAGTCAGCTCGAAAGTGAGCGGGGCCGGGTACTGTTCGAGTTCGGTCTTCTGTATCTGGGCTTCGCGGTGATCTTGATTTTGGCGGCTATGTCACTGGGCATGTGGTTTGCCGAGCGCCTTTCACGCCCCGTAGGGCGGCTGACAACGGCTGCGCAACGAGTCGGTGCAGGTGATCTGAGCGTTCAGGTCATCGAAGAGGCCAGCGATGATGAAATCGCGATGCTGGGTCGATACTTCAATCAAATGACCCGCCAGTTGAAGGGGCAGCGCGATACCTTGCTTGAGAATACGCGCCAGATCGAACGCCGCCGAAGGTTGTTCGACTCGGTGCTCAGTTCGGTGACGTCTGGGGTTGTGGGCGTTGATTCCGAAGGGTGCGTAACTTTTGTGAACCGGTCCGCAGAGCGCCTGTTGGGTTGGTCGGGCGGTGAGCATCATCTTGCGATAGGCATAGCCGTGCCCGAATTCCTGCCATTGTTCGAGACGCTCAAGGACAGCGGGCAAGAGGCTGTTCAGGGCGAAGTGAAAGTGACTCGAAAGGGTCGGTTAGAGAACTTGCTGGTACGCATGGCGACGCGTCGTGGTGAAGATGGCGGCTTGGAAGGCTACGTTGTGGCCTTTGACGATGTGACCGATTTGGTCAGTGCACAGCGTATGGCGGCTTGGGGCGATGTGGCCCGTCGCATTGCGCATGAGATCAAGAATCCTCTGACCCCGATCCAGCTGAGCGCCGAGCGGATTAAACGCAAGTTTTCGCGCAAGCTGGATGAAGAGGACTGCAGCAGCCTTGAATCGATGACAGATGTGATCGTGCGTCAGACCAATGATCTGCGACGGATCGTCGATGAGTTCTCGAAGTTCGCGCGGATGCCCGAACCGGAGCGGCGCGAAGAAAACATTGTGACGCTGGTGCGTGAGGCGGTGTTGTTGCAGCAGGCGGGCCAACCCGATGTTCAGATCGACGCGGATCTGCCCGAACAGCCTATTCTGGCGGATGTGGATTCGACCATGTTGAGCCAGGCCTTGACGAACCTGATCAAGAACGCGGGCGAGGCTATTGAAACGCTGAAAGAAAAAGGCGCCCCGGACAATCTTGAACCTCAGATTAAGGTGGCGGTCAGCAACGACGATGCGGGAACGCAGATCACCATTGCCGATAACGGCATCGGCCTGCCAGAAGATCGGGCGCGGCTGTTTGAACCTTATGTAACCACGCGTGACGAAGGCACGGGCTTGGGCCTGCCTATCGTCAAAAAGATAATCGAAGAACATGGCGGAGCGCTGACATTAGAAGATGCGCCCACATTTGACGGACAGGACCATTACGGCGCGATGGCTGTCATTCGTCTTCCCGGGGCCTCAGGCGGCCCGACAGATGCGCCGGAAAAACAGGCGATTAAAACAAACAAACTGAAAGCAGGCCAAAGATGAGCGACATTCTGATCGTAGATGACGAACGCGATATTCGCGAATTGGTGTCCGATATTCTAGAGGACGAGGGCTATTCCACACGGCTGGCGGCAAACTCGGATGAGTGCATGTCGTCGATCAATGCCGAACCTCCCGGACTGTTGATCCTGGATATCTGGCTGAAAGACAGTCGTATGGATGGGATTGACATCTTGAAGGCGGTGAAACGCGACAACCCGGATGTGCCGGTGGTGATCATTTCCGGGCACGGCAATATCGAGATCGCGGTGGCCGCGATCAAACAGGGGGCATACGATTTTATCGAAAAGCCTTTTAATATTGATCAGTTGATGGTGGTTATCCGCCGCGCGATGGAAACTTCGCGGCTGCGCCGCGAGAATGCTTCGTTGAAACGGCAGGAAGTCAGCTGTTCCGATATGATCGGCAAATCGGCTTCGTTCCGGGCGATGCAGGGGCAGTTGGATAAGGTGACCAAGTCCAATGGTCGGGTCATGCTCAGCGGACCTGCGGGCTCGGGCAAAGAGATCGCAGCACGTTATATCCACGCCCATTCCAATCGCGCCAATGCACCATTCGTCACGGTAAACTGCGCCGGGATCGAGCCTGAGAGGGTCGAAGAGGTTCTGTTCGGCCGTGAATCCTCGGAGCGTGGTGTCGAGTCAGGCCTGCTGGAAGAGGCCCATGGCGGGGTCGTCTATTTCGACGAGGTCGCTGATATGCCGCTGGGGACGCAGTCCAAAATCTTGCGCGTTCTGGTCGATCAGCAGTTCCAGCGCGTCGGCGGGTCAGACAAAGTGAGGGTTGATCTGCGCGTCATCTCTTCGACCTACCGCGATCTGGAACAGGAAATTGCAGCAGAGCGGTTCCGCGAAGAACTGTATCATCGTCTGAACGTTGTACCGATCTCAGTTCCATCTCTGGAAGAGCGCCGCGAAGACATACCGGTTTTGGCGCAGCATTTTATCGAGATGTGCAACGACACGCAGGGCCTGCCAGTGCGTGAACTTTCCGATGAGGCCGTCGCGCTGCTTCAAACGATGACCTGGCCCGGCAATGTGCGTCAGCTCAAGAACCTGATCGAACGGGTACTGATCCTTGGGGATAGTACCGGCCCGATTGAGGCACGCGAACTGCCCAATGAAGAAGAGAAGGCAGATGAAACCGGACGGGTTGTCCTGTCCGGTGCTCTGGCAACGCTACCGCTTCGCGAGGCCCGCGAAGCATTCGAGCGTGAGTATCTGCTGACGCAGATCAATCGGTTTGGTGGTAACATCAGCCGCACTGCCAGCTTCGTCGGCATGGAGCGCAGCGCCTTGCACCGCAAACTCAAGTCCCTGGGGGTCGTGACCTCGAACAAGTCAGGGGCGCGGGTGGCGCAGATTGATGAGCCCGAACCCGCAGAGTGATTTGCTTCAATGACCGCAGATTGCGCGAAGAACACAGCCGTTTCCATTGGCTTTCCAGCCTTTGGAAAGCGGCTGAAACGGCTGCGCCGCGTGGTTGGCCTGAAGCAATCTGCCCTTGCTGATCTGATCGAGGTTGATCAGGCCACGATTTCTCGGTGGGAAAATGGTGGCCAAACCCCTTCGGCCCATGTTCAACAGGTTGTTTTTGCGGCGCTTGGTCCGGCAAAGGCACAAGATTCCGCGCTTAAACGTCTGGTGGTAAACTCGTCCGAGTGCCTACACCTTGTTGAAGAAGCCACACACACTTGCCTTGCCTATTCGGCCAGTCGTGCACGAGATTGGAAAACCTCTGCGCACGCGTTGCTGGGTGTATCACTCTGGCAATTTGCGACGGATGAGATCCGACAGGCCGAGGCGGAACTGCAACTCGATGGTTGGTGGGATTTGCACTCGCCTGCGCCCAAGGCGTTTCTGACCTCGGAAGCCGTGCATGACCAAATCAGAATCAGCGCTGGACGGATCGTTTGGGAGCGATTGTATCTTTCGGATGGCACCCCGGTTCGTCTGGTCAGCGGTCGGCGAGAGGGTGCCGCATAATTTATGCGTTCCGCTGGTGTGTAGGTCGCGATAGACCGAGTTCATGAGTGACTCTTTCCGAACATTTCTGCAAGTTTTGCTGATTTGGTTCGCAGGCCTCGGGGCTGCGACCCAGTTTGCCAAGATCGCCGTTCCGTTTGCTGACATTGGATTGCTTTATCCCGATCATGCGGCGGTGATCGGCTGGCTGCTATCGATTATCAGCCTGATGGGAGCAGCGCTGGGTGCGATGTCGGGTGCGATTGCGGCGCGGATTGGGCCAAACCGTCTGCTTTTGTCAGGTTTGGTTCTTGGGGGTGCATTGTCAATATTGCAAGCAAGTCTGCCGGGATTCCAATTGATGTTGCTCAGCCGGGTGGTCGAAGGGCTATCCCATCTTGCGATTGTTGTCGCGGCACCGACCTTGATTGCACAGATCACAACCGGTCGCGCTAGGTACAACTCTATGGTGCTATGGAGTACGTTTTTTGGCGTAGCCTTTGCGTTGAATGCCTGGTTCGGGTTGCCAATTGTCGACCGCTATGGATTGCCGGTGTATTTTGCCTTGCATGGCGGATTGATGTTGGTGATTGCCGCGCTGATAGCGTTCAGCAAAATCAGGATCGACATAGATCAGCCAGTCGGCACGAGGTGGAGTTTATCTTCTTTGCTTGGTGTGCACCTAAGGACCTATCGCTCGCCATTCATCTCGGCTCCGGCGATCGGATGGTTCTTCTACACGCTCACTTTCGTCTCGCTTCTGGCAATTCTGCCGGGGCGCTTACCCGAAGGGCAGGGTGCTTCGATCGCAGCATTGATGCCGTTGGCCGGGATCGTGTTGTCATGGTTGCTGGTACCGCTGCTTTTGACCGTGCTGTCCTGCGTCAGTGTCGTGAATCTGGGATTCGCCATGGGGATTCTGACGATCATTTCGCTGTTTCTGGGGGCTCCGCTTGCCTTCGGATGCATCGCATTGTTTGCAGTTCTTGGGCTTGTTCAGGGCGGTAGTTTCGCCGCGGTGCCCGAGTTGAACGAAACTGCCGAGACCCAGGCGTTAAGCTACGGCGCAATGGCGCAGATGGGGAATGCTGGAAATCTGCTAGGGACGCCAGTTTTACTGGCCATTCTTTTGGGCGCAAATGAGGTCGGTATGTTTATGGCCGTGGCTGCATTCTATGGCATCGCCATATTTGTTCATCTCGCGCTGGCCAAGCGTCGCAAATCAGCCGGCCTGTCCCGGGGTGATGATTTGAAATGACCCGTCTTCAAATTTCACGAAACACGACTCAGTGCTCAGCGGTGGAAGAGTTGTGGTACGTGCGGGTGCAACCCGCGATTTGACACCTTGTTTGCAGGGCGGCAGGCTGACCGGGCGGTACCCTTTCTGTGCCATACACTGTGCTTCGACCTTGTTTCTTAGCCCCTGATTCACGTCAACGGTATAGATCCGTCCGGGTTCCCACCATCCAGGGTTGCGATAGCAACGCCCACGGCCATCACAATAGGTGCGCCCGGGCCAGTATACCGGTGGGCTTTGACGGACCTGATTGGCGACAGGGGCGTCTTTAAGAGCTTTCACCTGACAGTTCGTGGTTTCGGTCTGCATGCGTGCAACGCTTTCGCCCTCGCGGTAATACAGCGAAAGCGGACCACAGGCAGATAGTGTCAGCAAGCAAATCAAAGCGGGCAGAATTGTTTTCATACAGTTACTTTGGCTCAGCTTGTCATCCATGACAATTCAATTGACCGCTTTGGGGGCATCTGTCATTCAAAGATTTCAGGCAGAAAGGCCAAGAGTATGAAGGTCATCATATGCGGTGCCGGCCAAGTGGGCTGGCAGATTGCGCGTCACCTTTCGGGCGAACTGAACGATGTAACGGTGGTCGACAACAACCCTGATCTGGTGCGTCGCGCGACTGAGACGCTGGACGTGCAGGGGATCGCTGGATTCGCCAGTTATCCGGATGTGCTGGATCGGGCAGGGGCCCGCGACGCTGATATGATCATTGCTGCAACCCATTCGGACGAGGTGAACATGGTCACCTGTCAGATGGCGCACTCGGTTTTTTCGATCCAGCGCAAGATCGCGCGTCTGAGGTCTAAATCCTATCTCGAAGCGATCCATTCTGATCTTTATCGCCGCGATCATCTGCCCATCGACGTAGTAATCAGCCCTGAACGTGAGGTCGCTGCCGCTGCAATGCGCCGCCTGTCGGCTCCGTCGGCTTTCGATACCGAGATTTTCATGGACGGTAAGGCGCAGCTGCTGGGTATTCGGGTTGAAGAAGACTGTCCAATCGTCAACACTCCGCTTCGCCAGCTGACTGATTTGTTCTCGACGCTCAGTTCAATCGTTGTTGGTGTTCGTCGTGAAGGGACGTTGTTCGCGCCTGAATCCGAGGATCAGCTGTTTGTTGGCGACGAATGCTATGTCTTTACCAGCGTCAAGGATGTGGACCGCACGATGGAGGTGTTCGGCAAAGCCCAACGTCAGCAAGATCGAGTCGTCATCGTGGGTGGCGGAAATGTCGGGTTGGAAGTTGCGCGCACGCTGGAAGAACGTGAAAGCCGCGTCCGCGCCAAGATCATCGAGCGCGACCGTCGATGCGCGGAAATCGCTGCCGAGGGGCTGGAGCGCACCATCGTATTGAATGGCGACGGTCTGGATTCGTCTTTGCTGAGCGAGGCAGGTATTGAACGCGCCGATGCGATGCTGGCAGTCACAGACGACGATCGCACCAACATGTTGGCTGCGGTGCGTGCCAAGGGCGAGGGCTGCCCGCTGGCCATCGCTTTGATCAATGACCCCAGTATGGTCGCCCTGATGGGGCCGCTGGGAATCGACGCTTATATCAATCCGCGTGCGACAACAGTAAGTTCGATCCTGCGCCACATCCGTCACGGTCGGGTGCGTCAGGTTTATTCTATTGGCGACGCCGAAGCCGAAGTTATTGAGGCCGAAGTCCTGTCGACTTCTCCGATGGCGGGGCAAAAGCTGCGTGATATTGATTTCCCCGAGGGCGTATTGGTCGGTGCCGTCCGCAAAGGCGACGAGGTGCTGCGCCCAACTGGAAGCCTCCGCATTGACGAGAAGGATGTCGTTGCAATATTTGCTTTGGCCAAAGACGTGCCCGAGGTTGAACGTCTGATGCAGGTCTCGATCGATTTCTTCTGATGTTGCAGGCACGTGGACAGCAACGGATCGGAGTATTGCGGCGACTACCGCTGTTGCTGATGATCTGGGGAATTGTCGCGCTGTCGATGTGGATTCCCGCTGCCTACGCGCTGGCACTGGATGATCACGATACCTCACGATCTTTCTTTTATTCCGGGCTGTTAGGTGTGTTCGCTGTCTTGATCATTGCGCTTGCGATGTCGAACCGAAGGCCCCGGCGCGGGACGCTTGGCCAATTGGCGGTTCTACTTGCCGCGTTCACCTTGTTGCCGATCTTTCTGGCCATACCGTTTCATGATGCGCTGGGAACAACCAGTTTTCTAAATGCTTATTTTGATATGGTCAGTGCGCTGACAACAACCGGCGCTGACCTGTTCCCGGATCCCCAGCGTCTGTCTGCACCGCTGCATTTGTGGCGCGCTTTGGTTGGATGGATGGGGGGGCTGTTGATGTGGATTTCTGCAGCGGCGATCCTCGCGCCTTTGTCGTTGGGTGGATTCGAGGTAACCGCAAAAGGGCAACCTGGTCGACCGGTCTCGGGCGTTGCCCAAAGCGAAAAGACCGATCCAAGAGGCCATCTGATCCGCGTGTCGCGCGCTTTGGCTCCGATTTATGCCGGATTGACAGCGGTGATCTGGGTTCTTTTGCTGATCGCAGGCGAACAAGGCTTAACCGCAGTGTGCCACGCGATGTCGGTGATGGCGACCTCGGGTATTTCGCCTGTGGGCGGGCTGGAAGGATCGACAGCAGGTATAACCGGCGAAGCTATCATGTTCCTGTTCCTTTTCTTCGCGTTGTCGCGGCTGACCTTTTCGACCGATACAGCGACCTCGGGCTATTCGCGGCTGGACAAAGACCCTGAGTTTCGGATCGGTATCTTTATCGTGCTGGCGGTTGCGGTATTGTTGTTTATCCGAGTTCTGGCGGGAACGGCCGAGCTTGGTGTTCAGATCGAGATTGTGCAGGCGTTGCACGTGGCCTGGGGAATGGTGTTCACTGGAATGTCTTTCCTGACAACAGCCGGATTTGAAAGCGCGAATTGGAACGATGCGCAGCAACTATCGGGCCTCGGGACACCTGGTTTGATCCTGATGGGTTTGGCGTTGATTGGCGGCGGTGTTGCAACAACCGCAGGAGGGGTCAAACTGCTGCGCGTTTTTGCACTTTATCTGAATGGTAAGCGCGAAATTGACCGACTGATCTATCCGTCTTCTGTCAGCGGCGAAGGCGGAGGCAACCGACGTATCCAAAGCGACGGGGCCTTCATCGCCTGGATCTTCCTGATGATGTTTGCTTTGACGTTGGCTCTGTTCGATTTGCTGCTGGCCGCCATGGGGGTCGGGTTTGAGCAGGCGATGGTGCTGAGCGTTGCGGCGTTGAGCACAACGGGGCCGCTGATTGAATTGGCAACTGATGTCCCCATTCGACTTATAGATCTGTCAGGTGCAGCCAAACTGACAGTTTGCGCCGCAATGGTTATTGGCCGTTTGGAAACCCTGGCGATCGTCGCACTGATTACACCAACCCTGTGGCGCGATTGACCCTACGGCAGGCGTCTGCTGTTACTGCATGATTTTTCATCTGGAATATCTGCGCGCACCACTCCATACTCCGCCGGAGGGAGCGCGTTGGTCCGCAGCGCGTAGCAAGAACAATGGCGAGATTAAAACAATATGGCTTCGGACAGACAGAATCTGCAGGACGCGTTCCTGAATAATGTACGGAAAGCAAAAGTCCCGGTCACGATATTCCTGATCAATGGCGTGAAATTGCAGGGTGTAATCACCTGGTTCGATAATTTTTGTGTGTTGTTGCGCCGCGACGGACAGTCGCAGCTGGTCTACAAACACGCGATTTCGACCATCATGCCGTCACAGCCGATCAGCCTGTATGAGGGCGAAGACGCCTCTTGATGGAACATGATAGGACGCGCACCCGCGCTTGGGTGCTGCATCCGGAAATCAAATCAGATGAACAGCGCCGCGTTCCAGAACCGGCGCTGGAAGAGGCGGTGGCATTGGCTGCCGCTTTGCCCGATCTGGATGTGGCCGGGTCCGAAGTTGTGCGTTTACCGCGGGCTCAGGCGGGATTGCTGTTCGGCAGCGGTAAGATCGAAGAGTTGGGTGAGCGTTTCCACGAGAACGAAGTGGAACTGGTTCTGATCGACGGGCCAGTCACGCCTGTTCAGCAACGAAATCTTGAAAAGGCCTGGAAGGTCAAAATCCTCGATCGAACCGGGCTGATCCTGGAGATTTTCAGTGATCGTGCGCGTACCCGCGAAGGGGTGCTACAAGTCGAGATGGCGGCACTCAGCTATCAACGAACGCGATTGGTGCGGGCCTGGACCCACCTTGAACGGCAGCGTGGTGGATTGGGATTTGTCGGCGGGCCGGGTGAAACCCAGATCGAAGCGGACCGGCGCGCGATCGATGAACAATTGGTGCGTCTACGGCGGCAGCTGCAGAAAGTAGTCAAGACCCGCACGTTGCACCGCGCCGCACGGGCCAAGGTTCCGTACCCAATCGTTGCATTGGTCGGCTACACCAACGCCGGGAAGTCCACGCTATTCAATGGCCTGACCGGGGCTAAGGTGATGGCGAAAGATATGCTATTTGCCACGCTTGATCCCACAATGCGGCGGGTCGAACTGCCGGATGGTCCCGAAGTGATCCTTTCGGACACCGTGGGTTTCATTTCGAACCTGCCGACAGAACTGGTCGCCGCATTCCGCGCCACGCTGGAAGAGGTGTTGGGTGCCGATCTTGTGGTTCATGTTCGAGATATCAGTCACGAAGAAACCGAAGCACAGGCACAGGATGTCGAGACGATTTTGACCTCTCTTGGGGTCGAGGATGACCGGCCCCGGCTGGAAGTCTGGAACAAAATTGATCTTCTCAGCCCCGAGGATCGCCAGGCCACGCTGGCTCGAGCCGAGCGTGATCCGGCAATATTTGCGATTTCGGCGGTAACAGGCGAGGGGATTGCGCCTCTTTTGTCTGAAATTGCCACGATTCTGCAGGGCGCCCGGCATGAATCAACACTCTCTTTGACGTTCGCTGAAGGTCAAAAGCGGGCATGGTTGTTCCGTCAGGAAGTCGTGAGATCCGAAGAGCAGACCGAGGATGGTTTCGAAATCACTGTATTTTGGACTGACAAACAAGCGGCCCGCTTTGCCGCGCTTTGAACTTTGGACCCACTCAATAAAAATGGTTGTCGATGACAAAGGCTGAAAAGAAGGTTCATTTGCGTGGTCATATTACGGTGCCTCACGACCGGTTGGAACAGGTGCGACAAGCGCTGCCTGCTCATATTTCACTGACCCGTGCAGAGGCGGGGTGTATCTCATTCGAAGTCTGCGAAGATGCCAACCAGCCCGGTCGGTTTGAAGTGTCCGAGGTGTTTGCAAACAGGGCGGCCTTTGAGGCGCACCAGAACAGGACGAAAAACTCGGACTGGTATCGGATCACGCAAGGCATTCCCCGTGAATACATTGTGACTTCAGAGTAAGGCGTGCGGACGCGTTTCAGACACCATCAATCTGGCTTTGCCGCTCTTGTGCATCGAACCATTCCAGCGAAGTTTTGATCTTGTTGTCCGATGTCAGTTCCCACTGCTCCCATCCACGCGTGACAACGCGGTTACCAGTGGCGTGATGATGCCCTTCGAGCGTTCTGACGAACAGGGCATGTGATCCAGCCCACCGCATCATGTCGCAACGTACTTCCAGATCGGGAAAATCCGCATAAAGACGACGCGCCATTTCTGCGATTGCGGCATGTCCTTGCAGAGGTTCGCCACGATTGATGCTGATTTGACCATCCGGCGAAAAGAAGCTGGCAACCGCGTCTGGGTCGCCTGAACTCCACGCAACGGCATAGTCGCGCGCCAGATTATTCAAAATATCGCGAAGGCTGCCCATGCATTTCCCCCTTTGGTGCGATGCGACGGCTCGTTGATTTTAGGCGAATTCAATCAACCACGTCCACGCGGCGCGGAAAAAGGGGCGGGGAATTGCCGATACTGTCAGCGTGGGTTGAGCACGGTCACACCAACTGCCGCGGCGCGGGCAAGACCGATATCCAACGACATGGGAATGTATTCTCCTCTGCGCCACAACTGGGCCTGATCATCGTAGTAGCGCGACAAAAAATGGCCAGACTGACCAGTGGCCGTTATGAATACTGAACTGTCCGGATCGGCGAAATCATATACGCCACGATATCCTGCACCGTGCACATTCTGGAATGGATCTGAACCTTCGCCCGAAGTGCGGCCGCGCAACAAGGTATTGTCGCCGCCGCTGGTCGACTGGCGGATGTTTACGAAGAAACGCAGTACCGGTACTTCGCCCAGCACGGGGTGGTCGTGGGTCGCCTGATGGGCATCACCCCAACGCAAAGATTCCAGCGCTGAGCCATATCGTTCCGAAATCCAGATGATTGCGTCATCCAGCGCCAGCCGAGCCATGTCTGTGCATGTCTCGGCAGGGGCGCTCTGACGCACGTCGCACCAGACCGAAGCACCATCGATATCACGGTAAACACGCTCGATGAACAATGGTTCGACATGTTTGTATTCCGCCGCCAAGGGGCCAAGCTCATCCGATATCAGACGGATTTGCAGTGCCCGTAGCCAGGCAGCGTAAATCAATGGCTCGGGCAGGTGCTCATTCATCTCACCGTTCCAATTGGCCAGCAAATCCAGCGCGATTTGCCGCTGACGTTCCGGTGTGCCATCAGGCGCCGCCTCTCCGGTGAACCAGAGATCAGCACCGATCAGCGGCAACAAGGATCGAGCCGTAAAGCTGACCGTATCCAGCTGTGCCTCGATAAAGCTGTCGCGGGTGTGCACTTCGCGCGATTGCATCAGGCGTTCCCAACGGTGAACGCGCTGGGTGTCACCCCATTCATATGAGACATGATCTGGGAAGGGGCGATCAATGATCTTGTTATTTGTATTGCCCAGTATACCGCCCGCTGGGGAAACAAATTCCGGGTTGTCCGCATAAGGCAACCGGCCCTGCCAGCGGTTTCGTTCCAGCCAACCGGGGGTTGGAATACGGCCACGACTTTGGTTGTTAAGGTCTCGCCGGGGTATGGCACCGATCAGTTTCAAACCGATCGTGTTTCGATCGACCAATGACAGGTTCTGTGACGGCGCGATGTAATCTTCAGCTATATTGATGGCCTGCCGAACGGTATCGGCATTCATCAGTGCCAAAGATGCACTCATGGAGGTGTCGCGGGGGGTGAGCGAACTCCATGACAGGGAGGCCACATGCCCCGGAGGCGTAATGGTTTCCAGATCGTAATGCGTGCCCGGCAGAACGGGGCCGTTCTCGGTCCAACGCAGGGTCAAAGTGATCGGAGCCGCGTCCTTGATCTCGATGATCGAAGGCCGGGTTTGGAAGCGCTTATATCCGTCTGGGGTCAGGTATTCTTCTGGGTTGTCTGGGTTCAACTGTTCGATATGGACGTCCTGATCGTCCAGATAAGATGAGGTCAGACCCCATCCCAAGCGCTCGCTCCGCCCGGCTGAAATCGCAGGAATACCGGGGATCGTCGCGCCAATCACTCCGCCTTTGGCAAGCTCCAGCCGGGCTAGATACCAGATGCCGGGTGCGGTGAAGCCCAGATGGGGGTCGTTGGCCAATAAGGTGCCACCGCTGGCCGAACGAGACGGCGCGGCGGTCCAGGCATTTGACGCCCCTGCCAATCCGCGCTGGGGGAAAGGTGACAGCGGCGTATCAGGCATCGAAGCTCCCTGCGCATACCGCGGAAGGTTCGGAAACAGAGCAGCATATTCGGGCAGAGCAGCGATCCCGGGGCCAGGGACATCCGGCAGAATGTCAGCCAAACGTGCCGGATCGTCCAGCATCAGAGAAGTTCGGGCACGCAGAACCTCATCCGCAAGGTGGCCGGACAACTGCAAACTCATCAGTTTCATGATGGCCAGACTGTCGCCGGGCTGCCATGGCGGGACCGGCGCGTTGAACAAGAACATCTCGGGCGCGCCACGACCTAGCGCCTGTTCGTTTATTTCGGTCAGCCGGGCGTTAATTCCAGCAGAATAGGCGCGCAATGCGGCAAGCGTGTAATCGTCTTGTACGTCGACAGATCGATGGGCAAGGCCATAAAGGTCCAGTCGTCGCAAGAGCTTGTCGATATGGACTGTTCGCTGGCCGAATATTTCGGACAATCGGCCCTGTACGGTCCGGCGCAGAACGGTCATTTGCCAAAGCCGGTCCTGCGCATGGGCATATCCAAGGCCAAAGAATACATCCGGGTCGGATTGGCCCATGACATGTGGTACGTTCGCGGTGTCGCGGACGATCTCGACTGGGGAGGTAATCCCTTCAACTTCAAGGGTTTGATCATATTCGGGCAGGGATTGGCTGGCCAGAAAATAGATCAGCCCGATTGCTGCGACCAAAAGCAGGATCAGGCCCGTCGTAATTCTCACCAGCCAGCGAAAGACCAGACCCATCTGTCCCCCAAGAAATCTGTGTATTCGTTTGCGCAGAGGTTACTGGAAGCCCATCCGGACCGAAAGAGGAATGCCACAGGAATATGTGTGAAATCCATAAAATCTAAGAGCCCTGCCACAAGATGTAGCAGGGCTTCTCTGAGGGGGAAGGGGGGCTCGTAAATCAGGGAATGATGCGTGTGTATTTGGTGCCTTCTATGGTTGCACCGAATTTCAGGCCCGCCTGCCCAAAGACCGCTGCCAGCACGGGTTTGCCCAATTGATTGGTATCTGTCGAAAGCGACTCACCGGTTGCGTCAACGACATATCCGATATCGGCTCCTGCGGTCCAACCGCTGGATCGGCGGAAGTCATTCAGCGCGTCCTCGGTCATGAAGAATAGAACATGTGCATATTGTTGTGCGCCGATCTGTAGGCCCGCCGTGCCGGAAATGGCCGAATAGTAATCAACCGTAGCACCCTGAATGCGCAGCGCACCCTGACCATAGGCACCACCGAAGAAGATTAACCCGGCGTCGGTGATCAATGGCATGACCAGCATCCCATTAGCCTTGTTGGCGATATCAACGGTATTAGGGTACCTGCTGTACATTTCGTTTAGCGTCGCATCAACACGGGCATCAAGCGCCACCGCATTGGAATTCCCGACGCCATTGCCGCAGGCGGCTGTTAGCGTCAGTCCGGCCATGCCAAATGCAAAGCCGCGACGGCTTAGTCGGAGGGAGTTTGAGCTGCTCATGTTTCTCTGTCTCTGTGTATGTGCCTGATTTGTCGGGTCTTCCCGATCTTGTTTGCAAGAATACGCCGATTGCGCCCGCCTGTCACGGGAAAGCTGTGCTGCGTGCGCGGCAGATCGGCGAAAAGTCGCGACAATCTGAGGCGTTAGCCGTTCAAAATGCGCGCGGCCTCTGGCGCAAAATACGTCAGAATGCCATCACATCCCGCGCGTTTGAAAGCCAGCAGGCTTTCAAGCATCACCTTTTCGCCGTCGATCCAGCCGTTTTGGGCTGCCGCCTGTATCATCGCGTATTCGCCCGAGACCTGATACGCGTAGGTCGGCGCGCCAAAGCTGTCTTTTGCCCGGCGGCAAATATCCAAGTAGGGCATCCCTGGCTTGATCATGACCATATCTGCGCCCTCGGTCAGGTCGCGTTCGATCAGACGCAGCGCCTCGTTCGAGTTTGCGGGATCCATCTGATAGGTCTTCTTGTCCCCGGTCAGTGCGCCCGAGGCCCCAACAGCATCACGGAACGGGCCGTAAAACGCGCTGGCATATTTGGCGGCGTAGCTGAGGATCATGACGTTGTGATACCCCGCCGCCTCAAGCGCACTACGCATTGCGCCAATTCGTCCATCCATCATGTCTGAAGGGCCGATAATATCAGCACCGGCTTCGGCTTGCGCCAGAGTCATTTTAACCAGCGCTTCGACCGTCTGATCATTCACAATTTCGCCATCCACAACATAGCCGTCATGGCCGTTGATGTTGTAGGGATCCAGCGCTACATCGGTCATTACAGCGATATCTGGTGCCGCTTCTTTGACCGCCCGAATAGCGCGATTGGACAAGTTGTCGGGATTCCACGCTTCGGCACAATCTTCGGATTTCAGCGCCTGATCGGTGTATGGGAAGATACAGATAGCAGGTATTCCGAGCGCCTGTGCCTCGATAGCTGCTTTTGCGATCAAATCAACCGAACGCCGCATGACCCCGGGCATGGAGGGCACGGGCTCTTCGATACCTTCACCATCGCGCACAAAAATCGGCCAGATAAAGTCATCGACGGTCAGGGTGTTCTCGCGCACCAACCCCCGGATCGCCTCGGATTGACGGGCCCGGCGGAACCGCGTCAGTGGATAGGGGGCGATGGTCGGTTTCATGGCGCACTCTCCTTGAACAATCGCGCATTGGGTGGCATGAATTCCCGGTGGTCTCAAGGGTAACAATGGACGCATCCATTCGATGACGGTCCCTGCGGACGTTGAATAAAGGGCAGACGCTTGGACATTTACACTTCGATATTTGAAATCATCGATATGCGAAGCTTTTCGAATCTGTGGTATTGGATCGGATTGGCTGTTCTTTGGTCATCGGCCAGCCATTGGTCGATTGGCGTGCCCCACGATCTGGTGGCACGAGCGCGCCGTTCCGGTGGCCAGTCAGAACAGGATTTGTTGGACATTGCCAGGATCAACACGAATCGCGTGTTGTATATTGTCGAGACTTCTGGTCTTGCGATATTTGCGATCTGTTGTTTCGTGCTGACCGGGTTGGCAACAATGGGTTTCTTTTACGGGCTTGAATTCGCGCAAGCTGTGTTCTTGCTGATGTGCCCGATGTGCTTTGTCATGCTCATCAATATATCGACCGCAAAAAAAATGAGACAACAAGAGCTGACGTTGGAAAACGTTGCCAAGAATCTGGGCCGGTGCCGGGTCTATACTCAGATCATCGGAATGATCTCTATATTGGTCACTTCGTTTTGGGGCATGTATCAGAACTTTACGGCTGGCGTTCTGGGCTGGTGATATCAAAGAGGCAGCATGATGAAGGCTCCGAACCACGTTACAGTCGGCGGTGCTCCTGAAGGGTTTGACGCACAGCTGGTTCTGAATGAGATCGTCCGCTCGGGTGGTCCGGTCTGTCATGTCGCGCGCGATGACAAACGGATGGAGGCGATGCGGGCGGCGCTGGCTTTTTTTGCGCCTCACATGCCGGTGTTCGTTTTTCCGGGCTGGGATTGCCTGCCTTATGATCGTGTGTCGCCCAATGCGGATATCTCTGCTGCGCGCGTGGCGACATTGGCCGCACTAGTACATCAGATGCCAGAGCAGTTTGTGCTGTTAACGACGCTTAATGCAGCGACACAGCGGGTTCCGGCCCGCGCGATTCTACGCGAGGCCGCGTTTACCGCCCGCGTAGATCAGCGCATAGATGAAGAAGCGCTGAGGAACTTTCTGGTGCGCATGGGCTTCACCCAAAGTCCGACTGTCATGGAGCCCGGAGATTATGCGATCCGCGGGGGTATCATTGATATCTTTCCACCGGGCGAAAGTGGCCCTGTTCGGCTGGACCTGTTCGGAGATGTTCTGGATGGCGCGCGCCGGTTTGATCCTGTCTCGCAGCGCACGACAGAAAAGCTTGATGTGGTCGAGCTTGCTCCAGTGTCCGAAGTTATTCTGGACGAATCCGCCATCACCCGATTTCGCCAGAACTACCGCATCGAATTTGGCGCAGCGGGCACGGATGACCCGCTGTATGAGGCCGTCAGCGCTGGCCGTAAACATCAGGGTATCGAACACTGGTTGCCGTTCTTTCATGAAAAGCTTGAGACGCTGTTCGATTACCTGCCGGGCGCAACAATCTCACTTGATGATCAGGTCACACCAGCGCGGTTGGCGCGGTGGGATTCGATTGCTGATCAGTATGAGACGCGAAAGCTGGCGCTGGAAAACCGCTCGCGCATGGATACTGTGTATAAGCCGACGCCTCCTGGGCTGCTTTATCTGGACGATGCTGCATGGGAAAAGGCGGTTGGCGACCGGCGAGTGTTGCAGTTCAGCCCGCTGCCGCAGGCCAGCGGACCGGGTGTGATTGATGCAGGTGGTCGGATCGGGCGAAACTTTGCCCCGGAACGCCAACAGGAGAGCATCAGCCTATTTGGTGCTCTCGCCAGCCACATCTCCGATAAGATGGACAAAGGTCCGGTCCTCATCGCCTCCTATTCAGAAGGCGCGCGCGAACGTCTGACCGGATTGATCGAGGACGAAGGTCTCGCCGAGGCGATCCCAGTGACCGATGGCACGCGAGTTGGGAAGCGCGGGTTGCATCTGGCCGTTTGGGCATTGGAGCATGGGTTTGAAACGCCTGATTTGACGGTGATCGCTGAGCAGGACGTGCTGGGTGACCGTCTGATCCGCCAACCGAAGAAACGCCGCAAGGCCGAGAACTTTCTGACCGAGACCCAATCCCTCAGCCCCGGCGATCTGGTGGTGCATGTAGACCACGGCATTGGTCGCTACATGGGGATGGAGGTCGTCACTGCCGCCGGTGCTGCGCATGAATGCCTGCTACTGGAGTATGCGGAACAGTCAAAGCTCTATCTGCCGGTTGAAAACATTGAGTTGCTGTCGAAATACGGCCATGACGAGGGGCTGCTAGATCGTTTGGGCGGTGGCGCGTGGCAAGCCAAGAAGGCCAAGCTGAAAGAGCGCATTCGCGAGATGGCGGACAAGCTGATCCGCATCGCGGCCGAGCGTGCTTTGCGCAAGGCCCCGGTGATGGACCCGCCACCCCACGCGTGGGAGGAGTTCAGCGCGCGTTTCCCGTATCAGGAGACCGACGATCAGTTGCGTGCCATTTCCGAGGTGATGGAGGACATGCACTCTGGTGCTCCGATGGATCGCTTGATTTGCGGCGACGTTGGTTTCGGCAAGACCGAAGTCGCCATGCGCGCGGCCTTTGTGGCAGCCATGTCGGGCGTGCAAGTCGCCATAGTCGCGCCGACCACGTTGCTGGCACGCCAACACGCAGCGTCCTTCAAGGAACGCTTCCGTGGCTTCCCGCTGGAGGTTCGGCAATTATCGCGCTTTGTGTCGGCAAAGGAGGCGCAACAAACCCGCGACGGGCTGGCACGGGGCACTGTGGATATCGTGATCGGAACACATGCGCTGTTGGCCAAAGGGATACGGTTCAACAATCTGGGTCTGCTGATCATCGATGAGGAACAGCATTTCGGCGTGAGTCACAAAGAACGGTTGAAACAACTGCGCTCGGACGTACACGTCCTGACCCTGACTGCAACGCCGATCCCGCGGACGCTTCAGCTGTCTCTGACCGGAGTGCGCGATCTGTCGATCATTGGTACTCCACCCATCGATCGCCTTGCCATCCGCACCTATGTCAGCGAGTTCGATGCCGTCACAATTCGCGAGGCGCTGCTGCGTGAACATTATCGAGGTGGGCAGAGCTTCTATGTGGTCCCGCGTATTTCGGATCTGCCCGAGATCGAGGAATTCCTCAAAGAACAGCTGCCTGAGCTGACCTATGTGGTCGCCCATGGGCAGATGGCAGCGGGTGAGCTGGATGACAGGATGAACGCCTTCTACGACGGCAGGTACGATGTGTTGCTGGCGACCACGATTGTCGAAAGCGGGTTGGATATTCCGACCGCCAACACGATGGTGGTGCATCGGGCGGACATGTTCGGCCTCGCACAACTCTATCAGATCCGGGGTCGGGTAGGCCGTTCGAAAACCCGCGCTTATGCCTATCTGACCACCAAACCGCGCGCACGCCTGACGGCAACGGCCGAGAAACGCCTGCGGGTTTTGGGCTCATTGGATACGCTGGGGGCTGGATTTACGCTGGCATCACAGGATTTGGATATTCGTGGGGCCGGTAATCTTCTGGGTGAAGAGCAGTCCGGCCAGATGCGCGACGTAGGCTATGAACTCTATCAGTCGATGCTGGAAGAGGCGATTGCCAAGATTAAAGCCGGCGAGATGGAAGGGCTGTCGGATGCCGACGACCAATGGGCCCCGCAGATCAACCTAGGTGTCCCGGTGCTGATCCCCGAGGATTACGTGCCTGATCTTGATGTGCGTCTTGGTCTCTATCGCCGCCTGTCGTCATTGTCGACGAAGGTCGAGCTGGAAGGCTTCGCTGCTGAATTGATCGACCGTTTCGGCACTTTGCCGAAAGAGGTGAATACACTGATGCTGGTCGTACGTATCAAGGCGATGTGTAAACGGGCAGGGATTGCCAAGCTCGACGGTGGACCTAAAGGTGCGACGATCCAGTTCCATAATGACAAGTTCGCTTCCCCTCAGGGGTTGGTCGAGTTCATCCAGAACCAGCGTGGATTGGCCAAGGTCAAGGACAACAAGATCGTTGTCCGGCGCGATTGGAAAAAGGACAGCGACAAGATCAAGGGCGCGTTTGCGATCGCGCGCGATCTGGCCGAAAAGGTGATGGCTGAGAAGAAAAAGGCAAAAGCCTAGTCCCCGGTCACAAAGGTGCAAAGCTGCCAATCGCCCGCTTCGGATTTCACCAAAGCAGCGCGATACCCAACCATCGATGTCAGAAAGTCGCCGTGCATGTAGCCTGTGGTTCCATCCGTCAGTCGAATTTTTTGATAGGTTTCATCGGTTTGATAGTCAGGAACAATAACCACCTCGTGGCTGATCAAACCAACTATCGGGCCACCGCGCGAGGGGGATTGGCGCAGCGTTACCTGTTCAGCGGCCACGAAATATGCTGTGAACGGATCCAGGGAAGCGGGCAGGGCGATTTGCCAATGTGTTGGCATCCAGAACTCACCCTGTTCGTCAAAGTAACCTGGCTGCGATAGCGTTTCGTATAAATCTGTCCAATAGGCATCGCGCAGTTCGTCAGCTTCGTCTCTGAACTCTTCGCTCAGCTGATCGGGCGGCACAGTTAGGTTTATTCGGAATTCGTCCGGTCCGCCATTGCTGCCATGGCTTAGATAAATATCGGGACATGTGGCAGCCACGACGGCCTCGGTATCGCGCGCCTCGATTTTTGCAAGCAGATCGGACCTGAACTTTAGCAGGGTGGGGTCTTGTTCTGCTTGATCCACTGGCGGAAATGTCTGCCGTTGCGCAAATGCGGGACCACACAATACCAAAGCAAGAGCCAATGACAGTGCATTCATTCGGCGGCTCGCATGGCGGCTTGCGCACAAAAACAGGATGCACCAACAGCACTGTCCGCACGCGCGAGCGCCAGATCAAGACGTTGTTGAATCTGTTTGATTTCTATGGCCTCTCCACGCTCTTTCAGGCAATCGCGTAACCCTCGAAGGCTCCAGACATTGTCGGGGTGGATCGAGGCACGACCGAGCGCTCCTGCCAGGCCCAGATCCTCTCGATAGACGGCCTCGGCCTCGGCGACGTGGCCCTGTTCAAATAACAAAGCCCCAAGCGCGTGGCGTGTGGGCTGCATCCAGCCCCATGGTTCGTCATAAGGCAATGTGTCGTCCAACTCGACCGACCGACGCAGATGGGCAAAGGCGATATCGTAGTTGCCCTTGCGATATTCGATTTCTCCGCGCAGCATTTCGGCTGCAATTTCAAGAAGATCGATGACCCGATTGTTGTGCAGCCTGCGTGTTTCGGGCACGCAGGTTTTAGCGGCAAGGAACAGTTGCTCTTCAGCTTCGGCCTGCGCGACCTCATCCGTGGCCGCATGGGCGATGGCACGGGCATAGTGTGTTGTTGCGGTGAGCGTACGATAGAGATCCGGATCGTCGGGAAGATCCAGCGCCTTCGCCTCTTCCCAGCGGCCAAAGCGGATCAGGATATGCGGACCCATGGACATATAACTTTCGAAATAATCCGCCATGGGCGGGCTTTCGATCCGCAGCATCTCCTCGGGTGTGGTGTCCCACAGGCCTTTATTGGCGCGCAGGGCGGGCTCCATCTGACCCAGAAATAATGCACCGTAGATTGCAAAATGGTAATTGTGTTGACGATAGCCGGTGTAGATATTGAACGCGCCTTCGCGCTCATAATACTTCAAATCAGCGACCGAGGCCTGTTCATTCCAATAGACGACGTTGTGATAATGGCCGCACTGCACGTCGATATGCGTCGGCATATGTACCAGATGCCCCGCTTCCGGAACCAGCGTGCGCAGAATATCCCCCGCTTGCAGAGCCTTTTCCGGGGTCGGCGACATCTCCATCAGATGGACATAGAGATGCAACAGGCCGGGATGAGACATCGCATCAGGATCATCAGCCATCGCTTTTTCCAGTGTCTCTTGCGCCTCAAGCGTGGCCGCGCCCTCAGCAGGTTGTCCGGTTTTCAGGTTCCACATCTGCCAGGGCGTAAGGTTCATCAATGCCTCGACATAGATGGTACGCAGATCCAGATTGCCGGGCTGTTCGGAAAATGCTGCGCGCATCGCGTTGGCATAGTCGTAGTCCCAGGTGTGCATATCCTCAATCGGATCCCGCTGTGGGTAACGGGCTGGCAGCGCCCGAATCAGGGCCTGTTCAACCGGTGTGCACATCTCCAGAAGGGCCATAGCTTTTTGTGTAGCGTCATAGGCAATCGCCAGTGATTTGGTCTGTCCCTGATCGTCACGCAGATCCCATGGCAGGTTGTAGTTCGGCCCCGCCGCATAGGCGACGCCCCAATGGGCCATGGCGCAGTCGGGGTCTGCGTCTGCGGCCTTCTGAAAACAGGCAATCGCCTCGTCATGGTTATAGCCATATGTCCAGACCAGTCCGCGATCGAACCACAGCTGCGCCTCAGCCGATGCAGTGGTGACTGCACAGGAATAGGTGCCAAGATCATAATAGTCGCGCATAAGACCCCTCCCAAACAATTGGCAGGAGCTTAACGGGTTTCAGAAGGTCTGCACAGATCAGGCAGGCAGTCGATTTTCGATCCGACCCATATGCAGCATCAAGCCGAAGCCCAGAATGCACATGATCAACACCCCTGTCGTCAAAGGCGTAATCGATCCATCAAATAGCAAGCCCACGGGTGCGGCGATTGCCGCAGCCAGAACCGTCGCGATAGACCCAATGACCGAGGCGGCCATTCCCGCGATATGGCCCATCGGTTCCATCGCGATGGCGTTCAGGTTGCCCATGGTAACGCCCGCCATGAAGAATACGGTAGTTTGCCACGTCACGAACAGCGCGAATGAGGCGTCCGGGGACAATGGCATCGCGTTCAGGACAATTACGCATCCGGTGATAATGATCTGCGCACCAAGGGCCCAGGTCACGATCCGGCGCATGCCGAGGCGAACAACGAGCGCGGCATTCAACAGACTGGCCGAGCCCGAGATCAGCGCCACAAAGCCGAACCAGAACGGAAAGCTTTCGGCTCGGTCATGTATGACGTCAAAAACCGGTTGCACCATTGTCAGCATGGTAAACAGCAATCCCATACACAACGTCTGCACAAGGATTGAAAGTCGCACGGTGGGATGGGTCATCATCTCCTTCACAGCTGCGATCATTAATGGCAGTCGAAAGGGGCGGCGATTTTCAGGAGCCAGAGACTCGGGCAACCGCGTTGCCATCCAAACTACGATGATTGAAGCAAAAAGCATGAAGGATACGAAGATCCCGCGCCATCCAACCAAAGCGATAACACCTGCACCAAGCAGCGGTGCTGCGGCCGGAACCAACGTGAAGATCATCATGGCAATCGAGATGATGCGGGCCATCTCGCGTCCCGCATAGAGGTCCCGAATGATCGCCATCGCCACAACTCGAGGGCCAGCAGCGCCGAGGCCCTGAACAACCCGTGCAGCCAATACCAGCTCGAGCGAAGAACTGGCCCAGGCAACTGCCGACGCCAGGATATATAGGGCGACGCCTCCATAGATAACCGGTTTGCGTCCAACGGCATCCGAAATCGGGCCCGTAAAAAACGTCCCGATGCCCATGCCCAGCACAAAAGATGTCAAAATCAGTTGCGCTTTGTTCATGTCATTGGGGCTAAGCTCTTTACCGATTTCGGGCAGAGCGGGCAGCATTGAGTCGATCGAAAAGGCAATCGTGGCGAACATCATCGCGACCAGCGCAATGAATTCGCCCCGGGACATGCGATTGGTCATGGGGAGCTCCTTCCCAGCAGCGCTATCACGGTGCCGAGGAACGGACTAGATCAGAAATGCACAGGGGTCTGTGCTATTCTGCAGGGGAAGCCTCAATCTGAGACATGATCTCGGATATAACTTTTCCCCATAATTCAGGGGGTTGTGCACCAGGAACGGCGTGTTGGTTCGCCACAATGAAAGTGGGAACCGAATTCACGCCCATCTCGCGAGAATGGCTGTCGCGGGTTCTTATGTCTTCGCGATCGGATTCCGATTGCAGCAATTTCATCACGACTGCCGCGTCCATGCCAACGCTGTCTGCGATATCGGCCAGAACTTCTCGATCTCCGATGTCGCGTGCTTCGACGAAATATGCGTTGAACAGGGCATCGACCACGGCGTTCTGCTTGCCCTCTATACCGGCCCAATGGATCAGTCGGTGTGCGTCCAGCGTATTTGGCGTACGTTTCATGCCCTCGAAATCGATCTTCAGACCAGCGTTCTCGGCGTGCTCGACGACCGGTGCATAGGCGCGAACAGCGCCGTCTTTGCCGCCAAACTTACGCTCCAGATACTCACGCCGGTCCATCCCTGCATCGGGCATATCCGGGTTCAATTGAAAAGGATGCCATTCGATCACGAACGGATGGTTCGGGATTTCGGCAAGCGCCTTGTCTAAATGGGTCTTGCCGATATAGCACCAAGGGCAGATCGGGTCGGACATGATATCAAGCTTAACGGTCTGTGTCATTCGGACGTTGCCTTGAAATAGGCCGGCAGGGCGCGGCGCAGGAGTTTGCCGTTGCCCCCAGTGGGCAGTTCGGACAGATGGACAAAGGCCCGCGGTTGTTTGTAGCGCGCCAGCTTGTCAGACACATAGGCGCGCAACGTCTCCGCGTCTAGTTCCTCGGGTCCGGTGTAGAATGCAACAATGATCGAGCTGTCTTGTTTAACCTCAACCGACGCGGCGCCAACCTGCGTGATACCTGGGTGGTTCGACAAGGCAGCCTCAACTTCGACCGGAGAGACCCGATAGCCGCCTGCGTTCATCATGTCATCATCGCGGCCCATATAAGTTATCTGTCCATCTGCGGCCATCGCACCCTGATCGCCTGTAAGGAACCAGTTTCCAGCGATACGTGCGTCGGCCTCTTCAGGTGCGTTCAGGTAAGTCAACATAAGGCCCGGATCGTCACGATGAATGGCAATCGTGCCTTCTTGTCCCTGCGGGACCGGGCCGTCGGGACCAACAATGGCAACCCGGCGCCCAGGTTGCGGCTGACCCAACGCCTCACCGCGCGCCGGGTGGCTGGGGCTGGACGAAATGAAGGTCGAACATTCCGACATACCATATGCTTCGTATAGTTCTGTTCCGGTGGACCGCACCCACTTGTCGTGCAGGTGACGTGAGAGCTTTTCTCCGGCGCACAGGCCATGGCGCAGATCAGGTAAGTCTAGTCGCTGATTGCCTTGCATGATCTTCCGAAAGACCCCGGGGGCAGCTGCAAAAATCGTGGCGCGTTGTTGGGTCAGCAGGGTGGGCAGATCTCGGATGTTTGTTCCCGGCTCTGGAATCAGTGCCGTTGCGCCGATGGTCCACGGGTCCATCAACCCGGTACCCAGAGTGTAGGTCCAGTTGAATGCTCCGGCGTGGCACAATCGATCCGAAGATTGCAGACCGTACCAGCCATCGACCATCATTTGCCGCGCCCAGATGGCGCGATGCGCGTGGGCGACGGCGCGGGGTTTGCCTGAAGTGCCCGAAGTATAGACAACATAGGCCAATCGCTCGGGGTCACCCATTGCAAACTCCGCCGGCGGCAGCGTTCGCATTCCGACAAGCTCATCCAGCCGTATTTGGTTGGAGTGATCGGCGCAGGCGACCTGCGGATCGCGCAAAACGGCGGCAGGATTCAGATCGTCGATGATCTTGACGGTTTCCACGTCTGTCAGTTGCGATGAGGTTGGAACTGGAACCAGCCCAACGGCGATTGCTCCAAGATATGCGATTGGGAAATCGACTGTATTGCCAAGTCGCATCAAAATGATGTCGCCGGGCTTGAGGCCGCTCTGAAGCAAGCCGGTTCCTGTACCCAGGATCGCCGCTTTCAGCTCTCGGTAGGTCCAGTCGACTGCGCTGTTCTGCCCAAGCACAGATAGGGCGGTTTTTTCCGAATTGCTTTGGGCATGACGCAGGACATGCGCGGCAAGATTGAATGGGCGCGGGCAGGGCGGCGGTGGTCCCTGATCAAAGATCGACAACATGGGAACTGGCTACAGCTGCGCACGGCGCGTTGCAAGCAGAGCATGCTGCCCCTATAGAAAGACGCATGAGCAAGAATGATCATAAGTCCATCGTCAGAATTGCCCGCGACAATGGTATTAATACCGAGCTTGAGCCCGTCGATTTGGGGGCGCGTGTGCGTGAGCTGCGCAAAGCCCGAAACTGGACGTTGGAACAGGCGGCCAACCAGGCCGGGTTGGCAAGGTCGACACTTAGCAAGATCGAAAACGGTCAGATGTCGCCGACTTATGATGCGTTGAAGAAGCTGGCGATAGGGCTGGAAATTTCGGTGCCTCAACTGTTCACTCCGCCCCAGCGTGATCAGGTCATAGGCCGAATGGCAGTGACCAAAATGGGCGCGGGGGCTGCGCACGCAACCACAACCTATGAGCACGAACTGCTGGCAGAAACGCTTACCAAAAAGCAGATGCTACCCTATCGCGCCCGAGTGCGCGCCCGATCTATGGAAGAGTTTGATGGATGGGTACGTCACGATGGTGAGGAGTTCTTGTATGTCCTGACCGGCGTGGTGCGCCTGTTCACCGAATTTTATGAACCAGTCGAGATGCGTCGAGGCGACAGCGCCTATTATGACGGTAGCATGGGGCACAATGTAATTTCGGTTAGTGACGAGGACGCCACGATCCTTTGGGTGACGTCACTTACTTAAGGTTTGCGCAACTTCGCGGTTCAACGCTTCGGTATACAGGAAATCCTCAAGCTCTTCCCGGGCTTCATTAACAGTCAGGTGGTGACGTTCGGCCAGATATGCTTCAAACTGCTTACGATCTTCACCAACGCGCGCCATGTCCCTGTCCCGCAGGTTTGGAAATCTGCGTTTTGCACGCGCATACGACGCGCCCCAGTCTTGCGTCAGATCAGCCCAGTTCAACATCTACGAGCCTTCCCTTTATTCGGTTCCAGGATTGCTCTCCCCGGTATTAGCGTACGGAGTGTGGGGGGATATTGCGGACATGACAAAATGTCGCAGGTTGCCGTCACGGCAACCAAAGGCAAAAACCCGCTGCGGCTAAACCGCAACGGGCCGACGGACCTGCTGTTTTAGTGAGTGGCGGCCGGTCCGTTGTTCTTCTGACTTGAACTGTCAGTACAGTATTTCGCACCCGAAAAATGCTGCAATTATCTGCACTAAGATATTCATCGGGATGTGTACAAGGTATAGTCCATGCCACGAGTCCGTAAAGCCCCTTGCGATGAATTTGACCGAATAAGCAATACTTGTGCAACTTGTGTACCAGTAGGCGCGAATGGTTCCGCGACCCACAAGCTCTGGTATTGGTCACAGTTTGTGACGGGTTCAGCCGAAAATCGCTTATGGCTGGCAATCTGCCCTGTCGCCGTGCCATTGCCGGATCAACCAGTTTTAGGCCCGGATATGCGCTGAACTAAAAGCCGCGCGGTCTTGTCAGTCCTCGTACCACCAGACCTGTGGCATGTATTCGGGGCCATCTCCATAAATCGGAAGCGAGGTAGGCTGCTTCAATTCCTTCACGTGGGCGATGCGGCCGACGTCGAAGCTCCAGATAGGAATGACGTAACGGCCAGCGGTTAGTACGCGGTCCAACGCGCGCGTAGCGGCCACAAAATCCTCGTGGCTTTCCGAGGCCAGCATTGCATCGATCAATCCGTCAACGGCAGGAGAGGTCAGCCCCGTGACATTCCTAGTCCCAGGTGTGTCGGCGTTTTCGCTGCCCCAATATAGGCGTTGTTCGTTGCCGGGCGACAGCGAAAGGGCGCGGCGGAAGGGCGTCATGTCGAAGTCTTGCGCGTCGATACGCGAGGTGTACTGCGCGTCGTCAACTTTTTCGACGGTCAGTTGAATGCCCAGGCGCTCCAACGCGCGTGCATAGATTTCCGCGATCACACCGACATCCTGCACCACATTCAGGCTGCCCTGGCTGATGACAAGGTCGATTTCAAACGGTTTGCCATTGGCATTGCGAAGCTGACCGTCCTGAATTGTCCAGCCTGCCTCTTCCAGCAGTTTTAGCGCCTTGCGGATATTGCTCCGATTGCGTTCGGTTCCATCACCCGCGGGCAATTCATACCCCTCAATGGTACCCGGCGCCAGTTCGGCGGCGTAAGGTTGCAGAAGGTCTGCGACGCGACCGGTGGCCGCACCGGGTTGCATGCCCAACTCGGAGCCTGAGAAATAGGACGTAATTCTGGGTTGCGCGCCACCTGTGATGGTGTCGTTGATGAATTCAAAGTTGAACGCCAGGGTCAACGCTTCGCGAACGCGCCAGTCGTCAAAGGGGGCCTTACGGGTGTTCATGACAAAACCGGTCATGCCCGAAGGTTTTTGATGCGGGATTTCGGTCTTTACAACATCACCGCGTTGCGCCGCCGGGAAACTATACTGAGTGTTCCATTTGTCCGCGTTAAACTCGCGCACGGCTGAAAGTTCGCCTGCCTTGAATGCCTCGAAGGCAACGGTGCCGTCACCATAGAATTCGATCCGCATGTCATCCAGATTCATCGTGCCCTTGCGGTAGGGGATATCGGCACCCCAGTAGTCAGGATTGCGGCGTAAGTTTACATAGCGGCCAGCCTCATAGTCATCGATCACGTATGGTCCGGAACCGATGGGTATATCGTGCAGTTGAGCGTCTGCGAACGACTTCCCCTCCCACTGCGCTTTTTGCAGGATCGGGCGCATTCCGGCGATCAGGGCCAGTTCGCGATCCGGTTCGTTAAAGGTGATCCGAACGCTGCGCGGGCCGGTCTGCTCGATGCTGTCGATCTTGTCCCATAGCCCGCGATAGCGCAGGTGACCTTCGGTGCCTAATGTCTCATACGACCAGATCACGTCATCGACGGTGACCGGTGTTCCATCCGAGAATTCCGCATTTTCGCGCAGCGTGAATTCGACCCAGGTTCGGTCCGAATCCGTCTCAACTGATTCGGCTAACAACCCGTAAAGAGTGAAAGGTTCGTCCCAGGACCGGCCCATCAGGCTTTCGTGGGTCCAAAATCGCAACTGCCAGGGTGACGTGCCTTTTTGCACAAACGGGTTCAAACTGTTATAGCCGCCGGTATTTCCAAATACGACCTTTCCGCCCTTGGGCGCGTCGGGATTTGCGTAGGGTAGCGACACAAAATCCGGTGGTAGTGCCGGGTCGCCATACATAGCTATGCCATGGGCTGATTCTGCCGAAGCGAGTGAAGCCGCAAAAATACAGGCGATTCCCGCAATTGCTGGTCGGAGGGGGTGGAGATAATCGGGGCTCATTTTGGAAACAATCCTGCTCTGGCCTTATTTTGTTTGGGATTCACCGTAGCCATGATTTTTCTTATTATCAAACTTTTAGCTTGGACGGATGCAAAGAATTGCTTATAAAGGATGCACTGCTCGATAGGTTTCTTGCCTGTATGAAACCTGCCTCAATAACTTAACGCCCGCTTCGTGCGGGCGTTTTTTTTGGCAAAACCTGCCGGGATGCACCTGCTGTATCATTCCCCGTTTCCTTTGCAGGTGCAGCATGGCACTGTGTGGCTGAATTGAAATCAGGACGGAGAGCAGGCATGAGCTTGGCGGGAAAAACAGCCATCATAACAGGGTCGAATTCAGGGATTGGACTGGGCGTTGCGCGTGAGCTGGCCAAGGCGGGTGCGGATGTGGTTCTGAACTCGTTTACCGACCGGGATGAAGATCATACGCTGGCTGCCGAGATTGGGAAAGAGACCGGGACCAACGCGCGCTACATCAAGGCGGACATGTCGAAAGGCGATGAATGCCGCGCACTTATCGAACAGGCAGGTGCCTGCGACATATTGGTGAATAATGCGGGCATCCAACATGTTTCACCGATCGATCAATTTCCGACTGATAAATGGGATGCGATCATCGCGATCAACATGAATTCAGCCTTTCACACAACGGCTGCAGCCTTGCCAATGATGCGCGCGGCAGGTTGGGGCCGTATCGTAAATATCGCTTCTGCACACGGGTTAACTGCTTCTCCTTTTAAGGCAGCTTATGTAGCGGCAAAACATGGTGTGGTTGGGATGACCAAAACCGTTGCGCTTGAGACGGCACAGGAACCGATCACGTGCAACGCTGTCTGCCCGGGTTATGTGCTGACCCCACTGGTTGAGGCGCAAATCCCCAATACGATGAAAGAATATAACATGAGCCGCGAGGATGTTGTGAAGAACGTCCTGCTGGAACGGCAACCTTCAAAAGAGTTCGCGACGGTTGAACAGCTTGGTGGCACGACCATCTTCCTGTGTTCAGATGCGGCCGCGCAGATCACCGGGACGACGATCTCGGTTGACGGGGGGTGGACTGCGCTTTGACGATGCATGGAGGCGCTGCCCCCAACCCCCCCGGGATATTTTTGGCCAGATGAAGAGGCGGAAGTATGAAGCGGATCAATCTGGCTTTGCAGGGCGGTGGTGCCCATGGTGCGTTTACCTGGGGTGTGCTGGACCGTCTACTGGATGAGGAGGATGTCGAGGTTGCGGCGATCACTGGAACCTCGGCTGGCGCCCTTAACGGAGCCGCGTTCAAATCCGGAATGGTGCATGCGGGGCGCGAAGGCGCTCGGGCCTGTCTCGACGATTTATGGACGCGCATGGGCGCTGTTGGTGATATGCGGATCGTTCATTGGATGCGCGGATTAGAGCCCGCGCATATATCGCAGGCGCTTGAGTATTCACTGCCGTATTCGATGGCCGAAACATGGTCGCGGCTGGTGTCTCCCTATGCTTACGGGCCGTTCTATCGCAATCCGCTTGAGCCGGTTGTGGATCGGTTCAATTTTGATGAGATTTGTGCAGATGAAGGGCTGGAGCTTTTTGTCTGTGCGACTTGCGTGCGCAGTGGCAAAATTCGGGTCTTTGCTGAAGATGAGATATCGACCGACGCAATTTTGGCATCGGCCTGTCTGCCCAACCTATTTCAGGCAATAGAGATCTATGATCCAAAATCTGGTCGTACCGAAGCGTATTGGGATGGGGGGTATACTGGCAACCCGGCGTTGTACCCCTTGTTTGGTGGTGACCTTCCCGACGATGTGGTGATTGTAAATATCAACCCTTTAGAAAGGGACGAGGTGCCGAAGACACCTCAGCAGATTCAGAACCGGATTAATGAGATCAGCTTTAACTCATCGCTATTTCGTGAATTGCGCGCGATTAATTTTGTGCAGCGGCTGCTGGCCGAGGGAAAATTGAAAGCGGGCGAGATGAGCCGGGTGCTGGTTCATATGATTGCGGATGATGCTCTGATGAACGATCTGTCGGCTGCGACAAAAACCGTTCCAAATCCGGTTGTTCTGAACAGGTTGAAGCAGGCCGGGCGCGTTGCGGCAGATCAATTCTTGCGCGCCCACAAGGATGATCTGGGCGAACGCAGTACTGTCGACCTGCCTGCCATGTTTGGCTGACTACTCCGGCGGCTGGGTCGGGTCTTTTTCGTTTGGGTATACCAGCCCCGCTGAAATCACCAATTTGGCTGCGTCCTCGATCGACATATCCAGCAGGATCACGTCTTCGGCTGGAAAAAACAGCAGGAAACCGGATGTGGGGTTTGGGGTCGTCGGGACAAAGACGCTGAGCAACTCACCACCCGTTTCGGCGCGTTGGCTGACTTCGCCCCGCGCTGTGGTCGAAACAAATCCAATCGCCCAAATTCCGCGGCGCGGATACTGGATCAGACAGGCTTTTTCGAAAGAGCGTTCTGTCTGCGCAAAGACTGTTTCCGAGATTTGCTTGATGCCGGAATAGACGGACCGGACGACGGGCATCCGATCAACGAGGCTTTCGGCGAAGTGAATCAGTGAGCGGCCCAAAATGCCTTTGGCAATCCAGCCGACGATGACCGTGAAGATCAGGAAGATGATGACGCCGACGCCGCGCAGGTTGATCCCAACATACTCGGCCGGCTGGAATTGCTGAGGGATCAATGGCAGCACGGCGCTGTCGATCCAGCCCACGACCGACCAGATCAGCCAGATCGTCAACCAAACCGGAGCAATGACGACAATGCCCGTCAAAAATGACGCGCGCAGTCCGGACAGAAGGCCCGAGCGGCGATGAGGTTCTTCGTCAAACGGCGTGTTCATTGCGGTCCTGAGTGGTTTGCGGAATTAGTTAAGCAGTCCGAGGTCTTGGTACAATAGGCTTATGTCACTCAGCCGTCTTTACCAGCGCTATTGCTATGCCCGCCGCCAGCCGTGCATTGTTGCGTACCAGAGCGATATTAGCTGTCAACGAGCGACCATTGGTCTGTTCGTAGATGCGTTGCAGTAGGTAAGGCGTAACGCCTTTGCCGGTGATTCTGTGTGTTTCGGCATCGGCCTGTGCGGAAGCAATGATCGGGGCAAGTTCCTCGGCAGCGATCTGATCGGCCTGCGGGATCGGATTGGCTACGAGTTGCCCACCGGGTAATCCCAGCGCCCGCCGCGCGGCATGGGCTTTGGCGATGTCCTCTGCGCTGTCCATCCGCAAGGGGGCAGCCAGCGGAGACTTGGCTGACCAGAACGCCGGAAATTCGTCCTGTCCGTGTGCGATGACCGGCACACCGAGCGTTTCCAGAACCTCAAGGGTTTTGGCCAGGTCGAGAATAGCTTTGGCTCCGGCCGCAACAACCGTCACAGGCGTTTGCGCAAGCTCATGCAGGTCAGCAGAGATATCAAAAGAGGTTTCAGCCCCCTGATGAACGCCGCCGATGCCGCCTGTGGCAAATACTTCGATACCTGCATAATGCGCTGCGATCATGGTAGCTGCGACGGTGGTGGCCCCTGTACCGCCAGTTGCAAGACAAGCAGCCATGTCAGCGCGCGACAGCTTGGCAACGCCTTGCGCCTGTCCAAGGGCCTGAAGCTGATCGGACTCAAGCCCAATGTTAAGCACGCCATCGATCACGGCGATAGTTGCGGGAACTGCGCCCGCATCGCGAATGTCCTGTTCGACCTGTGCGGCAACCTCGATGTTCTGGGGGTAGGGCATCCCGTGGGTGATGATAGTGCTTTCCAGCGCAACAATGGGTTGGCCTGCGTCTTTTGCGGCGCGAACCTCGGCGGAATATTGGATGTCGATCACAGTGGAGTTTCTCCGGAAACATATGTTGCAGCGGCATGTAGGGCACGCTTGAGCGCGGCGTCGTTGTCAGCGCCACTTGCTTCGGCAGCGATATGGGCTGCCATGAAAGTATCACCTGCGCCGGTCACGCGGGTGACCAGAACGGAAGGTGGTTTTTGGGTCAGAACACTCTCAGCGCTGCCGACAGTGGCCGAGTTGCCGCCATCGGTCACCAGAACACGCAATGCGCCACGGTCAAGCAAGCCCTGAGCAGCACTCTCGGAATCGGTGAATTCGCGTTGGCACAAAAGCCCAGCTTCTTCGAGGTTTACATAGAGCGTAGCGCGCGCGTGTTTCAGAAAAGGTAACAAACGCTCGGCCTTGCCGGGGGACGCGGGGGCCACGCGAAGATCGGCGCTGGCAAAGGCGGGGCTTTGCGCGATCTCTTCCAGCAGGTTCAGGGTTAGGTTGCCGTCCAGCGCGATGGGGCCTTCAAAAGGTGTATTTTCATAGCCCAAAGGTCCATGCATCAAGGGACGTAAGATTTTTGCTCCCGCCGCCTCAAGTGAATGGGCGTCTGCAATGGCTGCGATTAATCCATTGGCACCTTCGACGGCCATATAGCGGTCGGTCGGCAAGTCTTGCGAACGGTAGATGTGGTCGGTCACCATGCCCAGCCGTGCGCAGGAGTGGACCAGTTCATCGCCTTCGGGATCGCGGCCGATTGCAGTGAGCAGCGTAGGGGTCATCCCAAAGCGCACCAACGTCATGGCGATGTTCATGGCGACACCGCCGGGCAAGCGGGTAATCCGCCCCGGTACGTCCGATCCCTGCCGCATGACGCTGGCAGATCGCCCGATTACGTCCCACAGGACCGATCCGATACACAGGATTTCGCTGTTCTGAGTCATGCTTCGTGTCATGCCGCAGCCCCGACGCGGGTGCAAGGGTTAACGCTCACAGTCGTCAGCGCATTGCGGCGATCAGAGTGTTCAATGCATCCAGCGGGTCGTCATGTGACCAGATCTCATCGCCGATGCCAAAGAAATCTGTGCAGGGCGTCAGGTCTCGGATCAGGTCTTCGGTTAGCCCGCCTTCGGCCACCACCGGAACCTCGATCATCTCAGACCACCACTGGAACAGGTCTTGCTCAGCGCGGGTTCCATCGCCCAGCGCGACGTTGCCCACCGGGCCAAAGGCAACATAGTCTGCCCCACCTTCTCCAGCGGTCATACCATCATGGCTGGAGGCTCCGCAAAAGCTGCCGACGATAGCATCTGGCCCCAGTTCCTTACGCGCAGCCCTGACCGAGCGTGCCGCATCGTCCAGATGCACCCCGTCCAGACCCAGCCGTTGCGCCAGCAGTACATGGTTCGAAATCACCAGCGCCACGTCATGCGCATGAGCAACCTCACGGCAGGCATCAGCGGCGCGAGCGATGGTATCTTCGTCACTTCCTGCCAGAGCCAGGCGGATACAGGCGATCTCGGCCCCGTCCAGAACGCGCGACAACTGGTCGGGGAACGTGCTCAGTGTGATCGTTGGCGGGGTGATCAGATAAATCTGTGGCTGCTCGGGGGTGTCCATTGGCGCGTCCTTCGCTTTCAGTCTTTCGCGCGGTTTAGCGGATTGCGGGCGGGAAGCAAACTTTTATGCCGTCTCGTGCTGGATTAGACGCGCCGGGTGCCTTGCCCTGCGGGGGAGACGCGATTAGAGCAGGCAGACCTTTTCGGAGACAGCCATGCCCAGCGATACATCCCAGCCTTCTTTCGTGCTTGTGCGCCCGCAGATGGGCGAAAATATCGGTGCTGCGGCACGGGCGATGTGGAATTTTGGACTGGATCGGATGCGGATCGTTGCGCCGCGCGATGGATGGCCGAACCCCAAGGCGGTGGCGATGTCCAGCGGCGCAGGGCGATTGCTGGATGAGGCACAATTGTTCGACGATCTGGCCGGAGCATTGGGGGACCGCACATATGTCTTTGCGACTACTGCACGGCAACGGGGCCTGACCAAGCCGGTATTCAGCCCCGAACGGGCCATGCAGATCGCTGCGGAAAAGGTGGCCGCTGGCGAAAAGGTGGCCGTGCTGTTCGGTCCAGAACGCGCCGGGCTTGAAAACGAGGATATCGCCAAGGCAAACGCGATTATCTCGGTGCCAGTGAATCCCGAATACGCGTCGCTGAACCTTGGGCAATGCGTTTTGCTGACGGCTTACGAGTGGATGCGCCAAACCGGGGATGTGGTGCATGAGGCAACGGATTTGGGCAAAGGCGACTGGGCTACGGGGATCGAGGTCGAAAAGCTGGTCGAGCATTACGAGGATCGGCTGGAGGAGGCGGGATTTTTCTACCCGCCCGAAAAGGCCGAAGGGATGAAGACCAACCTGCGCAATCTGTGGTCCAGGATGCGGATGACGCGGGCGGATGTGCAAATGCTGCACGGGGTGATGCGTCAGATGGTCCGCTGGAAGGATCGGGGCTGAGGCTGGACCTCGCCCCCAAGTCAACCTAGCTTGCGACGAAATCCAAGGCACAAGAGGACAGCATGAGCGGTAAGCGCAGCATCTTCGAAGACGTCTCAGACTCTGAAAAACAACAAGCGGTTCAGCCGGGTGTGATCGATCGCGGGCGCGGTGGTGCACGCCAGGCCATTCGCGTCTGGCTTATGATCCTGTTTGCGCTAGTGGTCATCATGATCGCGGTCGGCGGACTGACCCGACTGACAGATAGCGGCCTGTCGATTACCGAATGGCGTCCGATCACCGGGGCCATCCCACCGACTTCCGAGGCTGACTGGCAGGCCGAATTCGATAAATACAAGCAAATCGATCAATGGCGCATCCAGAACCAGTGGATGGAGCTGGATGATTTCAAATCAATTTACTGGTGGGAATGGGGCCACCGCCAACTGGGCCGCGTGATCGGACTGGTCTGGGCTGTCGGCTTTTTCGGTTTTCTTGTTGCCCGCAAGATACCGGCTGGTTGGACCGGTCGATTGCTGATCCCCGGAGCGCTCGGCGGCGTTCAAGGGGCTGTTGGATGGTGGATGGTTGCGTCGGGTGTGACGCAAGGCGAGGGGATGACCGCAGTTGCAAGCTATCGACTAGCGGTGCATCTGGGGCTTGCATTCGTCATCCTCGGGTTTCTGGCTTGGTACATCTTCATGTTGGCGCGCGAGGAGCGCGATCTGATGCAAGCACGCCGCGCAAAGGAAACCCGGTTGTTCTCGCTTTCCACAGGTCTGATGCATTTCGCCTTTTTGCAAATACTCATTGGGGCGCTGGTCGCGGGCATCGACGCAGGTCGTTCCTATACGGATTGGCCTTTGATCGGAGGTCAGCTTCTGCCAGCGGACGCCACGATGCTTGAACCGATGTGGCGAAATTTCTTCGAAAGCCCGGGCCTTGTGCAATTCATCCACCGCTGCGCTGGTTATCTGCTGTTCGCTTTTGGTGTCGTTGTTTGGCGGCGCGGCGCGGCAAGTGCGCATCCGCAGACGCGATTCGCTTTCAACGCCGCATTCGCTGCGCTTTCGCTACAGGTGGTGGTCGGTATCATGACAGTGATCTACGCGGCACCCTGGCAAATCGCGATATTCCACCAATTCATGGCCGTCGTGGTTTGGACGCTGATCCTGCGCGCACGTTTTCTCACGGCCTATCCTATTGCAACTTCTTTGCGCGGAGCATGACCCAGATGACAGCTTTCAACGACCTGATGGCCTATCAGCGCCAAACTTCGGCCCTTGGCCAGATCGCCGGACGTCTGGGATGGGATCAGGAAACGGTAATGCCGCGCGGCGCAGCTCCACAACGGGCCGAAGAGATGGCTGCGATCGAAGCCGTGCTTCACGCACGCCGTTCAGACCCGCGTGTGGCGGAATGGCTGGAGAGCGCATATGCAAGCAGCGAAGCGGACAAGGCTCAGCTGCGGGAAATTCGACGCGAATATGATCGGGCAGTGAAGGTTCCATCGGATTTGGCTACAGCAATTGCACGCGTGACTTCCGAGGCACAGGGAAAATGGGCGCAGGCCCGCGCCAACGAGGATGTCGCTGCTTTTCTACCCGTTCTGGAAGAGGTTGTTGCACTTAAGCGCGAGGAAGGTGCAGCGCTCGCTCAAGGCGGTGATATCTACGACGCAATGGTCGAAGATTACGAGCCCTACACAACGGGTGCGCAGATTGCCGAGATATTTGGCCAGATGCGCCCACGTCTGGTTGCTTTGCGCGCAGCTGTCCTAGATCGGCCCGAGCCTGCGGCTCTGACTGGCAGATTTGACGAGTTGATCCAAATGCGCCTGACGCAAAAACTGGCCGTCGCCTTTGGCTATGACCTGAATAATGGCCGCGTGGACAAAGCTGTACACCCGTTCAGTTCTGGCAGCGGGCTGGATGTACGCATCACCACCAGAACCAGCGAAACGGACCCGTTCAATTGCTTCTATTCCACAATCCACGAAGTGGGACATGCGGCTTATGAACAGGGGATCGACCCGGATTATTTGCTGACGCCTTTAGGGCGCGGTGTCTCCATGGGAGTGCATGAAAGCCAAAGCCGGATTTATGAAAACCAACTGGGTCGGTCCCGCGCCTTCACCGGCTGGCTTTTCGATCAAATGAAAGACGCCTTTGGCGATTTTGGCATCGCCGACGCCGATGCCTTCTATGGCACCGTTAACCGAGTACACAGTGGATACATCCGAACCGAAGCGGACGAAGTGCAGTACAACCTGCATATCATGCTGCGGTTCGATCTTGAGCGTGCGCTGATGGCAGGTGATCTGCAAGTCAGCGACCTTGAAGCCGCGTGGAATGATCGTTTTGCCGCAGATTTTGGATATGCGGTCGACAAGCCTTCGAACGGGTGTCTGCAGGATGTGCACTGGTCGGTTGGGCTGTTTGGCTACTTCCCGACCTATTCGTTGGGCAATGTCTACGCAGGATGTCTGAATCAGGCTTTGCGCAAGGCCGTACCCGAATTGGATTCGCAATTGGCTTCGGGCGATACCTCGGGCGCTACCGGATGGCTGCGCGAGAACGTCCAGCAATTTGGCGGCCTTTATGCGCCACGCGAAATCATCCAGAGGGCAAGTGGTGTCGAGCCCGGGCCGGAGGCGTTGTTGACCTATCTTGAGAACAAGTTTGGGGCATTGTATGGGCTTTGAGCGATGGCCGAATAATAACTTCCTGAAGGTTTTCGCAAGTTTTTGAATTCAGGATCTTGCTCAAAAGCAACGCCCGCTTCGAACCCATCCTGTGAATTCGATTTTCTCGCTGCAAACGCACACAGCGCAGATTTTGCTGGGGGTGCATTATCTTGATTACGGCGATGCGGCGTAAGGAGCCGCCATTCGGGCCCGGCGCAGCGAGAATTCCCCAGGCAACGAACGAGACGCGGACACTACCGCCATTGGCAATCTGACAATGAACGACTTCTTTGGTCGCAACTCGACCGCAGCAAAAAACAGCAAGGGTGGGAAAGCGAAATTCGTAGCGGGTTGGGTGGACTAAAAGAAGACATTACCTGAAGACACTAATTTGTTCATTGCGTGAAGCTGAATTGATGAAAGAATGCTTCAACCGAAACGACTTGCGCAATCTAGTGGTATGTTCGACATTTTGAAAATGGATCCGGAAACACTCTGTCTCGCGGGCAGTCAAATGGCGCGCATGCGTAAAGGGGGAAATTTGGCTAAAGTTCTGTTGGTGGAAGACAACGAAATGAACAGCGATATGTTGTCGCGTCGGTTGGCGCGTAAAGGCTTCCAAGTTATCGTTGCGAAGGACGGGTTGGAAGGCGTGTCCATGGCTGGTGAAGCAAATCCCGACATTGTTTTGATGGATATGAGCCTGCCTGAAATTGATGGATGGGAGGCGACACGGCGCATCAAGGCAGCACCCGAGACGGCCTCAATCCCGGTGGTTGCGCTGACGGCACACGCAATGGCCAGCGACCGGGAAAAGGCGCTGGAGGCAGGATGCGATGACTTTGATACCAAACCTGTCGAACTCAACCGTTTGCTTGAGATAATGGAAAAACTGCTGTCAGCCTCTGGAGGTAGATCCGACTACTAAGATTTCCGTCCAGTGATGAAATATGTTTTTGCCTGGCCTTTGCCCTTAATCCTCACATCCATCGGATCAGTTAGGTCAAAGCAATGCGTAACCCGCCTTGCGGTCTCCTCTGAGACTTGAATGCGGCCTGGCGCACCCGTTGTTTCAAGACGGCTGGCGAAATTTACTGTATCCCCCCAAACATCGTAGAGAAAACGGTGTGACCCGATTATTCCGGCAACTACGGGCCCACTGTGGACGCCGATTCTAAGATGCATATGGTAGTCCAGCTCGTGGTTCAGCGCTTCGACCTGAGATAACATCCGACAAGCCAGTTCAACGATCACTTCAGCGTGGTCATTCCGGTGGTCGGGTACTCCGGCCGCGGCCATGTAGGCATCTCCGATTGTCTTGATCTTTTCCACACCAAGTTCCGAAGCCGCCTTGTCGAAGCCCGAAAAAACCCGATTAAGGTAGTCAACCACTTGCGCGGGTGACAATTTCGCCGACATCTCCGTAAAGCCAACCATGTCCGAAAACAGGACAGTCACATCGTCATGACGGTCGGCAATCGTGGCCTCCCCATCGTTCAATCGTGTCACGATTTTTTGCGGCAGAATACTATGCAACAGGTCTTTGTACTTTTGCTTCTCTGCCTCCATCTGAAAGAGATAGAGGCGCTCTCGCTCCCGCCACTGTCCTTTCTCAAGCGCGGCGTTGATCCGAGCTTGCAACAAGATTGGGTTGAACGGTTTAGGGAGGTAATCTTCTGCTCCGATCTCAACGCAACGCGCAACGCTTTCGATCTCATCGAGCGCGGAAATCATGATGACCGGGATGTCGCGCCAGTCATCGTTTTCTTTCAGTCGCTTCAAAACATCATAACCGTTGAGATCCGGCATCATAAGATCAAGCAGGACCAGATCGAACGCGTGTTGAGACAGCTTTTCCAGAGCCGAATATCCTCCGTCGGCGGTCCAGACTTGATGACCATCCCGTTCGAGCCGCCGGGCAAGCAGCGTACGGTTCGCTTCGACATCATCTACGACTAGGATGGTTCCGGTTAGCGAAGCAGTCTCCGCAACCGGATCAATCGAGCGCATGCTTTGAGCCAGATTTGCGAACATCTCAGCTGCGTCCTGCGATGCCTCGGGTATTTTGAAGCCATCGCCGGACTGGTTGTCGGACAACGATGCGAGCACATCAATTTCTTGCAATAGAGAATCCGTATGCTTCAGCAATCCGCGCAGGTCCAACTCCAGATGTCCTGCGTTTAGATCCTCTAGATCCTCAAGCAGCATTTCGCTGTAGCCCTTGATCGCATTCATCGGCGTTCGCAAATCGTGACGAAGCCTTTTCACTCCTTCGTCACCGCTTACCGTAAGCTTCAAGGCCATTCGGGGATGCAGAAGCTGGTCTACAAACACGCTTAGTTCGGTTGCAGCCTGAGATATTCGGTTCAGGTCTGATGCGGCTTCCTTCAGAGTAAGGCGTTCAGCCTCACTTTCGAGAAACTCACATAGCCCGACTATCGCACTGACCGGGGGAATCAGGTTCTGGCGTAAATTTGCCAGCCACATTGCCTGTGCCTGCTCGGGTTGGGTATTCGGGGCGCTACTCACAGCCTATACGTCTTCAGATCGAGAAGCCGAAAGGATTTCGTTCAACTGGTTCAGAATGATTTCAATCTCATCCCCATCTTTGCGGACCAGCATCTGGAACGAGCCATTCAGTTGCGCGCGGTCCTCGCTGGACAGGGATTTGGCGGTCACGATGATGACGGGAATATTCTTCCACTCCGGGTTCTTTCTTATCCCCGCCAAGAACTCAAAACCGTCCATCTCGGGCATCATGAGATCAAGTAAAATCACGTCCGGCACGAACTGAGAGAGGCGTTGAAGGGCATCCAGTCCATTGATCGCCTCGTCAATCTGCCAGCCTTCTTTTTCGAGAACGCGACAGATCAGCTCACGCGTTGCAGCCTCGTCCTCGACGACCAGAACGCGTGGCGTTGGCAGAGTTGGGCAGTGCTCTTTAAGGACACTCAGCAGCTCGGTCGTGTCAATTGGCTTGCCCAGATATTCACTGGCTCCCAACGACAAACCTCTTTTGCGATCCTCTGCGAAAGTCAACATAATGACAGGAATATCCCTAAGTTCGGGATCGTCCTTGAGCTTGGACAAAACAGCCCAGCCATCGATTTCGGGCATGAAGACATCGAGCGTGATGGCATCAGGACGGGTTGTTCGGGCCAGTTCCAATGCCTCATTGCCGTTGGCCGATGCGAGGACGCGATATCCCTCACGAAGTAGGCGTCGACCCAGAAGATCATGCACGGTCGGATCGTCATCAACCAACAGAACCAGTGGAGCATTCGGGTCGTTGTTCAATTCATTCTCTGACCGGTCAGCCAGACGCATCACGCCCGTTGACGGGTCGCGACAGATGCGCGGCAGGCGAATTGTGAAGGTCGAACCTTCGCCAAGCGCACTTTCGCAATGAATGTTGCCGCCCAACTGTTCGCAGAAGGCTTTTGTGATAGAAAGCCCCAATCCGGTACCACCGTAATTACGCGTCGTTGAGGAATCTGCCTGCGTAAACGCATCGAATATCCTCTCGACTTGCTCTGGCGACATGCCGATGCCGTGATCGGTGACCGCAAATTCCAGTCGATCTGTGTCGTTCGATTTTACAACCGATAACGTGATATTTTCATGTTCTGTGAACTTACAAGCATTGGACAACAAGTTCAGCAGGGCTTGCCGCACCTTGGTCAAGTCACAGACCATCTCGCCGATATCTTCGGGGCACTCAATTTCCAGCGCGTTGTTGTTCTGCTCAGCCAACGGCTGCACTGTCGCGCTAACATCTTTGATCATCTGGAAAACGTCGAAAGTTTCCAGTTCGAACTCCATCTTTCCGGCTTCGATTTTGGAGAGGTCCAATACATCATTGATCAACGCAAGCAGGTGTTTCCCGGCAGATTGGATCTTCTTCAAGTCGCTCAGGTTTGCGTCATCCTTCTGGTCGATGGCTTCTTCCAGCATCAGTTCACTATATCCAATGATCGCATTCAGCGGCGTGCGCAGTTCATGGCTCATATTGGCAAGGAAAGTGCTTTTGGTCTTATTGGCGGTCTCAGCGATATCGCGGGCCACCCGCAACTCGCTCTCCACACGTTTTTGCCGCGTAATATCCCGACCGTAGATATTCGCGTATCCTCCTTCCGGAACCGGCCACAGCAAAAGAGAATAGGTCTGACCACCAGCCTTATACTGGAAATCTGCCCGTTGATCATCCTGCAAACCCTTGGCAACACGTTTACGCCAACCCGTTCCCACTCGGTCACCAACTTTTAGCTTCAGCGCTTCGATTAATGGAGCGCTTGCCTTATTGGCGTAAGTCAGTTCGCCCTGATCGGTGATACGCAACACCGGGTTCGGGTTCTCTTCCGGAATGCGGGCCAGTTCACGTATCTGGTTTTCGGCTTTAAGTTGATCGTTCAAGGCCCTTGAGTTGGCCAGGCTCAACTTGATGCTATCGATCGCAGTTGATCGTGTCAGAAACGTAAGCTTTACGATTGCCAAAAACACGCCAAGAACGATGAAGGTGTTGATATACCACGCCAATGGACCCCACAGCAACATGGCAATCCAAGTAAAAAACAGAATTTGGCTTGAGAAACCAAAGGACACTCTCATCGAAAATGTCGTCGACCCGCCCAGTGCGCCGACAAATGCAAACAAATACAGCATCATCTGCTCGTAAGGAACCAAGTATGGCATCATGAACAAGTTGAAACTACCCCAACCAGCCCCCAAAACCATCGAGGTGACCAGGATGACTTTCAGCCGCCGATGGGATATCGATCTAGGCCTGGGTTTAGTACGCAGTTTATAGTAGCTCTGCATGCCCAACAGGTTCACAATCGCCAGTACCGCAAGCGATCCGATCGCAGGGATCGTCAGATGGGAAGGCCCAATCTGCACGATCTGAACAGCAAACGCCGTCAAAAACGAAAGCGCAAAAACGGGTGTCGTAGACACCACATTCAGTGCTTCGTAAATGCGTAGTTCGCCTTCGTAATCCTGTTCTTGCATGCCCGGCACACGCTTCTCCCCCAAAAGCCGCCCAATTTTCGGTCACTAAATCAGGTACGGCCCTAATCTTGCAAGATTTATCGACGGTTGCATTTTTGAATGTGCTCGTTGCGTACGGTTAGGTTCTCATGGTTCGGGCAGCGAGTTTTCATTTCAATACTGTTCCTGAGCCATCCTATATTTCTGCTATGACGCTCAAGAGGCCATAGTTTTGCGCGAGAACGTCCAGCAATTTGGCGGCCTTTATGCACCACGCGAAATCATCCAGAGGGCAAGTGGTGTCGAGCCCGGGCCGAAGGCGTTGTTGACCTATCTTGAGAACAAGTTTGAGGCATTGTATGGGCTTTGAGCGAGGGCCGAATATTAACCTCTATAAGGCGTATGAAAGTTAACGAATTCAGGATTTTGCTTAATAGCAACATCCGCTTCGAGCCCAAAGCGGACACTCGCTCAATCTTGATTGGGTGTCGATTATTATCCCACAACCGTTTTATTGACTGATCGGTTGCCAGAATCGCAGTCTTAGGTGATCCTTCAAGAAATCGAAGGATCGCAATATGTTTAGGTTTCTATTAATTGCATTCGGTATTTGCGTATCTACTTCAGCGTTAACGCAAGAGTCGTCCGAAGATGTAGCGGCAAAAGATGATACCTCGGCGACCTCGTCCAGTCTGCTAACTGACGCTGAGTTGCAGACATTGGTCGCCCCGGTTGCTCTTTATCCCGACACGTTACTCATACAGATATTTGTCGCGGCAACCCAGCCATTGGAAATTGTTAAGGCTGAACGGTATTTGCTCGATAACGCCGACCGCGACCCTGTTGAACTGGAACCGGAAATCGATGCAATGGGATGGGATCCTTCTGTCAGTGTGTTGGCAACGGCGTTCCCCCAAGTTGTTGGTCAGATGGCCACCCATATCGACTGGACCGAGACAGTTGGCACTGCCATGTTGGCCCAGTCCGACGATGTGATGGATGCGGTGCAGGTCATGCGGGATCAGGCAATTGACAGCGGCGCTCTTGTTTCAGGGCCCGAGCAAACTGTCGAAGTGTCTGAGGACGACACCGTAGTAATTACGCCGACAGAACCCGAGACGGTATACGTCCCACAATACAATCCCGAGACGATTTATACTGGCCCGTCAACCGGGGATGTTGTGGGCGCAGCACTACTGACTTTTGGCGCTGTTGCCCTGATCGACGAAATTTTCGACGACGACGATGATTGGAACGACTACTGGGGGTGCCGAAATTGCGGTGGCTGGGGCGGCGGTCCGATTTATAGAAATCCAGACATCGACATAGACGTGGATGGCAACGTCAATATCGGCAATGATATAGATTTAGGTGACCGAACGGATATCGGATGGAACCCCGATCCTGACCGGCAACAGGAGGCCCGGAACAAAATAGCGGACCACAAAAGACCCGAAGGTGGCCGTAGCGACTTGCCGGTTAACCGTCCTGACGGTCGCACGGATGAGCTGCGTGCAAAGTTGAGCCGAGAATCTGGTGCTGCAGATATTAGCCGGGACCGCGGGGCGGCTGCAGCCGCGGTCGGTGCGGGTGCAGGGGCTGTAGCAGGCGGTGCCTTGGCGAACCGGAACAACGCTGATCGGGACAAGGCTGCCGCAAAGCAACAAGCCATTGATCGCACCAAACGTCCAGATTCAGCGAAAAAGCCAGTCGCACAAAGACCGCAGACCGCCAAGAAGCCGCAAGCGAAGAAAGCCGCATCGACGCAGCGCAAGCCCGCGGCATCCAAAGGGAAAGCGATGAAGAAAAAGGCGTCCGGCAGCAGAACTCAAAGCGCGTCCAAGCGTGGACACGCCGCTAAAGGCAAGCGGAGACGGTAAAATGCGTAGATCAGTATTTTCAATTTTGTTGCTTGCCGCGACCACAAGCACGGCCCTCTCTGAAGGAGCCAGATTTGATACGCCGCAAACCGCACTGGATGCTTTTGTTGATGCGTTGAAGGCTAATGATCAGAGCAAGCTGATCGAAATTTTCGGGCCTGAAGCCGAGGATTTGGTTGGAACGGGTGATCCGACGGAAGATCAAGAAAGAAGGCAGGAAGTGCTTGGCATGTATGCCGAGGGGTATCGCTTCCGGCCTGAGGACGATGGCGTTGTACTTCTTCTAGGTGAAGACGGTTGGCCTTTTCCTATCCCAATTCTGCGTAAAGATGACGGTTGGCGCTTTGACCTGGAGGCTGGGATCGAGGAACTTTCAGCTCGTGAAATAGGCTTGAATGAGTTGGAAGTGATCGAATTGCTTGAGGCCTATGTTGACCTGCAGGCAGCTTTCCGGCTTGTGGACCATAACGGGAATGGCGTTATGGAATTCGCTCAGACGATCATTTCCGATCCGGAAGAGCAGAACGGTCTCTTCTGGCCTGGAAAAGACAGCTTTGTCGGTGCAGCGCTTGCCCGCGCCGCAGCTTCGGGGTGGAGTGACGGTCAGGTTGACTATGAAGCCGAACCGTTTCTTGGCTATTATTACACAATCTTGCAAGAGCAGGGCCCTAACGCTCCAGGAGGTGCCTACCCCTATTTCGTCGGGGATCACTTTGTTGCAGGACATGCCTTGCTGGCAATACCGGCAGACTACGGAGAAACTGGTATTCATTCCTTTCTGGTAGGCGAAAACGGCATAGTCTACGAGGCAGATTTTGGCCCGGAGACACTCAGTATTGCATCTGAAATTTCTGCTTATGATCCAGACACGAATTGGTCACCGGTCGAGTAATATTTGGATTGAAAGTGTCGCTTAAACTCTGCGCTTTGCTGAGGCCACTATTTGCGGTTCGTGTGACAAGCTTCAAGTCGATGGTTACGTGTACCCGAACAGGTTCAGCCCGGATCGCTCTTGCAACACCCATTGTGACTGCGAGCAAATTGCCCATCTTACGACTTGATCCATTCTTCTGCCTTCACACGTTTCGACTGAATGACTGAAAAGTCCGCAGAGCTGTAATTGGAAGGTTTAGACCAAAGAAACCGAGCTTAACTCACCCGATTTCTTTCTCGATCCTTCATTCTTCGGCTTCTTCATCACCCTGGTCTGCAATCCAGGCAACACTGACGACTTCTTCGCCCTTGCCCGTGTTGAAGACTTTCACCCCGCCCGCGCTGCGGGAGCGGAAAGAGATCCCATCAACCGGCACCCGGATCGACTGACCCTTTGAGGTGGCCAGCATGATCTGGTCGTCAATATCAACGGGGAAGGATGCCACCAATTTACCGCCGCGCATGGCCTTGTCCATCGCTGCCACGCCCATACCGCCGCGTCCGCGAACCGGGTAATCGTGGCTTGAGCTCAGCTTGCCCGCGCCCCCTGCCGTAATGGTCAGGATCAGGTTCTCGGCAGCCGACATCTCGGCATAACGTTCCTGCGGCAGCACGCTGTCGGCGTTTCCTTCATCTTCGTCCGTCTCGGATTCGTCGGTGACACCGGCCATCAGGCGGCGCATTTTAAGGTACGCGGCCCGTTCATCCGAGGTGGCGTTGAAGTGGCGGATAACCGACATCGAAACCACCTCATCATCGCCGGTTAGACGTACACCGCGTACACCAACAGACGACCGGCTGTTGAACACCCGTACATCTGTTGTTGGGAAGCGGATTGCGCGGCCAGATTTAGTGACCAGCATGACGTCATCATCTTCGGAACAGATACGAGCGTTGATCAACTTGGTGTCGGCGTGATCCTCTTCGAACTTCATGGCGATCTTGCCGTTGCGCTTGACGTTGGTGAAATCGGACAAACGGTTGCGCCGCACAGTGCCCGCACTGGTGGCGAAGATGATCTGCAGGTTTTCCCATTCTTCATCCGGCACATCCACCGGCATAATTGCAGCAATAGAAACCCCGGTTGGAATCGGCAGGATGTTGACGATGGCTTTGCCTTTGCCAGTCCGCCCCGATTGCGGCAGTCGCCAGGTCTTAAGCTTGTAGACCATGCCATCCGTTGTGAAGAACAACAACTGCGTGTGGGTATTTGCCACGAAGAGGGTGGTGACCACGTCTTCTTCTTTGGTCTGCATGCCTGACAGACCTTTGCCACCGCGCTTCTGGGCGCGAAAATCAGCCAGTGGGGTGCGCTTGATGTATCCGCCCGATGTGACGGTCACGACCATATCCTCACGCTCGATCAGATCCTCGTCTTCCATGTCGCCGGACCAATCGACGATCTCGGTGCGACGTGGAACGGCAAACTGGTCGCGCACGCTGCGCAGCTCATCGCCGATGATCGACATGATGCGTTCGCGCGAAGATAGAATATCCAAGTATTCCTTGATCTTGGCGGCGAGTTCTTCAAGCTCGTCCGTGACCTCTTTGACACCCAGTTGGGTCAGCCGCTGCAGGCGCAGCTCAAGGATGGCGCGGGCCTGAACCTCGGTCAGGTTATAGGTGCCGTCGTCGTTCATCTTTGACAGAGGATCGTCGATCAGACGCAGATAGCCTTCGATATCAGCCGCCGGCCAACGGCGGGTCATCAGCTTTTCACGTGCTTGTGCCGCGTCTGCAGACGAGCGGATCGTGGCGACCACTTCGTCCACATTGGAAACAGCGACCGCTAGACCACAGAGGATATGGCTGCGTTCGCGTGCTTTGCGCAGATCGTACGCAGTACGACGTGCAACCACATCCTCGCGAAAGTCGATGAAGGATGTCAGGAAGCGGCGCAAAGTCAGCTGTTCGGGGCGACCACCATTCAAGGCCAGCATGTTGCAGCCGAAAGAAGTTTGCATCGGTGAGAAACGATAGAGCTGGTTCAACACCACTTCGGGTGTTGCATCGCGTTTCAATTCGACGACAACGCGCACACCATTACGGTCGGATTCGTCCTGCACATGGGACACACCTTCAATCCGCTTCTCACGCACGGCCTCGGCAATCTTTTCGATCATCGCGGCTTTGTTCACCTGATAGGGGATCTCATCGACAACGATGGCGTAGCGGTCCTTACGAAGCTCCTCGACACGGGTCTTTGCACGGATGATGACGCTGCCACGGCCCTCCAAATAAGCTTTGCGCGCGCCGGACCGGCCCAGCATTACGCCGCCGGTCGGGAAATCGGGTCCGGGGACGTATTCGATCAACTGTTCCGAGGTCAAATCCGGGTCATCGATCAGCGCCAGAGTTGCATCAACCACTTCACCCAGATTGTGCGGAGGGATGTTCGTTGCCATACCCACGGCGATACCGCCGGCACCGTTGACGAGCATATTTGGGAAACGGGCGGGCAGGACAGTGGGTTCCTTGTCCTTGCCGTCGTAATTGTCCTGAAAATCGACCGTTTCTTTTTCGATATCGGCCAGCAGGGATGCGGCGGGCTTGTCCATCCGCACTTCGGTATAACGCATGGCAGCCGGGTTATCGCCGTCCATCGAGCCAAAGTTGCCCTGACCATCCAGTAGCGGCAGGGACATCGAGAAATCCTGTGCCATCCGCACCAGCGCGTCATAGATCGCACTATCACCATGCGGGTGGTACTTACCCATCACGTCGCCGACCGGGCGGGCCGATTTGCGGTAGGCCTTTTCGTGCGTGTTACCGGTTTCGTGCATTGCATACAGGATTCGGCGGTGCACTGGTTTCAAACCATCGCGCAGATCGGGAATGGCGCGCGACACGATGACCGACATGGCATAGTCCAGATAGGACGTGCGCATCTCGGATTCGATGGATACCGTCGGGCCGTCATAAACCGGGCGCTCGGGCGGTGTTTCATCCATGTTTTCAGGTATTTCTGGCGTATCGCTCACGTAGGCTGCCCGTGTCTTGTTTTTGATCTATATCTTGTGGATGCACCTTATCAGACCAGGCATATAAGGTGCAAGCAAGCAACCGTCTTGTGGCTAAATTAGCCCGGTAACAGTAGAGTAACATATTGTTAACTAAGTATTAGGTGATTTTCGTGTTACCCTGAGAAGACCTTGCAACAAAATTGGAGGTCTGGATGGCGCAAAACGAAACCGAACTCATGTTGAAAGGGTACGGGCTGACAACCGCAGAATTTTTCTATCACATGCCCGATTACATACACGTTCTGAATACGTTTATCTGGCAGGATTATGATCTTGCCCCGGATCACCCCAAACTTTTTGAATTCGTGGAATTCTGGCAAAAAGAAATTGAAGGACCACTGCATTCTGTTCGGTTCACACATCGAAAGATGATCGCTCCGGGCGAATGGCGGAATATGGTTGGAGAGTTTCGCGTGAACTAATCGGGCGTCGGATATACTTTCAGGAATCGAAAGTCCGGTTCTCAAATGTCGCGATTGAGATAATGTAATGACCAAACTGATGGTCTTATACGGAATCACTCTATGCCCAGATATCTTATCCTCGCCGCTGCGGTTTTCCTGAGCGGTCCTGCCATCGCCGAAGGGGTTCTGGATAAGATCAAAAAGGGGGCTGAGAATACTGCAAACGCGATAGGTCGCGGTGCAGAGGGTGTTGGTAACACAATCGAGAAAGGTGCGAACGCCGTCGACGAAACCATTGATTCGACTTCGGAACTGCTAAGAAACGAGGCCACGCCTGAAGAGACACGTGCCAAGTTGGATTTGATGGCGGGCGAAATTCTTGATCAACTACTTGCCGAGAATCCACAGGCACAAGAACTATACGATGTCTGCGCTGGATACGCGGTTTTTGACTCGCGTAAGGTGACGGTTTTTCCGGTATCTGCAGGTTACGGGCGCGGTGTGGCCGTTTCAAAAGACACAGGGCAACACACCTATATGAACATGGGGACCGGGGGCGTTGGCGGAGCGATTGGGATCGGGGGCTTTGAAACCAAGTTCGTGATCCTCTTCGAAACCCCTGCAGATCTAGAGAATTTTATCGATCACGGCTACGACGCGACCGCGGAGACGGGCGCAATGTATGGTGAGGATCGCGCGGGAGACACGCTGCGCTTTACCGATGGCCGATCCTTCTTTGTTCTGAGCAAGAAGGGGTGGCGGGTGTCAGCGGGAGCCTCAGGTACAAAATTCTGGAAATCACCCGAACTTAACTGATCAACCGGAGCAACTGGCCCCTCCAAGAACGCAGAACTTGGCGCAGTGGGGGTGGTTTAGATGCACGTCGGCCTCAGCCTCGGCCAAGGTTTCGCCCATTTCGAATTCAGGTGAGTATGGCAGCAACGTGCATGCCAAAACCGCCGGACGTTCTGCGCCTTTGCGCTTAATCACCATGCGCGAGCTAGCACACATCACGGCATCTGGAGATTTATCAAGAATTCCCCAGCAAGCGGTAGTGATTTCAGGCACTTCTACGGATTCATCCATTTCGGGAAACAGCACGGTTTGACCCGGGTCTTGAGGATCGATGTCAAAGCCATGTTCTGCAAAAAATGCGCCATAGCCTGCACGGCTGTCGGCGTCAGAATCTCCCCACACGGTACGCCCGGCGATCGCCATCTTAAAGCCGTTATCCCGCAGCCATTCCATACCAATCAGCGTCTTGGCAAAGCTACCCTTTCCACGCTCTTCATCATGTAATTCCGAGCGGTAGTGATCGACCGAAATGCGCAGTGTCAGCTTGCCGCCATAGTCACGTTGCAGCTCCAGCAACCCTTCGCGCATCGTGCGACGCATCATCGGCTGCATAGCGTTAGTCAGAATCAGAACCTCGTAGCCGCGTTCAAGCGCTGCGCGGGTCATTTCGATCATTTCAGGGTTCATGAAGGGCTCACCACCGGTAAAACCAATCTCGCGGATTGGCCACTGGCGTTCTTCGATCTGATCCAGATAAGCGCGAACCTCGTCTGCTGCGATGTAAACCAGCGCGTCATTGGTGGGACTGCTGGCGATATAACAGTTGACGCATTCGATATTGCACAGCGTGCCGGTATTGAACCACAACGTTTCCGGGTTGGATAACGCAACAGACGCGCGTGTTTGCCCGTCCGCTGTCACCAAACTGTTTTGAAACTTCCCGATATTTGCAGCCTGAGTGGCGTTGTCTTTCATTCCGGCATCCGGTTTTGTGCATTTACCAAACCGACTTAATCGTTTGTGCCGGTTTAGTTAAGTACGTTGACGCCCTGCTGACAGAGTTTTGATGTTCGAAGATTTCGACATTTTGATTGCGCTAACATTGGACATGCCACGACTGGCAAGGTAAGGAAAAGCCATGGTTTCTCGCGTCATACCCGTTGACCCATTTGATCTGGTCATATTCGGCGGAACCGGCGATCTGGCGCAGCGCAAGATCGTTCCGGCTCTGTTTCGGCGTTACTGCGCCGGACAATGGCCCGAGGCCACCCGGATCATAGGCGCGGCACGGGGTGCGCTGACCGTTGAATCCTTTCGGGATATAGTTGCCGAATCTTTGCGTCAGTATACGCCAAAACGGTCTAAAGACCCGGAGGCGGTAAATGGTTTTCTGCAGCGCATAAATTATGTTCCGCTGGATGCCTTGTCCGAAGACGGGTGGGCTCCATTGTCCGAATTGCTGAGCACGGATCGAATCCGAGCGTTCTATTTCTCGGTGGGTCCCAGACTGTTTGGTCCGCTGGCCGAGCGGATCAGAGCGCATAATCTCGCCACCCCTCAGACCCGGATCGTTGTTGAAAAGCCGTTTGGGCACGATCTGGAAAGTGCGCGCGCTTTGAATGCAACTTTGGCGTCGCATTTTGATGAGGGGCAAATCTATCGAATTGATCACTATCTGGGTAAAGAAACGGTACAAAACCTGATGGCGGTCCGGTTCGGCAACATGTTGTTCGAGCCATTGTGGAACAGCCAGTACGTGGATCACATTCAGATCACCGTTGCGGAAACAGTCGGCATCGATGGGCGGGAAGAGTATTACGAGCGTGCAGGTGCCATGCGCGATATGATGCAGAACCACCTAATGCAGCTTTTGTGTCTGATCGCGATGGAACCGCCCGCAAAGTTTGACCCGGATGCGGTGCGCGACGAAAAGCTCAAGGTGATCCGTGCGCTGGACCCGGTTGAACCGCACCACATTGTTCGGGGACAGTTTGCCGGTGGAAAACAGGGTCGGGGGTATCGCGAGGTTGTGGGTAACAACCGGTCCACGACAGAGAGTTATGTGGCTTTACGTTCGCATATCAGCAACTGGAGATGGGCAGGCACTCCATTTTATCTGCGCACTGGTAAGGAATTGGTGGCGCGGTCGTCGGTCATCAATGTGATGTTCAAGGATGCGCCGCATTCGATTTTCGGCGAAGAGGCGGGGCGTCACGCAAATGCTCTTTCGATTCGGTTGCAGCCGAACGAAGGCATTACACTGAAAGTGACGATCAAAGAGCCGGGGCAGGGTGGGATGCGGCTGGTTGACGTTCCGCTGGACATGAGCTTTGCCGAGGCGCTTGGACCCGAAAATCAGGACCCGCCAGACGCCTATGAGCGGCTGGTGATGGATGTCATTCGCGGCAACCAGACCCTGTTTATGCGCGGTGATGAGGTCGAGGCCGCATGGGCCTGGACCGACCCGATTATTGCGGGCTGGCAGGCACGCGGAGACGTGCCCAAACCTTATGAAAATGGCAGCACTGGCCCAGACGACGCCGAACTGCTGATGAAGAGAGATCACCGCCGCTGGCAAGGAATAAACCCATGAATATTAAAGAATATGCAGACCGTGACATGCTGGCCATTGATGTCGCGAATGCACTGGCCGGAGACCTTGAGTCCGCGTTGTTGCACCACGATGTTGTTTCGCTTGCCGTTCCCGGAGGCACCACCCCGGGGCCGGTGTTTGATGGGTTATGTGCGGCTGATCTTGAGTGGGATCGCGTGCGCGTGTTGCCGACAGATGAGCGGTGCGTACCGGGTGACCATGAACGTTCGAACGAGCGGCTTATCCGTGAGCGTCTGTTGACCAATCGCGCCTCTGTCGCGCAGTACCTGCCATTGTTTGTCGCAGGTCATGAGCCCGAGGCGGTTCTGCCAGAGATCGAAAGCCTGATCACTCCCGTCTTGCCTCTGTCGGTCCTGGTTCTTGGAATGGGTGAGGATATGCACACGGCCTCTCTTTTTCCTGGGATGCAGGGCCTGACTGCCGCGCTGGACAGCCACGCGCCCACACTTGCGGTGGCAAGGACAGACGTGCAACCCGAGGCGAGAATAACACTGACCGCACCCGTGCTCGAAGGTGCGTTATCAAAACACCTCATTATCTTCGGAGAATCCAAGCGCGATGCGCTGGATCGCGCCATGTCACTACCGCCAGAAGAGGCGCCTATCGCGGCCGTGCTAACCGGCATGACTGTCCACTGGGCGGAGTAGTCACCATGCAATTGGATCAACTGAAATCTCTGGCTAAATTGATCGGTGATCGCAGAATACTTGATCTGTTCCATGCAGATTCAAACCGGGCCGAGGGTTTTTCCACGTCCAGCGGCGACTTGTTGTTTGATTACTCTAAAACTCAGATCAACGACGACATTCGCTCTGCACTTATTCAACTCTGTGACCAGGCCAAATTGGCGGATCGCCGGACTGCGATGTTTGCGGGCCAAAAGATCAACGAGACCGAAGGGCGTGCGGTACTGCATACGGCGTTGCGCAACCTCGATGGCGGTCCGGTCGAGGTGGATGGTCAGGACGTGATGCCAAACGTTCTGGAAACATTGCAGCGGATGCGCGTGTTTGCCGAAGAGGTGCGCGGCGGGGCGATCAAGGGGGCAGGGGGCAGCTTTACGGATGTTGTGAATATCGGCATCGGCGGCTCGGATCTTGGTCCGGTCATGGCGACACATGCCCTGGCACCGTATCACGATGGTCCAAAGTTGCATTACGTCTCGAACGTGGACGGGGCGCATATCGCCGACACGTTGCGCATGCTCGACCCGACGCGCACGCTGGTTATTGTGGCCTCGAAAACCTTCACCACCATCGAAACCATGACCAACGCGCGGACGGCGCGGGCTTGGATGTTGGATGGAGGCGGAGACCCGTCGCAGCAATTCGCTGCCGTTTCGAGCGCGGTGGATAAGACAGCTGCATTTGGCATCCCCGAAGAGCGCGTGTTCGGTTTCGCCGATTGGGTGGGCGGACGCTACTCGGTCTGGGGCCCGGTCGGATTGCCGGTGATGATCGCAGTAGGCTCAAATGCATTCGATGCTTTTCTGCGAGGTGGGCAGGCGATGGACCTGCATTTCCGCTCGGCGAAGTGGGTTGAAAACATGCCGGTTATGTTGGCGCTTGTCGGTGTCTGGCATCGGCAGGTTTTGGGTTACGCCAGCCGTGCGGTTTTGCCTTATGATCAGCGCCTTCTGCGGCTTCCAGCGTATTTCCAGCAGCTTGAAATGGAATCGAACGGCAAATCTGTCGCAATGGACGGCAGTGCGTTGGCCATGCCATCAGGTCCGGTGGTTTGGGGCGAGCCTGGCACCAATGGACAGCACGCATTCTATCAACTGATTCACCAGGGCACTGACGTGATCCCGTGCGAATTCATGGTGGCAGCCAATGGGCATGAGCCTGAATTGGCCCATCATCATCGTCTGCTTCTGGCCAATTGCCTGGCTCAGTCCGAGGCTCTGATGCAAGGCCGATCATTGGATGAAGCCCGCGCGCGGATGGTGGATAAAGGTTTGACCGGCGAAGAGCTGGAGCGTCAGGCGCGCCACCGTGTGTTCTCGGGGGATCGCCCATCAACAACCCTGATATATCCGCAGCTTACGCCATATGTGCTGGGCCAGATCATTGCGCTGTACGAGCATCGGGTTTTTGTCGAAGGCGTGTTGCTCGGCATCAATTCATTCGATCAATGGGGCGTTGAGCTGGGCAAAGAACTGGCGACGTCTCTGGGGCCCATTGTCGATGGCGAAGTTGGCACCGAAGGCAAGGATGGTTCGACAGCCGGTCTGGTCGAGTACGCGCTACGCCATCGAGGTTGACACGGCACTCAGCCAAACTCTCTTATTGTCAGACAATTAAAATCTTGGCAGGGTTTCTGCCAATGTAGAAGGGCGCGGCCAAGCGCTGACGATGGGAGGATTGTCCATGCTGGGACAGATGATGACGCAGCCTTTGCTGATTTCGTCGCTGATTGATCACGCCGAACGCTATCACGGACAGACCGAGATAATCTCGGTCGAGACGGACGGAAGCGTGACCCAGACCAACTGGGCGGGGATCGCGCAGAACGCCCGCCGTATGGCTTCGGCGCTTATGAAGCTTGGGCTACAGCCGCAGGATCGAGTGGGCACACTGGCCTGGAATAACCGCCGCCATCTTGAGATCTACTATGCCGTATCCGGCGCGGGCTTCGTCTGTCACACGATCAATCCGCGTCTTTTCCCAGAGCAACTGACCTATATCATCAACCACGCGCAGGATCGGGTTCTGTTTTTTGATGCAACTTTCTTGCCCTTGGTTGCCGCGCTTCAGGAGCATCTGAACGAAGTGCAGCATTTCGTGCTGATGGGTGCACGAGATGAGGCCGCGTTGTCTCAGGTCCCCGGTTTGATCTTCTATGACGAGTTGATTGAAACCGGCGATGCGGACTACGCATGGCCCAGTTTTGATGAGAATACCGCCTCTAGCCTTTGTTACACATCGGGCACAACAGGAAACCCCAAAGGTGTACTGTATTCGCATCGTTCGACCTTGCTGCACAGCTTCGCGTCAAACACACGTGATGTGATCGGCTATTCCGCGATGGATGTGGTATTGCCGGTGGTGCCAATGTTCCACGTCAATGCTTGGGGTTCACCCTATGCCAGCGCCATGTCCGGCTCACGCATGGTTTTGCCGGGGCCGGGTTTGCATGGGGAAGCATTGGTCAATTTGATCGACACTTATGGCGTGACATTGGCGATGGGTGTGCCAACCATCTGGCAGGGCCTTCTGGCGCACGCGGCGACATGTGGAACCAAACTGGAGAGCCTGAATCGTACCGTGATCGGGGGTGCGGCGTGCCCGCCTTCGATGATCGAAACCTTTCGCGAGACCTATGGCGTCGATACCGTCCATGCTTGGGGTATGAGTGAAATGAGCCCGCTGGGCACTACGAACTATCCTATGGCCAAGCATCTGGAAATGCCCATTGAAGCACAACACAAACTACGCGAGAGCCAAGGCCGCCCGCCCTTTGGGGTTGAACTGAAAATCGTAGATGACGATGGCAGCGACCTTCCCCATGACGGTGAAACGCAGGGTGATCTGATGGTGCGCGGCCATTGGGTGCTAGACAGCTATTTCCACATGCAAGATGAGGCCTTGTTGCAGGATGGCTGGTTCGCAACCGGCGACGTGGCAACATTGGACCCGGATGGATTTATGACCATCCGCGACCGATCGAAGGATATTATCAAGTCAGGTGGCGAATGGATCAGTTCTGTTGAGCTGGAAAATATCGCTGTCGCGCACCCTCAACTGGCGACAGCGGCGGTTGTGGGTGTGCCACATCCGAAGTGGGATGAACGCCCGCTTTTGGTTGCCGTGAAGGCGGAAGGCCAAGAGCCGACCGAGCAGGATTTACTTTCATTCTTCGACGGTAAGATCGCCAAATGGCAGGTGCCAGACAAAGTTGTATTCGTCGACGCTCTGCCATTGAACGCAACCGGCAAAGTCCTGAAACGGAACTTGCGTGCGGATTTTAGCGACGTGCTGATGGGGTGATTGCTAAACGGGGGAAGAATGGCTCCGGCGGTAGGGATCGAACCTACGACCAATTGATTAACAGTCAACTGCTCTACCGCTGAGCTACGCCGGAACGGTCCGCGCCGTATAACAATCAGCTTTGGCATCGTCCAGAGGATAAGATTATTTTTTGAAGATAATTAGTAAAGGCCAAGAAAACGCTGTGTTTTTGCTTGTGAGTTTTCTCTTAGCATCGACGTAAGCATTGTCGCTTGGAAAGGCTACCTGCAGGTTTATTCTACAGATGGAGTTGCTTCCTGAGTTGCCTTTTGTGCCTCACGCTCTTGCCGCGTAAAAATAGGTGCCGCAGCGGTGTTAATGTTGTGCTTAGTCAACAACTGTTCCATGTAACTGCCCGGTTCAGGAACGCCTCCTATAGTGGCCAAAAACTGCCGGACTCTACGCCCATAGAAATGAACTGAATAAGTATCTTCAGTTACAGCACGGCGCACTTTACGGGCCCATTTTGACCGCATTAAAAAGCGGCGGTTTTTAAAACTTATTGGATAAAGCCAATTTTCTGGAAAAGCGTATTTCGATTCTCCGGTTTTTTGCAGATAATGTGTCACTGCATGCGGACCCCAGACGCCCCAACGTAAATCACCAACATGCACCGGAGTTCCAGCCTCTCTTAGGTTTTCAAGGCGCTTCTTCTCTTCATCAGGATACCATTCAGGAATTCCATATTCATCTTCGGTCATCTCAAGAAGTTGCCCAAGCGCTTCGCTGTCTGAAGGTAGGCCTAAAACACCACCAGCAATTTGATAGTCGGATTCCCAGGCGTAGAAATGACCAGTCTCCGACTTGAAAGTCTTGACACAATAAGCATCAAGATCCGCCCAGATCATCCGGTCATTTTGTTGAAGAAGATGATACCTGAATACATCAGAGAACAACGCGAAGCTACCTGTTCTACCGTGTTTGATAAAGCGATCACTGCCGAGTACGGTATCGCCGTGAACAAGCTCTACACCTTCCGGCACATTTTGCACGTGTCCATAATGGTAGAGTTTTACATGATGACCTGCATCTAAGAAAGATTGAGCGCAAAGAACTTCTACATAGCTGAGGGGGCCTTCGACCCACAGCATCCCTATTTCGTACTCGTGGCGCATATTTGTTCTTGTTCCTGTACACGTGATTGCAGCTAAACAATCCGCCAATATCGTTTATAGGGTTAAGTCCTAATCACCAATATGAACCGCGACAAGGCAATCAGAAAACAAGAGGCCTCAGCCGTTTCAGAACTGCACCAAAATAGAATTCTGGAAGGTTAGTACGATCTGGCAGCGCAATGAGAGTGCATATGGATATTGGCTCCGGCGGTAGGGATCGAACCTACGACCAATTGATTAACAGTCAACTGCTCTACCGCTGAGCTACGCCGGAACTGAGGGGCGTATAACAACACGGATTTTCTCCGTCCAGAGGAGAAGCGCATTGCCGATGAAAAAAGTTTGCTGCTAACTGAGCCTCCTAAATTCGGACTGTGCTGAAAGCGTCTCAACGGGTGCGACCTGGGCCTTTCCGGTCAGATCGACCAGATGCGCGAACACATTTCTTTCCGCCGCGGGCAGCAATGCACCAGGCGTGTCTACATAAATACGCTGTGCAAGCTGACGTGCAGTAGCCGGGCCTTTGATCAGTTCGTCAAGAATCTGAGATTCGCGCGAAAGACGGTGCTGAATCAGCCACTCCAGGCGATTGCTTGGTTCCGTTACAGGAGCGCCGTGGCCGGGATGAAAGACTGACCATTCTCTCGCGCGAAGGCGATGGCAGGCGGCCATGAAGTCGGTCAGATCCCCGTCGGGCGGTGAGACCAGCGAACTGGCCCATCCCATGACGTGATCCGCTGTAAAGCAAACATCGCCCCAGGCGAGCGCAATATGGTTGCCGAGATGGCCGGGTGTGTGGATGACTTCAAGCGTCCAGTCGTCCGCAGAAATACATGCAGTGTCTTCCAGCTCAATATCAGGGCGAAAATCCATATCAATTCCCTCACCGCCGCCCGCAAACCCATTCTGCGCCAATTCCGTCATAACCGCACTGCGGCCTGCTTGAGGCCCTCCAAAAGCGAGAACCGGTGCGCCTGTATGGACCGCAAGAGGGGCAGCAAGGGGTGAGTGATCGAGATGGGTGTGAGTGACGAAGATATGGCTGATCCGCTGATTGGGCTGTAATGCATCGAGAATCGCCGACAAATGTGCGTCGCTCAGCGGTCCCGGATCGATGACGGCGATGTCTGTTTCACCCAGAAGGTAAGTGTTCGTACCGCGATATGTCATCGGTGAGGGGTTTGGGGCAAGCACCCGTCTTAGGCCTTGAGCAAGTATCACAGCTTGTCCAGGCACTGGGTTGAAATCATCGGAGGCTTGCATTCTGACCTCTTCCTCTTGTCCAGGCAGCCCGCTAGGTTTAGCGCATGTCGACCCAATGGCTCAAACCCTATATGCCGCGCAGCCTGTACGCGCGTGCCGCACTTATCCTGGTGCTGCCAGTCATCGTTGTACTCTTGGTTGTGGCGATCGCTTTTTTGCAAAAGCATCTCGAGGAAGTGACCGCACAGATGACGCGAACGGCAGCCCGTGAGGTCACGCTTATATTGAACGTGATGGAGGGTGCAGAGACGCAGCAGCAGGCGCTGGCTGCCGCACGGCCTGATCTATCGGCATTGAATATGACGGCTCGTTTTCTGCCGCTGTACCAAGAACCGGTGGTTGGAAAGCGTCGTTGGTATGATTTCATCGCACCACAAGTCGATGCTGAAATGAAGGCGTTGGTGCCCCAAATGCAAGACGTCGCACTGCCGAATGGACAGGAGGTGCGGCTTTATCTGAGCACGCATCTTGGCACTTTGGAATTGAAATTTGATCGACGGCGCCTGTCACCCACGGCACCGCACCAGCTTATCGTTACGATGGTGTTCTTTGCGGCGTTGATTACCACGATCTCATTTTTATACATGCGCAACCAACTGCGGCCGATTACCCGGCTCGCGGATGCGGCGCAGGCGTTTGGCCGGGGCCGCGTGGTGCCTTACTCTCCTGGCGGGGCAATCGAAGTGCGGGCGGCGGGCAACGCTTTTGTTGATATGCGCTCCCGAATCGAAAGGCAGATTGAGCAGCGCACTTTGATGTTGTCTGGCGTCAGCCACGATCTGCGCACGCCTCTGACGCGTCTGAAGCTGGGGTTGTCATTGTTGCCCGAAGATGAGGCAGCCCCGCTGTTGCAGGATGTGGATGAAATGCAATCGCTACTAGATGCGTTTCTGGACTTTTCAAGAGGGACTGCAGAAAGCACACCTGAGGCGGTCGAACCCGAGATTTGGCTGAGTCAGATTATCGATGACGCGCAGCGCGCTGGTCAGCAGGTTGAACTGGTATCGGTCGAAGGACAGGGGACTGCCACATTGCGCCCGTCGGCAATGCGTCGCGCGGTGGAAAATTTGATTGGAAACGCTATCCGCTATGGTTCACGGGCTGAGGTTAGTCTGTCGATGACGCCGAAATCGATCCGTGTCCGGGTCGAGGATGACGGCCCCGGTATACCCATTGAACAGCGTACTGAGGCGGTCAAACCTTTCACGCGTCTGGACCCGGCTCGGAACCAGAATCAGGGCAGCGGTGTTGGGTTGGGCCTTGCCATCGTCGCCGACATCGCCCGTGTACACGGCGGCATCCTTCGACTGGGCAGCAGCGAAAAATTGGGCGGTTTATGCGCAGATATCGTAATAGGGCGGTGATGTGGTAGGCCCGGAGGGACTCGAACCCCCAACCAAAGCGTTATGAGCGCTCTGCTCTAACCAATTGAGCTACAGGCCCGCCGATGCGCCTTGGGTATCACGATGGCAGCCCGCGTCAAGCCTGACCGTTGCAACATGGCCCACAATCGAATAACCCGCGCGCAAAGCACTCATGAGGGATTGGCCATGACAGCGGGCAAGAACGGAATCACCTACGCCGATGCAGGTGTGGATATCGATGCAGGCAACGCTCTGGTCGATCGGATCAAGCCTGCGGCCAAGCGCACCAACCGCTCGGGCGTGATGAGTGGGCTAGGCGGGTTTGGCGCGCTGTTTGATCTGAAGGCGGCTGGGTATCAGGACCCGATTCTTGTGGGTGCAACTGATGGTGTGGGCACCAAGCTGCGGATTGCGATCGATACCGGCGTTGTGGATGGCGTGGGCATTGATCTGGTGGCGATGTGTGTCAACGATCTGATCTGTCAGGGCGCTGAGCCATTGTTCTTCCTCGACTATTTCGCCACCGGCAAGCTGGATACCGATACCGCCGCGCGGATTATCGAGGGCATCGCCGAAGGCTGCGTGCAGTCCGGTTGCGCCCTGATCGGAGGCGAAACCGCCGAGATGCCGGGTATGTATCCCGATGGCGATTTCGATCTGGCCGGGTTCTCGGTTGGTGCAATGGAGCGCGGCGCGACCCTGCCCGAGGGTGTGCAAGACGGGGATGTGCTGCTTGGGCTGGCCTCGAACGGTGTGCATTCCAACGGCTATTCTCTGGTGCGCAAACTGGTCGAGATGTCGGGGCTGGGCTGGGATGCAGAGTCGCCTTTCGGCGGCGGAACATTGGGTGAGGCTCTGCTGACCCCCACGCGGCTGTATGTGAAACCCTCGCTGCAGGCGATCCGCACAGGGGGCATCCATGCGCTTGCTCATATTACTGGCGGCGGCCTCACCGAAAACCTGCCGCGCGTATTGCCCGACGGGCTGGGGGCCGAGATCAATCTGAACACATGGGAATTGCCGCCTGTGTTCAAATGGATGGCCGAAACTGGCGGCATCGCCGAATCCGAGATGCTGAAAACCTTCAATTGCGGTATCGGGATGATCGTGGTCTGCGCGGCTAAGGATGCAGACAAACTGGAAGCACTGCTGTCCGAAGCTGGTGAAACCGTTGCCCGGATCGGATCTGTCACCGAAACACCCGGCGTCGCGTACTCAGGCAAGCTGCTGTGAGTCACAAGCGCGTCGCGATCCTGATTTCTGGTGGCGGATCAAACATGCTGTCGCTGGTCGATAGCATGATCGGGGACCATGCTGGCCGGCCTTGCTTGGTGCTGTCGAACGACCCTGAAGCCGGAGGGCTGACAAAGGCCGCAGAGCGTGGAGTAAAGACTGCCTCCGTCGATCACCGACCTTTCGGTAAAGATCGCGCCGCGTTCGAAGCGGAACTGCTCAAACCGCTGCTGGCTTCGCAGCCAGATTTAGTGTGTTTGGCCGGTTTCATGCGCGTTCTGACCGGCGATTTTGTTTCTCGCTTCCAAGGACGAATGCTGAACATCCACCCTTCGCTGTTGCCCAAGTACAAAGGCCTGAACACGCATGCCCGCGCCATCGAGGCTGGCGATTCAGAACATGGTTGCACCGTTCACGAAGTCACAGCCGCGCTGGATGACGGCCCGGTTCTGGGACAGGCGCGCGTGGAGGTAAAGGCAGGGGATACGCCAGAGGAACTTGCCGCCCGCGTGTTGGTGCAGGAACACAAACTCTATCCTGAGGTCCTGCGCCGGTATTGTATGGGCAACAAAGACCCAGTTCTGTTGCCTTGAATTTGCGCGGCGATTTACACGCGTAGGGTAATCGTCTTATGGTCGCATATCGCTCGGGACAAGCACTACACGGGCAGTCACAAGAAACAAAAGCAAGAACAGCACCGCGCATGAAAACCCTGACTACGACGCAAGAGCTGGCCGCCTTCTGCACGGCTGCTGCACAATATCCTTATGTCACTGTTGATACCGAATTTCTGCGCGAACGGACTTATTATTCAAAGCTCTGCCTGGTTCAGCTCGCGGTGCCGTCCGAGGATGAGGGCAGTGCTGTTCTAGTCGATCCCTTGGCTGAGGATTTGTCGCTTGAGCCTTTGTATGACCTGTTCCGGAACGAAAGCGTTGTCAAAGTATTCCACGCGGCTCGGCAGGATCTGGAAATTTTCTGGGTCGACGCTGGCGTCTTTCCGACACCGCTGTTCGACACTCAGGTTGCCGCGATGGTTTGTGGCTTTGGTGAGCAAGTCGGTTATGAGACACTTGTCCGGAAAATATGCAGAGAAGGCGTTGATAAGACATCGCGTTTCACCGACTGGTCGCGGCGTCCATTGACGGACGCGCAAAAAAACTATGCGCTGGCAGACGTAACCCATCTTCGGAAAATCTATGAACATCTGTCTACTGAGTTGAAAAAGAGCAAGCGGGATCACTGGGTCGTTGAAGAGCTTCGTATTCTAACACGGCCCGAGACATATGACATTCGTCCTGAAGAAGCGTGGCGCAGGGTCAAAACACGCACAAATTCCGCTAAATTTCTGGCTGTAGTGAAAGAGCTGGCTCAGTTCCGCGAAGCCCATGCGCAAGAGAACAATGTGCCTCGTAGCCGTGTTTTCAAGGACGATGCACTAATCGAAATGGCGTCGACTAAGCCTAAAACGCCCTATGATCTTGGTGGATCACGTTTGCTGTTGCGAGAGGCCCGCAAAGGGGCGATCGCTGACGGTATCCTGGCGGCAGTAAAAAGAGGTGTGAACTGCCCGCAAGATCAGTTGCCAAAGGTAGACAATAGCCGTGACAAGCTGAAAGTGAATCCGGCCCTCGCCGATCTTCTGCGCGTTCTGCTGAAATCAAAGACCGAAAGCGCAGGCGTCGCCGCAAAACTGATCGCGTCCAGCGCTGATCTGGACCAGATCGCCGCTGGTGAGCGCGATGTTCCAGCCATGTCCGGCTGGCGTTTTGAGGTCTTTGGCGAGGATGCACTTAAGCTTTGCGAGGGCAAGATTGCACTAGCAGCCAAGGGGCAAGCTGTGGATGTGGTTGCGCTTTAACGGCGACGTGATTCTAGCGCGTTCTGCTGGCCTTTGACACGGACCATGCGGATGCCTTCCAGTTCTTGAGCGCTGACGTTTACAGCTTCAGAAACCATTCTAGAGCGTTCGTTTCCCTGAACGGTTGCATAGTCCGGATAATCCACGCGGAAGGTATATTCCAAAATGCCATTCTTGGTAAGTTCTTCGGACCTTACTCGGGCAAGCTGCGCATTATATGCGCCCTGTCGAATGGCGGTACCAGCTGCATATATGATCGCGCCTGAAGGTGTGGGGTCGACACGCAATTCGTTGATGACCGCTATTGGAACGCTATTGTCTTCAATTTCAGGCCGCGCCAACAGGCCTTTACCGTTGTTTTGACGTGGAACCAACGCATCTGCGTCGCTGGCTGAAACTTCTGATGGGGCAGGTGTGCTGCTGCCAAACCAGTTCGATGGGTTCGCCCGAGAGTTGCTCCAACTGTTACAGGCGGAAACAACCGTGGCGGAGAGCAGAAGAACAGTCAGAGATTTGTGCATGGACCCAACACTTTGCGCAACTTTACCCGCACTGGGTTACCGCAATTTCAGCATCTTGAAAAGCCACACTGGGGGCTGGACAGAAGGGGAAGCTGAGCATAGTTCACAAATGTGATCGCGTAACGCAAGGACAGACCAGCCATGGCAACGCCAGCCTTTGAAGAGATAGTCGAAGATTTCGAGTTTCTGGAAGACTGGGAAGACCGCTATCGTCATGTCATCGAGCAGGGTAAGGCGATGGAACCGCTGGATGATGCGTTCAAGGTTCCCGCGACCAAAGTGAACGGCTGTGCCAGCCAAGTCTGGCTGCATCCGAACATCGAGAATGGACAATTCAAATTTGACGGGGACAGCGATGCGCTGATCGTGCGGGGCCTGATTGCGGTATTACGCACGCTTTACAACGGCTTGCCGGTAGCCGATGTGCCAAAGGTCGACGCCGGAGGAGAACTTGCCAGACTGGGGTTGCAGGAGCACTTGTCTGCGCAACGTTCGAACGGGCTACGTGCTATGATTGAACGCATTCGCGAGGTCGCGTTGGCCAGCGCTTGATCTTCATGTAGCGTTGCGTGTTGCCCAATCCGTAAGCGTCGTTTCCAAGTCACCGTATCCGGTCTGCCGACGCTCGAATTCCAGTCCCATCCGTTCGGCACATTCTTGTGCGCGACGTGTGAGATCCGGGTTGTCGGTCTGTGCTTGATAAACGAGTTTGGTGTAATTTCCGAAATACATCTCGCGCAGTTCCGGGTGTCTGTCCAGACCAAGCGGTTTCCATACAAATGCGTCAAACTGCCGGGCAAGGAAATCGGTTAGGTAAAACGCAGTGGTTTCATCGTCGCCATGTGCGGCAAATGCCAGATTCCCTTCGAAAAAGGAATAGCAGTGGGGCCCTTGAATCATCTCGACGCCCAGACGTTCACATGCAGTCTGCAGCAGGCCTCCGGTTCCGCAATCGGCATATACAACATAGATTCGGTCGTATGAATCCCGGTGTTTGGCGATCGCATCCTCGACCGCTTGCGTGATTTTCTCGGGGTGTACATGCAGAATTGCGGGTAGGCAGGTCAGAGCCATATGATCCCAGCCATTCCGTTCCTTGAGATCCAGAATTTCACGGGCAAGCGCCCCACATGCGATCAGCAGAATCGACTCGGCAGCGCGCGGAGTGGCGTAACCCTGACGGGTCAGGCTTTCATCATCTGGTATCGGCGCGTCGGTCATGTGATCACTCTGGTTGGCAACTATATATGTCAGGCTTTGGACAAAAAAGGCCGCCCCAGAAAGGACGGCCTGTCTCACGGTATGGTCGCGTGCCTTAGCCGGCCAGTTGGTTGTGCTTGCGCGACATGAAGTCCTTGGCCATTTCCACCGCCACGGCTGCGTCACGGCAGTAGCCATCGGCACCAATCGCCTTGCCAAACTCTTCGTTCAGCGGTGCGCCGCCGACCAGAACGGTGTATTCATCACGCAGGCCCTGTTCGACCAGCGTGTCGATTACCACCTTCATGTAAGGCATAGTCGTTGTCAGTAGGGCGGACATACCCAAAATGTCGGGCTGTTCGTTTTCTAGCGCTTCCAGATAGTTTTCGACCGGGTTGTTGATTCCGATATCGACAACCTCGAACCCGGCGCCTTCCATCATCATTGCAACAAGGTTCTTACCGATGTCATGGATGTCGCCCTTGACGGTTCCGATCACCATCTTGCCAACGCGCGGAGCACCGGTTTCAGCCAGCAATGGCTTCAGGATTGCCATGCCGCCTTTCATGGCGTTGGCGGCCAACAGAACTTCGGGAACGAACAGGATGCCGTCGCGGAAGTCGTGGCCGACAATCGTCATGCCACCAACCAGTGCTTTGGTCAGGATGTCGTAGGGTTGCCATCCGCGCTCGAGCAGGATGTTCACACCTTCTTCGATTTCTTCCTTCAGGCCGTCATAAAGGTCATCGAACATCTGTTCGACGAGTTCGTCGTCATTCAGTTCGGACAGGACGATGTCTTCTTCATCAGACATGGGTATTTCCCTGAGCTGTGCGGGCTCGCGGCCCGTGGTGGCATTTTTTCCGTTTTGGCCATTTCGTCGCAGGACTACTGTGACGATTGCGACCTAGGTCGTTCCGAGACCGACCTATAGGCCGAATTTTGGCGTCGGGCGACCTCGAATTCTGCAAGATCATCCTGCATTTGTTTCATTTGTTCTGACTTCCTTCGCGCAGACCGATTTCAAAAACGCCTCAAGGTGGTCAGATGTGAAGCAGGTGTAATCCTTGCCATTGGGCCCAGCTTAAATTAGTACTGACAATAGGAACATATGGTGAACAAATGGCCGTAAGAACGAACCAGCCGGGCCGGGGAGCGACATCAAATTCAGCAGGTCGATTCGAGAAGTATTTGACCGAGCTGACCGAGGATGGGTGGGATTTGTCCGAAGATCTACCTCCGCTGCGGACCGAGGTTCAGGACGAAGTGGCCCGCAGTCTGATCACCTACAACAAATCACCGGATTTACCTTTTGATCGTTCGATCAACCCATATCGGGGTTGCGAGCATGGTTGCGTTTATTGTTTTGCCCGGCCAACCCATGCATATCTAGGCCTGTCGCCAGGGTTGGATTTTGAAACACGTCTGATCGCACGCCCCAATGCCGCAGAGATATTGCGTCGGGAGCTTTCTGCGCGACGCTATAGGGTGGCTACGATTGCGTTGGGCACTAACACCGATCCATATCAACCGATTGAGAAAAGCCGCGAGATAACAAGAGGCTGTCTTCAGGTGTTGAGTGATTTTCAGCATCCAATCGGCATCGTGACAAAAGGTACATTGATCGAACGTGATCTCGATATTCTAGCGCCCATGGCCCGCAACGGTCTTGTGCGGGTCGGGATTTCGCTGACCACTCTGGACGCTAATCTTTCCCGTCAGATGGAGCCACGTGCACCTTCTCCACTGCGCAGGTTGCGCACGATTCGCGTCCTGACCGAAGCAGGTATACCGGTGCGCGTTATGACCTCTCCTGTCGTGCCGGGATTAACCGATCATGAGCTTGAGAAGCTGTTGGAGGCCGGCAAGCAGGCGGGTGCGGACGCCGCAAGCTGGATTATGTTGCGGCTGCCGCGCGAAGTGTCCGAGCTGTGGCGGGAATGGCTGACCGAGCATCAGCCAGGCAGGGCCGAGAAGGTCATGGCGCGGCTACGGGAGATGCATGGAGGAAAAGAGTATGATCCGCGTTGGGGTCATCGAATGCGGGGCGAGGGGACCTATGCCGAAATGATTGCGCAACGGTTCAGCGCCGCCGTGAAACGGCTGGGGCTCGCCGTAGACCTACCGCCGCTGAATTGTGCGGATTTCGCGCCACCGCCCCAGTCTGGTGATCAGTTAAGTTTATTCTGAATTCATGAGTCAGAAGCTGATACCGATTCCGGCCGAGAAACCGTTTACCGTATCGCTTCCATAATAGCGGACCATGAAACGGGTCGTTGATACCCAGGGCACCCAGGTATCGGATAGATCAACCTCAATCCCGCCACCGACGCGGGCAAGCCAATCCGTGCCCAGCACCAGTGCCTGATCCCCGATCAGATAGGATACCGACAGATCACCAACCCATCGAACTGGGCGCCCGAACATACGTTTACCCGTTGGAAAACGATATCGTGACCAAAGGACGGCATTCGCTGCGGTCGATTCAACCAAAAGGTCTTCGTTGTCGCCGATAGGCCAATATTCGATATGCGTATAGCGCAGGCTTGCTTCGAACTCGCGATCGTTAGATAGCGATTTCTCGTACGCAACTGTCATCGAGCCACCCGCGCCACCTGCCCAGATTCCACCGCTATCAAGGTAATCCCGGTCAAGGCCAAGGCGGTTGGCTATAGCTTGCGCCCCTATCGATGCATCGGATTGCGTGCGCCCGACCGAAATATGAGCCATCGGAGTCAGTTTCCAAAACTCCCCAATGTCAAACTGATAGCCGACTCCACCAGTGAGGGCGAGGCTGGTCCATTTCAGAGGTACACGATTGGTTTCTCCGGTGCCGCTGAAGGTCAGAACGGGATCATAGCGCGCGTATCCGATGTAGCCTTCGAGATAGATCGGTACGCCTTCGGCAAGACGAAATCCGCCACCCAGCTGTGCGGATTTGAAATCGTAGTCGCGATTATCCGTGTTCGATTGCAACGAAATTGCACTGGCAGAATCGTCCGGGATGCCAGCCAGCCCTAAAATCGCAAGCGAGCCAGCAGCATTTTCCTGCTGCTGCTGTTCAAAAGCTCTTTCAAGCAGTCTTTGTGCGGTGGCGGTCTGTGCAAACAGCAGCAAAAGGAACACAAGGACGGAACGCATGATAACCGGAATCTTATTGCTGGACGCAGCAACAGTAGTTTGAGTGGCGTGCCGCGAAAAGAACGAACAAGGCGCTAGTCCAAGATTGCCTCAGAACGGTTTCTTTTAGGTAACGCTAGGAACAGAAAAGACCCCGGTTAGGCGGGGCCTTCAATTCAACTTCTGTCACCGATCAGCGGTTTTCAATATCTACGTAGTCGCGACTTGTCGCGCCCAGATACAACTGACGCGGACGACCGATCTTGTTTTGTGGATCGGCAATCATTTCCTTCCACTGGCTGACCCAGCCAACCGTACGCGACAATGCAAAGATCGGAGTAAACATCGAGGTTGGGAAACCCATAGCTTCCATCACAATGCCCGAATAGAAGTCGACATTTGGGAACAGTTTCTTTTCGATGAAATATGGATCTTCCAGGGCCTGCTTTTCAAGCGCCTTGGCGACCTGGAGTTTAGGGTTATCTTCGATACCCAACAGATCAAGAACCTCATCTGCAGACTGTTTCATCACAGTCGCGCGCGGATCGAAGTTTTTGTAAACGCGGTGGCCAAAGCCCATCAGGCGGAACGGATCGTCTTTGTCCTTGGCGCGTTCAATGAACTCGGGGATGCGGTCTACGCTGCCGATCTCTTCCAGCATTTCAAGGCAGGCCTGGTTTGCGCCGCCATGGGCCGGACCCCAGAGGCAAGCGATGCCCGCCGCGATACAGGCGAACGGGTTCGCACCAGACGAAGACGCCAGACGTACCGTCGATGTCGACGCGTTCTGTTCGTGGTCCGCCTGCAGCATGAAGATACGATCCATGGCGCGGGCTAGAATCGGGTTCACCTCATAATCTTCTGCAGGAACTGCGAAACACATTTGCAGGAAGTTCGACGCATAGTCCAGATCATTGCGCGGATACACGAAGGGCTGGCCAATATGGTACTTATAGGCCCAAGCCGCGATCGTCGGCATCTTTGCAATCAGGCGATGAGACGCGATCTCGCGTTGACGCGGATCCGAAATGTCGGTCGAATCGTGATAGAAGGCAGACATGGCGCCGACTACGCCGACCATGATGGCCATCGGATGCGCATCGCGACGGAAACCGCGGTAGAAATACTGCATTTGCTCGTGCAGCATCGTGTGGCGCGTGATGGTAGTCTCGAATTGCTCCAGATCTTTTGCCGACGGCAGTTCGCCATAGAGCAGCAGGTAGCTGAGTTCGAGGAAGTGAGATTTCGATGCGATCTGCTCAATCGGATAACCGCGGTGCAGGAGTTCGCCCTTGTCGCCGTCAATAAAAGTGATGGTGCTGTCGCAGCTCGCCGTCGACGTGAAACCCGGATCATAAGTGAATACACCAGCTTGACCATAGAGCTTACGAATGTCGATCACGTCGGGCCCCGCAGTCGGAGAAAATACCGGCAGATCGTAGCTTTCGCCGTGGACAGTCAGTTTGGCTGTTTGTTGGCTCTCGGTCATGTTTATCCCTTCCTCATTCGTACAGTTGCCGGATCGCTGTCCGTCAAAGCAGGCAACGACTGCGTGGTATCGCGCAGTTCGTTCTTAGTGGAGCAGCATTACCCGAATGTGAAATCAGTCAGGGTTCGCTGCATCATCAAGCCGCGCCAGGGTTTCATTCCGCCCAAGCACAAGCATCATGTCAAATACCGAAGGGGTAACTGCCCGGCCTGCCAGCGCGGCCCGCAGCGGGCCGGCCAATTTGCCGAACTTAACCCCGTTCGCCTCTGCGATCGAATTCAGGGTCTCCTCCAGTTCGTTCCGAGACCAGCTAGCATTTTGCAGCTGCGGCGTCAATTCTTTCAGTATACCGTCGGATACTGACGTCAGGGCCTTAGCCGCCTTCTCGTCGGGTTGGATAGGTCTGGACGTCAGAACAAAATGGGCTTTTTCAATGAGTTCCGGGAAAGTGCGCGCTCGATCCTTGAGGCAATACATCGCACGCGCTAGATCACTCGATTGTGTTTCGGTCAGCTGTGATTTGTTTGCTGCAGACAGATAATCCTGGATTTCCTGCTGCAACGCAGCATCCTCTCCTATGGCAATATGTTGTCCGCATAGGTTTTCCAGTTTCTTCAAATCAAACCGTGCGGGACTTTTGCCGATCCCTTCCAGATCAAACCACTCTTTGGCTTGAGCATCAGTAAAGAATTCATCGTTTCCATGGCTCCAACCGAGGCGCGCCAAATAATTGCGCATCCCCGCGGCAGGATAGCCCATGGCTTGATATTCCTGCGCACCCAATGCGCCGTGGCGTTTGCTAAGTTTTTTTCCATCCGGGCCGTGTATTAGTGGGATATGCGCCCAGACCGGGATGTCCCACCCCATCGCCTCATAGATCATCATCTGACGGGCAGCGTTGTTGAGGTGGTCGTCTCCCCGGATCACATGAGTCACGCCCATATCGTGATCATCGACCACAACCGCCAGCATGTAGACCGGCGTACCATCCGAGCGCAGCAGGATCATATCATCAAGCTGATCGTTGCGAATGGTCACGTCGCCCTGCACCTGATCGTGGATCACGGTGGAACCCTCCTGCGGCGCTTTGATGCGGATCGCATAGGGGGCATCTGGGTGCGTGGCTGGGTCGGCATCCCTCCATGGGCTGCGAAACAGCGTCGATTTACCTTCGGCGCGCGCCTGTTCGCGGAACGCAGCGATTTCCTCTTGGGTCGAATAGCACTTGTAGGCCTTGCCCTCAGCAAGCAACTGACGCGCAACTTCGGCATGACGGGCGGCACCTTCGAATTGGCTGACAACGTCCCCGTCGTGATCCAGCCCCAGCCACTTCATACCCTGGAGGATCGCGGCTGTTGCTTCCGGAGTCGAACGTTCCCGATCTGTATCTTCGATCCGTAACAGAAACTTGCCCCCGCGGCCCCGCGCATAAAGCCAGTTGAACAGAGCGGTGCGCGCGCCTCCAATATGCAGAAATCCGGTGGGAGAAGGGGCAAAGCGAGTGACGACCTGATCGGACATTGTGTGGATTAACCTTTTGGTAACCTTAGCGGGCATAGTTTGGCGACTATCTACCCAGCCCGAAGGACGGGGGCAACCATGCGTGTTCTGACACGGGTCGAGACCGCATTGCTGATCCAGCGGGGATATCTGTTCCCGTGGTCTCCGGTCTGTCTAGCGGTCGGGATCGGCTGGTACTTTAGCCTGAGGTTTGAACCCGGCGCAGGCGTGTACGCAATGGTCATTGCGTTTGTGTTGTTGGCGATTGGTTCCAGTCTTTGGTTGAGAGAGGCCTGGCGCCCGCTGCCCATCGGGATGACGCTGATTGCGTTGGGTTTTCTGCTGGCCGGAACGCGGGCCCATATGGTTGCAGAGCCGGTCTTGCAATGGCGCTATTATGGCCCGGTCGAGGGGAGGGTCATAGCGCTGGACCGCTCTGCGTCGGATGCGCTGCGGGTTATGCTGGATCAGGTGCGGATTGTCGATATTCCCGCTGATCAAAGGCCCGGGCGCATCCGACTTTCGATACATGGCGAAACTGTTGCGTTGTCCCCGGGTCAGCGGATCATGACCACCGCGCACCTTTCCCCGCCGCAAGGTCCGGTCGAACCGGGTGGATTTGATTTTCGCCGGCACGCTTGGTTCCAAAAGCTTGGCGCAGTTGGATATACCCGTGTTCCAGTTTTGTCTTCGACCCCGGCTCGCGATGGACAAAGCGGTGTTCGTATTACAGCTTGGCGTATGGCGATCTCGGACAGAGTTCGTGCAATTTTGCCTGGCGAGATCGGCGGATTTGCTGCCGCCGTCACCACAGGGGATCGCAGCGGTATGAGCAAGGCCTCGCTTGAGTCCTTGCGTGCCTCAAATCTGGCGCATCTTCTGGCGATCTCTGGATTGCATATGGGCTTGCTGACTGGTTTTGTATTCGTGGCATACCGCATCGGATTGTCGATGGTGCCTATGCTGGCCCTGCGTTTGCCTGTACGAAAAATGGCAGCGATCTGCGCCTTAGTCGCTGCCACTATCTATTTATTTCTCTCTGGCGGAAACGTCGCGACCGAGCGCGCATTTGTCATGGTTTGCGTCATGCTAGGAGCCGTGATGCTGGACCGCCGCGCGATCTCGCTACGGGCGGTGGCCGTTGCCGCATTGATCGTATTGGTGCTGCGCCCTGAAACACTGCTGAGCCCTGGGTTCCAGATGTCATTTGCTGCGACGACCGCTCTGGTCGCGGGTTTCGGAGCCCTAAGAGACTATGGTCCAATGCCCGGTCCACTCTGGATGCGGCCGGTGTTGGCCTTGTTGATTTCATCGGCCATCGCTGGGATCGCAACTGCCCCCATCGGGGCGGCTCATTTCAACACCGTGTCCCACTATGGATTAATCGCAAACCTCGTCTCGGTCCCGGTGATGGGCACTCTGGTCGTTCCGAGTGCCGTTGTCGCAGCACTTCTTGCGCCATTCGGGCTTGAGGCGATCGCACTGCACGTGATGGGTTTGGGGCTGAATTGGATCCTTGCGGTTGCGTCCTGGGTTTCGGGACTTGAAGGTGCGCGGGGGTTTGTTGTTAGCCCAGGCGCATTTGTACTGCCTGTTATAGCAGTGTCTTTCCTCTGGTTGATCCTGTGGCGAGGGCGCACGCGATGGATTGGATTGGTCCCGGCGGTGGTTGCTACTGCGACGTGGGGGCAGGGGAGCCGCCCTGATGTTCTGATCGCAGATACCGGAGGGCTCGTCGGCGTGATGACCGATCAAGGCCGTGCGCTGAGTAAACCAAAAGGCAGCGGTTTTGTCGCATCGGTTTGGTTGGAGAATGACGGAGACGACGCGGATCAACCAAAGGCGGCGAAGCGCTGGCCTGAGTCCTCAGGGGGTGTCCTACGCTATCTGCTGGGTGACAAAGAGCTAGTGCACCTAACAGGCAAACGCGCTGCGCTTGCCTTTGAAGAGTGCTTGCCAGATCAAATTATTATCTCGTCTGTGTCGTTGTCTCTGACAGGTGCATGTCAGATCTATGACCCGGATGCACTGCGAAACACAGGCAGTCTTGCCATTTCCAAAGGGAGTTTGCTCACCAGTTCAGAGGCTTCAGGACGCCGCCTGTGGTCACCTCAGCCCGGTCAGTAGCTACGGATCAAACCAACCAACCGACCCTGTACTTTCACCTTATCCTCGGGCAACACACGCGTCTCATAAGCCGGGTTTGCTGCTTCAAGTGCAATGGCCTGACCGCGACGGAAAAAGCGCTTTAACGTGGCTTCTTGATCTTCAATCAGCGCCACGACGATATCTCCGTTATCTGCTGCCGTGGTTTCACGGATCACGACGACATCGCCATCGTTGATTCCGGCGTCGATCATCGAGTCGCCCCGCACTTCAAGCGCGTAATGTTCACTGCTGCCTGAAATCATCGAGCCCGGCACTGCCACGCGGTGCGAAACATGGCTTATCGCTTCGATTGGGACACCGGCCGCGATCCGCCCCATGACGGGTAGTTCCATCGCATCAACGGTGACGGGTTCGAAGTTCGCTGGGCGGGTCCCTTCGGGCCGGTCACCTTCAATCACGCGGGGTTTGAAGCCCGCCGTCGGCTCACCACCAAGGCTTTCGGGAAGCTTGACGATTTCAATGGCGCGTGCCCGGTGAGCAAGGCGGCGGATAAAGCCACGTTCTTCCAGCGCCGTGATCAATCGATGGATCCCGGATTTGGAACGCAGGTCCAACGCAGCCTTCATTTCATCAAAACTGGGCGGAACACCGTCCGCTTGCACGCGTTTGTGGATGAATTCCAGCAAATCCAATTGCTTCTTGGTCAGCATCGCTCGTACCTCATCGCTCATGCGTTTTCTTTTGTTCTACGCATGTTCACGTTTTGTGTCAACGGATTTGCTAGATAGGCAGATAGGTGACCTTATCACCGGCAGGGCGCGCGGGATCATTGGGCTGTCGTACCAGCAATGCGTTTGCATGTGCTAAAACACTGAGAAGTGAGCTGTCCTGATCGTCACACGCCCGAATGCCATCTCTGCCCACAATCGCGCGCATATAGTGTTCGCGCCCACCGTTTTCAGTGAGTGGTGCCGTCAGCCGGGCCTGCTGCAGAGGTGGAAGTACCTGTTCTATTCCCAGCATGCGCCGAACCATCGGAACCAAAAACAGATACCCACAGACCATTGCGCTAACCGGATTGCCGGGCAGGCCAACCATTGCTGCGTCGCCGAGGCGTCCAGCCATTAGTGGCTTACCGGGGCGCATGCGGATTTTGTAGAACGACTGCTCCAGCCCTAGGCCTTCCGAGACATCTGCAACCAGATCGTATTCTCCGACCGACGCTCCGCCGATTGTCACCACGAGGTCCGCGCCTTGCGCCAGACCAAAAGCCGTTTCCAGCGAGCCAACCGTGTCTTGTGCGATCGGTAGCACGCGCACATGCGCACCGTTGTTTTCAAGGAGCGCTTTCAGGCCAAACGTGTTTGACGCGATGATTTGATCGGGCCCAGGCGTCTCGCCGGGCATCACCAGTTCATTGCCCGTCGATATTAATGCCACCACAGGTTTTCGGGTCACAGGGACGGAGGCGATATTCATCGCGGCTAAAAGCGCAATATCTTCGGGCCGGAGCTGTCGTGGGGCCATGATTTGGGTGCCGACGGCGAAATCTATGCCAGCAGGGCGGACATTGGTCTTTTCGCCGGGAGGATGAGAGATTGTGATCAGGCTGTCTCTGCGCTCGACATCTTCTTGAATAACGACGAAATCCGCGCCGTCAGGCATCGGCGCACCCGTAAATATTCGCACTGCTTGACCGGGCCCGACCTTGCCTTCAAAGCGCTTTCCGGCTGCGGATTCGCCGATCACTTTGAACATCGCGTGCAACTCAACTTCGGTCGCTTTCACCGCATATCCGTCCATCGAAGACGCTGCAAAAGGGGGTTGATCACGTGTTGCGGCGACGTTCTGCGCCAAGATGCGACCACCTGCCGCTGCAAGATGAACCGTTTCCGCAGACAGAGGCGTGACAAGATCGAACAATAGGGCTCGGGCGTCTTCGACGGAGATCATGACGCCTCGTAACGACCTGATTTACCGCCGTCTTTCAAAAGAACTCGGATGCCGCCAATCTCCATTGCCCTATCCACGGCCTTAGTCATGTCATAGACAGTCAGAGCGGCGGTTGAGACCGCCGTCAGCGCCTCCATCTCGACACCAGTTTGTCCCGCAGTTTTGACGGTGGCTTCGATCTGCACGCCGGGAAGATCCGGATCCAGGGTCAGCTCAACCGCAACTTTGGTAACGGGCAGAGGGTGGCACAGCGGAATTAAGTCCGGAGTTTTCTTTGCGCCCATGATGCCAGCGAGACGCGCAATACCAAGAACGTCGCCTTTCTTGGCGCGACCTTCTGAAATAATATCATAGGTTTCCCGTGCCATCCTGATGTGACCTGCGGCGACTGCAACCCGGTCCGTGACGGCCTTATCGGACACATCCACCATGTGTGCCTCGCCCTTGGCATCGAAATGCGTCAGTGGCATCACATCACTCCGGGGATGAGTGGATTGGCCAGTAGCGAACGGGTTGCGCTGGCCACATCGTCTTGCCGCATCAGGCTTTCGCCAATCAGGAAACAGCGCGCGCCATAGCGGGCGATATCAGCAAGGTCAGCAGGCGTGCTCAGACCGCTTTCGCACACGATCGTGCGATCTGCTGGAACCAACTTCGACAGGTGGCGTGTCGTATCAAGTGTGGTTTCGAAGGTTTTGAGATTGCGGTTGTTTATCCCGATCAGAGGGCTTTTTAGCTGCGTCGCCCGCTCTAGCTCCTCGGCGTCGTGTACTTCGATCAGAACATCCATACCCCAGTCGAACGCTGTCTGCTCAAGCTCTGCAGCTTGCGCATCTTCAACCGAGGCCATGATGATCAGAATACAGTCCGCACCCAGCGCACGGGCTTCGACCACCTGATAGGGATCATACATGAAATCTTTACGCAAAGCGGGCAGAGAACATGCTGCACGGGCTTCAGTCAGGAATTCCTTTGCCCCTTGAAAGCTAGGAGTATCGGTCAGCACCGACAAGCACGCAGCTCCGCCCGCTTCATATGCTTCGGCCAGCGCGGGTGGGTTAAAGTCTTCGCGGATCAATCCCTTGGAAGGGCTGGCTTTTTTAACCTCGGCGATCAGCCCATAGCCGGATCGCGTGGCTTTGTGCAGAGCTTCTGCAAACCCCCGGACCTCTGGTGCATTGCGCGCCTCTGATTCTAGTGTTTCCAGCGATTTGGCTGCCTTGTCTGAGGCGACTTCTTCAAGCTTGTAGGCTTTGATCCTGTCCAGAACGGTCTCGGTCATGCGGCTTCCTGTGTAATGCGTGCCAGAGCGTTGATCTTTTCACGGGCTTTGCCACTGTCGATGCTTTCAGCGGCCATTGCCACTCCTTCACGCAGATCACTGGCGGCATCTGCGACAACAAGTGCGGCGGCAGAATTCAGCAGTACAGCGTCACGGTAGGCCGATGGCTGGCCGTCCAGCAAGGCACGGAATGCGATGGCGTTTTCTTCCGGTGTTCCACCGACAATATCCTCGAATGGGTGGACTGGCAGACCTGCGTCTTCAGGGTGAAGCTCGACCTCTTTGACAACGCCGTCCTCAACGGAGGCGATCCAGCTGACGCCTGTAATCGTCAATTCGTCGGTCCCGTCCGAACCATGCACCAACCAGGCATGCTCGGCGCCCAGCAGGCCGAGAGTTTCGGCCATTGGGCGGATCAGATCACGGCTAAACGCTCCGGTCAGTTGGCGTTTCACACCAGCCGGGTTGGTGAGAGGACCCAGAATGTTGAAAATCGTGCGCGTACCAAGTTCTTGCCTCGAAGGCATGACATGGGCAATCGCAGGGTGATGCATCGGCGCCATCATGAAGCCGATACCGACCTCTTGTAACGCCTTTTCAACCACTTCCGCGCCGACCATCACATTAATTCCAAGCTGACCAAGTGCATCCGCCGCACCGGATTTCGAACTTAGGTTTCGGTTGCCATGTTTTGCAACGGTGACACCGGCACCCGCCGTTACAAAGGCCGTGGCCGTCGAGATGTTGAGCGTACCCTTGCCGTCACCCCCGGTTCCAACGATATCCATCGCACCAGCTGGGGCCTTCACTGCATTGCATTTCGCCCTCATCACGGCGGCAGCCGCAGCGTATTCATCTACCGTTTCACCCCGAGTACGCATCGCCATCAGCAATCCGCCGATCTGGCTCGGAGTCGCGGCACCGTCAAACAGGATTCCGAAGGCCTGTTCAGCCTCGGCACGGGTCAAAGGTCGATCGGCCGCAGCACCGATCAGCGGTTTCAGAGCATCGCTCATGCGGGGACTTTCATTTCATTCAGGAAATTCTTGAGCAGGGCATGACCGTGCTCGGATGCGATGGATTCCGGATGGAACTGGACGCCGTGAATGGGAAGCTCTTTGTGCTGCAAGCCCATGATGGTGCCATCCTCAAGTTCGGCGGTGATCTCAAGGCACTCGGGCAAGCTTTCGCGTTCAACGACCAATGAGTGGTAGCGGGTCGCCTCGAATGGTGACGGCAAACCAGCGAATACGCCTTTACCAGTGTGATTCATCGTGCCCATCTTGCCATGCACGATCTCATGGCATCGCACGACCTTGCCGCCAAAGACCTGACCAATGGTTTGATGGCCGAGGCAGACGCCCATCAGCGGTGTCTGCGTTTCGGCTGCCGCTTCGGTCAGTGCAAGGCAGATACCTGCCTGATCGGGATCACAAGGGCCGGGGCTCAGCAGGATGCCAGCCGGATTCATCGCCATCGCTTCCTGTACGTCCAGCGCATCATTCCGGCGCACGACCATCTCGGCCCCAAGTTCGCCCAGATAATGAACGAGGTTGTAGGTAAACGAGTCATAGTTGTCGATCAGCAGCAGCATTTGGGTACTTATCTTCCTATCGGCATTTCAGACTGGCGATGCAGCCCTTGAGCGCGGTATAATGTCGGGACATACATGCTCAGGCTTGTGCGGCAGCGTCAAGAGGACATACCCAACTTGGCGCAGTGCAAGTGAGCGCCGCAGAAGATGGCGTATGAGTGGTTGAGGCACGAAACAACGCGAGAGGCGAGATTTCGATGAGCGGATTTTATGGTGGATTGATCGCTGGTGCGGTCTCTGTACTGGCATTGGGCGCGGTCCTGTCGCTGTCCACACCCTTGTCGCGCAAGCCAGAAGTCGCGGCAACCGCACCCGAAGTGGCTGATGCGCCTGATGCGCCTGAAACAGCGAATGTCGATAGCACTGGTGTCGATGCAGATCTGGTTGAGTTGCCACCATCGGGTCCCGAAAGCCCGGAACTCTCGTCAGATACTCTGGATGGTTTGGCAGACGTCGAGCTTGAGCCTGGGCCTCCTCCCCAGTCAAGTGACTCGCCTGTTGCCACCGCAGCACCTGCTGGAATTTCGACACCCGCGGTGACCGTTCAGACAGATGCGCCGACAGCACCGCCGCCGCTTGCGGAACCAGAAACGCCCAGACCAGAGGCTGAACCGGCCAGGGTTGCAGACGCGCCTCCAGCGCCAGAGCCTGAAGCGGTACCTGAGCCCCGGATCGTGGAAGAAGCGCCTGAGGAACAAGCACCTCAAGTGGCGGCACTGGAACCCGAGACCGAAGAATTGCCGGACGTAACTTTTGAGGTTCCGGTAACCGAGGGCATGCCTAACGATAACCCGATTGCCGTTGAGGGCGAAGAAGATACACGCCCGGTCAGCAAGCCGCGCGTGCTGACGCTGCCTCAAATTGGCGGGGAAGGGACCGCGAGCTCTAATTCACTGATCGGCAAACGTGTCGTACCCCTGACCGAAAGGGATGACGCACCCGTTGAGCAAACCGAGGTAGTGCCTGAGGTGGCGGCAAAACCTATCGAAGCGCATGCTGCGATCTTTGAGAACCCCGAAGCCAAGCCATTGATGTCTATCATTTTGATCGACGATGAAGGAGCATTTGGAGCCGAGGCGCTTCAGGATTTTCCATACCCGCTAAGCTTTGCCATTAGCCCGTCAGACCCGGATGCAGCCGAAAAAATGGCGCGCCATCGCGAAGCGGGTTTTGAGGTGCTGGCGATGATTGACATGCACGAAGCTGCCAGCGCTCAGGATGCAGAAGTATCCTTGTCGGTGTGGTTGGATGAGTTACCCCACACAGTAGGCATTTTAGAGGGCGTCGAAAGCGGTATTCAGGGCAACCGAAAACTGGCAGACCAGGTCGCAGCGATTGTAGGTGATACCGGCCGGGGGCTGGTTACGCAGGACAATGGTCTGAACACCGCGCAGAAACTCGCCGCCCGCAATGGCGTACCGTCTAGCGTCGTGTTCCGCGATTTCGATGGGGCCAAGCAGGATCCCAAGATAATGCGGCGCTTTCTAGATCAAGCCGCATTCCGCGCCGGGCAGGAGGGTGCGGTCGTAATGCTTGGCCGATTGCGCCCCGAAACGATCTCGGCCTTGTTGCTGTGGGGGCTTGAGGATCGCGGCAGCCGGGTGGCGATGGCACCGATCTCAGCCGTGATGATGAAAGAGGTCGAACAAGGTGCTTCCGAAGCCTTGACGGACGGGTAATAGCGACACCTTGTTGCCGCTTGCTCAGCTGTTTCCGCTGCCGGTAAAACGCGCCGCATCTGCCGCCGCGCGTCGGATCGCGTTCGATTTGTGCACGGTCTCCATATATTCCGCCTCGGGGTCGCTATCATAGACAACGCCGCCGCCAGCTTGGATATACAGCTTGTGGTCTTTCACGATGGCCGTACGCAAAGCGATGCACATGTCCATGTCGCCACCAGCGCTGAAATACCCAACACCGCCACCGTAGATGCCGCGTTTTTCGGGCTCCAACTCGTCGATAATCTCCATCGCGCGCACTTTTGGCGCGCCCGAGACCGTACCCGCAGGCATCCCGGCAAAGAAGGCATCCAGCGCGTCTTTGTCTTCGGCAAGTTCTCCGACCACGTTCGATACGATATGCATCACGTGGCTGTAGCGTTCGATGATGAACTCTTCGGTGGGGCGGACGGTTCCGATCTTGGACACACGGCCTGTATCGTTGCGTCCAAGGTCCAATAGCATGAGGTGCTCGGCCAGTTCCTTTTTGTCGGCAAGCAGATCGACTTCGTTGGCCTTGTCTTCCTCGGGCGTTGTGCCTCGCGGGCGGGTACCTGCGATGGGGCGGATCGTGACTTCATCCCCAAAGACGCGGACCAGGATTTCAGGGCTCGCGCCTACAACCTGAAAGCCACCGAAGTTGAAATAGAACATGAAGGGCGACGGGTTCGTACGCCGCAGCGAGCGGTAGAGGGCAAATGGGGGCTGCGGAAAGTCCTGCGTCCAGCGTTGGGCCGGGACAACCTGGAAGATATCGCCCGCGCGGATATATTCCTTGGCCTTTTCAACGGCCTCCATGTAGCCCGATTTGGTGAAGTTGGATACTGGATGACCAACTTCAATCGCGTCGCCCAGATCGCGTGTCTCGGCGGGCATTGCGCGCTCCAGATCACGCACTGCGTCCATGACACGCTCTGCAGCTTGTGCATATGCGGCCTTAGCGGATTGTCCGTCGCTGACCCAGGCCGGAGACACAACCGTGACCTCACCTTTGACGCCGTCCAATACGGCGATCACCGAAGGCCGCAGCATGATCGCATCCGGCAGGTCCAGCGGGTCGGGGTTCACATCCGGCAAGTATTCCACAAGCCGCACCATGTCATAGCCCAGATAGCCAAACAGCCCGGCAGCTGCCTGTGGTAGATCGTCAGGCAGCGCGATGCGGCTTTCGGCCAGCAAATCGCGCAGGTTATCCATCGGGTTGCCATCCTGTGGCTGAAACGCGTCGGCATCAAACCGGGCCGACCGGTTCAGGGCCGATGTTTCGCCATGACACCGCCAGACGAGATCGGGTTTCATGCCAATGATCGAGTAGCGACCGCGCACTTCGCCACCTGTCACCGATTCGAGCATGAAGGCGTCTTTTTGTGCGCCCGTAAGCTTGAGCATCAAAGACACAGGCGTGTCCAGATCGGCGGCGAGCCGGGTATAGACGACCTGATTTTCACCCGCGTCATATGCGCGCGCGAAAGTTTCGAATTCCGGGGTCAGGGCCATGTGCTGTCTCTTTAATAGCTTGACCGTACCGCGTTCAGCGCTTGCTGATCCAGTACTGGGCGCGCGCGGGTCTGGGCGTTGCGCACATAGATATCAAAGATGTTCTGCGCCAATGCCTGGTCAAACTGTGCTGCAAGAGCATCCTGCATCTGACGCTGTTCGTCGGTCTCGGCTGGTGGCAGCTCTTCATCCAAGCGCACGATCAGGGCAGTGCCGTTTCCGGGAATGACGCGTAATTCACCCGGTTCCAGCTCGAAGACCTGTGTCATGAAATCTACCGGAGTATCCTCAAGGAACGCAGTGCGCGTCAGGGCGTTTTCGACCCGGAAGGGCAGGCCAGTCGCCGTGAAATCTCCATCCGTCGCCAATTGGGTCAGCACCGAGTTGGCCTGATTTTGTAGCGCCTTCGCGGTCTCTGCTTGTGTCCAGGCCTCAGCAACCCGCCCTCGGGCATTCTCAAGCGGTTCAGGGCGGGGTTCTAGCACTTCATTCAGGCGCAAAGCAAAGATTGAACCGTCTTCGAGGAACGCGACTTCGGGAAAATCACCCTCTTGCACGGCCTCGGCGGCGGCGCGGAAGCCGTCATAGGCGGCAACGCCATCATCGCTTTGCTGGGTCCAGTCGATCTGGCCCAGTTCCAATTCAGTCTCATCGACCAATTCTTCCAGCGTTGCGCCGCCAGCAAGCAAATCGTTGATGTCCTCGGCCTGCGCCTCGATCTGACGGCGCGCGCGATCTGAGGCAAGTTCATCACGCAATTCGGGCTCAGCATCTTCAAAGCTTACATTGTTTTCTGCCAGTGATCCGTTGATCCGGAACAAGGCTGGACCAAAAACAGATGGTAGCGGGCCGACGACATCGTCGATCTCGGCAGCGAATACAGCATCAGCGGCATCGCCAAGGTCCTCGCGGGTGACGTCACCCAGATCTACATCGCCCAGCTCAAGTTGCCGATCGCGGACCAGTTGTTCAAAATCTGCTCCACCAACCTCCAGCTGAGCCAGGGCCTCGGTTGCGGCTTCTTCGCTGGGATAGGTCAGGCGTTCGACCAAACGGCGCTCGGGCTGGAAATACTGTTCTGCGCGCTGGTCGTAGAGGCGGCGCAACGAGTCTTCGTCGATCTCAATCGTATCAAGCAGCATCTCTGGTGACAAAATGGCATACGTCAGTTGCTTGGTGCGGGGCAGTGTAAACAGATCAGTGTTCTCGTCATAGAATGTCTGAATCTGATCTTCTGTCGGTTCTGCCACGGGCGTCTCCAACGCGTCTGCGGACAGCGTCGCCACGGTAAAGCTGCGGCGGGCCAGTACATAGTTCGCCATTGCTTCGGTCAGAGCACGCGGCATCTCAACCCCGCCCATGACTGCACCCTGCACGATTGTGCGGGCAGATTCCTTGCGCAAATCCGATTCGAACTCGGAATCAGTCATCCCGACCTGTTCGAGCTGAAAGCGATAGGCTTCGCGGTCGAATGTACCGTTCACCCCCTGGAATGCGGGTATCTGGACGATCTCGTTCTGCAGGTTCTCGTCGCCGATCGAAATGCCAAGCTGCCCGACTTCATTGTCCAGCGCGGCCAGTGCAATCAGACGCGACAAGGCCAATTGGTCCAATCCAAGATCGTGCGCTTGCGAAATCTGCATTGGCTGTCCGGTTTGCGCCTCGACCGCCCTGATTTCGCGCTGAAGTTCGCGGAAGTATTCGTCGACCGAAACACTCTCATCACCGACCTGCGCAACAGTACGCACGGTTCCGGTCAGGCTGGTGGCGCCAAAGCCAGCAAGGCCCAGCATCAAAAGACCCATGAGAATCCAGACAAAGGTTTTGGATAGGTTTTTCATGCCTGCGGCCATGGTGCCCTCTTGGTTTGGTCGGCGTGTGTCTGCCCTGCTAGTTGCGGCCCTGAATACGATGCGTGCAGCCGAGGGGCAAGCTTAGAAGGACAGGGCCTGCAAACGGTCGAACAATTGCGCGATTCCGGCGCGGTCGAGATTGGCAAACGCGATGCGGACCTGTTGTTTCCCTGCCGGGTCATGCGCGGGCATGAACATGGTTCCGGGCAACAGCAGAATGCCCGCCTCAGGCACCAACTGCCGGGCCAAATCGTCCGATGCGATTTGATAGGGGTGTTTGAGATAGGCGAAGTAAGCACCCAGCCCCAGAAGACGCCAGCCTTTTGCCTCTAGCCGAGGCATTCCTTCGGCAATTGCAGCCCTTCGGTCTAGAATCTCATCACGCTCACCGGCAACCCAATGAGACAGGTTCTGCATTCCCCAAAGCGCAGCGAATTGACCGATCTGGCCGGGGCAGATCGCAACGGTGTCCAAAAACTTCTCAATCTCCGACAAAAGCGATGAACCGGTAGCAATTGCGCCGACTCGGTGCCCAGTCAGGCGATAGGCTTTCGAGAACGAGTAGAGATGCACAAAGGTTTCGCACCAATCAGGCTGCTGGAACAATTCATGTGGCGCACCAGATCGGCTGTCGAAATCGCGATAGGTTTCATCAACCAGCAGACGAATCCCTGTTTCCTGCGCGAGTTCATAGAAGCGGCGTACCAGGTCTGATGGGTATTCGACACCACCGGGATTGTTCGGCGTGACCAATGCAATGGCCCGCGTTTTCTCGCTGATCAGTGCGCGCGCCATCTCGGGATCGGGCAACAGATCGTTACCGGTGGGCAAGTCGATGGCTTTGACACCGGCCATATCCAGCCACATTTTGTGATTGAAATACCACGGGGTTGGCAGAATGACCTCATCACCCTGATCCGTAATCGCCGAGATCACGGCCGAGAAAGCCTGATTGCAGCCCGAAGTAATCGCGACCTGATTAGCCTTAATTCTTGCTTCGTAGTGTTCGCTGATCTGTGCAGCCAGCTCGGTCCGTAATTCATCATTGCCCAGAACTGGGCCATAGAGATGTGCGCTGTCCTGTTCGACTGCGAATTCGGCCATAGCTTGCCGCAAGGCCAGTGGCGGTGGATCGACCGGAGCCGCCTGGCTGACATTGATCAGCGGACGGTCTTCAGGAAACTCGACCCCGTCCAGCCAACGCCGCGCCTCCATCACCGGAGGGGCAAAGGTGGCGGCGGTACGGGTCATATTCATGGAAAGTCCGTGTTATTAGTGTTCAAGCAAACGCTTGATCAATCGGTACCCCGGTAAGGTTCGACATATTGCAAGGCCATATCCCATGGGAAGAAGATCCAGGTGTCTTGGCTGACCTCGGTAATAAAGGTATCAACCATCGGCCGGCCCTTGGGTTTGGCATATACAGTCGCGAAATGCGCCTTGGGATACATTTCGCGCACGAGTTCAAGCGTTTTTCCACTGTCGACCAGATCATCTATGATCAGGATACCCGTCCCATCGCCCATCAAATCAGCATTGGGGGCTTTTAGAATCTCAGCCTCACCCTGTGACTGGTGGTGATACGACCGCACGCTGACAGTGTCGACCGTGCGGATATCCAGTTCACGGCTGACGATCATCGCAGGGGCCATGCCGCCCCGAGTGATCGCTACGACGGCGCGCCAAGCGCCATCATCGGGACCTTGCCCATCAAGACGCCAAGCCAAGGCGCGCGAGTCGCGATGAATCTGATCCCAACTAATGTGGAAGCCCTTTTCGTGGGGCAGGCGGTCCTTGGCGCTCATGATCTATTACCCTTTTTCAACGTCCGGCGCATCGACGGCCTTCATGCCGACGATGTGATAGCCCGAATCCACGTGCAGATTCTCTCCGGTCACACCGCTGCTGAGGTCTGACAGCAGGTACAGCGCCGATTTGCCGACATCATCGATGGTCACGTTGCGACGCAGCGGAGAATTATACTCGTTCCACTTCATGATATAGCGGAAGTCGCCGATGCCGCTGGCTGCGAGTGTCTTGATTGGACCCGCCGAGATCGAGTTGACGCGAATACCGTCTTTTCCCAGATCCTCAGCCAGATACTTGACCGATGCCTCAAGCGCAGCCTTGGCGACACCCATAACATTATAATGGGGCATGACCTGTTCAGCGCCGTAATAGGTGAGGGTGACTGCGCTACCGCCTTCGCCCATCATCTTCTCTGCGCGCTGCATAACGGCTGTAAAAGAGTAGACCGATACGTCCATGGTCAGATTGAAGTTAGCGCGCGATGTGTCGACGTAGCGCCCACGAAGCTCGTTCTTGTCAGAAAAGCCAATGGCGTGAACAACAAAGTCAAGCCTTCCCCATTTCTCTTCAAGCGAGTTGAAAAGGTTATCAATCGATTCCTCGTCGCTGACATCGCAGGGCAGAACGATTTCGCTGCCCAATTGCGCAGCCAGTGGGTCGACACGTTTTTTCAGCGCGTCTCCCTGATAGGAAAAGGCCAGTTCGGCCCCGGCGTCGGACAAGGCGCGGGCTATCCCCCATGCGATTGATTTGTCATTGGCCAGTCCCATGATGAGGCCGCGTTTTCCGGCCATCAACTGATTTGACATCTTCGGTTCTCCGCCTGTCGTCGCATTGTGTTGAGTTGGTTTATGCCATTGATTGTCCTGCGGCAAGGCCATGCGCTCTTGCCCGCAGCGGGTTCTCGCCTTAGGGTCGGGTTAATTATTTCCAGGGGATGGAAATGAACGAGCACAATGGCATCTTTGCCGGGACTGATCCGTTTGAAATCGCGGGTCGGTGGCTGGCTGAGGCGGAAAAGACCGAACCAAACGATCCGAACGCGATTGCATTGGCAACCGTGGATTCGGAAGGTTTGCCTAATGCAAGAATGGTTCTGCTGAAAGAAATCGAAAAAGACGCATTTGTCTTCTATACGAACTATAACAGCGCCAAGGCACAGGAACTGGACAGTGCCCATAAAGCGGCATTTGTGATGCACTGGAAATCTTTGCGGCGTCAAATTCGAGTTCGTGGTATAGTCAGCAAAGAAGACGGGCCTGGGGCAGACGCGTATTATGCCTCGCGCTCGCTTAAGAGCCGTCTGGGTGCCTGGGCCTCTCGCCAGTCGCAACCTCTGGAGAGCCGGGCATCTTTGATGGCCGAGGTGGCAAAGGTGACGGCAAAGTTGGGACCCAATCCGCCGCGCCCGGAATTCTGGGGAGGGTATCGGGTTTCACCTGTCGAAGTGGAATTCTGGGCTGATGGAGCCTTCAGGTTGCATGACAGGTTTCAATGGAAGAGGCGTAACGCCGATTCCGATTGGCAAGTGCAGAGGTTGAATCCGTGATGTTCGCGTACCGTGAAATGCAACTGATTGCTATTAATAGTTTTTTTCAGCTTGAATTTGCGAGTGAATATCATAAACAACAAACCCTTAACGGCTTGCCTATTATCGTAACGGGAAAACAGTGCCAGAAGATTTGAACAGCATGTATCGCGTCCATGGACACGTTAAATGGTTCGATCCCGCAAAGGGATACGGATTTGTTGTGTCCGACGATGGCGGTCCGGACATACTGTTGCATGTCAATGTGTTGCGCAATTTTGGTCAGAGCTCGGTCGCCGACGGTGCTGGTATCGAGATTATGACGCACAAAACTGATCGCGGTGTTCAGGCGGTCGAAGTGATCAGCGTTGATCCTCCCGTGCGGGCAGAAACAATGATGCTGGCCGACTTTGCGGAGCTTGATCCGACCGTGATCGGCAATGCTCCATTAGAGGCAGCGCGTGTCAAATGGTTCGACAAAGGCAAGGGATTCGGCTTCGCCAATGTCTTCGGAAGCAGCGAAGATGTGTTCTTGCACATTGAGGTTCTTCGCCGTTCAGGTCTTGCGGATCTGCAACCGGGAGAAGCCTTGGCCATGCGTGTGATTGACGGAAAGCGCGGACGGATGGCGGCACAGGTTCTTGCCTGGGAAGCGGCGCTGAACGCCTAGGTCTTAAAGAATGAGAACAGCATTATTCGTAGCGGCCCTGACATTTCTGATCAGTGGTGGCGCGCAAGCCGAATGCCGTTCTGACCGTGTCGAGTTGCGAAATGAACTTGCGCAGGTTCGATTTGATATCGAGTTGGCCGTTACCCCTCAGGAACGATCACGCGGGCTGATGTTTCGTGAGAATATGCCCAACCGCTCTGGCATGCTGTTCATCTTTGATCCACCGCAGCGGGTGGCGTTTTGGATGAAGAACACGCTGATCCCTTTGGACATGATCTTTACCGACAAAGCAGGAACCGTCACGCGCGTGCATGAGGGCGCGATCCCTGGCGATCTGACCCCGATCGAAGGCGGCGATTCGGTTTATGCCGTGCTTGAAATCAATGCGGGACTTGCCGCGCGCTATGGTATTCGACCAGGAACACAGATGCGCCACCAAGTTTTTTCGCAAGGTCCTGCAATTTGGCCCTGTTAGGGCTTTTCAAATCAGATCGGCGCGTTTAGGAAGGCGCACGGTCCGGGGCGTGGCGCAGTCTGGTAGCGCACCTGTTTTGGGTACAGGGGGTCGTAGGTTCGAATCCTGCCGCCCCGACCATTTCCACTCTTACACCGGCGTTCCGCCATAGTCGGTGTAGAGTCTGGAAAAATCCCTGTCCAATTCATCGCTTTCGATTGGAATCTTAAGTGTGCTTCCGCTTTTTTGGGGAATGATAAAAAACAATTCGGCATCCACACGGTAGCCTGCTTGATTCTTTGCTGAACTTAGCCGCGTCACGATCTTTGGCAGATTTTGAGAATATCCATCAAAATTGAGAATCAGATAGGCTGTCGCCTCGGGCGAGAGTATTTCGCGACATTCAAAACTGCTTGTCCCGGTTTTGACGAATTTATCGCCAGGGCCAGCGCAGTCTGTCTTGAAGGAATTGAACAGGTTCTGCGGGTACCCATCGAATTGAGCGCTACGAGACGCAGGCGGAACGTCCTGTGCTGTGCAGGACACGATTAAGCCCATAATAGTTAACAACGAAATCAAACGCATGTTGAATAGATTTCCCATCCAGAAATGTCGTGATTTACAAACTATGGCACGCGCCACGTTGCGGTGACGATGATTCTCTGAATATGTCCTTAATGTCGGACAGGTTGATCAATTTCCTCTAACTGTGGCGGAAAAAAAGAGAAATCACTCTGACGCATCGAGCGCAGATTGATTGGTATCCGGGGACAGGCCTGTGGAGGAATCGCGATCCGGCAAGAAACCGCCGGTTCGTCAGATCAGGTCAAGCTAAAAGATTCCAAAAATGACTGAAAAAGCCCGTTGACCATCTATGGGAATATACGTCAGATTGTATGGGCCGAAAGACGAGCCACTAAATCTGGTAGCAATAACCAGAAAAGGCATCGGACGAGGGACGGAATGCAAACCAGTATGACGTGAAACCGTATTTACGGTTCTGCGCTGTTATCGGCAGCGCTTGGTCCCTTGCGTCTCAATATTACGGCAGGGCGGGCGGCACACCGCGACATCAAGATTTTGTGCCGGGTACTAAAATTTGGACAGATCGTAGCTGGGGCAGCGGACATGAAAATTGAAAGAAAATTCACCAAACCTGGACAGGATGCATATGCCGATCTGGATTTTGTGTCCGCAACATCCGAGATTCGCAATCCCGACGGTACTATCGTTTTTCGTCTGGACGAAATCGAGGTTCCCGCAAAGTGGAGCCAGGTCGCCAGCGACGTTATCGCGCAAAAGTACTTCCGCAAGGCAGGTGTTCCGTCCAAGCTGAAGAAGGTTAAGGAAAAGGACGTTCCTGAATTCCTGTGGCGTTCGGTCCCCGCAGATGGCGCTGAATTTGATGGTGAGACGTCTTCGAAACAGGTGTTCGATCGCCTTGCAGGTGCTTGGGCCTATTGGGGTTGGAAGGGCGGCTATTTCTCGACCGAGGAAGACGCGCGCGCCTATTTCGACGAGATGCGCTATATGCTGGCGACCCAGCGTGCTGCACCGAACTCGCCGCAATGGTTCAACACGGGTCTGCACTGGGCCTATGGTATCGATGGCCCCGCGCAGGGGCACCATTATGTCGATTACAAAACCGGCAAGCTGACTAAATCGAAATCCGCCTATGAGCATCCGCAACCGCACGCGTGCTTTATCCAGTCAGTGGACGATGATCTGGTGAACGAAGGTGGCATTATGGATCTGTGGGTGCGTGAGGCGCGCCTGTTCAAATACGGCTCTGGTACCGGGACCAACTTCAGCCATCTGCGCGCAGAAGGCGAGGCGTTGTCGGGTGGCGGTAAATCCTCGGGCCTGATGGGCTTTCTCAAGATCGGCGACCGCGCCGCTGGCGCGATCAAATCAGGCGGGACAACCCGTCGGGCAGCAAAGATGGTGATCGTCGATGCAGATCACCCGGACATCGAGCAATTCATCGAATGGAAGGTGATCGAAGAGCAGAAGGTGGCCTCGATCGTTGCCGGATCAAAGATGCACGAGAAGATGCTGAATGGCATTTTCGAGGCCATCCGCAACTGGGACGGCGCGCAGGATGATGCGTATGATCCCAATAAGAATGACAGCCTGAAGAAAGCGGTTCGCGAGGCGAAAAAGGTTGCGATCCCCGAGACTTATATCAAGCGCGTGCTGGATTACGCCAAGCAGGGCCACGACAGCATCGAATTCCCGACCTATGACACGGACTGGGATTCGGAAGCCTATAGTTCGGTTTCTGGCCAGAACTCGAACAACTCGATCCGCGTGACCAACGCGTTTCTGACTGCCGTTGAGAAAGACGCCGATTGGGAACTGATCAACCGTACCGACGGCAAGGTTGCCCGCACCGTCAAAGCGCGCGATCTGTGGGAGAAGGTCGGCCACGCCGCTTGGGCCTGTGCCGATCCAGGCATTCAGTTTCACGACACAGTGAACGAATGGCACACATGCCCAAAAGATGGTGAGATTCGCGGATCGAATCCGTGCTCGGAGTACATGTTCCTCGATGACACGGCTTGCAACTTGGCGTCGATGAACTTGCTGACCTTCCTTAAGGATGGTGAGTTCCAGGCGGCGGATTACATGCACGCCTCGCGGCTGTGGACCCTGACGCTGGAAATCTCGGTGACGATGGCGCAATTCCCGTCGAAGGAAATCGCGCAGCTGTCCTATGACTTCCGCACTCTGGGTCTGGGTTATGCCAATATCGGCGGCCTGCTGATGAACATGGGCTACAGCTATGACTCGGATGAGGGTCGGGCGATCTGTGGCGCGCTGACTGCGATCATGACCGGTGTGGCTTATGCGACCTCGGCCGAGATCGCTGGTGAGCTGGGACCGTTCAAAGGGTATGAGCGTAACGCAGACCACATGCTGCGCGTCATTCGCAATCACCGCCGCGCGTCGCAGGGCGTGACCGAGGGGTATGAGAAGCTGGCGGTGAAGCCAGTGCCTCTGGACCATGGCAACTGCCCGGACAAGCGTCTGGTCGATCTGGCCATGTCGGCCTGGGATGAGGCGTTGAGCCTTGGTGAGAAGAACGGCTACCGCAACGCGCAGGCCACCGTGATCGCTCCCACCGGCACAATCGGTCTGGTGATGGATTGCGACACGACTGGAATCGAGCCCGATTTTGCGCTGGTCAAGTTCAAGAAGCTGGCCGGTGGTGGCTACTTCAAGATCATCAACCGCTCGGTGCCTTCGGCGCTGGAAAAGCTGGGCTATTCCTCGGCTCAGATCGAAGAGATCGTGGGTTACGCAGTCGGTCACGGCACCATCGGCAATGCGCCGGGGATCAACCATACCTCGCTGACCGGCCATGGTTTTGGGCCCAACGAGTTGGCGAAAGTGGATGCTGCACTGGAAAGCGCCTTTGATATCCGGTTCGTGTTCAACCAGTGGACCTTGGGCGAGGATTTCTGCACCGGCGTTCTGGGCATCCCGGCGACCAAGCTGAATGACCCGACCTTCGACCTGCTGCGTCATCTGGGCTTTACCAAGGCAGATATCGACGCGGCCAACGACCATGTGTGCGGAACCATGACGCTGGAAGGCGCGCCGCATCTGAAGGAAGAGCACTATTCGATCTTCGACTGCGCCAACCCGTGCGGTAAGAAAGGCAAGCGTTTCCTTGGGGTTGATAGCCACATCACCATGATGGCGGCAGCGCAGAGCTTCATCTCGGGCGCGATCTCGAAAACGATCAACATGCCGAATGACGCGACCATCGAGGATTGCCAGAAGGCTTATGAACTCAGCTGGTCGTTGGGTGTGAAGGCGAACGCACTCTATCGTGACGGCTCGAAACTGTCTCAGCCTCTGGCCGCGGCACTGGTTGAGGACGACGACGAAGCAGCAGAAGTGCTGGAAAGCGGTTCGACGCAGGAAAAAGCCGTCGTTCTGGCCGAGAAGGTAATCGAGAAGGTCGTGGTCAAGGAAATGATCCGCAGCCATCGCGAGAAACTGCCGCATCGCCGCAAAGGTTATACCCAAAAGGCGATCGTTGGCGGCCACAAGGTCTATCTGCGCACCGGTGAGTTCGAAGACGGCAAGCTGGGTGAGATTTTCATCGACATGCACAAGGAAGGTGCTGGCTTCCGAGCGATGATGAACAACTTTGCCATCGCCGTGTCAGTCGGTCTGCAATACGGCGTGCCGCTGGAGGAGTTTGTCGACGCCTTCACCTTCACCAAGTTCGAACCGGCGGGAATGGTTCAGGGCAACGACTCGATCAAGAACGCGACGTCGATCCTGGATTACATATTCCGCGAACTGGCCGTGTCCTATCTGGACCGCACCGATCTGGCACATGTGAAACCCGAAGGCGCAACCTTCGATGATTTGGGTAGGGGCGAAGAAGACGGTCTTTCGAATGTTTCAGAAATCAGTGAAACTGCGGCGACCAAGTCATTGGAAGTGTTGAAACAAATCAGCTCGACTGGCTATCTGCGTAAGCGTCTGCCACAGGATCTGATGGTCTTCAACGGCGGTCAAGCCGACGTGACCGGTAGGGCCGAAACCGCAGCGACATTCGAAGCACCTGCTGAGACGGCGGTTGCGACCGGAATGGACGCTCGCACCAAGGCCAAGATGCAAGGATACGAGGGTGATCCTTGCGGTGAATGTGGAAACTACACGCTGGTGCGCAACGGTACCTGCATGAAGTGCAACACCTGCGGCGCGACAAGCGGGTGTAGCTGAGAAATTGAAAGTTGGGGATCAGTGCTGCAACACCGATCCCCGGCTGATCTCGCAAACGGTTAGCGCGCTGCGAGATAAACCAAATCCGGCCCAAGTAGGGTCGACAGATGAAAGGAAGACAGATCGGTATTTGGTGATCAATAGCGTGCTTGGAAATACAGAGTTGTCCCGAGACTTACCAACAAGAAATCGCGACCGCCTGTGAATAAGGAGCCTGCGAAATGGCAAAAAATACCGGAGACGGATATCGCCGAGGCGCTGTGACTGGACGCACTCAGTTTCAGCGAGACGATGGAAATTGGCAAAAGCGTGACGAACGTACTGGCCAATTTATGCCCGTGAAGGACGATGGCAAACCCTACAAAGGTGTCGCCAAGGAACCTGATGGGCGAGACACTCCCAACGCTTAGTTGGGATGGTTTTAGCGCCTCGGCAACCCGGGGTGCAGGGGTCGGATAGCTGCCACAGGTACCGACCCCGACGAATACGGAGCAAGGCGCTGAGACTTACCATCGATGCCTTGGTCCACTCGGCCGACATGCCCGTGTTGGCCGGGAACAGGGTGGGGCGGAATATTTGCTCCCTCCCACTCTCTCACGGGGCGGGTGCGCTCGTCCCATGCGCAGTCCAGGCCGCAGGCAAAAAAACACCGGGCGGTCAACGAAATGAGCCTGGAAGGCGAAACTGACAGGGGGCTTCGGCCCCCTTTCTTTTTTCAAGTGCGAGTCGGTTTTTGAGCAGGGGATTGCCAGATTATCTTGCCCGGGTCGGGCAAGAGTTGCCGAAACCTGTGTGGGCCATTTTGCCCGGCAAACCTCCGCAGATGCGACTCGGACAAACACGCAGAGATTGGCTCGAATGGAGCAAAATCAATCTGAGCGGGTGACTTGTCCTTTGGGTGGCTTTCTTTTGGCGCTCGTCCGGACACAAACACTTAAGAAAACTCACTCAGGAGGCAAATATGAAACCGCAGAAATTGGCCGTAATCTCGGCGCTGGCCCTTGGACTGCCGACATTGGCGTTGGCCCAGAACGCGGCTGACACCAACGGCGATGGCGTGCTGACAATCGACGAGGTTCAGGCCGTTGTGCCAGAAGTTGACGCCGAGGGTTTCGCGCAGATGGACGCAAACGGCGACGGCGCGCTTGATCAGGATGAGATCACAATCGCCCAACAGGCAGGACTGTTGCCGCCCTCCAACGGTTGATCCACTTAGAAAAATGGCGGCCCGATTTATTCGGGCCGCTTATATTTCAGTAGGTTACGCAGGCAAGTGAATGTTAAACCTGTCGCGGAGTTCGGCATCCAGCAGAGGATCAAATCTGGCCGGCGATGGCACCGCCAGAATCTCATCTTTCCGTTTCACCGCTTTCTCGATCAGATCAGGTTTTCCAAGTTCAACCCATTCTTTTGGAGACGAACGGTCGCCAAAGGTTGGATAGACATAGTCCGCCTGCATACGGCCCAGTGTCGCATCTGTCCCTAGATAGTGACCGGGGCCGCCCATGCAGACCTCGGCCATCTGATCCAGCGCCAGAGTTTCATCCGACACTTCAATTCCTCGTACGCAGCGCTGCGCTTGTCCGATCAGATCGTCGCTTAGAATTAAGCTCTCATGGCAGAAGCCCAGCAGTGAGGCGTGCATGCCTGCGGCCTCATAAACCATATTCAGGCCCGAAAGTCCGGCCATGACGTTCGAGCACATCTGTTCCCAACCGGCCTGCATATCAGGCAGTTTCGCGTCCGATGCTCCCGCGGCGGCTCCGCCAGGCAGGTCATAGAAATGGTGCATCTGGGCACAACCAGCGGTTAGCAGGGCTTGTTCCCCAGAGCCGATAGACATTGCACCGGTGCGCAGATCCAACCCAAAGGGCCAGGTGCCAAAAATCGCAGGCGCACCGGGCTTTACGGCGTTTACATAAACCAAACCGGCCAGACATTCAGCCGTGGCTTGCGCTATCGCCCCGGCAACTGTCGAGGGCGCTGTGGCTCCGGCCATGCCGGCGGACAGCAGCAGAACCGGCATGCCAGCCTTGATGCATTCCTCCATCACCTCGCAGCTTTCGGTGGCGAATTTCATCGGTGGAACAACAAAACAGTTGGAGTTGGACATGAAAGGCCGTTCGCGCCACTTGTCCTCTCCGCCTGCAATCATGTGCAGCATTTCGATCGCGGGCGCGACATGGCTGGGTTCAGTGAAAGACGTGCCGATGTGTTTGAACGTACCGGAAGTGGTGGCGTAGACCGTGTTCAGGTCCATCTCGAGGTTGTCCGCAATATCGCGACACACCATAGGACGTTGAACAAAGTGAATGTTTTCAAGCTGTTCACAGATGCGGGATGCATCGTGGAGATCCTGAAGGGTCGAATCACGATATTCCTGCCCGTGCACATCGACCATGCTGACCGCCGCCCCGGCCGTTCCATAGTGAACCCGGTTTCCCGACAGCTCCAGATCGGACTTTCCATCCCGGCTGTACAGCATGACTGAATGATTTGCTTTGGCGATAGTGTCTTCGACCAATGCACGCGGGAAGCGGATGCGGCCATCGTCGCCTAGGGAACAACCGGCGGCCACCAGATAATCGATCCCGCTTTGTGGCGCATCGGCAAGTCCGATAGTTTCCAGCGCGGTCAATGCGGCCTCATGGATACGCTCAATCTGGTGCTGAGTCAGTACCTTCAGCGTTCCACCCTCCATGCCGGGTCGAATAGGGCGCAAATGCTCTGGCAGTGCCGAGGCGCGGGCTGCACGGCGTGCAGCGCGGCCACCGCTACGGGATGAGTTTCGGGTTTGTTCGTTCATTTTGGAATCCGGTCGAAGAAATGCGTATTGGGTTGAGTGAACTCAGACCGCTGCTGGTCGCCCTCGTGCCGCACGTCCGCGATCCGCTCCGATGGTGCGGCTGACCAGACGTATTTTCCAAACTTCGTTGTGCATTGTGTTCCAATCTAACTGAGCTCATAGTTTCAACGCTCAGCGTCACAATCTGTTCTGTTTGCGACCTGCAAATGAATTTCCATGCAAAAATTTCACCGGCGATGGGAACAGGTTAAATTAATACACAGAAATGTTTTTTTTCCGTTACGCTAAAAATCTGTTAACCTATCCCTAGTTAATTTTGAGACAACTGTTGGTTTGAATTAGAAGTTCGGTGCGGATTGTCCTTCTGTTGGATATCGCCACATTCTTTTATGGACCGCTTCTGGTTTATTGGAGGGCTTGATGAAGTCAACGATTGCCGCACTCGTCATCGCGCTGTTCGCAGGTGTCGGGCCGGTATTGTCGGAAGATTGGACCGGAGCATATGCAGGTTTCAGTTTCGGCTATGCGGATGTTGACGGATCAGGCAATGTTGGCGGAAGCGATGTCGGTTTTGGCCCTGTGATCGGATACGACTACGATTTCGGAAATTTCGTGTTGGGTGGTGAACTCGAATACAACTGGCTCAACCTTGATCTTGGCCAGTCGGAAGGCAGTTTAGACAGCATGTCGCGTTTGAAATTACGTGGGGGCTACGATTTCGGCTCTGCACTGGGATACGTCGTCGTCGGCGCAGCGCGGGCTAGCACATCGGGCGATAGCGACACGGCAGCAGTATACGGCATCGGTGTGGCTTATCCTCTGGGTGATCGCTTCGTGATCAGCGGCGAGGCGTTGAGACAGGATTTTGAGAATGTTCCTCAGTCAGGTGGGAAGCTTGACGCAAACGTCTTCAACCTGCGCACTACATTCCGCTTTTAACAAACGCTTTGGGTAGGTTGAATAAACCACTTCGCGCTCTTCAAAACCACCAATCAGATACGATTGGTTAAGGTTGCTTGAACTTTCTTGGGGAGCGACGTGCGTATGATATCGTAGGATGATTCAAGGCGGTGGCGCATTTCTTCAGATTCTGTTGACCAGGGCAGACGAACCCAACTGCGATGGAAGTATGGGGACTTGATCCCAACTCCAGCATCGATCAGCATTTGGGCTGTCTTAATGTCAGGTGTCTTGACTGACACCCCATCCCCGACTGAGCCGACGCAGGCGAACATCTTGCCGCCCACTTTCCAGGCGTCGTGACCTCCGCCCCAAGGATCGGAAAGCTCGGCCCCGGGCAGTTCAGCGCAAATGGAATTGACGTATTCACGGCTCATGAGAGGCAGTGTGCCGATACGGTTGGTAAAACTCAAGACTTGGCTCAGCGTAGAACTCGTGCTACCCACGGCGCATGAACCAGAAAACCTGCATCATTATTTGCTGCATTACCTGCTGATTTAACAAGCGGGCCGGTTTCTTTCGTTTTCATCCCTGAGACAAGTTGCTAAGCCCGCGCCAACGCGTGACGAACATGCTGTTTCAGGAGCACGACCCGATGACGACGATCAAACTGCACAACACAAGGACACGGACGAAAGAGGATTTCGTGCCGATCGATCCAAGCAATGTGCGGATGTATGTCTGTGGTCCGACGGTTTATGACCGCGCCCATCTTGGGAATGCGCGGCCCGTGGTGGTGTTCGACGTGCTCTATCGTTTGCTGCGGCACGCTTATGGTGCGGATCACGTGACCTATGTGCGCAATTTCACCGATGTGGACGACAAGATCAACGCCACTGCTTTGGCGCGCAAACAGGCCGGAGCAGAAGGTACGCTGGAGCAGTTGGTTCAGGAGCGCTCGGACGAGACCATAGGCTGGTACTTGCATGATATGGGCGCGCTTGGGGCGATGGAGCCGAATGCAATGCCGCGCGCCACGGAATATATCGCGCAGATGGTCGCAATGATTGAGGACCTGATTGCCAAAGGGCATGCCTATGCTGCCGAGAGTCATGTCCTGTTTGCGGTGGACAGTTGGAAAGAAGACTATGGTAGGCTGTCTGGCCGCTCGGTCGATGACATGATTGCCGGTGCGCGGGTTGAAGTCGCGCCTTACAAGAAAAACCCGATGGATTTCGTGCTGTGGAAGCCTTCGACCGATGAGTTGCCTGGCTGGGACAGTCCTTGGGGACGCGGGCGTCCGGGTTGGCATATTGAATGCTCGGCTATGAGCTATGAGCTGTTGGGCGAGAGCTTTGATATTCATGGCGGCGGCAACGATCTGATGTTCCCGCATCATGAAAATGAGATTGCTCAGAGCAAATGCGCCCATCCGCATGGTGAATTCGCCCGCGTTTGGATGCATAATGAGATGCTGCAGGTCGAGGGCAAGAAGATGTCCAAGTCGCTGGGCAATTTCTTCACCGTGCATGATCTGTTGGAGCAAGGTGTGCCTGGTGAAGTGATCCGGTTTGTATTCCTTCAGACACATTATCGTAAGCCAATGGACTGGACCGAGAAGAAGGCGCGTGAGGCCGAGGCGACGTTACGCAAGTGGCGGGCGCTGACGGCGGGCATCGAGCCCGCAACCACCGCGACACCTGCAGTCATCGATGCGCTTGCGGATGATTTGAACACGGCAGGTGCCATTGCGGAACTTCATCGGCTCGCGGCCGAGGGAGAGGCCGCATTACTGTTGGCAAGTGCTCAGGTGGTCGGGCTGTTGGTCGACGAGATGGGTTCTTGGGCAGAATGTGCTTCGATCGACCTATCTTCCCACGCCGAAAAACTTGCCCATGCGAGGGCGTTTGCGATGCAGAGCAAGGATTTCTCTGAGGTTGATCGTCTTAAGGCAGCATATATCGCTGCAGGGCTTGAGGTTCGGATGAGCAAGGATGGTGTGGAGTTGGTACCCGGCGCCGGGTTCGATGCCACCAAGCTGGAGGGGGTCGAATGACCAAGGAACGCCTTTATCTCTACGACACCACCTTGCGCGACGGGCAGCAGACGCAGGGCGTACAGTTCTCGACTGCCGAGAAGGTTCAGATCGCGCAGGCATTGGATGGGCTTGGTCTCGACTATATCGAAGGGGGTTGGCCTGGGGCGAACCCGACCGACAGTGCGTTTTTTGAGAGTGTTCCCAAGACCTCGGCCCGTATGACCGCGTTTGGGATGACCAAACGCTCTGGTCGGTCGGCAGAGAATGATGACGTTTTGGCGGCCGTCATGAATGCCGGAACGCCAGCCGTTTGTCTGGTGGGAAAGTCACATGATTACCATGTGACTCATGCGCTAGGCATCTCGTTGGAGGAAAACACTGAGAACGTAAGGGCTTCGGTCGCGCATATCGTGGCGCAGGGGCGTGAGGCCTTGTTCGATGCCGAACATTTCTTTGATGGCTATAAGGACAACCCGGAATATGCGGTTGAGGTCTGTCGTGCAGCGCTTGACGCCGGTGCACGGTGGGTCGTCTTGTGCGATACCAATGGCGGCGCGTTGCCCGCCGAGGTCGGGCGGATCGTGTCTGAGGTGATTGCGGCCGGTCTGCCGGGGGACCGATTGGGCATTCACACCCACAATGATACCGAAAACGCAGTGGCCTGTTCTCTGGCTGCCGTCGACGCGGGTGCGCGGCAGATTCAGGGCACTCTGAACGGGTTGGGAGAGCGTTGCGGCAACGCCAACCTGACCGCTTTGATTCCGACACTGATGATGAAAGAACCCTATGCTTCACGCTATGAGGTTAACGTGAAGCCCGAGGCTTTGGCTGGGCTGACCCGGATCAGCCGCATGTTGGATGACATCCTGAACCGCGTGCCCAGCAAGCAGAGCGCCTATGTCGGCGCGTCGGCGTTCGCACATAAGGCCGGGCTGCATGCCAGCGCGATCCTCAAGGATCCGACGACCTATGAGCATATCGATCCTGCAAGCGTCGGCAATGCGCGCATCATTCCGATGTCGAACCAGGCTGGGCAATCGAATCTGCGCAAACGTCTGACCGATGCGGGATTGGCCGTTGAAGCGGGTGATCCGGCATTGGGACACATCCTTGAGCGAATCAAACTGCGCGAGGCCGAGGGCTATTCCTATGACACCGCGCAGGCCAGTTTCGAGCTGTTGGCGCGGGATGAGCTGGGGCAGTTGCCCGAGTTCTTTGAGGTCAAGCGCTACAAGGTGACCGTTGAGCGCCGCAAGAATAAATACAACAAGATGGTCAGCCTGTCAGAGGCGGTTGTTGTTGTGAAAGTGGATGGCGAGAAGAAGCTATCGGTCAGTGAGTCGCTGGATGAAAGCGGCAGTGATCGCGGCCCGGTGAACGCGCTCGCCAAAGCTCTGGCCAAGGATTTGGGGCATTATTCGCAGATACTTTCGGATATGCGGCTGGTCGACTTCAAGGTGCGCATCACTCAAGGTGGGACCGAGGCGGTGACCCGCGTGATCATCGATAGCGAAGACGGACAGGGACGGCGCTGGTCCACTGTCGGTGTCAGCGCGAACATAATCGATGCCTCGTTCGAGGCGCTATTGGACGCGATCCAGTGGAAACTGGTGAACGATTGCGCCCCGCAGTCCGCGGCAGCCGAATAAGGTGGAGTTCGACGACGACATCAAGGCTTGTGCAGAACTGGTGCATCGGGCCGATCCTGATCGCTTTATGGCGGCCATGGCCGCACCGGTCGAGGCACGGGCTGTCCTGTTCCCGATCTATGCGCTGAACGTCGAAGTGGCCCGCGCCCCGTGGGTGACACAGGAGAGCATGATCGCTGAGATGCGGCTGCAATGGTGGCGCGATGCCTTGCAGGAAGTTGCCGAAGGTCCATCCGTTCGTCGGCACGAAGTTGTCACGCCGTTGTCGCGTATTCTCTCACCGCATCTGGCGGCGCAATTGGATGAATATGTCGCCGTAAGGCGTTGGGATATATACCGCGATCCGTTTGAGGATGAGGAGCATTTTGACTCCTATATCGACCACAGCGCCGGATCGTTGATGGTGGTGTCGGCGCAGGTTTTGGGTGCGTCGGATGAGACTGTTCTTCGAAATTTTGGTTATGCGGCCGGGATTGCGAATTGGATGCGTGCTATTCCCGAGCTCGAGTCGCGAGGTCGTATCCCATTGTTAGACGGCACACAGGATGGTGTTCGGGCTTTGGCGCAGAAAGCGTTGGACCGGCTGGCGCGTGCGCGATCTGCACGTGGCGAAATATCGGCGGCAGCACGGCCTGCACTCTTTGCAGGGTGGCAGACAGAATGGGTGCTGCAGGCGGCCTTGGAACGGCCAGAACGTGTGGCTGCGGGTGCCTTAGCGCAAGGCGAAATTCGCCGTCGGTTCTCCTTGATGAAGACAGCCGCGACAGGGCGCTGGTAAGTCAGGCCGTTTGAGGGTCTGACGGCCTTAGCACCAGCCACAACAGCGCGCCTCCTGCCAGTGTCAGCAGCGGGATCATTGCTAAATTCACGGCTGTCCAGCCCTCGACCGCTGAGCCGCCCGAGCAATTCATCAGCCCACCCGACGCCAACGACGCAAAGGTGACGCCGCCAAAGACCATAAGGTCGTTCAGGCCCTGCATCCGCCCGCGCTCGTGCACTTCGTGCGAGTCGGCGAGCATGCTGGTGGCGCCGATGAAACCAAAGTTCCAGCCGATGCCCAGCAGGATGAGGGCGACGAAAAAGTTACCCAGATCTACACCCTGCAGGGCAACAAGGCCCGCGCCGCCGAGGATGGCCAGACCGAGGGCCACGATCTTTTCAACGCCAAATCTTGTAATTAGGTGGCCGGTGAAAAAGCTGGGGATATACATCGCCAGTACGTGGCTGGTTACGATATCTGCCGCATCGCCTTCAGTATATCCGCATCCGACAACGGCCAAAGGTGTCGATGTCATCACAAGGTTCATCAACGCGTAGGAGACCATCGCGCAGATGATCGCCACAGCGATGCGCGGGGTTTTCAGCAGCTCCAGCCGCGTGCGGCCCTTGGGTTCATCCTCGGTGGGCTTGGGTGGAGTGGGAATATCAAGAAAGAAGAAAAGGGCAGAACCCAGTACGTTGATTGCAATCACAGCCAAATAAGTGCCCAGAAACGGGATCACATAGGCTTGCGAGGTCAGTTTTACGATCTGTGGGCCAATGATGGCCGCCGCGAGCCCCCCGGCCATGACGTAAGAAATTGCCTTGGGCCGGAACGCATCAGAAGCGGTGTCGGCTGCCGCAAAGCGATAGAAGCCATGTGCGCTCATATAGATGCCGGTCAGGAAGCTGCCAACAAGGAACACAGGGAATGAGCCGAGATAGAGGCCGTAAGCCCCAATAATGCCACCGGTAGCACCCGCTGTGGAGCCTACAAGGAACCCTGCGCGGCGTCCCCAGCGTTGCATGATGGCCGAGATCGGCGTGGCCGCCAGCATCGAACCCAGAACGATCAGTGAAATCGGTAGCGTCGCGAGGCAGGCGTTGCTGGCCAACGATTGCCCGGCCAATCCGCCGACAATGAACATGATCGGCATCTGCGCACCCAAGATCGCCTGGGCCGCCACCAGAACGGCGACGTTTCGTTTGGCCTGACTGTCGTCGGGGGTGGCAGTGATCATTGTCATGGGCGAATGGTTATCTACGATTGAGACTAGGCACAAGCGGCTTGCATATGCGGCACATCCGCCTAACGTGCGGACGAGGATCACTTATCGGAGAGCGCATGTCCGTCGGACGCATCATCGAAACCCCGGACTGCGTGAGTGAAGGGGCCGAATGGCTGGCAGGGACCTGCCCCCGTATGGCCTATGCGATGGAGCAAACCGGCCCTCTGCCGCTCAGGCGCAAGCCTGACGGGTTTGCCCAACTGCTCAGCGCCATTGTCAGCCAACAGGTCAGCGTGGCCTCGGCAAACGCGATCTGGAAGCGGTTGCAGGACGCAAAACTGACCGGCCCGCGCAAGATCATTTGGGCCACGGATGATGATCTGCGGGCGGTGGGTCTCAGCCGTCAGAAAATCCGTTATGCCCGAGCCTTGGCCGAAGCGCGGATCGACTACAAAGCACTTCGTGATGCCCCGGATGACGAGGTGGTCGCAATTCTGACCGAGGTACCGGGAATCGGTGTCTGGACCGCCGAGATTTATGCCATGTTTTCGCTTGGTCGCGCTGACGTGATTGCGCCGGGTGATCTGGCGTTGCAGGAAGCGGCTCGAATTCTTTACGACCTGCCAGAACGACCAAAAGACAAAGAGTTACGCCAGATGGCTGAAGCATGGTCGCCCTGGCGATCGGTTGCGGCCCGGGTGCTGTGGGCCTATTACCGGGTCGCAAAAGACAGAGAAGGGATCAGATGACACGAGTTTTGAATGCGCTCCGAAAAGAGCCGGTTTCGGGGGATACACGCTCGGTCGTTGTGTTCGTTCATGGTTATGGCGCCAATGGGGCTGACCTTTTGGGGCTGGCCGATCCGCTGGGGGAACATTTGCCGGATACGCTTTTCGTGTCACCCGACGCGCCGGAACAGATCCCAGGTATGCCCAATGGGTTTCAATGGTTTCCGATTCCGTGGATTGATGGCTCGTCCGAAGAAGAGGCCCGCCGTGGTATGGAAATGGCCGTCGAGGATTTCAACGCGTTCCTCGACGCGCTGATGGTTGACGAGGATGTCCTGCCCGAACAGGTTGTGCTATTCGGTTTCAGCCAGGGTACGATGATGAGCCTGTATGTCGCCCCGCGCCGTGAAGATCCTGTGGCCGGAATTGTCGCGTTCTCGGGTCGGTTGTTGGAACCTGACTTGTTGCCGGACGAAACCGTCAGTCGGATGCCGGTGCTGCTGGTGCATGGCGATGCCGATGATGTGGTGCCGCCGCAATCGCTGCCTGAGGCGGCTGAGGCGTTGCAGGCCGCTGGTTTCAAGGAGGTCTACGCCCATGTGATGAAAGGCACCGGCCACGGGATCGCTCCGGATGGCTTGAGTGTTGCACTGGCCTTCATGCGGGATAAGCTCAGCCTCTGATCTCTGGGCGTCTACTAAAGGAGCATTTGATGCTGATCGTGACAGGTATTGTGGAAGTTGCCGAAGCAGGCGTCGAAAAAGCCTCGGTTGCTGCGCAGAAAATGGTCGCGGAAACCCTGAAAGAGCCAGGATGCATGATCTATGAGTTCAGCCAAGTTCTGGGCCATGCGAGCCGGTTTCGGGTTTATGAAGAGTGGCAGGATCAGACTGCGCTGGAAGCCCACTTTGCGACCCCGCATATGGCCGCGTTTCAGGCTGAATTGGGTGAGGTCGGCGTGACCTCAAGCGAGATCTACCGCGTGATCGGAGGCGAAAAGCAGCCGCTGCGCTAGCCGGTCAGTCCCACAACCAACCTTCTGAGAACTCGACCGAATTGCCCGCCGGGTCTCGCACATACAGCGACAAGGCCCCATTGGGCCAGTCAAATTCGGCGTCGATAGGGATGTTCCAGTCCAACAGGTGCTTGCGCATCACTGCGATCTCGTCGCGGGTGAGGACAAGACATACGTGACCGGGGCCGCGAGCGCCATGTGGTGGGACCGGAAGTTCCGGGTTGCTCGGCGGTTTCTCGGTCTCGTCGGCAATGAACAACAACAGGACTGACCCGCCGATCCGATAGAAGACATGGCGGTTGTTTGCGCGCTGAATCTTTTCGAGGCCCAGTATTTGACCGTAGAAATCCTCGGCCGCGTCTAGATCGTCGACATAAAGTGCGGCTTCAAGGATCGCCGACGGGGCAGGAATGTCTGGTGTGACTTTCATGCCGTAAGTATATCACATCACGCAGTTTTTGTCATCGACGCGGACGTCGGTCGCGTTTGCGTGCTGGCGCTGCACTTATTGAAGGCATCGGCAGGCTATCCCACTGACCGGGGTCAAGGCCGTCCAAAAACCAGTCGCCGATCCGTGCACGGATCAGGCGCAGGGTTGGATGCCCGACTGCTGCGGTCATCCGGCGAACCTGACGATTGCGACCCTCGCGTATGGTCAGTTCGACCCAACTGTCCGGTACGGTCTGGCGGGCGCGTATTGGCGGGTTTCGCGGCCATAAGCCTTCGGGCTCGTCAATCAGACGGGCCTTGGCAGGGCGTGTCAGCCCGTCCTTTAGCTCAACCCCATCGCGCAGTGCCTTCAGCACGGTCCCATCCGGGATACCCTCGACCTGAACCCAGTAGGTCTTGGCCATCTTGTGCTTGGGATCGGATATCTGTGCTTGCAACTTCCCATTGTCGGTCAGCAGCATCAAACCCTCGCTGTCCCGATCCAAACGCCCGGCAGGATAGACGCCGGGCAGATCGATGAAATCCGACAGCGTGTTGCGAGGTGAATCCACATTGGCGCGGTCTGTGAACTGCGGCAACACATCATAAGGTTTGTTAAAGCGGATAAACCAAGACATGCCCCCGCCATACCGCCCAGACCACGGCAGCGCAACCTGTGGATAAATGTTACCTAACTGTTACGGAATCAGCCTAAGCATTACTCGAGATGTTGTGTAAAATCGGGACTTGTCAGAGTTTTAACACGATATATAGTTAAGTTAAGGCCGGGGCGGGTGTTCCCCGCTCTGATGTCACAAACGGGCAGTACAGAGCGAGGAGCGATTCTGTTATGGACGGAGACTTCAGGACCGAATTTGTCAGGGAACCCGGTGCGCTAAAGCATCATCCGGCATTGGTTCTGAACGCCGATTATCGCCCGCTGTCGTATTACCCGTTATCCCTGTGGCCCTGGCAAGAGGCGATCAAGGCGGCCTGGTTGGACAGGGTGGATATTGTGGCCGAGTACGACGAGGTCGTCCGAAGCCCGAGCACCGAAATTCGAATACCTTCGGTTGTTGTCCTGAAAGATTATGTAAAACCCAGAAAGCGCGTGGCCTTCACGCGCTTTAATTTATTTTTGAGGGACGAATTCAAATGCCAGTACTGCGGAAGCCGCGGAGAACTGACCTTCGATCACGTCGTCCCGCGCGCTGCCGGAGGTGTGACCAGTTGGCAGAACGTCGTGGCAGCCTGCAGCCCATGCAATCTGCGTAAGGGGTCAAAGTCGCTTCGGCAGGCCAGAATGTCTCTGAGCAAACCGCCGCGTCAGCCGGGCGCTGAAGCTCTTAGAAATATTGGCCGTAAGTTTCCACCTAACCATCTGCATGATAGCTGGATTGATTTTCTATACTGGGATGCCGAATTGGATCAGCAATAACACCTAACGCACGCGCCAAGCTGCGATCCAGACCAGGACCAGACCCGCCGAGATCAATCCATTCCATCCGGCCATTGATATCCCGAACATTTCCCATGGAATTTCATCACAGCGCGCTAATGGGGCGGACATGATCTGGTTCATCAGCTCTTCGGCGCTGAGGCCTCCAATATCACCAGAAGTGCATGTTGATGGGCCTTCCCACCAGCCTTGTTCGACACCCGCATGATAGAATCCAACCCCTGCGGTTGTGGCTGCCGCAAGGGCTCCCAACAGGGGCAATGGTCGAATGCCCGGAAAGGCGAAAGCAAGCACACCCAGAACGATCGCCGCGCCGTGCGGATAGCGTTGCCAGATGCACATTTTGCACGGCGCCAACCCGCCGATGTATTGAAATCCCCAAGCACCTAGCAATAGGGCGGCCGAACCTGTGGTTGCAATAAGTATGAGCGTTTTCTTGGTCATAGGTATTTCACAATAAGGAAGCCACCAAACAGCAGCACGATGAACAAGGTGAACATCAGACCCAACCGCTTTTCGATGAAATCGCGGATTGGCTCACCAAATTTCCACAGCAGTCCGGCAACAAGGAAGAACCGCAATGCGCGTGCCAGAATCGAAGTGGCAATGAAAGTCCCCAGCGGCATCCCGGTCCAACCGGACATGATTGTGATGACCTTATAGGGGAACGGAGTTACCCCGGCTGCGAGCACGGCCCAGAAACCGAAATCGTTGAAGCGGGTGTTAAATTCTTCCATCGCGTGGGCCTTGCCCATGGCTTCGAGAATTGGCTGCCCGAGGCTCTCGTAGAAGAATGCCCCGATGGCGTAACCCAGCATTCCGCCCAGCACAGATGCCACCAAGGCAACGGTGGCGATCAGCCAGGCGCGCGATGGTCTCGCGATGATCATCGGAATCATCAGGACGTCGGGTGGGATCGGAAAGAAAGAACTTTCAACAAAGGCCACAATGGCCAGCGCCCACAGCGCATGAGGATGTTCGGCCAGACGAAGGGTCCAGTCATAAAGTGGTCGTAACATAAAGAACTGTTGTCCTGATAACTGTTGTTGCAAGGCAAACCACGCACCTGCCTGACCGTCAACCTCCGTCGCCGAAACAATCGATGCTCTGGTTGTTTTTTGCCTCTGGACCTTCCTGCGCATGAGCGCTAATCCATTGTTCGTGGCCCAAGTGGCGGAATGGTAGACGCAGGGGATTCAAAATCCCCCGGTAGTGATACCGTGCCGGTTCGAGTCCGGCCTTGGGTACCAAAGTAAAAACAGTAGGTTAGGGGAACCGGCCTGCTGTTTTTTCTTTTTGGCGATTTTGTTTTGTCACAGAGAAACCTCGCAATCCTGCGCTAGTCGGTAAATTGGCGATATCAAGATAAATTATTCGGTGATCGAATAGACGTTCAGAAAAATTGAATCTTTTGAGTATTCTGTAAATATCTTATTTGTTTGGTATTCGTCGTATTGGTTTGAGTATCGAATGCTCTCCATGGGCATCTCAACAGATCTTCAAGGGTGGTCGGTTCATATTCAGTACCCGGTCATTTCCAGATACCCCCGCCCTAAATGGCTGCCAGATATCGTGACGGGGCCTTCCCAATACTCGAACCGAGTCCCCATCCAGGCTTTGGGCGTTAGGGCCGATGCAACTACATCAATACCTTTCTCAGGTAGTGATATTTGCCATCTGGTAGGTATATCGCGTTGAGCGACGTGGTTTGTTTCTAGTGGTGTCAATAGTACCGATCCGTCCGGCAGAGATGTTGTTTGCCCATCCGCCTCGATCCATGTGGCAGCTGTGAAATCCCCACGTTCCCCACGCAGGCGAAACGCCATCAATTTGTCGCCGTTGTCAAAGCTGAGCGAAAACCAGTCCCAACCGCTTTGATCTTCGGCCAATGGTTGCGAGGACCATTCGCGGTCCAGCCAGCCCTGTCCAGTCACTTCGATGTCTTGATTTGGTAGGTGAAGGATACCTTCTACTGTGTAGATTGGCTGTGAATAGTAGTAGCTGGCCTGCCCATCGGCAGATTTCACGGAATAACCCCTGTCGCCGTGGAACACCAATGGGCCTTGCGCTTGTAGGCTTAGGTCGTAACCAAAATCTGATCCCGACGCACTTAGACTCAATTGGGTCAAATCGCCTCCACGCAGGTGCCACTCGTCGATCCAGGCTTCGAAAGGTTGGGCGGTGACACCGGCCTGTCCGATACCTCCACGGGATAGCCGTTCCGCGAAATAGTGCGTGTCTGATGTTGTTACGGCTGCGTGACCCATCCAGATCTGAGGGCTCTGCCAGCCCTCTGACTCAGTAGGTTTCAGGGCCGACCGGAATAAAGTCCATTGAACACCATAGTCATTGCCTTCTGCGTCTTTGAGATTCGCAGTCAGATACCACCACTCAATCCGGTAAGAAGGGTGCGGGCCGTGATCTTTCGGGAACTGGAATTGGTAACCTGCTTCAGGCCGCGCAAAACCTTCGGCAATACCTCCCAGTCCGGCATAGCCTTGTGCCCAACTAGCTATAGGGAACATTAAGAATAGGAAGAAAGCTCTAACGTTCATTGGCAAAAACCTGTAGCAAAGCCGCAGGTGGCAGGCGGAGCAATCGCCAGGCAGGCCAAGCAGCGGCAAGGGTTGCGGCAATCAATGTCAGCAGAAACAGCGCCAGCCAATCACCCGGAAACAGATGCATAGGCAGACGCCACCCGAATGCCTGTACGTTGATCACGGCCAACAATACCCAGGCCAGTATCAGCCCGAGTGGCAAAGCCAGACAGGCAGTTAAAGCAGCAAGCAGGGCGCTGCGCAAAAGTTCCAGCTGGGCAAGTTTCGAACGTGTCAGGCCCAACGCCCAAACCGGCGCGACCTGAGGCAAGCGTTGGGTCCACAACGTCAGCAAACTGGTCAAGATCGCAAATCCTGCGACGCCTAAGGTCAGCACGTTCAGGGCTGAGGTGATGACAAAGGTTTTCTCAAAGATAGCAAGCGACCGGGCCTTCATGGCAGCTTGTTGCACCACGGCCGTGGGCGACAGTTCAAACTGGGCACGCAACGCCTGCGCCAACTCCGTGGCTTTCTCTGGCGCAATGCGGATTCCAAAGCGCCGGGTTTCCGTATCCGGAGCTATCCGATCCAGCATTGGCATTGATACGATCGCCTGTCCGGTTGGGTTCCCGTAGTCGGAATAGACCCCACTTATGGTCAGAACGTGCTCTGGCGTGATCGCGACCGTATCTCCCGGCCACAAATTCGCACGGCGGGCAAGTTGTTCGTTGATCAGGATTGCGCCCCGGTTCAGGACGCTGTCCCAGACATCAGGTTCTTTGGCGATTAAGGGCCAGTTTCGGCGATAGCTTTGGTGATCAACGATTCCATACAGGAAAAGCGGTCCGGTTTCGTGCGTTATCTCTGTACTGCGGATCGGAAGGATTGCTGAAGTTCTTGGTGTAAGCCATTGGGTAATCGCCTCAGTTTGGGTTTCATCCGCAGCGGTCACGTAAAGCTCCGAAGTTAGACGTTGATCCAGCCATCCGGTGAAAGTCAGGCGGAAACTGGAAACCATGGTTCCAACTCCGATATTTGCCGCCAGCGCCAGCAACAGGGCCATTAGCGCCAAGGAAAGCCCGGGCAGTTGCGCGCGCATATCGGCAAGAACCCATTGTGTGACCGGCGTTTTGGCCTTTTGGATCAACAGGCCCAACACAGCTGAAATGAAGAGTGGCAGTACCAATGCAGCCCCAGTCAGTAACCCGGCGAGCAGTGCAAATCCGGCAATAAGTCCGCCGAAAGTAAAGTAGGCAATGATACCCAAAGCAATCAAAGCAAATCCGAATCCGCCAGAAATCCAGGCAGATATCTTTCCACCTCCCCAGGCCTGCAAGCCGGGTCCGGCGAGTATGGGCATGCGGGAAAGCCGCCAGAGCGCTTGCCCGCTTGCAGCCAGAGTGCCACCTGTTGCCATGGCAAGACCTGCGGCGACCCATTCAGGACGCAGTGACATTTGCCCGTCGATTGGTGCTCCGTAGAGGCCGCGTAAGGTAGAAGCAACGTCTGGAAGAAGCGCGCCGGCCAGGAAATATCCCAGCACAAGCCCGAATAGGCCTCCGATCAGAGCCAGCAACAAAAGTTCACCCAGAACAATCCCGATCAGGTTCCGCATTGGAAGACCCAGGGCTCGCAATGTTCGGATTGCGCCGCGCCTCTGCGCGAAAGCTAGGCCGACGGTACCGTGGACGATGAACAAACCAACTGCGAATGACAGCAGACCAAAAGCAGTCAGGTTCAAGTGAAAACTGTCGGTGAGTTGGGTGGTATCCAATTGTGAAGATGGTGCAATACGCTGCAGTTCAGGTGCGATTTCCGACAGAGGTGGCAATTTGCGAGGCTGATCCGGCAAAATTATCAGTCGGGATATTTGATTGGGGCGGTTGAGCAGTTGCTCGGCTACTCCGATATCTGTGAGGACCAGATCAGGCGGTAGCGCGCCGCTGGTAAGAATTGGTGGAAATCGGTCAGCGGATTGAAATACCTGCGAAAGTTGAGGCGACATCAGGAGCCGTCCCGGAGCTGTCAGCATATCAGCCGGATCTGGCGCATTGGTGCTTTGCTCGAGTTGCATAATGGCGGGCAGGGCAGGATAAGCGACCATATCCACGCCCATTAGGCGTATTGAACGGCCATTTACGCGCAGTGTGCCCTCGAGCACCGCGGCCACCTGCCAGCCTGCGCGCCTGAGTTCCGTATATCGCGACAGAGGGATCATGGATCCGGTCGCGCGCAGCTCGTCAAACTGTCCAATGGCAAGCTGTGCGCTGGCGCGCTCATAACTGGCGCGCGCTTCGGCGTTGATCGCTTGTACCGCCGACCAGAGGCAGGTTGCCAGCGCGATGCCGGTCAGAAGGGTCAGCAACTGCAATGGATGCGCCCGCCAATGGGACAGTAACGCCTGGACTGCAGCGCGTGTCATTCGATCCGTCCGCCCGTCAGATGGGCACGACGGTCCAGTCTGCTGGCGATCTCGTTCGAGTGGGTGACCAGCAAGAGGGCGGCCCCTGTATCGGCCACCAAAGAAAGCATCAGATCCAGCACTACCGCGCTTGCTGTCTCATCCAGATTACCTGTCGGTTCATCAGCCAGCAGTAATCGCGGCCGGATGGCCATGGCCCGCCCGATGGCCACGCGCTGTTGCTGCCCACCCGATAGCTGTTCAGGGTAGCGGTTAAGCAGATCGGCCAGTCCAAGACGCTTGGTCAGATGCTCGATCCACTCTGAGTCCTCACGTTTAGCAAGCCGCGCGTGGATTGAAAGGTTTTGAGCGATGGTCAGCGACGGGATCAGATTAAACTGCTGGAACACCAATGACAGCGTATTTCGGCGCAAGGCAGCACGCTCAATGTCATTCAGAGACGACATGGGCCTTCCATCCAGAGTGATTTCCCCGCCATCGAACCCATCTAAGGCGGCAACCAAGTGCAGCAAAGTGCTTTTGCCGCTGCCGCTTTCCCCGGTCAGCGCCAGGGTCTGGCCTTGTTCCAAGGTCAGCGAGACATCATTCAGGACCGGACGTCCGCCGGGATAGGATTTTTGGACGTGATCAATCGATAGCAACATTTGAGCACTCATTCGTTCTGTCACAATGTGCAGCGCAACGAAACAGTGTCCAGAGCAGAGATCGGTTCTATTCGCCGCAGCCCGCACATTGAGGGCGGGGTTGTCCAGCGCGCGCGAAAGTTCCATGCTGGCTGCAATCGGAACAAAGGCCATCTATATGACATTGTCGCAGCAGATTATTTGGGGCAGCTTTTACTTAGGTATTTGTTTTCTGATCGAAATCATGCTGCTGACATGGTGCGTTCTGGTCATCCGCAAACTCGTCGAAAGATGGGAGACCCGGAGCACGATCCTGGCAACTGCGGGCCCGATCAGCGTAGCGCTTATGTTCATTGTGCTTACCCATACGGTACAAGTTTGGATCTGGGCGATTGTATGGGTGTGGGGCGATGTGCTGCCGGATTGGAATTCGGCCCTCTATTTCTCGTTGGTGACTTTCACGACGCTGGGTTACGGAGACATCGTCTTGGGCGAAGGTTTGCGTATTTTCGGCGCATTCGCCTCGGTTACTGGACTTCTGGCCTTTGGGTTGTCTACGGCATTCCTCGTCGCCCTAATGACGCGGGTGTTTGAAGAACGGTTCCTGAACTAAAGGATCGGCGCGAACAATCGCGCGATTGGCGCGAAAAACCGGATGTGAAACGGCTGCTGAGGCAGGTCGCGCGTCAACTCGTAGCTAGAATGGAAATCGGTTTCCAGCATGTCAGATACAGCACGTGCCGCGCGGGGATCAAAAAACAGCGCCATCGCCTCAAAGTTCAGACGGAAAGATCGGTTGTCCAGATTGGTGGTACCAACAGCTGCCAGTGTATCGTCAACGACAAACACTTTCTGATGCATAAAGCCATCGGTATAGCGAAACACACGTGCACCGCAGTCGCGAATTTCATCGAAATACGCAAATGCCGCTAACCAGGGCAGGCGATGGTCAATGACATCGGGCACGAGTATCCGCACATCCACGCCGCGCAACGCCGCGTGTTGCAACGCGGTCATGATGTCGATGTCGGGCACAAAATACGGTGAGGCGATCCACAGCCGTTCCTTGGCCTCGGCGATGGCAGAAAAGAACATCATCGCGCCGGTTTCGGTATCATCGCCCGGACCAGTAGCGACCAGCAACGCGTTCATATCCTGTTCAGATTCGCTGCCTGCCCAATCGAGCTTATCGATCAGGTCTTCGTTGCGTGCCCAGTGCCAATCTTCGGTAAAGATCAGTTGCAGCTGCCGCACAACATGGCCGGTCATCTTAATATGCGTGTCCCGCCAACGCCCGAACCGAGGGCTTTGCCCCAGATACTCGACACCAACGTTGTGGCCGCCGATGAAGCCTGTCTCACCGTCAATGATCACGGTCTTTCGATGGTTGCGATAATTGAGTTGAAAGCGGAAGTTCGGCCCGCGCTGTTCGCGCGGATCAGCCACATCCACACCCGACCCGCGCAGTGTTTCTAGATAGCTCGACGGCAGGCCATAGCTGCCTACGGCATCAGTCATAAACCGAACATGAACGCCGCGTTTGACCGCTGCAATCAGCCGATCTTGTACTTTTCGCCCCAGCTCATCATCGCGCACGATGTAGAATTGGATCAGGACATAATTCTTTGCCCCGTCGATTGCGTCCAGTATTGACTGAAACGTGACATCACCATCAATCAGTAATTCGGCTCCGTTGCCGCGTGAGACGGGTAGGTGTGCCAGAGCCTCGAATGGCCGCGGATTGATGCGCATCGTCTTAGGATCAGGTTTCGAGTAGTCGGCAAAGGTTTTGATCCCTTCCACCACACGTTCGCTTTCCTGTCGCGCGATGCGATAGCCTTTGAAGCGGTGGTGCCCCAGAAACAGATAGAAAGGAACGCCAAACACCGGCGCCGACAGCAGGAAAACCACCCACCCAACTGCACCCTGAGGTGTGCGCGCCGTTTGCGCAGCGCGCACGGAAAAAACGACCGCTAGGCAATAGAGCGCAAACAGAAAAAACGAAACGAGCAATGTCCACATGGGCGCGCAATGATCCGGTTTGTTAGTTGGCCCCAGTGTAGATGCGCGACCAGTCATTGGCCATATCAACGATGACCCACCCCATGTCAGGGCCTTTATCCAACCCGTCGACCAGCCGACCGATCGGACTTTCGCGGTCATAGGCCCATTCACGGTCCGCATCAGTGTGGTGTATCAAAACGCCCAGCCGGGGTCCGTCGCCTGCGGTGGTCCATTCAAGCATGGCAAAATCCCCGTCCGAGTTTCCCCCAGCAAATATGGGGCGCTTTCCGATGGTGCGTTCGATGTTGATCGGCTTGCCTTCTTTGTCATCGATGAAGGCGATGCCGGGAGCCTTATTTATCACTGGGTTACCTTTAACGCTGTCATAGGTGGTCTCACCATAGGTGCCCAGAATTTGTTCGGGCGGGATGCCATATGCCTGTTCGGCGAATACGCGCATGAAATGCAGGCCTCCGCCTGAAACGATATAGGTTTTGAATTCTTTATCCCGCAGGTAACGCAACAGCTCGACCATCGGCTGATAGGTCATCTGGTCGTAAGGCAGATCGGTCTCGGGATGTCGTGCAGTGCCCAGCCAGTCGGCCACCGACGCCTGGAACGTTTCAACACTGATGCCGGAATGCGACGCGTTAACCACTTCGATCAGAGCGTCATGCCCGCCTTCCAGAATGGTTTGCAAATCACCCTCGGCAGCTGCTTTCAGGGCTGGGGTCGATAAGATCGACGGGTCTTGTGCAGCAAGCTCTGCCAGTTGGTCCATGGCAAATATGAATTGAAAATAAACCGGTTGTTCAGCCCAGAGCGTGCCGTCATTGTCAAACACTGCAATCCGGTCGGCGGGGGTGACATAGTTCGGCCCTCCAGGATCTGTGACGTTGCCTATGAACTCAATAATCGTATTTTTTGAATCAGAATCGTTCCAACTCGGAAGTGGGTCTGCGAACAGTGTGAGGGGGGTGCAGCTGAGCACGGCAGCTAGAGCGGCGTATCGCATATGACTCTCGACATTTTCAAAAAAGGAAAAAGGCCGCCCTGTAGAGGGCGACCCTAAGAGTTTCATTCAAGGCCTAATTGTTGGTCGGTGTTGTTAACTTCTCCATAACCTGATCCAAGTTGAAGCTGGCCGCTTTCTGACGTGGTGGGAACTCCTGGAATGTGCTCAGAAAACTACCAACATACTGCTGCGCAGGAACTAGGAAATAGGCTCGGTCCAACAGCCAATCGTAATAGGTGTTAGAGGTCCGGTAGGCACGCTCATACGGATCACGGCGCAGGTTAACGATCAAGGGTATGCGCAGCTCGGTCCAAGGTTCGATCCAGGCCCGCAGAGTTGCCCAGGCTTTCTGCTCCAGGAATATTAGCTTCCAGTCTTCGAAGCGCAGCGCCGTTAGGTCTCCGTCATCCGAGAAATAGAAAATCTCTTTGCGAGGACTTTCGGCAGTCTCACCAGTCAACAGAGGCAGGATGTTATAGCCATCCAGGTGCACCTTGTATTCGCGCCCCATACCAGAGGAGCTATAACCTGCCTTCAGCTTGTCTTTAATTTCGGGATCACCGGCGACCGCGAGGTATGTTGGCAACCAATCCATGTGGTGCACGATCTCGTTGGTGACAGATCCGGCTTCGATCTGACCGGGCCAGCGGACCATCGAGGGAACGCGCCATCCCCCTTCCCAGTTGGTGTTCTTTTCACCCCAGAACGGCGTTGCGGCCGCATCGGGCCATGTGTTCATGTGCGGACCGTTGTCTGTGGAATAGTGAACTATGGTATTGTCGGCGATGCCAAGCTCGTCCAGCAGATCCAGCAGCTGACCCACATGCATATCATGTTCGATCATGCCTGCGGTGTATTCATCCGCAATGCGACCTGAGATTTCATTGGCTTTTGCGCGCATCTCGTCTTTGACGTGGGTACGGAAATGCATGCGGGTACCATTCCACCAGACATAGAAGGGTTGCCCTTGCTCATGTGCCCGCTTGATGAAATCAATCGCCGCCGCCACGGTTTCGTCATCAACAGTTTCCATGCGTTTGCGGGTCAAGGGGCCCGTGTCTTCGATGGTACCATCTGACTTTGATTTGATAACGCCGCGCGGCCCATACGCCTCGCGGAAGGTGCGGCCATCAGCCAATACCCGGTCACCCGGATAGTCCTCGTTTTCTGGTTCTTCTTCAGCATTCAAGTGATAGAGATTGCCAAAAAACTCATCAAAACCGTGGTTTGTTGGCAGGTGTTCATCCTTGTCTCCAAGATGGTTTTTGCCAAACTGACCAGTGACATAACCGTGGTCTTTCAACAAACCAGGTATGGTTGGGTCTTCGACCTGCATGCCAAGATCAGCCCCCGGAAGACCGACCTTGGACAGGCCTGTCCGGAACACGGACTGTCCCATGATATAGGATGAGCGACCAGCAGTGCAGGATTGCTCACCATAGTAATCGGTGAAGATCATGCCCTCATTGGCCACGCGATCGATATTGGGTGTCTGATATCCCATGAGGCCCATGGTGTAGGCTGAGATATTCGATTGCCCAATGTCATCGCCCCAAATCACAAGAATATTAGGTTTTTGATCCTGCGCCCAGGCGGGCAGTGCAAGCGCAACAGCAACGGTTGCCACTGCGAACTTGCGCATCGATTTGCGCCAGCTATCTGCAATCATTTGTGGAGGTGACATAGGGTGCTCCTGATTAAACGAGCCTTAATGGCCCAGCAAATTTAGTTTTAGAGGCAGCGGCTAAATTGAACTCGATGGCCGCGTGCAAACTGTTGATTACCGGAAGAAAAAATATGTAATGGACCGGGAATCGAACAGAACTACTTTAAGCGATGAAACGTGTCTAAAACCTATCATATGATCATTTTGAAAGATACAAATGTTTGATAATGATGATGATATGCAGATCCTGACCCAAACCGACTGGTTTGGGGCACGCGGGCCGAAATTTCAGAATGATCTGATGACTTGTGCGGTTGTCCGAACGTTTGATCCAGGCGAAACACTCTATCACCATGGTGATCCGGCAAATGGTATTCATGCTGTGCTTGATGGGTCTGTTCAGATCACGGCACCCGCCGATGACGGGCAAGAATTTGTTGTGCATCGGGAAGGCGCAGGTTTCTGGATTGGAGATCTTGCTCTTTTCGCCGAAGCGCAAAGACTGGTCAGCGTGATGACCACCCAACAGACGCGTACATTGTTTTTTCCCAGTTCACGGGTGGAAAGAATGGTGCAAGAGAATCCGGAATATGTCCGCGATTTCTACGCGTTAACACGTGAAAACATGAAAACAGCCCTCCGGATCATGGCCAACTTGGCAGTTACGGGGTCGGAGAAGCGCCTTGTCTTACGTCTGCTGCATTTGGACGAGGGCGCCTCGAAATCAGACGGCTGGATTATTGTATCGCAGGATGAGCTGGCTGCGATGGTCGCAGTGTCTCAACCAACGTTGCATCGTAACTTGCATCGACTTTCAGGTTTAGGCCTAGTTGAGCTGGGATATGGTCGACTACGTCTAATCGACAGGCGCAAACTTATCGCAAGCTGCCAAAGTTGAAGCCTAGGGATTAAGTGGCGGCAACACACCCGGTTTGGGACGACTAGAGTGATTCAGGGTATTCAGTTTCCGCATGACCGCACTCCAATCCTCAAAGCCGGTTTGGCTCTTCTTTGAATACCGCTCAGCACCTATCTGGGTCAGGCTGCTCTCAAGGGGCGCGGCGCGTTCTGGTTGGAGGCTGCGCTCTTTCCAAAGTTCTATAGCTTCATAAGCTGCAGACAAATCCCGAGCTCTCAATGCTGCTCTCAAAGCTTCGGCGGCGTATTCCTCGGAGGCAAGATATCTACTGTGTCGCTTGTCTTTCCAGCGCTGATAGCGTGGGCGAAGAGATCGCACTGCGGCCCACAATGCCAAAACAACAATCGTGATCCAGAATGCAGCCTTTGCAAGGGTTTCGATATCCGGCGGCTGCCATTTTGGTGGTGCCAGCGTTAACTCGATCGCTGGGACGGCGACCGTTTCAATTTGTCTGGTTTGCAAGTTAAACCAATCGATTGACACAGCTGGCAACCTTGTCTGGCCGCCCTCCTGCGAAATATATACCGTCTTCTCCATGCGTTGTCCGGACAACACCCCTCGATCTTCGGTTTCTGTAATGCGCGGCTCCTTAGGATATGCGCGCACCAACGGGTCTTGCTCGTGAGGTGTGAGCACTGGGATCAAAAGAGGCGTCGTGCCAGATATCTGCGCGCTCAATTCGCGCGTAATGGCGTCACCAGCCTGCATATCTGTTGTGCCTTCTATTTGCTGCTGGAGCGAAAACCCGTTTGCGATGATTAACGGATCAAGACCACGAGCACCTTCCGGAATCTCGGCGCTGAGTTGTACAGACGGAAGCGCCAACGAAACCTGAATTGGATCGTTGGTTTGAGGATCGGCATAAGTTACAACTACCTCTTGCGAGTCAAACGCAACCGGACCTGCTGCCAGAGGGTATAGGCGATAGCTGCGCTGCACACCGGACCAGGTCGCTCCGTTCACCGTCTTGCTGATTGGTCCAGAGGCACGTTCAGGAAGACGAACCACGAGGTTTTGTTGTTCTAAAGAGGGAAACACCGGAGGTTGTGGCATGAATGTTGGCACTAGAACTTTGATTCGAACGATCGCTGGTTGCCCTACAATGACCGGTTCATCAGGCGCTTCGACCGAGACCTGAGGGGCAGTCGCATCGTTATTCTGCGCAAATACTGGAAGAGCAAGAAAAAGAATAAAGAAAGTAACATATCTCATTCTGTTCGCTCCTGATTTTCAAGAAGAAAACGATTGCGCAGAAAGTCTTGCATGTCAGTATCTATTGAGCTGATCCATTGATCGGCCGAAAGGGTTTGCGGCCCTTCTTTAGGAGCTTGAACCGTAGTTTCGTTACCGCGGGCCGCATCATTGTCGAACACCGTGTCATCCGCACCAATGCCAGCCTCTTCACCCGTATCAGATTGTTCGCGGGTCGTTTCAATGTAATCAAGGATGGCTTTCGACACCTCGAGATTGTGCTGCGCTTCGGGCCATTCAGGACGCCGTTCCAAGGCGGTCTCGAAGGCGGATATGGCTGGGCGATACTCACGGTTCCGTATTCGTGCCATACCTTCAGCAAACGCGGCTTCCGGTGTGTCCAGCCCTGCAAATATGGAGGACGCCTCTGAATATTGACCGTCCCTGAGATAGGCATATCCCTTGTGATACGAGCCCTCAAACAATTCCGCCGCTTCAGCAAAGCGCTTTTGATTCATTGCAATCTGACCTTGCTGATCGGCCGTAAGGAACCAATCTTTCCATCCTTCGGCTCGAGCTCCTGATGGTGGTATCATCATCAAAGCCAGCAGTGCCCAGCGGATCACCCAGCCTTTTCTGAACCAAAGAAGTGAAAATAACGCAGCAGGCCATGCCAAAATCCAGCCATTGTCCTGCCAATCAAGACGTTCATCATCATCCAGAGCTGCAGTGTAGGCAGTTTGGATTTGACGCTGCAGACGACTGATGTCCCGATCGTCATCCGAAAACGCTACCACGGATGCGCCTTGGATGTTGCCTAGCTGTACAATTCGCTCACCATTGGGCAGCATAGTGAGAAAGAAAATGTCGTTATTCGAAGTGTTTAACCCAGATACCTGAGACGGGTCTAAGTCATCCAAAACAAAAAGCACTGCCCCTGGGCTCTCACTTTCATCCAGTATGGATTGCGCTAAATCGAGAGCATCGGCCGCTGCGTCGCCTGGGGTTGGCATCACAGCCGGCGTTAAGCCTTCAAGCAGAGGGCGAAGAATGTTGGCGTCTTCGGTTAGGGGAGCAACTCGGTGCGGCGTTCCGGAATAAGCGATCAGGGCAGTGTGGGCTCCAGCGCGCTCATCAATCAGATCAGCGATCTTGAACCGTGCTCGGTCCAACCGTGAAGGAGCAATATCCGTGTTCTCCATGCTGTCGGTGACCTTTAGAGCGATCACTAACGGGGCGGTATCTGCAATCAGCGGGTTGGGTGCACGCGACCAGGTTGGACCGGAGGCCGCGAGGGCAACAAGTGTGGCGATGACCATCGCAATATCAATTGGTTGAATGCGACGGGTTTCAGTCTTGCCAAGCTGCAATGCGGTCGCCAGATGCGGAACGATCCCTGAGGGTAGCTTGGTTTCGGCCGCAGGCTTGGGTCTGATCAACCACCATAGCGCTACAATTGGGATTAGAAACAGAAGGTAATAACCTCGAATAAAATGGAAATCAGGAAGTTCCATTATTGAGCAACCTCCTTGCGCCGCTGGGCAAAATGGAACCAGATTGTGCTGATAAGAATAACGATCAGCGCACTCGCCAATGGAATATGGGCAAGGCTGTTTGTCGGGCGATAGCTTTGAGTTTCTACTATTCTGGGGTTTAACTGATCTATTCGCTCGTAGGTCTGTGCGAGGGCTGACGCATCATCTGCAAAGAAATATTCTCCACCGGTTCGATCCGCGATGTCCTTTAACGCTTGCAGGTCCACGCGATCTTCGCCCGTAGCATTAGGGTCTCCAACACCAATCGTATAGATGACCACATTCTTTTTTGCGGCAATCGCCGACGCGTTTACAGGCGTCATACGGCTAGACGTATCGGCCCCATCGCTTAGTACGATCATCAGGCGTTGATCCACTTCGCTGGACTCGAATGTTCTGATCCCAAGCCCGATCGCGTCACCCAGGGCAGTGTTCGGCCCAGCCATGCCAACTTGAGTTTGATCCAGGAAGCCATTCAAACTATTAAGATCTTCTGTAAACGGCGCTTGAATGAACGCGCGTGTTCCAAAAATGATGAGGGCCATCCTGTCACCATCGCGTTCGGCGATGAATTGTTTTAGGACATCTTTAACTGCCTCCAGCCTCTGCACCGGGCCGCCAGTCTCGGATTTGAAATCGCGCTGATCCATCGAGCCCGAGATATCCAAGGCAAGGACGACGTCCAGCGCAGATTTTTCAATCACTATGGGATCACCCAACTGTTCTGGTCGAGCCAGCGACAGAACCAACAAAATCCAGATTAACACGACGCTTGCGGTTTGAAGGCGGGATCGAACTGGGATGACTGAGCCGGATTTCGGCTCGACGCCTGCGGCCTGCGCAACGCGGCGAAAGAAGGGAATACGAATTGAAGTGTTTTTTTCGCGATGGGGTGGAGCAAAGAAATAGACCAGCGCCGGAAGCGGAAGTAGCAGAAAAACCCACGGAGCAGCGAAGGAAAACATCACTTTCTCCGATATGGTTTGTGGGCTTTAACCCAATGCAGTGCAAGCTGCGTGACGGCGGGGTTTGGCGGTATGTCTTTATACGGGGCTTCAACCAACGCTTGGCAATTTTCAGAATTAAAAATATTTTTATCAATGGTTTGGGAAAGAAAATTCAGCCATTCTTCGCCATGAATCCCTGCGACCTGCTCGCGAGGATATGCGGCCAATGCAGTACGCCGAAGGATCTCGGCAACCTTGGCCACAGAGATGCCAGGCGCTGCGAGCTCTGCCAGCGCGTACCGCCTGTAGGCGTTCGCATGCCTGTGCCGCAGTATCAGGACTGTAGCGACCGAAAAAATTGCCAGCAGGATGACAGCGACCACGACCCATCCCCAGGTCTGAGGCATCATTGAAATAGCTTCAGGTTCTGGCGCTGGTTCGAGCATATCCAACAGATCAACCAGAGATTTTCCTGTAGTGTCGATGCTCATCGCCGACCTCCGCGGTGCCCGAATAAGCGCAATAGCTGATCCAAAGCCGGTTCCGAGGTTGTCAAAGGAACTACCGGAAAACCATATCGTCGGGACCAAGTGTGCAGTTGTGCTAACCTATCCTCCATGGATTTTCGAATTTTGTCTGATAACTCAGGGTCGGATCCGTCGATTTCAATCTGCTCGCTACCATCAGAGACCGTCATCTTCAGGTTCGGCGCGAGGGCCGTTGCAGTTGGATCCGCGACATTGAAAACGATCAAATCGTTTGAGAACGCCAGTTGACGCAACAAATTCTCCGATCTTTCATTGAGCCCGTCGCAGTCTGAGAACAGGCAAATTAGTCCACTGGTTTGGGTGATGCGGGTTGCCTCAAAAAGCATGTCATTCAGAAACACGGTTGGCTGTGGGGTCAAACCTGCATGCAAGCAGGAATTTGCTGTTCCGATGGAGGACAAGAACCGCGTAAGGGCTGCCGCGCGGCGCTGTGGTCTGTGCTCGGCAACGTCTGTATCGCTGAATACGAGACCTCCAACACGATCGCCTTGACCAAGAATTCGATGCGCAGAAATTGCTGCGGCTTCGGCAGCGATGACAGATTTCATATAGACTTCTGTTCCGAAGAACATCGATATGCGCTGATCGACCAACAGCAGGGCAGGGCGATCACGTTCTTCGGTGTAGACCCTAACATGGGGCTTTCCGGTGCGTGCAGTGACCTTCCAGTCGATGGTTCGGATATCGTCGCCCGGCAAATAGCCCCGCAATTCTTCAAAATTCAGGCCGCGACCACGCAAACGCGAGGCGTGACGACCATTCAGGATCGAACGCGCGGGTTGACGCGGTAACAGGCTGAGTGCCTGCGATCTGGGGCCCAATTGCAATAGATGGTCCGCGTCGACACGGACGCGTGGGTCGTTCGGATATGGCGCAGTCTGGTTCATGCAGCCGTTTTCCTTAGCAATTAGGGAAGCGCCACCAGGCGAAGGAGTTCTGCGATTACGTCATCTGCGGATTTGCCCGATCCTTGTGCTTCGAAACTGAGTGTAACGCGATGACGAAATACGTCATGCGCAATGGCGCGGATGTCTGCAGGATCAACATAATCGCGTTCGTTCATCCAGGCATGGGCGCGCCCGCATTTGTCCAACGCCAGTGAGGCGCGTGGACTGGCGCCGATCTCAATCCAACTAGCGAGTTCGGGGCTCAAAGCTTCGGGCGTGCGCGTCGCCTGCACGAGGTTGGCCATATAACGATCCATCGCGTCAGACACATGGATTTGACCAATCTCTGACCTTGCCGCAAAGATGGCTTCCTGTGGTATTGCAGCTGGAGTTTCACGCGCTCCACCTTTGTTGGCTGCGATATCTTCGCCCCGGACCAGGCGAATAACTTCAACCTCGTCTTCGACGGGGGGGTAAGTGATTTGAACATGCATCAGGAATCGATCCATCTGTGCTTCGGGCAGTGGGTAGGTACCTTCCTGTTCGATGGGGTTCTGGGTGGCCATAACGATAAACAGAGGATCCATTTTATGCGTGGTTCCTGAAACAGTGACCTGCCGTTCCTCCATCGCTTCCAGCAACGCCGCCTGCACCTTGGCGGGCGCACGGTTGATTTCATCCGCTAGTACGATGTTCGCAAAAATCGGTCCCGGTTCGAACTTGAACTCACCCCCCGCATCGGTCTGCTGGAATATCTCGGTCCCAGTCACATCCGAAGGCAGTAAGTCCGGCGTAAACTGAATGCGGCTAAAGCTTGCATCCATATTCTTCGCCATTGCCTTGACCGCGCGTGTCTTGGCCAGACCAGGCAGGCCCTCGATCAAAAGGTTACCATTGGCCAAGAGACCGATCAGCAGGCGATCAATCACCTCGATCTGGCCAATGATCGATTGGCCCATACGGGATCTGAGATCCATAATCTGGTTGAGTGCGCTCATAACAATTGTCCCGTAATAGCCCGAAATACCGGTCTCGCGTTCTATCGTCTGCGATGGCCGAGAGTCGGGATCTTGAAGTAATGATAGAACGTTAGCAGGGCGAAGTTGCTCAGACTACAATGAATTCCGAGTTCTGAGTTTTTGAATATCACTCTTTAACTCCTCGCGGATGGGCCCGGGATTACTGGGATCACGTAGTGTCGTTGCCCAGTGGGTTGGTCGGTCGCGACCGGTCTTTCGGTTCCAACTCAGCGCGTTTAGGATAGATTGCTGTTCTTCTGTCAGATGAGAAGGGATTTCATATCCGTTCAGGGTCGCCCAAACACCGCTCCACAGACGGCCGACAGACCAAGGATTATAACCTCCGCCACCCAAGATCAAAAACCGAGGTGTTAAGTGTTGGAGGCTGGAAACGGCACGCCAGTGCGCATTGTTTGACAATGCGAGGCGCGATAGCGGGTCTTCGGTGACGGCGTCGGCGCCGCATTGCAGGATAATGGCTTGCGGGTGGAAAGCCTTAGTTACAGGGAGGATCATCCCCTCCAGAATGGCTTGGAATTCATCGTCGTTTAGACTTCGACCAACAGGTAAATTCCATGCGGCGCCACCTGCGTCATCTTCTAGTAGTCCGGTAAAGGGCCATCTGCGCGCCTCATGAATCGAAATTATGCGCACCATTGACGAACCGTGGAACGCAGCCTCGACGCCATCGCAATGATGGGCGTCGATGTCTATGTAGACAATTCGTTCAAGCCCAAGATCGAGCAGTCTGAAGATCGCGAGAACTGGATCGTTTAGGTAACAGAAGCCGTTGGCGCGACTTTCTAATCCATGATGCGTACCTCCTGCTGGGTTAAACACAATACCGCCGTTCCAAATTAACTCGGCTCCCAGAATCGATCCTCCGGCGGCAGTGGCTGGCCGTCGATACATTTCTCCAAATACCGGATTGGACAATGTGCCCAGACCAAACCTGCGTTTTACCTCGTCGGAGACCGACTGTGTTTTTTCGGCGTTTAGTAATGCTGAAATGTAAGCAGGTGAATGAAATCGCTGCAGTGCCTTAGGTTTGGCACACGGGCTGGTCCGATAGTTCTGCGAGTTCAGCCAACCCATCGATCTGCAGAGGTCAATCACAGTGGAAACGCGCGGGATTGCAAGCGGGTGTTTTGCGCCATAGCTCGAGGTGCGATAGATTTCCGAGCCTATGAAGATGGGTCGAGGTTTATTGTTTGTCTTCAACACTCGCATGGTTGTCATCGCCCAATTGACCATCCAGCGACATCAGAACGGCAACGGGCCTGAGTGCTGGAATATGACTGAAAATAATCAGGATACACACCGTTAAGGGCACGCTGAGAAACGCTCCGATTAAACCCCAGACTGTGGTCCAGAATGTCAGTGCCAATATGACAAGAAAGGTCGACATATTCAGAGACCGGCCAAGCATGGCCGGGTCCAGGAAATTGCCGATCACAAATTGCAGCGTGCCACAGCCCAGGACGATGACAAGGAATGGTCCAATGGTTTCAAATTGTACCAATGCAATCATCGACGGAAAGATCACGGCAATAATCGAACCGATAGACGGGATGAAATTCAGCGCGAATGTTAGAACGGCCCATGTCTCGGCATATTCCAGTCCCAGTGCCTTAAATATTGAATAGCTTATGAGGGCCGTGATCAGGCTGATCAAAGTCTTCACCCCGACATAGCGCTGCAGACTGTACGAGATAGCATCCAAAACCGAAGCCAGATCAGCGCCGAGCTGCGGGTTACCTGCTGCAAGTTGGATTTTCTTGCGAAATGCCAGGCGCTCAGCCATCAGAAATGCGACATACAGGCTGATGAGGAAAAACTGGTTCAGCAGAGATGTGGCACTGCCCAGCAAAAGCCGTGCAACATAGGACATGTCGATGCTGACCAGATTGTCCCGAATGAAACTGGTGACGTCATTTCCGACCAATCCGGTAATTCTGTGCACCGCACCATCAAACTGGCTTTCATAGGTGTTGATCGAACGCGCAAATTGCGTGGCCTGACTGCCGAGAATATACATGATCATGAACAAGCCTGCCAAAACGACAGTAACTCCGGCTAAGTTCGCGATCCAGATTGGTACACGTGTCACCGCGATGACCCGGTCACTGAGGGCCAGGATCAGTACATTGATCAGCAGTGCCATGGTCAACGGCACCAGAAAATTCGCCCCTGCATAAAGGCCAAGCACCACAAGAGTGGCCACGATCACAACATCCCTCAATACGCCCAACTGCAGGCGCGCTCTGGATGGGCTATTTTCGGGATCAGAGGTCATGAGTTGGCCTGGGTCTGCTTGCCGCTGGTGCGTGATTTGGGACATCTTGCACGATCCTGCACAGGCTTACCAGTTTATGCAATCCATACAGAAGGTTAAGCGCTGGAATTCCTTGCAAATGGCGAATTGGCGGTTCTGCCAGCGCAAAAGGCGCGTTAGGCTGTTGCGATGTCACGTGTATCGATTCTCTCATCCAATCAGTTTCTGCGCGCGCTCTGGCTTGCTGTTCGTCGGTTCAACGACAAAGACGGTTTTGTCATGAGCAGCCATGTGGCGATGTCATTGATGATGGCGCTGTTTCCGTTTGTTCTATTCACAGTGGCGTTGGCGGGGGCTTTGTCACAGGGATATGTGACGGACGAGTTGATAGAGCTGATTTTTGGTGCCTGGCCCAAAGACGTCGCCGATCCGATTGTTTCTGAGTTGCGGGCTGTGCTGGCAGGGGCGGGGTCGGGCGTGATCACATTGGGCGGTTTGTTAGCGATCTACTTCGCATCCAATGGTGTTGCTGCCGTACGTCGCGCCATGACGCAAGCCTATCATGACAAAGATATCTGGCCGTTCTGGAAAACCCGGCTGTTGTGTTTTGCGCTTGTTATTATCGGTGGGGCCGCAATTTTGGCCATCGCAGCGGTTGAGGTGGTTTTGCCTGTCTACACGCGTCTGGTCTCGGAAAAGACGGCCGTTGATGTTGATAACTGGCTGTCCGTTGACCGCCTGCGATGGACGTTCACCGTTGCGGTACCGGCAGGCACAGTTATTCTGGCTCATCTGATCTTACCCACACGGCGGCACAGGCTTTCGCAAATACTTCCGGGTGTCATCCTGACCTTGGCATTGTGGGCTGCAGGTGGATGGGGGTTTTCGATCTATATCGCCCAGTTTGCCACCTATAGCGCAACCTATGCGGGCCTCGCTGGAGCAATGGCCGCGCTGATTTTCCTCTACCTGTGTTCTGCCATGCTGATCCTGGGTGCCGAGTATAACGGGGCCTTGATAGACTTAAAAAATGCGGAAACCACTTGATGTACTTCCGCAAGCTCATTCTGATTGCGATCCTGTGGGCAACGACGCCGGCTGGCTGGGCACAGGAATATGTCGGATCCGAGCTGTGCGCAGATTGCCATCAAGACGAAACTGAAGCCTGGAAAGGGTCACATCACGATCTCGCTTGGACCGAGGTAGAAGATGGCCAAGTTCTGGCTGATTTCGATGGGACCAGCTTTTCCCATGATGGGATGAGCGTTTCATTCGTGGATAAAAACGGCGTTCTTTCAGCGCGAGTCACCGAAAAAGATGGCGTTATCACCGACTATCCGGTGCATTCGGTGGTCGGCATTGCGCCGTTGCAGCAATACCTCTTTGAAACTGAACCAGGCAGAATGCAGAGTTTCGATGTCGTCTGGGACACGGAAGAAAGCCGCTGGTATCACCTCTATCCAGAACAGGATTTACCACCCAATGACGGGCTGCATTGGACAGGGCCCTACAAGAACTGGAACGCGCGCTGTGCCGAGTGCCATGCGACCGGTTACGTGAAGAATTACGATGCCGAGACAAGGCGCTATGCGTCGACACAAATTGAAATCGGCGTCGGTTGTGAGGCTTGTCACGGGCCAGGATCAGCGCATCTTGAGTGGACGACTGGGAAAGCGCTTGACGACGGGTTGGGCGCGTTTGGATTTCCAATCGAATTGGGCAAGGGGCAAACCGAGGCAGACATCCAGCAATGCGCCGGGTGCCATTCCCGGCGCGAGGCGCTGGAGGATGGTAATCCGGTCCCCGGTACGCCTTTTCATGACGCATATAATTTGGCTGTCCTGCGACCGGGCGCTTACCACCCGGATGGGCAGATTTTAGACGAGGTCTACGTATATGGCTCGTTCCTTCAGTCGCGCATGTATGCTGAGGGGGTAGGGTGCATGGATTGCCATGATCCCCACCGGGCCGAGGTAACAGCCGAAGGGAATGGTTTGTGCACGCAGTGTCATTCGCCCGCTGGAAATTCGGATTTCCCAACCCTTCGATTGGCCAGTTATGACACGCCCGAACACCATCACCATGTAGAAAACTCTGAGGGTGCCCAATGCAAGAACTGCCACATGATCGAGCGTACCTATATGGGCGTGGACGGCAGGCGCGATCACAGTTTCCGAATCCCCCGACCGGATTTGGGGCTTGGAGTTGACGCTTGCACCGATTGTCATGCGGAAGAGGGGCAGCCCTGGGCTGCGCAACAGATTTCTGACTGGTTCCCAAACTCTGCCCATCGAACCGTTCATTATGGTACAGCGTTTGCTGCGGCGGGCATTGGTCAATTGGACGATCCCGAAGCGTTAATCGCGATGGCTTTGGACAAAGAGCAGGCAGGAATTGTCCGCGCGACTGCACTCTATCTGCTGCAACCCTTTGCGACGCCTGTACTTGCGCAGCGGGTGGCGCCGCTCTTATCCGATCCGGATCCGCTGGTTCGCGCCAACGGGCCGGTTTTGCAACGCCAAGCGCCAATGCCGGAACGTGTTGCACGGCTTGAGCCGCTATTGTCCGACCCCTTGCGCAATGTCCGAATTTCGGCAGCCAAGGAGTTTCTTGCCATTCCCGCACAAGCCATGTCGCAGGATCAACAGGCGGCCGCTCAGCAGGGTATGGCCGACTGGCAGCGCAGTATATCGCATCGTCTGGATTTTCCTGAAACACACTTAGTGTTGGGAGGCTGGGCACTGACGCTGAGAAATGCCCAAGCCGCGGAAAAGGCGTTCCGAGAGGTTGTGACGCTAGATCCGCAACGGGCCGAGGCCTGGCCGATGCTGGTTCAACTGGCCCATATCAATCGTGGCCCGCAGGCGGCGATTGCGACACTGGACGAAGCTTTGTCCATTCTTCCCGATGATCCGAACCTGAGGCAATTGGCGCGCGATATGGGGCGGTGACCGGCACCAATCCGGCAGATTTACGCCACGTTGCGGGCTAATTCTCCGGATAGACACCGATGTCAGCACTTGGACTGTCAACAGGTGATACATGCCGGATCGCACAGCTACGACCATAAAGCCGATTTCCGCGGATCGGAAAACTACGCTGGATCAGCGCATTGAAGAACTGCGCGCGCGTGCGCCCATCGATATCAATCATGGAGAGGCAATCTTGTTTCAGGGGATTGCGACGGCGTCACTCAAGAAACAGCGTATTGCTCAGGGTAAGATCGATCTGGACTAGGGCAGCGACCGGACAAACCCTAAAGCCCAAGCTCTTCCCGGAAGCGCGTTAGGTTCTGCATCATGTTATACTGCCAGCCCGGTTGATAATTTTGGCGGAAGGCAGCACCACCTGACAACTCCAGCAAGGGGCGTTCCTGCAAGATCGCATATTGCTCACCAGACCCGTCAAGTGCGTGGCTCTTGTGAAGATTCAGCCAATTCAGGTTCTCGATTTGCAGAACAGGCATCAGTGATTCCACTTGGGTCTTGCCGATATCAAGGCGTTCAAGCGATGGCAGGGTCGCGAGGGGAGAGATATCAGAAACCCAGGTATCATGGAGATAAACCAGTTTCAGGTTCGGCAAACCATTAAGTGGACTAAGATCGGAGACCCGTGTCATGTTCACGTCAAGCCGCTCGAGTGTTGCATTCCCTTTCAGCGCGGTCAGATCACTTAGATTGGTTCCCCGTGCATTCAGTGATTTGAGGTTCGGAATATCCGAGATGTTCGCGGGCAGCTTTCGAAGTTCAGTGAGATCTTTGAAATCAAGGCTGTTCGTTCCCGCAGAAACGACATCTGCAACCCTCTGCTCGGCTATCAGAAGTTGTTGGTTTGCAGTTTTCTGCAGTTTGTACTGCCAGGCGGCCAACGCAATCAGGGCAATTATAAGTGCTAAGACGGTTTTTCTCATGTGATCGGCGGATAAAGCGGCAATGCGGCCAATCTATGACCGTCGAGTGCGGTGAGAAAAGAATGCCATCACGGTAAGCTGCGCCGTCTTGTGCTATCGGGCTAAATCGCCAACCGAGACTTGCAGTTGATTAAATGTTCCGCCCTTACACGTACTTAACCACGGAACCCGGTGGCAACAACGAATTTTTCCGAACTGTCCGAGCGTGACGCGGGTGGCTTTACATTGGCTACTTTGTTGAATTTCTGCTTGAGCAGCTTCTGAAGGTCTCCCTCGGCACCGCCTGCAAGAACCTTGGCCACAAAAGTGCCGCCTTCTTCCAGCACATCAAACGCAAAATAGGCTGCAGTTTCGCACAAGGCCATAATCCTAAGGTGATCCGTCTGCTTGTGGCCTGAGGATGCAGCCGCCATGTCGGACATGACCACATCCGCTTTGCCGCCCAGCCAGTCTTTGACCTTCTGGTCGGCATCATCTTCCATGAAATCAAGCACATGCGCGGTGGCCCCCGCAACGGGTTCGACCTCTTGAAGATCAACGCCTAGAACCGTGCCAATACGCTTACCGCTCTTCTCGCCTAGTGCGTTAACACGTTGCACTGCAACTTGCAGCCAACCACCGGGCGCACAACCCAGATCAACCACGCGCGCACCGGGCACAAGGAACCGGAATTTATCGTCTAGCTCCAGTATCTTGAACGCTGCGCGTCCGCGATACCCTTCGACCTGCGCCCGCTTGACATAAGGGTCGTTCAATTGCCGCTCAAGCCAGCGGGTCGAGCTGAGCTTACGCCCGCGCGCTGTCTTAACTTTAACCTTCAGGTCACGTTGCCCGCGACCCGAGTTGCCTTTGCCGGTTGGTGTCTTCGCCATCAGAACGGTCCGTCTTCCAATACACCGTCCGCGCTCATTTGCGCATAGAGCAAACCTTCGCGTAGCCCCCGATCCGCCACAGAAAGGCGATCAGTGGGCCAGCAGCGCAACAATGCCTGCAAAATGGCCGAGCCGGACATGATCAGGGCCTGCCGATCTTCTCCGATCCGGGGATCACGGCGGCGCCCACGAGGGCCGAGTTCTAGATAGCCTCGTATGACCTTGTCAATCTGATCGCTGGTCATTCGCAATCCGTCCACCTTGGTTCGGTCATAGCGTTTTAGACCCAGATGCGAAGCAGCCACCGTGGTGACGGTTCCGCTAGTGCCCACGATCTGGAACCCATCGCGAGCCTGTTCATCTTTGTAAGGTGCAAAATCAGCAAGGTTTTCTTCAAAGAACCAGCTCATCAGCGCAAATCGCGCTGCATCGTCTTCGACGTCGTTGAACTGGTCCCGCAAAGTGGCCACTCCCAACGGTACACTGATCCAATCCACGACTTTGGCCGCAGGAAATGGGCTGTCGGCTGTATGGAATCCGTTATGCAGCCGCATGATCGAGGCAGGTCGGTCGCGGCGCGGAACCGAGGATATGTCGATCCAGACCAACTCGGTCGAGCCGCCGCCAATATCCACGACCAACAATTGCTCGGTTTTGGTTGATACCAGCGGCGCGCAGGAAATGACGGCCAGGCGCGCTTCTTCCTCGGGCTGAATGATGTCAAGCGTCAGGCCAGTTTCACGTTTGACCTGACGGATGAAGTCGCGTGAGTTCTTGGCACGACGACAGGCCTCGGTCGCGATCAAGCGCATGCGCTTGACCTTGTTCCGTTTCAGCTTTTGCTGACAGATTCGAAGGGCTTGTACCGTACGCGCCATAGACGCCCGCGACAATCGTCCGGTGCGTTCCAGACCAGCGCCGAGTTGCACTGATTTGGAGAAACTGTCTACCACATGAAAGCCACTGCCCTTGGGCTGGGCGATCAACATGCGGCAGCTATTTGTCCCCAAATCCAGCGCCGCATATAACGCATCTGGATCGGGTCTTGCCGGCGCGGGGCTTTCGACCGCTTTCGGGAACGCGCCCGCACCTTTGGGACGCTTGGGCGCCATCTGAAACGCCCTCCGATTTTCGAGTTACCCCGACCATAGGTCGCGCTTTTCAATCACGCAAGACACTCATTAAAGTCATGAGGATTTTGATGTTCGGTTTCGAGGCAGGGGTCTTTAAAAGCAGCGATATCCGATCCTGGGCAAAAAGGTCGCTGCAAATACGCCGTGTGTCGAAAATCGACCGACCTGCGCCCATATTGAAGTTTAGAACCGGCCCATCGGGTTAGGAGGAATCACAGTTATGCCTGACGTCACCATCGTATACTGGCGCGACATTCCCGCTCAGGTCATCGTCGGCAAAGGCCGTCGTGGCGCCAAGCGGCAATTGGAAGAGCGGTTTGAACAAGCCATCGACCGGGCCGCAATGAAGGTGAACGCCAAGGATAGTGATGCCTATCTGGCCGAGTGGCGCAAAGCCGAACCTTTCGCGGTTGAGGGCGACCCGTCCGAGATTGCCGAGGCCGAGGCCGCGCGCCTGGAAACGGAATACGATCAGGACCGAATCAAGTCCCTTATCGCCAATGACGGTTGGGCATGAGCCCCAGATCTTTATGGGAGGCCGCTATGGCTTTGCTGAACTTCAAGAAACGTGATGCGGTCGAAAACGGCCCTGTGAACCCGACCGTCGAAGCCTTTCTGCAGGGCTATTCGATCGAGGTAATGCCGCGCACCGCCGAAAAAGTCGAAGACTTCCGTGCGCTGCTGCCCGAAGGCACACGCGTTTACATCGCCCACATCGAGGGCACGCCAATTGAAGACATGGTCAAAACGGCCAAGCGCATTGCGGCTGAAGGTTACCCTGTCATGCCGCACTTCCCTGCGCGGATCATCAAGGATGCGGCGACTCTGGAAAACTGGATTTCGATGTACCAGGGCGAGGCGGGCGTTGAACAAGCGCTGCTGCTCGCCGGTGGTGTCGCGACCCCTCACGGCGATTTCGACAGCTCGATGCAATTGCTGGAAACTGGCTTGTTCGACAAGGCTGGATTCAAGCGTCTTCACGTTGCCGGTCACCCCGAGGGGAACAAGGACATCGACCCCGACGGCTCGACCAAGAATGTCGATGATGCGCTGCGTTGGAAGCAAAAATTCAGCGAAACAACAGATGCGGAAATGGCGCTGGCCACTCAGTTTGCGTTTGATGCCAAGCCGATCATCGCCTGGGCGGACAGCCTGAAAGAGGCTGGCATTGATATCCCAGTCCATATCGGTATCGCGGGCCCTGCCAAGCTGCAGACTCTGATTAAATTCGCCATTGCTTGCGGTGTAGGCCCGTCGCTGAAAGTTCTGCAAAAGCGCGCAATGGATGTGTCCAAACTGCTGCTGCCTTACGAGCCGACTGACGTAATCACCGAACTGGCCAACCACAAAGCGGCCAACCCGGATTTCAACATCACCAACGTCCACTTCTTCCCGCTTGGCGGCATCAAAACCAACGCCAACTGGGCGATCAACAACGGCGCCGCTTCGGCAAAGCCAGCAAACTCCTAAGGAACGGACATGACCCGTACAGTCGTCGAATCAAAAACAAAAACAGCCGTTCTGGGCTTTGATGAACCGTTCTGCGTGATCGGAGAGCGGATCAACCCGACAGGCCGCAAGAAACTGGCCGCCGAATTGGAAGCGGGCGATTTCTCAACCGTTGAGAAAGACGCATTGGCGCAGGTTATGGCGGGCGCGACCGTTTTGGATATCAACGCGGGAGTTGTTTACAACTCGAACCCCAACCCAAACGAGACCGAGCCGCCGCTGATGCGCAAGATTGTCGAACTGGTGCAGGGTCTGGTTGACGTACCGCTGTGCATCGACAGCTCGGTTCCGGGTGCGCTAGAAGCCGGTCTGGCAGCCGCAGAGGGCCGTCCGCTGCTAAACTCGGTCACGGGCGAAGAAGAGCGTCTGGAACTGGTTCTGCCGCTGGTAAAGAAATACAACGTACCGGTTGTGGCGATCTCGAACGATGACACCGGTATTTCGGAAGACCCCGATGTGCGTTTTGCCGTCGCCAAGACCATCGTTGAGCGCGCAGCGGATCATGGTATCCCTGCACATGACATCGTGGTCGACCCGCTGGTCATGCCGATCGGTGCGATGGCAACTGCAGGCCAGCAGGTGTTCGCTCTGGTCCGTCGTTTGCGCGAAGAGCTGGGTGTGAATACCACTTGTGGTGCGTCCAACATCTCGTTCGGGCTGCCGAACCGTCACGGTATCAACAATGCTTTCCTGCCGATGGCAATGGGCGCTGGCATGACGTCGGCGATCATGAACCCGGTTGCCCTGCCGGTAACGCAGAAGAAGATTGCCGAGAAGAAGGAACAGGTTGCCGCCGCTGGCATCATCCTGCCAGAAGGCATGGATGACGAAACCTTCGTTCAGATGTTCGGCCTAGGTTCGACCAAACCGCGCGCTGGTAAAGAGATGGAGGCCATCCGCGCCGCAAATCTTCTTACAAACAATGACCCGCATGGTGGTGAATGGATCAGGTCCAACAAAGCGCCTGAGGAAGCCGGTGCCGCCGGTGGCGCAGGTGGGCGTCGGGGCGGTGGACGTCGTCGTCGCGCTTAAACTATGGAAAACAACAGATTGGGCCGGGTCTTTGACCCGGCTCTTTCGTTTTTGTCGGCACTGGTTTGGCTTGAACCCCGGTCAGGACAAGTGATAGTCAATTCTTAGCGGCGGGTATGATGTAATGGTAGCCTGTCAGCTTCCCAAGCTGAACGCGCGGGTTCGATTCCCGCTACCCGCTCCAACTCTATCGATCAACTCGATACACGCGCCTGCAGCAGGTTGATGACTGCTGGAACCTGTACGCCTTTTGATGTCTGGAATGCGTCAAACTCTTCGGCCACGTCACGCACGATGGCATCAACATCCTCCTGTGTACCTTCGAAATGGGCGATCACTCGCGCGGCGGGGCCGACCCGGGTACACAAAAGAGCGGCGTCTTCAACGGATGCAGGGGCGGTGAGCGCTAGGGGGACTGCCTCGACCCGGATATCGTTCAGACCGGCCTGCGCCATCAGGTTTGAAACCCTGTCACGGTCATGGAATGCTAAAGGGCCGGGTGCATTCCGGTCCACTTTGGGTGGTTGTCCCAACCGTTTGACGGCGGCGACATGCGGGATTTTGAACCAAGGGTTCTCTGACAGACCACCCCAGGCTGCAAAGGTTATCTGACCGCCTGGTTTCAAGGCCCGAGCCATATTGGCGAAGGCTGCTACGGGATCGGTGAAGAACATCACTCCAAACCGCGAGATCATTGCATCAAAACCGCCTGACGAAAGCTCAGAGATCTGAGCGTCGGCATATGTGAACTCGAGATTGTCGAGCTTGGCCTCGTCTGCGCGCATCCGCGCTCGTTCGAGAAATTGTTCCGAAATATCAATGCCCAGAACATGCCCCTTGGGTCCAACCTGCTGCGCGGCCCGGAGTGCACTTGCCCCGGTGCCGCAGCCGATATCGATGACGCGCATTCCTTCGGCTAGTGCGGCATGATCGAGGACCAGATCCAGTACGGGTGCGAACAGATGGTCCAACTGATCCTCGAAGGTCAGCCAGCGCGTGCCCATTTCGGACTTGCCCCAGAATTCTTCCTGATCTCCGTTGATTGTCAGCATCGCGCCCTCCAGGTTTTGAAGGGACTATGACCTCCTGCGGCGACGACGACCAGACTTTTCATCGTCTCCGCCACCGGTGTTGAAGGACGGAGCGGGCAGGGTGACGACTTGCGCCAATTCAGGGAACGGATCGGTTTTGTGCGGGATCGCGTTGGCGGCGACGAAATGGTCTTGGAACTTGGGTTCGATCGCGGTTTCGACCTTGGTGATCTCGCGCACGACGCGCTCGATCTCGGCCCGCGATCCGATGTTGCACAATGCAATTCGCGCGCCCGTACCCGCGGCATTGCCCGCGCTGGAAACCTTGTCCAGAGGCGCGTCGGGAATCATGCCTAGAACCATCGCGTGTTTGGTCGAGATATGCGCGCCGAACGCCCCGGCCAGTACCACGCGGTCCACGCGGTCAACCTCCATCTCGTCCATCAACAGACGCGCACCGGCATAAAGCGCGGATTTGGCCAACTGGATGGCACGGATATCGCCCTGAGTTACCGTGATGCGCGGACCGCCCTCGGCGCTGGCATCATGGATCAGATAGGAGTTGGTGCGGCCTTCGGGAACACAACGGGGAGTACCCGTCTGTTCAGCCGAGCCGATCAGCCCACTTTCGTCCAGCAGGCCAGCGATACGCATCTCAGCGACAGCCTCGATAATGCCCGAGCCGCAGATACCGGTGATGCCGGTTGTCGCGATGTCCTGATCAAAGCCATCTTCATCCGACCAATTCTCGGACCCGATCACGCGGAAACGCGGTTCTTTGGTGACGGGATCGATTTCTATACGCTCAATCGCGCCGGGGGCCGCGCGCTGTCCCGAACTGATCTGAGCACCCTCGAATGCGGGTCCGGTGGGCGAGGAACAGGCCAGAACGCGGTGGGTGTTGCCCAGCAGGATTTCTGCATTGGTGCCCACATCCACGATCAGCACGAGGTCTTCGGATTTGCCGGGTTCTTCAGAAAGGGCAACGGCGGCACAGTCTGCGCCCACATGGCCTGCGATGCACGGCAAGATATAGACCAGCGCACGCGGGTTCATATTGGTCAGCTCCATTTCTCGCGCGGGCAGGGACATGCTTTCGGAGGTTGCCAACGCAAATGGAGCCTGGCCGAGTTCAACCGGATCAAGCCCGAGCAGTAGATGGTGCATCACCGGATTACAGACAAATACTGTTTCAACAATCAGCGCTGCGTCAATCTCGGCCTCATCTGCGATTGAGTTTGTCAAATCATTAATCGCCTCGCGCACGGCTTTGGTCATTTCTTTGTCGCCGCCGGGATTCATCATGGCATATGAGACGCGACTCATCAGGTCTTCACCGAACCGGATTTGTGGATTCATCAGACCCGATGAGGCCTTGACCTCACCCGTCTCCAGATCGGTCAAATGTGCCGCAATGGTTGTCGAGCCGAGGTCAATGGCCAAACCATAGAGTCCGTGTTCGTGCAGACCGGGCCAGATTTCGACGATGCGCGCCACTTCATCCTTGTGGCCCTTGTGAACGGCGACCGTGACCTCCCATTTCCCTTTGCGTAGAACTGGCTGCAGCTTGGACATAAGGGACAGATCGGCGGTGATCGCATCGATCTTCCACTGCTCACGCAGGGCGCGCTCCAACCGTTCCAGATCGCCGGTGGGCGAATGCATGTCTGGCTCTTCCACCACTACGAAATAGAGGCGCGTGGCTGGGTCCATTGTGATCGCACGGGCCGCCGCGGCCTTGCGGACGACTTGACGGTGCACCTGGCTTTCGGGCGGAACATCAATCACTACATCGCCCTGAACTGATGCCTGACAGCCCAGACGCCGACCCGGTTTCAGGCCGCGCTTGTCATCATAGCGCTGCTCGACGGCGTTCCATTCGCTCAGGGCATCCTCGGAAACCGTCACACCGTGCTTGGGGAACTCGCCATAGCTGGGGGTGATCTGACATTTCGAACAGATGCCACGCCCGCCGCAGACCGAATCCAGATCGACGCCCAATTGGCGCGCAGCAGTCAGGATTGGCGTGCCAACGGGAAAGTGCCCACGTTTGCCGGACGGAGTGAAAACGACAAGAGGATCGGTGGTCATGAATGGCCTGCCTTTGTATTCGCGCGTATGCCGGCGAACATATGGGTTTGAACGCAAAGGGAAAGGGCATTCAGCGGCACGTTTTGCATTGCTTGCGTCGTTTTCGGGCGTGGCAGAAGCCCGCAGGGGAAAACAACTTGGGTTCGGGGCTTTCCCTCGGGTGAAATCCATGTAATAGGGTCACCGTCAAACGGGCTTTTGCATGGGGTTTTCAGATGCAGATTCGTGAGGCACTCACCTTTGACGACGTACTTCTTGTTCCGGGCGCATCTTCTGTGCTTCCGGCGACGGCGGATACAACCACGCGTGTGACGCGCGAGATCACTATGAACATTCCGCTGCTTAGCTCGGCAATGGACACGGTAACCGAGGCGCGTATGGCCATTGCCATGGCGCAGGCCGGGGGCATCGGCGTTGTGCACAAGAACCTGTCGGTCGAGGAGCAGGCCCGAGAGGTGCGGCGCGTGAAACGGTTCGAATCCGGGATCGTCTACAATCCTGTGACATTGCGCGCGGATCAGACGCTGGCTGATGCACAGGCGCTGGTCGAACGCTATAATTTCACCGGCTTTCCTGTAGTTGATGAAAGTGGCCGGGTCGTGGGGATCGTGACCAACCGCGACATGCGCTTTGCGACCTCAGACGATACGCCAATCAAAGCGATGATGACTTCGGACAACCTGGCGATGCTGCAAGAGCCGGCCGATCTGGAAGAAGCTAAAAGCCTGATGCGTGCCCGTCGGATCGAAAAGCTGCTGGTCGTCGATGGCGAGGGCAAGCTGACCGGATTGCTGACGCTGAAAGACACCGAACAGGCTGTGCTGAATCCTACAGCTTGCAAGGACCGGTTGGGCCGTCTGCGCGTAGCTGCAGCGACCTCTGTCGGGGACGCGGGTTTTGAACGGTCTGAGCAACTGGTCGATTCCGGGGTTGATATCATCGTTGTAGATACCGCGCATGGTCATTCGCAGGGGGTTCTGGACGCGGTGAAACGCGCCAAGACGCTGTCGAACGAGGTTCAGATCATTGCTGGTAATGTTGCCACCGCCGAGGCCACCAAAGCGCTGATCGATGCGGGTGCAGACGCGATCAAGGTGGGCATCGGGCCCGGCTCGATCTGTACAACGCGGATGGTCGCTGGTGTTGGGGTTCCCCAACTAACTGCGATCATGGATTGTGCGGCAGCAGCAGGTGACGTGCCAGTCATTGCTGATGGTGGCATCAAATTCTCGGGTGACTTCGCCAAGGCGATCGCGGCGGGGGCATCTTGTGCCATGGTTGGTTCGATGATCGCTGGCACAGACGAAAGTCCGGGTGAGGTCATCTTGTATCAGGGCCGTTCGTTCAAATCCTATCGCGGCATGGGAAGTTTGGGCGCGATGGCGCGCGGCTCGGCGGATCGGTATTTTCAGAAGGATGCAGCCAACGACAAGTTGGTTCCCGAGGGGATCGAGGGTCAGGTGCCCTACAAAGGGTCCGCCAGTGCGGTTGTGCATCAACTGGTTGGCGGCTTGCGCGCAGCAATGGGCTATACCGGATGCGCAACGGTGGATGAAATGCGTCGCAACTGCAACTTTGTCAAAATCACCGGTGCAGGCCTGAAGGAAAGCCATGTGCATGACGTGCAGATTACGCGCGAAAGCCCGAACTATCGGATCATGTAACCGCTATGGTGCTCGTATCTGGGCATCGAAGTTTATGACAAAGTCAAACGGACCCAGCTATGACACCCGCAGCCCGAGTTCAGGCCTCGATCGACATCCTCGATGAGATATTGGCCGGAGCGCCAGTCGAGAAAGCGTTGACAGGTTGGGCGCGGCGCAGTCGGTTTGCGGGCTCGAAAGATCGTGCGGCAATCCGCGATCACGTATTTGATGCGTTACGCTGCAAACGATCCTTTGCCGCGCGTGGTGGGGCTGAAACAGGGCGGGGCTTGATGATCGGCGCGATGCGATCATCGGGTCAGGATCTTGCTCAGTACTTCTCGGGCGCGCGATATGCGCCAACCTCGGTAACAGATGCCGAGAAAGACCGAGGTTTCCAGACCGAGGCCGAAGCCCTCGACATCCCTGATTGGTTGTGGCCCGAATTCAAGGCGTCGTTGAAAGATGAGGCCAACGCAGCCGCATCTGCATTGCAGGGGCGGGCCCCGGTGCATTTGAGGGTGAACCGGTCGCGAGCTGATCCGGTTGAAATCATCCAATGCCTCTCGGATGAAGGCATAGTGGCGCAGCCTCACCCAGCGTGTGACACTGCTTTGGAAGTCACCGCTGGTGCTCGAAAAATCTCACAATGCAATCCATATCTTGAGGGTTTAATCGAGCTGCAGGATGCCGCCAGCCAAGCCGTTACAGCAGCGTTGGAATTGCAACCTGGAATGAGGGTTCTGGACTATTGCGCCGGTGGTGGTGGCAAAACCTTGGCCTTGGCGGCAAGGGCCGAAGGCGTTCAGGTTTTTGCGCATGATATCAATCCAGGTCGCATGGCAGATTTGCCTGCACGTGCAAAGCGGGCGCGCGCTGAAATTTCGCTGCTGACCTCGGATCAGGTATCAGGACAGGCGCCTTTTGACATCGTTCTGGTGGATGCGCCCTGTTCTGGAAGCGGATCATGGCGCCGTTCGCCCGCGGGGAAATGGGCGCTGACGCCTGAGCGCTTGCTGGAACTTACCCGCATTCAGGCAATGATTTTGAAGAGCGTCGCTCCATTGACCGCAGACGCAGGTACGATTGCTTATGCCACATGTTCAATGCTGTCTGTCGAAAACGACGCGATAGTGGACAGTTTTCTGCAAGAGCATTCGGATTGGCGGTCTGGGTTTCGGGGTACGTGGCTGGTTTCACACGGGGCGGATGGATTTTATTCGGCCCACTTGACTAGAACCTAGATCCGATCAAACAACTTAAAGGAGTTCTCACCGCTGATTTATTAAGCGGCAATTAACGATTGTGGGCCGATATTGGTCAAATAAGTCTTAACAAGAGCTGCTTTATGCCCAGTGTTCCCCAAGCGTTTCCCCGTTTGTCAGATCGGGTCGTATCTGATCGCGGGCGCTATGTGTCTTTGGGTTTGATTGCCCTTCTTCTCTGCCTGCTTGCTGCCTTGGGTGTCCTTCCAAAACAATGGAACACTGGTGTTGCAACCGTTGGTCTGTCTTTTCTTGCGGTTGTTGGGTTTGCAATCTTAGGCAATTGGATCGCCAAGCAGATTGAGCAGCGTACAAAAGGCGTGATTGCAGCGCTTTTGGAACAAGATACCGCAGCCTGTATCGTTACGGATCAAAATGGCCGAATAGTCCTGGTCAATTCGCAGGCCAGCCTCGGCCTTGATGCCATACCAGAGAAACAACTGGATGACGCTTTGCGATCTGTATTCGCCAATCCGGCGGCGATTCTGCTGCGTCTTCAAACTCAGCTCCGGTCGCGGGTAAAAGCTGAGGAGGATGTAGTCACACGTGGTCAAACCATACCGGTGACGGTATCGAAACTGGATCAAGATTGGTATTGCTGGCGCTTCGCATTAGAGGCTGAGCAAGCCTGGCGAAATGTCGGGTTACCGGTCATCACCATTGGTCGGAATGAAGTTATTCTAAACACCAATGATGCAGCTGCAAAATTTTTTGGCCGCACGCCCGCCACGTTTGCAGAGTTATCACCAGAGAATGCTGTGCTGGGCGATCCCGGCGGGCTTGGCAGTGCAATTCGAGTAGTGACGCCCGAGGGTGATAAAACTGTCCTGGTTTCTCAGTTACGCCGAAGCGGAATTGCACGCGAACTGATTTTGACCCCGATCAATGATAGCGGTGCAAAACACGAGGCAACTTCGTTCGCTGATTTGCCGGTCCCGATCATGAGATTGGCGCCCGATGGTGAGATCATCGAAGCCAACCACCTTGCAATCGAACTGGTGGGTGAGGTTCGGCTGGGCGAATCCAGAATTGACGAGGTTATGCACGGGCTTGGCTATTCGATTCGGGATTGGCTCGCTCGTACGGTTGAACAGACTTCTGCTCCAAAGTCAGAGTTTCTGCGCCTTACCCGTAAAGACAAAGAAGTGTTCGTTCAGGTCACGCTGTCTCGCATTGTGAGTGACGGTCAGGTAAATCTGATCGCAGTTCTGAATGACGCAACCGAGTTAAAAACGCTTGAGGCGCAATTCGTTCAAGGGCAAAAAATGCAGGCCGTGGGCCAGTTGGCAGGTGGGGTTGCGCATGATTTTAACAATCTGCTGACCGCAATATCAGGGCATTGCGATCTTCTGTTGCTGCGCCACGACCAAAATGATCCGAATTATGGTGACCTTGTACAAATCAACCAGAATGCCAACCGCGCTGCCGCTCTGGTCAGTCAGTTGCTTGCATTTTCGCGAAAGCAAACCCTCAGGCCCGAGGTGTTGGATTTGCGAGACACGATTTCCGATCTGATCCACCTTTTGAATCGCCTTGTGGGCGAGAAGGTCCGCTTGACGCTCAGCCATGATCCCGTGCTCAAGCCGGTTTGTGCCGACAAACGACAGCTTGAGCAGGTGTTGATGAATCTGGTTGTAAACGCGCGCGATGCGATGCCCGACGGCGGTGAGATTCGGATCGAAACCGAAGTTCTGAATCTAGAGCGGGCCTATTCGCGCGACAGGGCGACAGTGCTGCCGGGCGAGTATGTGATGGTCAAGGTCATAGACAGCGGCATAGGTATCCCTCCGGACAAGCTGCAAAAGGTATTCGAACCTTTCTACACCACCAAGCGCACCGGAGAAGGGACAGGTCTGGGTCTTTCGACGGTATACGGCATTGTAAAACAGACCGGAGGATTCATATTCGTGGACAGCGTACCCGGTACGGGTACCGAATTTACCGTTCTTCTTCCTGTCAGTGCTGCGGCGCAGACATCTGAACCGATAACACCAGAGGCCCCCGAAGAGCAAAAGCCGCGGCAAGGTGAAGGTGTTGTTCTGTTAGTCGAGGACGAAGCCCCCGTCCGCGCTTTTGCCACGCGTGCGCTGCGTCTGAAGGGGTACACAGTGCTTGAGGCGGAATCAGCCGAGGATGCGCTGCATATGTTGGAGGACCCAAATCTCACGGTCGACGTTTTTGTCACAGATGTGGTGATGCCTGGCATGGATGGTCCGACCTGGGTGCGCGAGGCAATGAAAACGCGCTCCGAGGTCCGGGTGGTCTTTATGTCCGGCTATACGGAAGGCGCATTTGGTGAATCCGGTCCCGAGATTGAAAACTCGACCTTTCTGCCAAAACCATTTTCATTGACGCAGTTGACCGAAGCGGTGTTTCAGCAACTCAACTGACGCCGTTATTCAGCAGATTGATGCAGTGCAAATTCCGCTGCGAATAAGCTGCGAAATTGCTGGTCTGTGTCTTTCGAGAGTTCAAGCTTGAGCTTCGGCGAAACGTTCTCTTGCGGAAGTTGTATGTCGAAGTTCAGGCGATTTCGTAGGAAATCGAGTATCTTGCTTTGGTTTTCGTACTTAAACACGTGGCTCAATCCGGCACCATTGCTGCGGGGCATTAAGAATTCGCTTTGGCGTCCGACATCCACACAGGCCGGAGGGGATTTCTGCATATGGGCAACTACAAATGCCTCAAAATCAAGCCCCTGAGTAGAGTGTGGATGATTTCTCAATTCTTGCCGCGTGCGATATCGATACCAACTCCCTAACCAGTCGATGGGTTCTCGGACGACGGCCATAACCTCCATTTCAGTGTCAAACAGCTTCTTGAACATGGTTTGATAGAACCGGTCAAAGCGGCGCATGTTTGCGTGTTTTAATTCAGTTGGACCTGAGACAACGATATCGGCACGGTCTTTCAGAGCAGATTGGTAAGCTGTGCTGCCGGTTTTGGGGACGGACAAAAGCGCGAGACGCTCTTCATAAAAAACAAGCATTTATCTTTTCTCTACAACGCTTTTCGATTGGCAGATTGTCGTAAACGACTCTTTAACACAATTGCCTAAGACTGAATTTCATAAGTTTTAGTTGAAATGTTCTCTTTTTGGTCCCATAAGGAACAAGAGGCGAACAAAGCAGCGATTGCCGCCCGTCAAAGGGTGTGACAAAAGGGATAGTGACAGGACAATGGCGGATCTTCTGACGATGAGCGACAAGAAAAACGCAGACAAGCAAAAGGCGCTCGACAGCGCATTGGCTCAGATCGAACGGCAGTTCGGTAAGGGCTCGATCATGAAGTTGGGCGAGGATTCCAAGCAGGATATCGAGGCAAGCTCAACCGGCTCACTGGGCCTGGATATTGCGTTGGGTATCGGTGGGCTACCGATGGGGCGGATTGTTGAAATCTACGGGCCTGAAAGTTCGGGTAAAACCACGTTGACACTGCATTGCATTGCTGAACAGCAAAAACGTGGCGGTGTTTGCGCTTTTGTAGACGCAGAACATGCACTTGACCCGCAATATGCCCGCAAGTTGGGTGTTGATCTGGATGAACTGCTGATTTCGCAGCCCGATACCGGTGAACAGGCGCTCGAGATCACTGATACGTTGGTGCGCTCTGGTGCGGTGAACATGGTTGTGGTCGACTCGGTTGCGGCCCTGACGCCGAAATCCGAGTTGGAAGGCGACATGGGCGATAGCAGCGTGGGCGTTCAGGCCCGGCTGATGAGCCAGGCAATGCGCAAACTGACCGGCTCGATCAATCGCTCGAACTGCATGGTGATCTTCATCAACCAGATCAGGATGAAGATCGGCGTGATGTTCGGCAGCCCGGAAACCACGACCGGTGGCAACGCACTGAAGTTCTACAGCTCGGTCCGTCTGGATATCCGCCGCATCGGCGCGATCAAGGATCGCGACGAGGTGGTCGGCAACCAGACCCGCGTCAAGGTTGTGAAGAACAAGGTGGCGCCGCCGTTCAAGCAGGTGGAATTTGACATCATGTATGGCGAAGGCATCAGCAAGATGGGCGAATTGCTAGACCTGGGCGTTAAAGCCGGAGTGGTTGAAAAGTCAGGTTCATGGTTCAGCTATGGCGACGAGCGGATCGGGCAGGGACGTGAAAACGCCAAGCAATATCTGCGTGACAATTCCCGCGCCGCGTTGGAGATCGAAGACAAGATTCGCGCGGCCCACGGTCTGGATTTTGAAATGCCCCCCGAGGCGGAAGAGGATGATATCCTCGAAGCGTAATGCACTCTGACGGCATCAGCAGAAATCCCCCGGCACTCCTATAGTGCTTAGAATACGTAGAACGGGGCGGCTCAAGGGAGCCGCCTTGTTTCGTTTGGGTCGTCCAATGCTGTGGACACTCCTTGGACAGAGGGCTAAACCTTCGCAGACCATTATGAATGCGCGTTGAGAGAGCCCAAATGCCCACGCTGAATGATATCCGCTCGACCTTTCTGAACTACTTTGCCAAGCAAGGCCACGAAGTGGTTGCGTCCAGCCCATTGGTGCCGCGTAATGATCCGACTTTGATGTTCGTGAACTCAGGTATGGTTCAATTCAAGAACCTGTTTACCGGCGTAGAAACTCGCGATTATCATCGTGCAACCACAGCGCAGAAATGTGTGCGCGCAGGTGGCAAGCATAATGATCTAGATAACGTGGGCTATACCGCACGCCATCATACGTTCTTTGAAATGCTGGGAAATTTCTCGTTCGGAGATTACTTCAAGCCGGAAGCGATTCCGTTTGCGTGGGAGCTGATCACCAAAGAATTTGGGATCGACAAGAACCGCCTGCTGGCGACGGTTTATCATACCGATGATGAAGCCTTTGAAATTTGGAAGAAGGTAGGAGTTCCCGAAGACCGGATCATTCGCATCGCCACCAATGACAATTTCTGGCAAATGGGTCCAACCGGGCCATGTGGCCCATGTACCGAGATTTTCTATGATCACGGCGATCACATCTGGGGTGGCCCTCCGGGTTCCGCCGAAGAAGATGGCGACAGGTTCATCGAAATCTGGAACATCGTTTTCATGCAAAACGAGCAGTTCGAAGACGGCTCGATGGTCGAGCTCGATATGCAGTCGATCGATACTGGCATGGGACTGGAACGTATTGGTGCCTTGCTTCAGGGCAGTCATGACAACTACGACACTGATCTGTTCAAAACACTGATCGAGGCTTCCGCGGAGGCCACCGGAGTTGATCCTTATGGGGATCAGAATGTGCATCACCGTGTGATTGCGGATCACCTGCGTTCGACATCTTTCCTGATCGCTGATGGGGTGATGCCGTCAAATGATGGGCGTGGATATGTTCTCCGTCGTATTATGCGTCGTGCGATGCGCCATGCGCATTTGTTGGGGGCGAAAGATCCGGTGATGCACCGTTTGGTGCCAACTCTGGTTCAACTGATGGGCGCGCAATACACCGAACTTGGTCAGGCGCAACCTCTGATTGAAGAGACATTGCTGCTGGAGGAAACGCGGTTCAAACAAACATTGGATCGCGGCTTGAAACTGCTTGATGACGAGGTCTCTGGTTTGTCGGAAGGTGATCCGCTACCGGGTGATGCGGCATTCAAGCTTTATGACACATACGGTTTCCCGCTCGATCTCACTCAGGATGCGCTGCGCGAGAAAGGACGTACAGTAGACACTGACGGGTTTGATGTCGCTATGGCCGAACAAAAAGCAAAGGCGCGCGCTGCCTGGGCTGGTTCTGGCGAAGCAGCTGATCAGGTTGTCTGGTTCGATGTGTTAGATTCCGCCGGCGCTACCGATTTCCTTGGTTACGACACGGAAAAAGCCGAAGGTCAGGTGGCTGCACTGGTAGTCGATGGTGCCTTGGTCGATAGTATTGAGAAAGGCGGCAGTGGCTGGGTCGTGGTTAACCAGACGCCGTTTTATGGTGAAGCCGGTGGTCAGGTTGGCGATACAGGTGAAATCCGCAGGCTCGATGAACGAAAAGACGTTGCCCGTGTTGACGACACCAGAAAATTTGCCGACGGGAAGGTCTATGCTCATAAGGTGACAGTTGAACATGGATCAATCTCGACAGGTGACGCTGTTGAGCTTGAAGTCGATCACGCAAGACGTACGGCCATTCGCGCAAACCATTCAGCGACGCACCTGTTGCACGAAGCCCTTCGTGAAACGCTGGGTGATCATGTGGCTCAGCGAGGCTCATTAAATGCATCCGACCGATTGCGGTTTGATTTCAGCCACTCAAAGGCTTTGACGCGGGAAGAGATTCAAAAGGTCGAGCGTGAGGTGAATGCCTTTATTCGCCAGAACTCGGCTGTCGAGACGCGTATCATGACGCCAGACGATGCCCGCGCGCTGGGTGCACAGGCGTTGTTTGGCGAGAAATACGGTGATGAGGTCCGTGTCGTGTCGATGGGTAAGGCACCTACCGGCAAAGGGCAGGATGGTGAGACCTGGTCGATCGAATTGTGTGGCGGCACCCATGTGCGCCAGACGGGTGACATAGGTACGTTTGTCCTTCTCGGCGACAGCGCCAGCAGCGCAGGTGTGCGCAGGATTGAGGCTCTTACTGGGGAAGAAGCTTTCAATCACCTGTCGGCTCAGGATCAGCGTCTCGGCGCTATTGCTTTGGAGTTGAAAGCACAGCCGGATGATGTTGTTGCGCGTGTGAAATCGTTGATGGATGAGCGTAAATCGCTTCAAAACGAAGTTGCTCAACTGCGCCGTGATCTGGCGATGGCTGGTGGCGCAGGGCAGGGCGGCTCTGAAGCAAAAGAGGTCAATGGTATGGCCTTCCTGGCCCAATCACTGACCGGCGTGTCCGGAAAGGACCTGCCAACGCTGATCGATGAGCACAAAAACCGGTTGGGCTCAGGTGCTGTGTTGCTAATCGCAGATACAGGTGGAAAAGCTGCCGTTGCCGCCGGTGTTACACCGGATCTGACGGACAAAATTTCAGCCGTGGATCTGGTTCGCGCTGCCGTTGCCGAACTTGGCGGCAAGGGTGGTGGTGGTCGGGCTGACATGGCACAAGGCGGAGGCAAAGATGCCTCTAACGTAGAAGCAGCCATAAAAGCCGCGGAACAGGTTTTGGGAGGATAAGATGCCTGCACTCTGGATTGCTCATGTCACTGTGACTGATGCCGATGCATACGGAAAATACGCCGAGCTGGCAGGTCCTGCGATCGCCGCCCATGGCGGTGAGTTCATAGCCCGTGCCGCGCGGTACGTGCAGTTGGAAGGCAAGGAACGTCCGCGTAATGTGGTCGCCCGTTTCCCCTCGGTTGAGGCTGCAGTTGAGTGCTATAATTCACCCGCTTACCAACAAGCACTGGATCATGCCCGAGGCGCCAGCGAACGTGAGCTGGTTGTAGTCGAAATCACTGAGTGAGTGTCATCCTGATTCTTTGGACCAGCGGAACGGAAGTTCCGACGGCTTAATTTTACGTGTGGCCTCGGGATGCGGGCGCGCGTATCCTTCAATTTGCAAAAAATACAATAATAACAATATTATAATCTGAGAATTCTAACAATCCCTCCACAGCGAGAATACGAATGTGGCGGCGACTGCCATGATCTTGTGCAAAAATGGTCATGGAAATTGACGATTTTCCGCCGTTTTCCCCCCTCAAACTATTCAATGATTGCGTAAGTACCGATTTCGCCGGATATTTTCCGTTCGAACTCAATGAACTTCACGAAGCGCCAATCGTCTGGATTAAATCTAATCTGAGGGACAGACATGACGACCAGAGGCACTACCCTGAATGCATTTTGCGAATACACAGCGAAGTTCTGTGGACGCATCAGTTTGGCCGTGTTGATCGCAAGTTCGACAATGATCGCCTCAGAAGCCTCGGCCCGTGATGCCGCATTCATTCAAAGCGTTGTTGCCTCGCCTCCGCCGACAGGGGCACAGCAGTTGTGTCGTCAATACGCATGGGCTTGTGCTCAAAAGGGAGCCGCTTCGCTTTCCAGCGCACAAGAACTGAAGCTCGTAAAGCAGATCAACCGTCGCGTAAATGCGTCGACGCGAGAGGTCACCGACCAAAGGCAGTACAAGACCCGCGAGATGTGGGCCCTACCGACATCTCTTGGCGGGGATTGTGAAGATTTTGCCCTGCTTAAAAAGCGTGATTTGATCAATGCAGGAATCGATCCCCGCAAACTATTGATCGCGACTGTTTTGGATACCCGCAGAAACTCTCATGCCGTGCTGGTCTACCGTTCAAGCCAGGGTGATCTGGTTCTGGATAATCTCACAAACCGGATCAAGCCCTGGTCAGAGACGCGCTATCTGTTCCTGCGCATGCAGGATCCGAAGCAGCCACGCAAATGGGTTGGGGTTTATGGGCGGAGCTAACGCGCAGCTAGGAGTATCGGCCTTGAAATCCAAATGGTGGTAATGAGATCAAAAGATACGGGCGCGTGAATCTGCACAGCGCCCGTTTATTTCGTCTTAACTAGTATTTCGTCTTAACTAGACTTTGCCGCCAATCTTCAGACCGGTGGCCTGTACTCGCAGGGTCTAACGGGTAAACTCTTCTGCCCGCTGATGTGCTTCCTCCATTTCCTGCGCACCATCGCTCATTTCACGGGCCGAGTTCCGATATTCAAGAGCCAGCTGCCGATATTTCTCGGCCTCGCTTCTTTGCTCTGCGGCACCTTCCGGGTTTTGTTCTTGGTCACGAATTTCAGCTTTGTTCTCGTGCCACTGAGCTTTTGATTCGTACGAATCCGCCTGAGCGTGCAAATCTGAAGCTGCTTGCCGCTTTTCTCTTAGGATGTCTTGTATATCGCGCGGATCGGTATTCGTATCTTCGGGGTCACCACCTTTGGGATTGTCACCACCTTTGGGATCGTCACCACCTTTGGGATTATTGTCGCCTCTCGGATTGTCACCGCCCTTGGGGCTATCGTCGTCGTCAGATGTCCGCTCACCGTCTGGCTCGTTGCCACCGCGAGGGTTTTCATCATCAGGACCATCGCCGGAACGTCGATCCGCCAGGCCAAGCGATGCTGTCGGAAGGTCGGTCAGCAGGGATGCAAATGCAGGGCAATCCAGCAGCGTCTGCTCCAGAATGGATTCAAAATCCGCCCGACGTTGGATGTATTTTATCATCCGAGAACTTACGACGTCGCAGGCGCAAAGGGTGTTTGAGGACACGGATTGCTTTGCCGTCTTTACAGTACACATCTCAGATGCCTGCGCAGTACCAGCAGATATAAACGGGAATGTAGAAGCAACAAATACTATCGAAAATAGTTTGGAATTAATGCGCATAGCATTTCTCCTTAGATACTCATTAACTAACTCGCCGTATACTCGTGCGGCGCCACACTTTGAACACAAAATCTCCTTTTTAGGCCTTATTTTCAAGTGGCCAATGATGAGTGCACAAGGATCAATATTGGCTTACGCAAGGGAAAGGCGTTTAAAAACAAATAGAAAGCCCGCCAAATTGGCGGGCTCTAGATTTCTGGACTATTTCCATATTGACGCAAATTTGCCACGAATGGGCCATTGTTGCGTATGTGTGAACTGAGTTACTGCAGGACCTACGCAGATCGTGCCATTCTCTTCCGCTCATGTGGATCCAGATAGCGTTTACGAAGCCGGATCGCATTTGGCGTCACCTCAACCAGTTCGTCATCGTCGATATACGCGATCGCCTCTTCCAAAGAGAATTTTATGTGAGGCGTCAGGCGCACCGCGTCATCCGATCCGCTGGCGCGTACGTTGGTCAGCTTCTTGCCTTTAAGCGGGTTCACTTCCAGATCGTTGTCACGAGAATGTTCACCGATCACCATGCCTTGATAGACATCGGTTTGCGGCCCCACGAACATGCGTCCACGTTCCTCCAGGTTCCACAAGGCGTAGGCGACGGCTTGGCCTTTTTCCATTGAGATCAAGACGCCTGCGCGACGACCGGGGATCGATCCCTTGTGGGCAGCCCATCCATGGAAAACGCGGTTCAGAACACCGGTCCCGCGCGTGTCGGTCAGAAACTCGCCGTGATATCCGATTAGACCACGTGATGGGACATGGGCAATGATGCGGGTTTTGCCAACTCCTGCGGGGCGCATCTCGACCAGTTCACCTTTGCGTGCTCCGGTGATCTTCTCGATCACCGAGCCCGAGAATTCGTCATCGACATCGATGGTGACTTCTTCGATGGGCTCAAGGCGTTGACCGTCTTCGTCGCGGAACAAAACCTGCGGGCGCGAGATGCTGAGTTCGAACCCTTCGCGGCGCATATTCTCGATCAGAACGCCCATCTGGAGTTCGCCACGGCCAGCGACCTCAAAGGCTTCACCACCGGGTGTATCGCTAATGCGGATGGCGACATTTGATTCAGCCTCCTTCATTAGACGATCACGAATGACGCGGGACTGAACCTTTTTACCGTCTCGGCCTGCAAGCGGAGAATCATTGATGCCGAAGGTGACGGTGATCGTTGGTGGATCTATCGGCTGAGCGGGCAAAGCCTCGTTTACTTGCGGAGCAACCAAAGAATCCGCAACCGTGGCTTTGCTCATTCCCGCAATGGTGACGATGTCCCCGGCTTCGGCCACATCGATAGGCTGTTGTGCGAGACCACGGAACGCGAGAATCTTTGTCGCACGGAAATTCTCGATCAATGTTCCGTCACGGCTGAGCGCCTTGAGGCTGTCACCCGCTTTCAACGTTCCGCTCTCGACACGACCGGTCAGGATGCGGCCGATGAAAGGATCGCTGCCAAGCGTGGTGGCAAGCATTCGGAACGGCTCGTCTTTTTTCTCAATTTGCTTGGGGGCGGGGACGTGATCGACGATCAGATCGAAAAGGGCAGTCAGATCCTTGCGCGGACCGTCCAATTCCATATCTGCCCAACCTGAACGGCCCGAGGCATACATAGCGGGAAAATCAAGCTGATCGTCGTCAGCACCAAGGTTGGCGAAAAGGTCAAAACATTCGTCCAGCGCGCGATCTGGTTCGGCATCCGGTTTGTCGACCTTATTCAATACAACGATGGGGCGCAGTCCCAATGCCAGCGCCTTGGAGGTCACGAACTTGGTCTGCGGCATGGGACCTTCGGCGGCGTCGACCAGAAGAACAACTCCGTCCACCATGCTGAGGATGCGTTCGACCTCGCCTCCGAAATCGGCGTGGCCGGGGGTATCGACGATGTTGATACGAGTGTCTTTCCATTCGACTGAAGTCGCCTTGGCTAGAATGGTGATGCCACGTTCCCGTTCCAGATCATTGCTGTCCATTGCGCGCTCGGCAACGGCCTGATTCTCGCGGAAAGCGCCGGATTGTTTAAGAAGCTCATCCACCAGGGTCGTTTTACCGTGGTCCACGTGAGCGATGATTGCGATATTGCGCAGGTCCATGAGAGGTCAACCTTTGAACGGGAAGTTGGCTCGGCGCATAACGCGGCGCGACAAAATATACCAGCCCTAACCGGCGTTCAGTGACCCGCGGTCGAAGAAAACAGGTGAATGATCAGAATTCCAGACAGTATCAGAACAAGCCCCAGGATCGCCGGCCAGTCGAGTTTCTGACCAAATACCAGAAAACCAATCAGTGCTATTAGGAAAATCCCCAGTCCTGACCAGATTGCATAGACAATCCCGACAGGCATCACTTTCAGAGTGAGCGCCATAAGATAGAATGCGCTGCCATAGCCAACGACCACCAGGGCAGAGGGCCAAAAGCGGGTGAACTGATGGCTGGCTTGCAGTGCAGTGGTCCCAATGGTTTCCGCAATGACCGCCAGCAGCAGGATAAAATATGTTTTGGGCAAGATTGATGCCTTTCCGAAGTGTCGCGGAAGGTTGACCATAGTTGGCTATTGCCGGGCAAGAGGATTCTGGCTGCGCAGAATAAAGAGTCACTTTACCAAAGGTCAGGTAAACCTGACTATTTGATATTCCTGAGGCATGATAGAGGATTGGGTGTTTTAGTTAGTTTTTAACGAGTTTGATTGAGTGACGACATTTGCAAAATCAGTCATTATCGTTTCGGTGTTGATCGTGGCGCTAGGGTGGCTTGCAGACGGGGGGTCCGTCGACATTGATGCAGCCCAGAATGTTGAGCGGTTAGAGGGTACTCCAGTTTAGGCGCCCACCGAACGATTTGACGAAAAGGAGCTTTCGGGCTCCTTTTCTTTTGTTCGCAATAAGATTGCATTCAATTTTTACTGCTTCTCGATCGCTTTGAGTTTTGAGCGATGATCGGACAATTTCTTGACCACAAACTTACGGGCCTTGCGTTCTGCGAGCCGTACCCGAACTTCGGTCAAAAACGCTTCTTCCAGCGTCTGAGACGACGCGCCCAAAAGCTCGCCGACTTCCACATAAAACCGGTCCTCACCGGTTTCGTCCATGACCTTCATCGTATCCTCTGCCAATCTCGAGGCAAGGGTGGTGATGGTATCAGACATCAGCGCGTATTCTCGGTCAGGCGACGCTTCACATAATCCGTCACGTCGGTCATCAGCGTGTCCATGTGGCGATCCTGGAAGAAGTGATCCGCGCCTTCAACCTCGTGATGCGTGATTGTGATCCCTTTTTGCTCGTGCAATTTGCTAACCAGCGAAGTGGTATCCGCAGGGGGTGCAACGCGGTCTGACGACCCGTTGATGATCAGGCCGGAAGACGGGCAGGGGGCCAGGAAAGAAAAATCATACATGTTCGCCGGGGGTGACACGCTAATAAAGCCGGTGATCTCGGGACGACGCATCAGCAGTTGCATTCCGATCCAGGCGCCGAATGAGAATCCTGCAACCCAGCAATGCTTGGAGTTGTTGTTCATGGACTGAAGATAATCCAGCGCCGACGCGGCATCGCTAAGCTCGCCAACACCCTGATCATATTCGCCTTGGCTGCGGCCTACGCCACGGAAGTTAAAGCGCAGAACCGTAAAGCCCATGTTGTAGAAGGCATAGTGCAAGTTGTAGACCACCTTGTTATTCATGGTCCCGCCAAATTGAGGGTGCGGATGCAGCACGATTGCGATCGGTGCGTCTTTTTCCTTTTGCGGGTGGTAGCGGCCTTCCAGGCGGCCTTCGGGTCCGGGAAAAATCACCTCGGGCATGTGTGCTCTAGTCCTGTTTTTTGACGCCTCGGCCCCGAGATTATCTTGACGGTAATCGTCAGGCACCTTAGAACGGTTCTAATTACATTGTGTCGCGTGAAAACGCTGTCAGTGGGAGATACGCACTGGCTGCGGCGGCGTCAATGTTTTCGCGGTTCTTGCCTTAAGGAATTCAAATGAAGCTGTCGACCAAAGGACGCTATGCGATGGTTGCTCTGGCGGATATTGCTCTGCAATCCTCTGACAAGCTTGTTACACTTGGTGAGATTTCCGAGCGCCAGGATATTTCTCTTCCTTATCTGGAACAGCTTTTTGTAAAACTGCGTCGCGCTGAGTTGGTCAGCTCGGTTCGGGGTCCGGGTGGAGGTTATCGTCTTGCGCGCCCTGCATCCGAAATTCGAGTGGTTGAGATTTTGGCTGCGGTAGATGAAACCGTCGATGCGATGCACAAAGGGGCGGGGGCATCGGGTGCTTCGTCCGGCAGTCGGGCGCAATCCCTGACCAATCGTTTGTGGGAAAGCTTGAGCGCACATGTGTATGTGTTCCTGCATCAAACGCGGTTGTCGGATGTGATCCGAAATGATCTGGCACCGTGCCCCGCAGTTCCAAACTTGTTTGCGGTCGTGGACGACTGAGCTGATGAAACAGATTTTCGTTCCACAGGAATCCATGTTGGAAAAGATGTATCTATGAAACGGGTTTATCTCGATCATAATGCGACGGCTCCATTAAGGCCCGAAGCCCGCGCTGCAATGATTGCCGCGATGGATCTGGCCGGCAATCCGTCATCCGTTCACGCCGAGGGCCGTGCCGCAAAGGCAGTGGTCGAGAGAGCACGCGCACAGATTGCCATCGCATTTGGGGCGGATGGCGCAGACATCGTCTTTACCTCGGGCGCCACCGAAGCGGCGGCGTTGGCGATGTCAGGACGTGGTCTGCAGGGGGCCGCGATCGAGCATGATGCGGTACGTGCGTGGGCCAATGAAGTGTTACCAGTGTCGAAAGACGGGCAAGTTACGGTTTCAGATCCCGCCTTTACGGCATTGCAACTTGCAAACTCCGAGACGGGCATCATTCAAACTCTCCCGTCTGATCTGGCCGTAACTGACGCCACTCAGGCGTTTGGAAAGCTACCAGTTGCGTTCAACTGGTTGGGCGCGGAAATGGCGTTGATTTCAGCACACAAACTGGGCGGTCCCAAAGGGATCGGTGCGTTGGTGATGAAACGCGGCACGGATTTGGCCGCGCAAATCAAAGGTGGCGGGCAGGAGATGGGTCGTCGCTCGGGCACTGAGAATGTTATCGGAATCGCGGGCTTCGGCGCTGCTGCTGAAGCTGCATCCCGCGATCTTGCAAATGGTGTCTGGGAAAAAGTTCGTGAACTTAGAAATATTCTAGAAAACGCTCTTGAGGCCGGATCGAAATCTACTATTTTTGTCGGGAAAGATCAGGAGCGACTCCCCAACACGTTGTGCTTTGCCACTCCGGGCTGGAAGGGAGAAACCCAGGTCATGCAGATGGATTTGTCAGGATTTGCGATCAGTGCAGGCTCAGCCTGCTCCAGTGGCAAAGTGCGCGCCAGTGCTGTGCTGACGGCCATGGGATTCGATGAACACGCGGCGGCCAGTGCGATACGCGTTTCGCTTGGTCCCGAGACGACGGAAGAGAATGTGCTGCGTTTTGCGGAAACGTGGCTTGAGAAAGAGAAAAAGCATCGCGCGCGCGCCGCGTGATCTGACGGAGGGTGTCTTATGGCCGCTTTGGACCAGACCCAGGTAAAAGAAGGTGTCGATCAGGAAACCGTGGATGCGGTACGCGAGGTTGGAACCTACAAATACGGCTGGGAAACTGAAATCGAGATGGAGTACGCCCCGAAGGGGGTAAACCCCGATATCGTCAAACTGATTTCAGGCAAGAATGATGAGCCCGAGTGGATGACCGAGTGGCGTCTCGCTGCGTTCGAACGCTGGACCAAGATGGAAGAACCGAACTGGGCCATGGTCAGTTATCCCGAAATCGATTTTCAGGACCAGTATTATTATGCCCGTCCGAAATCGATGGAAGAGAAACCCAAATCCTTGGATGAGGTCGACCCCAAGCTGCTTGCGACATACGAGAAACTGGGTATCCCTCTGAAAGAACAGATGATTCTTGCCGGAGTTGAAGGTGCCGAAGATGCGCCAGCCGAGGGGCGCAAGGTCGCCGTTGATGCGGTGTTTGACTCGGTTTCGGTTGGCACGACTTTCCAGGAAGAGCTGAAAAAAGCGGGTGTTATCTTCTGCTCGATCTCCGAGGCGATACGAGAACATCCGGAACTGGTGAAGAAATATCTCGGAACCGTGGTTCCGGTATCCGACAATTTCTATGCCACTCTGAACTCGGCTGTGTTTTCGGATGGTTCGTTTGTCTATGTGCCACCGGGTGTCCGCTGTCCAATGGAATTGAGCACCTATTTCCGCATCAACGCGGAAAATACGGGACAGTTCGAACGGACGCTGATCATTGCCGACAAGGGCAGTTATGTCAGTTACTTGGAAGGTTGTACTGCACCACAGCGCGACACTGCACAGCTGCACGCGGCCGTGGTGGAAATCATCATCGAAGAAGATGCTGAGGTGAAGTATTCGACCGTTCAAAACTGGTTCCCCGGTGATGAGAACGGCAAAGGTGGTATCTACAACTTCGTGACCAAACGCGCCGATTGCCGCGGTGATCGCTCCAAGGTGATGTGGACGCAGGTTGAAACCGGTTCCGCGGTCACATGGAAATACCCGTCCTGTATCCTGCGTGGCAATGACAGCCAGGGTGAGTTCTACTCGATCGCAATCACGAACAACATGCAGCAGGCCGATACTGGCACGAAGATGGTTCATCTGGGCAAGAACACCAAGTCGCGGATCGTGTCGAAAGGTATCAGTGCTGGTAAAGCGCAGAACACCTATCGCGGACTGGTCTCGATGCATCCTAAGGCCAAGGACAGCCGCAATTATACCCAATGCGACAGCTTGCTGATTGGTGACAAGTGCGGGGCGCACACGGTTCCGTATATCGAGGTCAAAAACAACTCGTCCCGTGTCGAGCATGAGGCGACGACTTCGAAGGTCGACGAGGATCAGTTGTTCTATTGCCGTCAGCGCGGCATGGACGAGGAAGAGGCCGTGGCGCTTGTTGTCAACGGGTTCTGCAAGGACGTGCTGCAGGCGCTGCCGATGGAATTCGCGATGGAGGCTCAGCAATTGGTTGCGATCAGCCTAGAGGGATCGGTCGGCTGATGACGCCAAAGCCACAACAACGTATCCGCAAGGATGATGTGCTGACAGCGCTTGGCTACGCGCTGCCGGTGATCGGCGGCCTGTTGGGGGTGGCATACGTCAACACGAAATACATGGACTTCATCAACCCGGTCTGGGCAGTGGGCGGAGGCGCGCTGCTGGGTTGGATCATCGCTCGGGTGATCCGCAAGGTGCTGGGATAGACAATTATCAGGGGTCAATCTGCGCCCCTTGCGAGATGCAAAAGGACAAAAAATGCTGGAAATCAAAAACCTGCACGTAAAACTTGAGGAAGAAGACAAACAAATCCTCAAAGGCGTCGATCTCACTGTTGAGGCCGGCAAGGTTCATGCGATCATGGGGCCGAATGGCTCTGGCAAATCTACGCTTAGCTATGTCTTGTCCGGTCGGGACGGATATGAAGTGACAGATGGTACCGCCACACTTGAGGGCGAAGATCTGCTTGAGATGGAGCCGGAAGAGCGCGCAGCTGCTGGTGTATTTCTCGCATTCCAATATCCGGTTGAGATTCCCGGTGTCGGTAACATGACGTTCTTGCGCACAGCGGTGAATGCTCAGCGTAAGGCACGTGGTCAGGAAGAACTGTCTGCAGCGGATTTCCTGAAAGAAATCCGCGCCAAGGCAAAGGCGCTGAAGATCGACGCGGATATGTTGAAACGCCCAGTCAATGTCGGATTCTCGGGTGGTGAGAAAAAGCGCAACGAAATCCTGCAGATGGCAATGCTTGAGCCCAAGTTATGCATCCTTGACGAGACTGACTCGGGGCTCGATGTGGATGCGATGAAGCTGGTATCGGAAGGCGTGAATGCGTTGCGCGACGAAGGGCGCGGTTTCCTTGTTATCACGCATTATCAGCGTTTGCTGGATCACATCAAACCAGACGTCGTGCACATCATGGCCGATGGCCGTATCGTCAAATCCGGTGGACCCGAGTTGGCTCTGGAAGTTGAGCACAATGGGTATGCTGACATTCTGGCCGAGGTAAACTGATGGCTCTCGCTCAAGCAAAACAGACGGCGACGGAAGAGCGGCTTGCAGCTCTGACCATGCCAGATGCGGGATGCACGCGTAAGGCGCGTGAGGCTGCTTTGGCGCGGGTGCGCGAAATGGGACTGCCCGGGCGTCGGGATGAATACTGGAAGTATACCCAGCCCGATACATTGATCTCGGCACAAGCACCCGCGGCGGCGTTGTTTCAGAACGACGAAGCGCCGATGTTCAACGAGTTTGACCGGCTGAAGATTGTCTTCATCGATGGTGTATTTAGCCCTGAAGAGTCAGACGAACTGTCGATGGAAGGTGTCACTATCGACAGGTTGGAAGATATCTGCTGCAAAGATATCCATTGGGCCAAAGAGTTATACGGTGTTCTTGAAGCAAATGGTCAGACTCCGGTGCATCGCCCTCTGGCGGCATTGAACACTGCATTTGCGTCAGATGGTGTTGCCATCCATGTGACCGGAAAACCTGCCAAACCGATCAGCCTGATCTATCGCCATGCTTCGGAAACCTCGGATGCGATCCTGCACCATGTAGTTCGTGTCGAAAGCGGCGCCGAGGTGACCATCCTTGAAAATGGCCCGGCCGCATCGCGTTTTAACAAATGTATGGAGATCGATATCGCCGATGGCGGTACGCTGCACCATGTTCGCGCGCAGGGTCGCGATCATCAGCGGCGAGCAGCGACGCATATGTTCACTCGAATGGGAAAGGAGTCTGTGTACAAATCCTTCACACTTACTGTGAACGGTGTTCTGACTCGGAACGAGCAGGTGGTTGAGCTTACCGGCGACGATGCCGTGGTCCATGTTGCGGGTGCTTGCGTTGGAGATGGTGAATTCCACCATGACGACACGGTATTTGTGACCCACGATGCGGTGAATTGCGAAAGCCGTCAGGTGTTCAAGAAGGTGTTGCGCAACGGGGCGACAGGTGTCTTTCAGGGAAAGATCCTCGTCAAAGCGGGGGCGCAGAAAACCGATGGATATCAGATCAGCCAATCGTTGCTGCTGGATGAGGACAGCCAGTTTCTCGCCAAGCCCGAGTTGGAAATCTACGCGGATGACGTCGCCTGTTCGCACGGCTCGACCTCTGGTGCGATTGACGAAACAGCGCTGTTCTACCTGCGATCGCGTGGTGTTCCCACCAAAGAGGCGACGGATATGCTGACTTTGGCTTTCCTCGCGGAAGCGGTTCAGGAAATCGAAGATGAAGCTCTGGCCGAAGTGATTGTCACACGATTGCAAGATTGGCTGGCACGCCGCCGCTGATGTCCGTCACAACAGATATCGTTGCCACGTATCGCGGACCGGGGCGTGTTGTGCGTCGCCTGTTGGATATGGGCCCGCGTGAAGATCGAGCGCTGGCATTTGTGATGGCCTTCTGTGTAGTTGGTTTTATCGCCCAATTGCCAAGCCTTGCACGCCGTGCCCACATTGAGGGGCTGGAACTGAACATGCTCATGGGCGGCGCTTTGTTGGGCTCGGTCTTCATACTTCCTCTGTTCTTTTATCTTCTGGCTTGGCTCTCACAACTCGTAGCGCGGGTTTTTGGAGGCCGTGGAAACGGCTATGGCGCAAGGCTGGCGTTGTTCTGGGCGTTGTTGGCATCGGCCCCATTGGTGTTGTTGAACGGGTTGGTCGCGGGCTTTATCGGTCCGGGCCCGGAACAAACGCTAGCCGGAATGTTATGGGTTGCGATTTTTACCTGGTTCTGGTTGTCCGGTCTCAGACAATCGCAAAAGGCCATTAAATGAACTCTGCCGTGCTGCTGAATATGGTCGTCCTGACCCTGACAAACCCGGCCGAGGCTGCCAAGCGATTGCTGGCGATGCGCTTTGGTCCAGACGTGCTGTGGATTGCATTCTTTCTTGCCGTGATCCTGAATGCGCTGGTTCAAACTCTGTCCGGCTTTATCATGCCGTTTATTAACCCAGAGGTTCAACAAATTGCCGAGCCTTTATCGCGGACCTTGTTTGTATCAGTTGCCGCGATTCTGATCAGCGTCGTTGCTTTCCTCTTGGTAGGGCGGGTACTGGGTGGAGAGGGGTCGTTCAACGACCTCATGACTCTGGTCGTCTGGCTGCAGATCCTGCAGATTATCGGGCAGGCGATCATTCTGACATTGGTCTCGGTGCTGCCGTTTTTGTTCTTACCGGCAAGCTTCGCGATGCTGGTACTGAGCCTCTACATCACCTTACATTTCCTCAACGAAGCGCATCGATTTCAATCGCTGGGTAAATCGTTTCTGGTGATCCTATTGTCTGGCCTCGTGGCTATCCCGTTTGTCCTCTGGCTGTCGCCTGTATAGGGAACCTTTGTCCATGTATGACGTACAGAAAATTCGCGCCGACTTTCCGATCCTGTCGCGACAGGTCAACGGAAAGCCTCTGACCTATCTCGACAATGGCGCATCCGCGCAAAAGCCTCAGGCTGTTATTGACGCAGTCACGCAGGCCTATGCCCATGAGTATTCGAACGTTCATCGCGGGCTCCACTACCTGTCCAATCTTGCGACCGAAAAGTACGAGTCCGTCCGGGGCACTGTCGCGCGTTTTCTGGGCGTTTCGAACGAGGAAGAGATTGTATTGAACTCGGGTACGACCGAGGGGATCAATCTCGTCGCTTACGGTTGGGCGATGCCGCATCTGCAGGCGGGGGACGAGATCGTGCTCAGCGTGATGGAGCATCACGCAAATATAGTACCCTGGCATTTCTTGCGCGAACGGCAGGGCGTCGTTCTGAAGTGGGTTGATGTGGACGCAACCGGTTATCTTGATCCACAAGCTGTCATCGATGCGATCGGTCCGAAGACAAAGCTGGTGGCGGTGACGCAGTGTTCAAACGTTTTAGGCACTGTGGTCGACGTCAAATCGATCACACAAGCGGCCCACGCCAAAGGTGTTCCGGTACTGGTGGACGGTAGCCAAGGCGCTGTCCATATGCCCGTGAATGTCGAGGATATCGGCTGCGACTTTTACGCGATAACGGGCCACAAGTTGTACGGACCGTCCGGTTCAGGTGCGATATTCATCAAATCGGAACGCATGGCCGAAATGCGTCCCTTTATCGGGGGCGGCGACATGATCAAAGAGGTGTCAAAAGATCAGGTGATCTACAATGATCCACCGATGAAGTTCGAAGCCGGAACGCCGGGCATCGTGCAGACCATCGGTATGGGCGTTGCGCTGGATTACATGATGGACTTGGGCATGGAGAACATCGCATCACATGAGGCGGGACTGCGCGACTATGCGATGCAACGACTGAACGGGCTGAACTGGCTGCAGGTTCAGGGAACCACATCCGACAAGGCCGCAATCTTCAGCTTTACGCTGGACGGGGCAGGGCATGCCCACGATGTTTCGACGATACTTGACAAAAAGGGTGTCGCAGTGCGTGCGGGCCATCACTGCGCGGGGCCGCTTATGGACCATCTGGGTGTCACCGCCACCTGCCGCGCCAGCTTCGGCCTCTACAACACGACCGAAGAGGTCGACACGCTGATCGATGCTTTGGAATTGGCCCACGATCTGTTTGCCTGATGTGGTCGCATTTGCAGTTGCACCCGGATTGGAACGAGGGTAGCTAACGGCCAAGGCACCTGTAGCTCAGCTGGATAGAGCGCTGCCCTCCGAAGGCAGAGGCCAGAGGTTCGAATCCTCTCAGGTGCGCCACTTCTCTTGTGTTTGTTTTTGCTCCACTCAGTAGCGATTGGTATGCAATCTAGCTGCCGACAAAACAAAACCCCCAACAGAGATAACTGAGGGGGTTCACATTATGGTACGGGATTATGAGTTAAATCAGCCGCGCCAGGAACGGATGACACCGCAATCCATATGCACGAAATTCGACCGATAGTACTGGCCAACGCCCCCGGCGCGGCAGGAAATTGCAGCTTTCGCCATTTGCGAGACCGAGCGCGAGGATAAACGCAAGTCTGCAGCCTGACCTTTCATATGCAAGGAATTCTTGGCGACACCGCGAGAGCGACGGCGCAGCATGGCATTGGTTTGCGGAGAGCGGTAACCAGACAGCAGCATATAGGGTTCGCTTACATCCAGCATATTATGCGCCGCAGCCATGATGTCGATCGTGCGCAGGTCCATGTCCTTGACCTGGTCGCTGCGCCAATCACGCATGAAGTGGTTAACCTCTTTCACCGCGTCCTTGATATATTTTCCATCAACCCAATATACCATATCGATCCGCTCACCGGTGCGGCCCGAATACATACGAATGCGGCGGATGTCGCCACCGCCGCGAAGAAAACCTGCTGCTTTGGAATAGGTTGGTGCCGCGACAACCGCCGTTGCGGCGAATGCGCCCAATAGGGCACGCCGGGTCAAGCCCGATGTACTGCTCTTGGTCATTTTAGTTTCGTCCCGTACTGTTCCTGCCTGCACACGATGTTACGCGTGCTGTATTAATTTTTATCCCATCCCAGATGCGGGATTTATTGCACAGTCGGAATCATCCGCCAAGGAGTCTTTGCCTGCGCCTTAATCAAGGGGGAATTTTCGGCAGTTTTTTGCGCAACTGATGCAAACATGCATGATAATTCTGCAATCCAAGTTCCAACGATGCAAACACGCATCACGGTAAAAAGAAGAGGCTAATTGATATATTTGTGAATAGACATTGACTGCGCCTCCAAACATTATTTCTAAACGCCGTAGAAATTTTGCGGCAAATCATTGAATAACCAAGGCTATCTGATGTCGTTTGTTTCTCGCGCTCGTTCTAGTGTATTTGCAGCTGCCTTTGTGGCAGTTTCAGCTTCTGTCGCATTGGCGGGGACATCTGGCACCGCCTTCCAGATGGCGGTGGCTGAAAGCACGATTTCAAACACTGCGATCGCTGAATTCTACCGAAAAAATGCGTTTGATCCGGTGTGGGTAGGCAGCACTCCTGAACATGAAGCGCGGCGCGCTGCCTTGATCAAGGCTTTGTCAACAATCGACATGCATGGGCTTCCACGCGCGCGCTATGATGTCTCAGCATTGATCGCGAAGATGCAGGACGCCAGAACAACCCGTGATTTAGGTTTGATCGAGGCTGAGCTAAGTCAAGTTTTTGCTAAATATGCCAACGATATACAGTCCGGTGTTACTTCACCTTCGCAAATCGATGCTGGCCTTGTACGGGATGTTGAACGGCGCAGCACGCAAGAACACCTGAAGCGTCTTGTTGCCGGCGATGGTGATGAGTACTTCCGTGAGATTATGCCTCAATCACGCCAGTATCGCGCTTTGATGAAGCAGAAAATTGCGCTCGAAACGCTGATCGAACAGGGCGGGTGGGGTGAGACCGTTCCTGTCACAAAGCTTGAGCGCGGAGACACAGGCGCGAATGTGATCAAATTGCGCAATCGGTTGGTTGCTATGGGTTATTTGAAACCCACTGCAAGCCCCAACTATGATGACGTGTTGCTTGCTGCCGTTCAGGCGTTTCAAACCGCACATGGGCTTGAACCGGATGGCGTTGCAGGTAATGGAACCATCACCGAGATCAATCGGCCAGTATCCGACCGTCTGAAAGCGGTTTACGTTGCTTTGGAACGTGAGCGTTGGTTGCCCGAAGAACGTGGTGAGCGCCACATTCTGGTGAATCAGGCAGACTTTTCGGCAAAGATCGTTGATGACGGTCAGGTCACGTTCGAGACACGCGCAGTCATTGGCAAAAATACACATGATCGCCGTAGTCCAGAGTTTTCGGACGAGATGGAGCATATGGTGATCAACCCCAGCTGGTATGTCCCGCGCTCGATCATTACCAAAGAGTACCTGCCGAAATTACAAGCTAACCCGAACGCAGTGGGGCATATCCAGATTACTGATCGTGGGGGGCGGCAAGTTAACCGGGGCGCTGTTGATTTCACCCAGTTCACCGCAAGGAACTTCCCGTTCTCGATGCGTCAACCACCAAGCAGAAGCAACGCGCTGGGTCTGGTGAAGTTCATGTTCCCGAACAAGCACAACATCTATCTCCATGATACACCACAGAAATCTTTGTTCGCGCGCGAGGTTCGGGCTTTCTCACACGGATGTATTCGATTGGCGCAGCCATTTGAATTTGCATATGCATTGCTGGCCAAACAGGAAGAGGATCCAAAATCTTTCTTCCATCGTGTGTTGAACACTGGAAAAGAGACGAAGGTGAACCTTGAAAACCCGGTGCCGGTGCATCTGATCTACAGAACGGCCTATGTCGGACCGAAGGGTGAGGTTCAATATCGCCGTGATGTATATGACCGTGATCGCAAGATCTGGGAGGCATTGCAAAAGGCAGGGGTAGCCCTGCCGGACGTTCAGGGGTAATCACGGGGCAACTACGCGCCACGAGGAAGCCCGCATGCAATTCACAGTTCAGCAAATCGCCGACGCTCTTGGTGCTGTGGCCGAGGGTCAGACGAGTTTGACGATCCTTCGCGCAGCCGAGCCAGGTGATGCGGGACCAACCGATCTGGCGATGGCAATGTCGCCCAAATATGCCGAGGCCTTGGCGAATGGCGCGGCGCGGGCCGCTGTACTTTGGGATGGGGCGGATTGGCGGGCATTGGGTCTTGAGGCGGCCATCTTTGTACAGCGCCCGCGTATGGCGATGGCCGGAATAACATCGATGCTGGATCGCGGGCAGGGCATTGCACTGGGGATCCACCCATCGGCTGTTATCGATGAAACTGCAGAGATTGGAGAGGACGTATCGGTCGGTCCGCTCTCCGTGATCGGAGCGCGGGCAAAGATCGGTAAGGGTTCGGTTATCGGCGCGCATTGCGTGATTGGAATGGATGCAGCGCTGGGTGAAGGCGCTCTGCTTCGCGAGATGGTAAGCATCGGGGCACGGGCGCAGATTGGCGATCGATTTATTGCTCAGCCGGGCGCGCGTATCGGAGGTGACGGGTTCAGCTACGTCACGCCTGAGGTATCAGGCGCAGAAAACGCGCGGAAAACACTTGGCGATCAAGGGGATGCAAAAGCGCAAAGCTGGTTGCGCATTCACTCACTTGGGGCGGTCGAGATTGGTGACGATGTTGAAGTTGGGTCGAACTGTACCGTCGACAACGGCACTATCCGCAATACCGTGATCGGAAGCGGGTCCAAGTTGGATAACCTTGTACATGTGGGTCACAACACGCGCGTGGGGCAGGATTGCTTGCTATGTGGTCAGACCGGAGTATCCGGTTCAGTTGAGATCGGAAATAACGTTGTATTGGGTGGTCAGACAGGCGTTGCCGACAACATCTTTATCGGTGATGGGGTAATATCCGGTGGAGGCACCAAGATACTGTCGAATGTGCCTGCTGGCCGCGTGATTATGGGTTATCCAGGGGTCAAAATGGAAAGCCACACAGAAATTTACAAAGCCCAACGCCGATTGCCCCGTTTGGCCCGTGACGTTGAGGCGTTGAAAAAGGCTGTTTCCAAACTGCCTCCAAGCGATTAAATCAACCCCAACAAGATAACCAGGGGATCGAGATGAGCATCAGCGACCGCGTCATTGCAATCATTGCCGAGCAGGCCGTGCTTGAGCCTTCGGATGTGACGCCCGACAGCACGCTCGAGGATTTGGGCATCGATAGCCTGGGTTTGGTTGAGAGCATCTTTGCCATCGAAGAAGAGTTTGATATCACGGTGCCCTTCAACGCGAACGAACCCACCGCGAGTGATTTCGATATTTCAAACGTGGCCGCGATTATTGCGGGCATAGAAAAACTTGTATCGGAAAAGGTCTGACCTCCGGTATGAGACGCGTCGTCATTACGGGTGCGGGCACCATCAATTCGCTGGGTCATTCTGTCCCCGATACGCTGGAAGCCATGCGTGAAGGCCGATGCGGTATCTCAGATCTTGAGTTCCGTGATGTAGACCGGTTGTCGATCAAGATCGGCGGGCAAGTGCGCGGTTTTGAGGCTGAGGGGCGGTTCAATCGTCAGCAGATGACGCTGTATGATCGGTTCACACAGTTCACGCTGACCGCTGCCAAAGAGGCGATTGACCAGTCAGGCATTGTGTTCTCGGGCGATACCGCGGCACGGTCAGGCGTTGTTTTGGGGACCGCCGGGGGCGGTGTTTCAACCTGGGATGACAACTACCGTTCGGTCTACGAGGACGGTAAAAACAGGGTGCATCCATTTGTTGTCCCCAAATTGATGAACAATGCGGCAGCCAGCCACGTTTCGATGGAACACAACCTAAAAGGCCCCAGCTTCACGGTGTCGACTGCTTGTGCATCATCGAATCATGCCATGGCACAGGCGTTTCAGATGGTGCGCAGTGGGGCTGCACCAGCCATGGTGACTGGTGGGTCGGAATCGATGCTGTGCTTTGGCGGTGTTAAGGCGTGGGAAGGGCTTCGTGTCATGTCCAAAGATGCCTGCCGCCCATTCAGTGCGAACCGAAACGGGATGGTGCAAGGCGAAGGAGCGGGTGTCTTTGTCTTCGAAGAATATGAACATGCGCGTGCGCGTGGCGCTGAAATTCTGTGTGAAGTCGTGGGCTTTGCCATGTCTTCAGATGCGGCTGACATCGTTATGCCAAGCAAACAAGGGGCTTCTCGGGCGATGGCCGGTGCCTTGGCGGATGCCAAATTAAACGCAAGTGACGTGGGGTATATCAACGCGCATGGCACTGGCACGGCTGCCAATGACAAAACCGAATGCGCTGCCGTTGCTGATGTGTTTGGCCCTCATGCAGACGACCTCATGATCTCGTCCACTAAATCAATGCATGGTCATTTGATTGGTGGAACTGGCGCGGTCGAGTTGCTGGCTTGTATCATGGCCTTACGCGACGGAATTGTCGCCCCGACTATCGGCTATGAAGAGCCTGACCCCGAATGTGCACTCGATGTGGTGCCGAACGAAGCGCGTGAGGCGAAGGTCGATGTCGCACTTAGCAACGCGTTTGCCTTTGGCGGATTGAATGCCGTTCTCGCGCTAAAGCGGATATAAAAAAGCCGTCGCTGTTAAGCAACGGCTCGGGTTTTAACTAAATTCGGTATCAGTTTGCTGACTCAGTCAGGCCGTCAAATGCTGCGGTGAAACCGCTTAGCGACATCTCCATGTTCAGCACCTGATCCGGCAGGCGGGCTGGGACCAGCGAGAGCACTGCAGTGGATCCCGATCTCATGGCATCGATATCGCCCTGAGTCAGTCCTAGTTGCGCAAGACATCCTACCGGGACACAGTGATGATAGTTATACAACTTGCGCGGCGCACCATCGATTGAAACCGCCAACTGAGCCTGCAGAAGTGTTTCAAGCGGAACCACGACGTTTGCCCAAGCGACGGCGGCACCTCCTTGCGGCAACTTACCGATCGACACCTCGGCGATTGGATCGCCTTGCTGATTGTTCAGAATCTGAACCATGGCGCACGGATCCTGGTTAGCATCGGATTTGATGCAAGAAATTTTCCAATCGCCCGATTGCTCTTTCTCATATTGCTCGCCAATCCGGGGGCCGGTCTGGCCTAAATCCAGATCAGAACCGACCTCGGCCCCGGATTCCGGAGCGTCGGTGCTTTCCTGCGCCAGGGCCGTGGTGCAGAAAAGTCCTGCCGCCACGATGCTAAGGGGTGCCAATTTCCTGATCATAAATGCCTCATCTTGATGATCCAGCTTTTTGCCTCGTCTAACATTGTTGTAGGGCGGTGTCAGGAACAATCCGAACGACGGTCTGCAAATTACTCAATTTTTTGCCGATACGCGCCAAACACAGCAAATTAAGCAGTGAACAGGCAATGAAAAAGGGAGCCGGTGGAGCGGCTCCCTTCTTGAATTTTTCTCCCCGTCGGACTGGCCGACTTAGTTATGCGCAGACGTTACGAAAGCGAAACCCATCGGTCAACTGCTAACCCCCAAAAAAAGAACCGATATCGTTGGATTTGGTCAGAATTCATAAAAAAGCCGTGCCCGAAGGCACGGCCAGTCGACAGGGAGGAAGTTTGCCACCGCAGTCAGACCACGATGAGCAACATTTACTCTCGCAGCGAAAGGTTAACTTTGTATGCTTGCAGCAGATCGGTAGAACTCAGGACAGTTTCTTAATGGACAACAAAATATTCGTAGGCGGCGGCGGTGATGGATACTCAGTGGCACAGGGGTTGTCATTGAAATACGCGAACCGCCATGGTCTTATCGCCGGCGCGACCGGAACAGGTAAGACGGTAACGCTGCAAATTCTGGCCGAGGGGTTTTCGCAAGCCGGTGTTCCGGTGTTTCTGTCCGATGTCAAAGGTGATTTGTCGGGATTGGCGCTGCCCGGAAGCGAAAGTCACAAGCTGCATCAAGCCTTTCAGGACCGCGCTGCAAAGATCGGGTTCGATACATTCTCGTACACCGCGTGCCCGGTTACTTTTTGGGACCTGTTCGGTGAACAAGGCCATCCCGTCCGAACGACCGTGACAGAGATGGGCCCGCTGCTGTTATCCAGACTGATGGAGCTTAGCGAGGCGCAGGAAGGTATTCTGAATATCGCCTTTAGGGTCGCGGATGAAGAGGGCATGCCGCTGCTGGACTTGAAAGACCTACAGGCATTGCTGGTCTGGATTGGCGAAAACCGAGCCCAGCTGTCGCTACGATATGGCAACGTTTCCACGGCATCGATTGGTGCCATTCAGCGGCGTTTGCTGGTGCTTGAAAATCAGGGCGGCACGAACCTGTTCGGTGAGCCTGCGCTGGAACTTGCAGATCTGATGCAAACTGACGAAAGCGGGCAAGGTATGGTGAACATTCTGGCCTCGGACAAATTGATGGGGTCGCCGCGTCTATATGCGACTTTCTTGTTATGGTTGCTCAGTGAACTCTTCGAGGAATTGCCCGAAGTTGGTGATCCGGAAAAACCCAAGCTGGTGTTCTTCTTTGACGAGGCGCATTTACTGTTCGAGGACGCTCCGAAAGTACTGGTGGACAAGGTCGAACAAGTGGCGCGGCTTATCCGATCGAAAGGTGTGGGCGTATACTTTATCTCGCAAAACCCAGCCGACATTCCCGAAGATATCCTCGGCCAACTGGGCAATCGGATCCAGCATGCGCTTAGGGCATTTACCGCACGCGACCGAAAAAACCTGCGTCTGGCGGCAGAGACCTATCGCGAGAATCCCGCCTTCGATACCGAGGCCGCCATTCGCGAAGTCGGCGTGGGCGAGGCGGTAACCTCGATGCTGCAAAAAAAAGGGGTCCCGGGTGTCGTCGAACGTACCCTGATCCGACCGCCGGGTTCTCAACTTGGTCCGATAACCGAGGCTGAGCGTCAATCGTTCATCGAAACGTCTCCGATGGGTGCCAAATACGGCACCCGGATCGATCGCAAGTCTGCCTTTGAGATACTGCAGGCCCGAGCCAATGCGGCGGCCAACGCGGCTGAACAGGCCGAATCCGATGAAGTTTTGGAGCAGCAGAGCCCGATGGAACGGGAATATGCCTCGGCCCGCAGATATTCGGGCAGTCGTGTCGGGCGCTCTTCTTCGCGTGTCTCGCGAAAGAAGGATACTTTCGCCACGGCCATGAGCGAGGCCGTGATCAAAGAGCTGAAAGGAACGACAGGTCGCCGTATCGTTCGCGGCATCCTGGGCGGATTGTTTCGCAATCGCTGAAACGTAGGATCAGGCGCGCGATCAACAGGTCGCACGCCGCCCGGTCAGCGCTTCAATCGGCGCAGGCCTTCTTGTTTGCAGTAGTTGTCTGCCTCGGGCACCGACATCTTTGTGGCAGGGAAATCGATCGCACGATCCCAGCTGACCCTGTCATGCCGGTAAAGCTGGCAGGTCACGACCCCTTTTGGTGTCTGCACCTTGACCGGTGTGGTTTCCAATTCCTCGGGCGTGGGTACGCAGGCCGATAACACTGCCAATGTCGGAACGGCCATAGCGAATATTTTGAGTGGTTTGTTCATAGCGAGGTCGATGCTCTCATCCTGGTAAACGTTCAGATCGTTAACAACCCTGCGCCAATCTCGCACAGAGCTCGGCACAGCAGCGATGTGGTGGTTCGCAGTGTGCAGGTTTAGCCCTTTCTGATCTTCCGCACAATAAAACGCGCCGGATCACGGCGTGTTAGGGGAATTTCTCACGAAATTTTGCTTATTTCTCTGGGATCAACCCTCTTGGGCTGAATCTGAGAACAATCAGCAGAATAAGTCCCATCGTGAACAACCGCATATGTGCTGCGCTGTCTATCAGATGCGATTTCAAAGCGCTGCCATCGGGCATTCCTGCGGTAATCAGGTTCATCAGCCACAGTCCTATGGGTTCAACCTGCACCCACAAGAACCAGATTAAGAACGCTCCCAGTACGGCTCCGAAGTTGTTGCCCGATCCGCCGACGATGACCATGACCCAAACTAGGAAGGTGAATCGCAGAGGGTTGTAGGTACCTGGTGTCAGCTGCCCGTCGAGCGTGGTCATCATTGCACCGGCAACGCCGCAGATGGCCGAACCCAGAACAAAGATTTGCAAGTGGCGGCGGGTGACGTCCTTGCCCATCGCCTCAGCCGCGACTTCGTTGTCACGAATGGCACGCATCATGCGGCCCCAAGGACTTTTTAGCGCCATCTGAGCCATCCAGAGCAGTATCAGCAACACGATGAGGAACAGCAACGAATACCCAAGCTTCACGGATAGGGTCGAGGCGGTGACGGGGTCCAGCCCGAACCATTCGGCCCGCGCGATGAAAGAGGGGTCTTGCTGCAGCTCAACCTCATAGCCCACCACTGGTGCGGGGCGCGGAATGCCGTAGACATTCTTGACCCCTCGGGCCAACCAGTCTTCGTTTTTCATAACCGCGATGATGATTTCGGCGATCCCAAGCGTAGCAATCGCCAGATAGTCCGACCGCAAACCCAGAGCGGTTTTACCGATCAGCCAGGCCGCGCCCGCGGCCAGCAGCCCTCCAGCCGGCCAAGCGAATAGGACCGGCAGGTTCAGCCCGCCGATATTGCCTGCTACAGCAGGATCAATCGCTTCGATCGAAGCAACATTGGGATCAAAGATTGCGCGGTAAACAAAAAAGCCAACGACCAGAATGCCGATGATTGCAAATGTCCGTGTGCGTCCCTTGGGCATCTTCTGCGCGACCATAACGGCCGCGACCACCGTCGCCGCGCCCAGCAGAAGCGAAAGGATGACACCGTATCCTCCACTTGACCATGCGCCGGGCGTCGGTGGGGTTGAGACCAGAACAACCGCAAGCCCGCCCAGCGCGACAAAGCCCATGACACCGACGTTGAAGAGGCCCGCAAAGCCCCATTGCAGGTTCACTCCGATCGACATGATGGCTGAGATCAGGCCCATGTTCAGGATCAGGATCGCGGCGTTCCAACTTTGCGTGAACCCGGTCAACAGGATCAGGCTGCCAACGACAACAAATAGCAGTGTGTTTTTGACGGGCTCGCTCATATTACTTTTCCTTTGAACAGGCCTGTCGGCTTAAACAGCAGCACGATCAGCAAGATGGCGAAGCTGACGGCGAATTTGTAGTCGGTGGACAGGAACTGAACCAACCCTGACGGTTCCAGGTTTTCCGGTGCCAGATAGGTCAGCACCTTCTTCCACGCATAGGTGACTGTTACTTCGGAAAACGCGATGATGAACCCGCCAGCAATGGCGCCCAGAGGGTTGCCGAGTCCGCCAACAATGGCCGAGGCGAAGATCGGCAGCAAAAGCTGGAAATAGACGAAAGGCTTGAAGCTTTTGTCGAGCCCGTAAAGCACACCCGCCGTGGTCGCCAGGGCGGCGACGATGATCCAAGTGATCATCACCACACGTTCGGGGTTGATGCCGGATAGCAGGGCCAAATCCTCGTTATCCGAATAGGCGCGCATCGACTTGCCGGTGCGGGTCTTGTTGAGGAACCAGAACAAGGCGGCAACAGCTACCACAGCGACAACAACCGTGATGGCTTGCGAGGTCTTGATCGCAAGCCCCTCGTTCAGTCCCGTCCAAGCCTTGAAATCCCGCGCTTTAATCAGGAACCGCGCACCGTCTGAGAACCTCTGGTCATCCGGCCCGATGATGAACCGCACCAGCCCGTTCATGATGAACATCACGCCCATCGAAACGATCACCAGAATAACCGGTTTGGCCTTTTGTTCCCGGTAGAACCTATAAACCAGCCGGTCTGTGATCAGCACTAGAACAATACATCCCAGAACGGCAAAGGGCAGGGCGAGCAGAGCGGTCGGCAACGGCCCAAAACTGACACCGGCGGCCTGCAAGCCCCACGTGACCAGCACGGCAATCATCGCACCAAAGGCCATGGTGTCGCCATGGGCAAAGTTCGAAAACCGCAGGATGCCGTAGATTAGCGTCACCCCCAACGCGCCCAGCGCCAACTGGCTGCCATAGGCGATTGCGGGAACAAGGACGAAGTTGGAGAGCGCCACAAGGGCGTTGAGGAAGTCCATTAAAACTCCTGCTCGCAATCACCCTCAAATACGCGACGCGCATTGAAGGTCTCTGAGTAATCGACATATTTCTGCGGAACGGCAACGAACGTAGCCGTCAGCATTGATGGTGGTGTTCGTACAAAGTATATGATCGAGTTGCCATTTTCTCTCTTTTGAGACGCAATCATCAATGAGTTTTTGGATGTGACCACATACTCTGTTCCACTCGAAAGGCGTAACTTGGAAGTCGTCTCGCCAGCCGCAGAGGTGCCATCAATTCTGAATTCCCCGAAATTACTTCGAACTTGATTGGGTGGATTGCCGACGAACTCGATATCGAATGTTGAACCCACGCACTCTTCTTCGTGTTCACAGACTTCACTTAGAAAGCACTCCTCCGCATAAGCAGCGCCGGTTAATGAGGCAATGATCAATGTTGCAGGTATCTTCACGCTACCCCCCCAAGAAACTCTTACGCACTTCGGGATCGGCCAGCAGTTCCTTGCCCGTCCCGGTATAGGCATTCCGTCCCTGAACCAGTACATATCCCTTGTCTGCAATCTCCAATGCCTGACGGGCGTTCTGTTCGACCATCAGGATCGGCAGACCGGTGCGGGAAACCTCGATGATCCGGTCGAACAGTTCATCCATCACGATGGGTGAGACACCGGCGGTTGGTTCGTCCAGCATCAGCACCTTGGGCTGCGTCATCAGCGCGCGGCCCACTGCGACCTGTTGGCGCTGACCGCCCGACAGCTCTCCGGCGGCCTGATTGCGCTTGTCGCGGAGAATGGGGAAGAGGTCATAGACCTGCTCCATCGTGTCGGAGAAATCGTCGCGGCGGATGAAAGCGCCCATCTCAAGGTTCTCTTCGACCGTCATCGACGTAAATATATTCGAGGTCTGTGGCACAAAGCCCATGCCACGCTGCACACGATCCTGCGGGCTGAGATTGGTGATGTCTTCGCCATCCAGCCGAACTGACCCTTGGCGCACGTCTAGCATGCCAAAAACAGCCTTCATTGCAGTTGATTTACCCGCACCGTTGGGTCCCACGATCACCGCAATCTCACCCTTGTCAACGGCGATGGTGCAATCATGCAGGATGTCCGGCCCTTTGCCATAGCCGCCGGTCATGGTGTCACCAATCAGGAAAGGGCCGCCCTCGACTCGGTGAGTCTCACCGCTTTTGCGATGCGCTGGGGTCATTGTGCCGACACCATGCGTATTGGTGATCGAGGCGTCCTTGTTGCCCTTATCGTCCTGGTAGGGGTTGTCGCTCATGCGCCCGCCTCCAGCTTGTCTTTGTTCTTCAGGCCGGTGCCTAGGTAAGCTTCGATCACGTGTTCATTGGCTTTGATCTCGTCCAGAGTACCCTCGGCCAGCACCTTACCCTCGGCCATACAGATGACCGGGTCGCAGATCTTGCCGATGAAATCCATGTCGTGCTCGATAACAACGAAGGTATAGCCGCGTTCCTTGTTCAGGCGCAGGATCGTGTCTGCAATGGTCATCAGCAGGGTGCGGTTCACGCCCGCGCCGACCTCGTCCAGAAACACGATCTTCGCATCGACCATCATGGTGCGGCCAAGCTCAAGCAGCTTTTTCTGACCACCCGAGACCTGACCGGCCTTGTGATCTGCCAGATGCTCGATGGTCAGGAACTCCAGCACCTCATCGGCCTTGGCTTTCAGCGCGCGTTCCTCATCGGCGATACGTTTACGCCCGAACCATGTGTTCCACAGCGATTCACCCGATTGCGCACCGGGTACCATCATCAGGTTCTCGCGGCAGGACATCGAGGAAAACTCATGCGCGATTTGGAAGGTGCGCAGTAGACCTTTGTGAAACAGCTCATGCGGAGGCAGACCAGTAATATCCTCACCGTCCATGAAGACCTTGCCGCTGGTCGGTGGAAGAACACCCGCGATCACGTTAAACAGAGTGGTTTTTCCGGCCCCGTTCGGACCGATCAGGCCGGTGATGGACCCTTTTTGGATTTCCAGCGATGCCCCGTCCACCGCATGAAACCCGCCGAAATGCTTGTGCACGTCTTCGACGACGATCATCTTTTCCCCTTGCCGCCCTGTTCGGCGTTCTTGTTGTCATATCCCCTTAAGGGAGGTGCGGCCTTTTGTCATTGAAACAGCCCGGACACAAGGCCCGGGCTGCTTGATTTTATGACTATGAAGTTCGGATCAACGGAAGTTGACGGTCTTGTTCTCGCCGTCGGTCACTTCGATCTCGCGGTAGGATCCCGCGCTTTCACCGGGTCCGATCAGTTCAACACCAGATGCGCCGACATAGTCGATTTCCTGACCAGCAGCCAACAGTTCCAGACCTTTGGCCAGTTCACCGGGATAGATTTTCTCACCCGGAGCGTTGGCAACCTCCATGATCTTTGCACCGTATTCTGCCGGAGCGGTCGAACCTGCGGCCTGCATGGCCAGCATGAACAGTGCGGCGGCGTCGTATGCTTCAGGTGAATAGGGCGACGAGCCGTCAAAACCAGCAGCTTCAGCCATGGCAAAGTACTTCTCGGCACCTTCGCCGCCAGAACCGGCGATCTGTCCGAACGAGCCGTTCAGGTCGGGCCCGACATTTGCGGGCAGCGAGTCACCGATCATTCCGCCGGGCAGACCGAACGTGTCGAACGCGCCGCTGTCCAGAGCCGACTGGATGATGCCCAGACCGCCTTGGTCCAGATAACCCGCAACCACCAGTATGTCGCCACCGGCGGAGGCCAGCGCGCCGACTTCTGCCGAGTAGTCAGCCTTGCCGTCTTCATGTGCAGCGACGATGGTGACTTCACCACCCGAAGCTTCGAATGAAGACTGGATCGCGTCTGCCAGGCCTTTGCCGTAGTCGTTGTTGGTGTATGTCAGAGCGATCGAGCCGATGCCGCGATCGTTCAGGATATCTGCCATCACCTGACCTTCACGCGCATCCGACGGGGCAGTGCGGAAGAAGAGGCCGTTGTCTTCCATGGTCGACAATCCCGGCGAGGTTGCAGAGGGCGAGATCATGACCATGCCGTTCGGAATCGCAACGTTCTGCAGGATGGCGCCAGTTACGCCCGAGCAGTCACCGCCGATGATGCCAGCGACGCCATCCGCGATCATGCGTTCGCCGTTCGATGTCGCCAGGCCATTGTCGATGCAGCCGGTGTCAGCACGCGTTCCGGTAACGGTTGAGCCATCCAGCAGCTTCCCGGATTCGGTAACTTCGGCCATTGCCAGCTCAGCGCCCGAACCCATGGCAGGTGCCAGCGATTCAATCGGACCCGTAAAGCCAAACAGTACGCCCAGCTTAACGTCGTCGGCCATAGCGGTTCCCGCCAGCAGGGCGGTTGCTGCGGTAGCGGTAAGCAGCTTTTTCATTAGGTTACTCCCTATTTATTGTTTGAACGTTGTCGTTCTGGGCACGACCCTAGGCAAGCTGTTCGGAAAAGAAAAGTCCTAACAAAAAAGTGCTTTTGTCCGCAGACAATCTATCTGCTTTGATGGGAATTGAGCCATAATACCGAAGTATTGTTGAGAAGAGGGTAGAGATGCATAGAATTTTAGCGATTCTGATTCTGTCCTGTTGGTCGGTGTCCGGCTGGTCCGATGTTATCGAGACTTCGGTCGGGAAAATTCAATTCAACCAAGTCGTGAAAGGCCTGGACACGCCGTGGGCCATTGGCATTCTTCCAGACAACAGTTTCATCGTGACCGAACGAGATGGAGAGCTTCTTTATGTCGCTGAAGGCGAGGCAAAGCGCGTCAAAGGGGTGCCAAAAGTGGCCGCTAACGGGCAGGGTGGTTTGCTTGATGTCACGATTGCTCGGAATTTCAGTCAAACCCGAGAGCTCTTTCTAACGTTTTCTAAGCCGCAAAGAGGTGGTGCGGGTACTGCAGTTGCAGTCGCGCGGTTCTCCGAAAGCGGGGATCGCCTGACCAACCTGCGCGTAATCTTTGAGGCCGTGCCCGGCGGTTCCGGGGGTCGCCATTTTGGCTCGCGTGTCGTCGAGGCCGAGGATGGCTCTTTGTTTGTCACGATCGGAGATCGCGGGGATCGGCCGGCCGCTCAGGACCGGTCAAACCATTTGGGAACGGTTATTCGAATAAATCGAGATGGAACAGTTCCTCGTGACAATCCGTTTGTGGACAATCCCGATGTCCGGCCCGAAATCTGGTCGTTTGGGCACAGGAACCCTCAGGGAGCCAACTTGGATCAGCAGGGTCGGCTTTGGGTATCTGAACACGGGGCCAAGGGGGGCGATGAGGTCAATCTGATCCGGCCCGGAGCTAACTATGGATGGCCGGTGATCTCTTATGGGGTGCATTACTCGGGTCAGAAGATTGGCGAGGGAACGTCGAAACCGGGGATGGAGCAGCCTAAACACTATTGGGACCCGTCTATCGCACCCTCGGGATTGCTTGGGTATTCAGGTAAGCTCTGGCCAAAGTGGAAGGGGGATCTGTTCGTAGGCTCTTTGAAATTCGACTATATCGCCCGGCTTTCGGGCAATCCGCTGCGCGAGGTAGAACGGATCAAGGGTCCTGAAACAGAACGTGTCCGTGATATCGTAGAGGCGTCCGATGGGTCGATCTGGTTCATTTCGGTCGGGCAGGGCGCGGTTTATAGGATGTCGCGCCTCTGATAACCTGCAACGAAGTTATTGAATTTTCCAAGTCATCGAAGCGTTTGAGTAACCCGGTGGCCAGTTGTTTTGAGGTGCCAAATGAGTGGCTTCGTAATTGAACTGTGCAGCACTATACCGCCGAAGAGCGAATTGAATTCGATCTTGAAAGAGTATTACGCGCTTATCGTTGTCAGAATGCAGGCAATGGGATTTGAGATAGATCCAGCTGCCCCTGAAAGCGCGCTGGCCGAGTTCTGGGCAAATACGGATGACTATTTGCCCCCGAACGGATGTTTGGTTGTGGCCAGAAATCAAACCCGAGACATCATTGGATGCGGAATGCTGAAACGCTTTGATTCCCGTACAGGTGAGCTAAAGCGTGTCTTTGTGATTGAGGGAGCAAGAGGAACCGGCGCGGGGCGTGCACTGATTATGGCCCGTGAACAAGCTGCACGCGATATGGGTCTTAAGCGCCTTATCGCTGACACACTGACGCCAAATGTCGAAATGCGAAGCTTGTATCCCAAGCTCGGATTCGTTGAGCTCGAAGAACCGATCGAAACCACAACCTATCTGGATCAACCAATGCTTCGGCCGCACCTGCATTACTTCGAAAAAGAGCTGTAGGTCTGGCAGCGTCCTTGGATCAAACAGACAATCGCCCGCTCTGCGCTCCACGTTCACGATAAGGCGTCGTATTATAGTGTGCCCGGTAGCATTTTGAGAAATGCGATGGGCTGGCAAAGCCACAGGCCAGCGCCACGTTGATGACACTCATATCTGTCTGCATCAGCAAGTTGCGCGCTTTGTGCAGGCGCAGTTCCATGTAGTAGCGCTTGGGGGAACGGCTAAGATAGCGGCGGAACAGGCGTTCAAGCTGACGCGTGGACATGCCCACGTCCTTGGCCAGAATCGAAGGCGAGATCGGCTCTTCTATGTTCTTTTCCATCATCAGGATGACTTGGCTGAGCTTGGGATGGCGAACGCCAATCCGAGTTGGCGTCGAAAGGCGCTGAGTGTCCTGATCCGTCCGGATCGAGGAATATATCATCTGATCCGCGACTGCATTTGCCAGATCTTCACCATAGTCATCGGCAATCAGTTTAAGCATCAGATCAATCGACGATGTTCCACCTGCTGTGGTCATTCGATTTCCGTCCACCAGAAATACGGATTTGGTCAATTCGACCGTATCGAATTCCTCGGCAAAGCTATCAGAGTTTTCCCAGTGGATTGTGGCGCGTTTACCTTCCAGCAATCCCGCTTTCGCAAGCGTATAAGCAGCAGTGCAGAGACCACCGATCTTCAGCCCCTTGCGGGCCTCGCGGCGCAGCCAGTTCAACACCCGTTTCGTTGTGGCCGCCTGAACGTCAACCCCACCGCAGATCAGGATCACTTCATCGCGCTGCAATTCTTCAAGGCCTGCATCCAATTTGAAGGTGGTTCCGGCTGAACAATGCACCAGCTCTCCGCCTTCACCCGCCAGCGTCCAAGTATACAAATCGCGATTTGCCATACGATTGGCGATGCGCAGACTGTCGAGGGCCGATGCAAAGGACAGCAGTGAAAACTTGTCCAAAAGGACAAACACAAAATTAAGCGGTTTGCCCGCGTCATTTTCCACGGTGACAACTTGGCGTTGCTCTTGCATGGCGAACTGTCCTTGATTCGGTACACGTCAGCTTCTTGGCGACGGCAGATATGCCCGTCAACATGCTCAAAGCTTGTTTGCGCCGTCAAGAGGTGCAAATCGCATATGGCCTCTCTTCAATGCTTTTTGTATAGAGACGATCTGAATTACCTCAGCGGAGATCCAAGCTATGACCGAGTGGCAAAAAACGAACTGGCGCAACAAGCCCCGAGTTCAGATGCCCGACTATACCGACGCGGCTGCGTTGGGAAAAGTCGAGGCGCAGCTTTCAAAGTATCCCCCGCTGGTTTTTGCCGGCGAAGCGCGGCGGCTCAAGCAGCATTTGGGGGCTGCAGGCCGGGGTGAGGCATTCCTGCTGCAAGGCGGTGATTGTGCTGAAAGCTTTGAACAGTTCAGTGCGGATGCTATCCGTGACACGTTCAAGGTGATGCTGCAAATGGCGATGGTGCTAACCTATGGCGCCAAGGTGCCTGTGGTCAAAGTTGGCCGCATGGCTGGTCAATTCGCCAAGCCACGCAGCGCGCCAACGGAAATTGTGGATGGTGTGGAACTGCCCAGCTACCGTGGTGATATCATCAACGAACTGGACTTTACGCCCGAGGCCCGAATTCCTGATCCGAGCAAGATGCTGCAGGCCTACACTCAGGCGGCCGCCACGCTAAACCTGTTGCGCGCGTTTTCGACCGGTGGTTTCGCGGATATGAGCCATGTCCACTCTTGGACACTGGGCTTTGCCGACGGGCAAGACGTTCAGAAATACTCTGAGATCGCCGACCGCATTCAGGATTCGATTGATTTCATGGGGGCGGCGGGCATCACTGCGGATACGACGCATGAGTTTTCGTCGGTAGAGTTCTACACCAGCCATGAAGGCCTGCTGCTTGAGTACGAAGAGGCGCTGACCCGTCTGGATTCGACCTCGGGCAATTGGTTGGCTGGCTCGGGCCACATGATCTGGATCGGCGATCGTACCCGCCAGCCCGACGGTGCGCATGTCGAATTCTGCCGCGGCGTCCTGAACCCGATCGGTCTGAAATGCGGTCCGACAACCAGCGCCGAAGACCTCAAGGTTCTGATGTCGAAACTGAACCCGGAAAACGAAGAGGGTCGTCTGACTTTGATCGCGCGTTTCGGCGCAGGCAAAGCGGGTGAGCATCTGCCGCGTCTGGTCCAGGCTGTGAAAGAAGAAGGTGCCAAGGTCACTTGGGTTTGTGACCCGATGCATGGCAACACGATCAAATCGGCGACCGGGTACAAGACACGACCGTTCGATTCCGTGCTGCGCGAAGTACGCGACTTCTTTGGAGTGCATCAGGCCGAGGGCACCGTTCCGGGTGGGGTGCATTTCGAGATGACCGGTCTGGACGTCACCGAATGCACCGGCGGTGTCCGCGCTGTGACCGAAGAGGATCTTTCTGATCGCTATCACACAGCGTGCGACCCGCGCCTGAATGCGTCGCAGTCGCTAGAACTGGCCTTCCTTGTTGCGGAAGAACTGACCAATCTGCGCCGGGATCGGGGCAAGCGCGCCGCGAGCTAAAGTAGCAATGGTTCAAAGACGAAAACGGCGGGCAAGTTGCCCGCCGTTTTTTTATTCATCCCTCGACGAAACCAGCTTTAGGTGCGGTGCGCCTTTGAAACCGCTCGGACTTTCGGCAAATCCCTCTGCCATGTTCTGCACGTGTTTTGTCGGGGTCTGTAGATCTGAAACCTCGTGTACCCGGTGATCGGATAGTGTGAACCGACGCGGCGTGACACCGATCATCCCATCACTGACCATGACACCCAGGACTCTGCTGATGTCTCCCAGATCGCTCTTGAGTGGTAGCAAGATCATGCGCGCTTGTAAGATTACCCGACCCAACTTGCCCTTTGAGACGAGCCCAAGTTCGGCAACTGCAGGTGCAGAGAACACCTGATCTAGAAGCCGCTTGGTGTCATCTCGGGCTTCGGGCTCGAAAAACGACGTGAGCGGCATCCCGCGAATTTCCATTCCCGCCAGTTTATTCAGATGGCTCCCGGCCAGACGAAATCGGGCGAGGCCCGGTGCGATGCGTTCAAGAATGAAGGTGTATTCCAGAATATTCTCAAGCCCGCGCGGATCGATTTGTGACCGCATTGGAACGCCATCTGCTGTCAGCAATGCTGTCCAATAGGCTTCGGCCTGACGAATAGGGGACAGGCTGCGTCCACTGTCAAATCGGTCCATCGCGATGATCTTTCCAAATTCAGAACCGGATTTAGTACTGAAAAACCTCTTCATTTCATCACCCCGACGTCAATCGATCACGATTTTTCTAAAATGCCACCTAATGGGCAATGCTGCGACCCACCAGTCTTTTCCGCTGCAAGATTGACAGGGGTTAATACAATTTTGGAGCAATTCTTTAACGAATGGTTAACCTCTCGGAATTGATCCGTATTTGAGCAAGGACTTGCCCCCTGCTGGTCAATGGCATTAGGTGCGACCAGTGAATTTGACGGAAAGGGCAGTCATGATCAAATCCATGACCGGATTCGCCTCGGGTAAGGGCGCGCTCGGCCCGCATAGCTGGACTTGGGAGTTGCGCAGCGTCAATGGCAAGGGGTTGGACCTGCGTCTGCGATTGCCAGATTGGCTGACAGGGCTTGAGGCCGCGCTGAGAAGCGACCTGTCAAAGCAAGTCAATCGCGGCAATGTCACGCTGTCCCTGCGGCTGAGTCGTGAGGAAGCCGCTGCAGAAATCCAACTGAACACTTCTGCGATGGAGGCTGCACTGGAGGCGCTGGCTCAGACCGAGGCCATGGCTGGCACGCGCGGCGTGCTATTGGCGCCGTCGAAGGCCAGCGATCTGCTTTCCCTGAAGGGGATGATGGAAGTAGGTGGTGACACTGATGATCCGGAGCCACTTGTTGAGAAGCTCAAAGTGGAGTTTGGCGCGCTGCTTTTGGAATTTATTGAAATGCGAAGTGCTGAAGGAAAAGCGCTGGCAGGTATACTTGGCGGGCAATTAGACCAGATCGCTGAATTGACAAATCAGGCTGTCAAACTGGCCGAAGGTCGTCGGCTGGAAATGGAACAGGCATTGCGAGACAATCTCGCGCGTGTTCTCGACAACGCCCAAGGTGCCGATCCTGAACGAGTAGCGCAGGAGCTTGCGCTTATTGCGGTGAAGGCAGACATTACCGAAGAGATCGACAGGTTAATCGCGCATGTCGCAGCGGCACGCGCGCTGTTGTCGCAAGACGGACCGGTCGGGCGCAAGCTGGACTTCCTGATGCAGGAGTTCAATCGTGAAGCAAATACGCTTTGCTCGAAATCGCAAAATGCCGAACTGACAGCAGTCGGTTTAGAGCTGAAGGCCGTGATCGATCAGATGCGCGAGCAAGTACAGAACGTGGAATAAGGACGGAAACATCACATGGCGGATCGCCGCGGTCTACTAATCATTCTGTCGTCGCCTTCGGGCGCAGGCAAATCTACTCTGGCCCGTCGCCTGATGCAGTGGGATGTCGGCCTTGAGTTTTCAATCTCAGCCACTACCCGCGCGCCGCGCCCAGGTGAGGAACATGGGCGAGAGTATTATTTCCTATCGGAAGATGAGTTCAAGCAACAGGTCGCAGATGGCCAGATGCTGGAACACGCTCATGTTTTTGGTAACTTCTATGGTTCACCTGCGGGGCCGGTGCGTGAATCCATCACGCAAGGGCGTGATGTGCTGTTTGATGTTGATTGGCAAGGTGAGGTGCAGATCCGCAATTCTGATCTTGGCAAACACGCATTGTCAATTTTCATCCTTCCTCCTTCAATCCGTGAGCTTCGGCGCAGACTGGAAGGGCGCGGGCAGGACAGTGATGATGTGATCGCCAAACGCATGCTAAAAAGTTGGGATGAGATCAGCCATTGGGGTTATTACGATTACGTCCTGATCAACGATGATCTGGATGCAACCGAGGAAAAACTGAAAACCATTGTCAGTGCTGAGCGGATGCGCCGTATTCAGCAGCCCAGCCTGCAAAACCACATCCGCGCCCTGCAAACCGAATTCGATGGTCTATCATGACGATTTACGCCTTGGGCAAACACACACCAAAGATACACGAAGACACTTGGGTTGCACCTGATGCCAACCTGATTGGCAAGGTAGTATTGGAACAGGGGTCTTCGGTTTGGTTCGGCTGCACCATCCGCGCGGATCACGAGGAAATACGAGTGGGGGCTGGCAGCAACGTGCAGGAAAACTGCGTGATGCATATCGATGCCGGATATCCGCTGACGATTGGTCAGAATTGCACCATTGGTCACAAGGTCATGCTGCACGGCTGCACAATCGGAGACAATTCTCTGATCGGTATGGGCGCCATCATATTGAACGGCGCAAAGATCGGCAAAAACTGTTTGATCGGGGCAGGGGCGCTTGTTACGGAAGGCAAGGAAATCCCCGATAACTCACTTGTCATGGGATCACCAGGTAAGATCGTGCGACAGATCGATGATGCAACCGCGCAAAAGCTGACTTTGAGTGCGCTGCATTATCAAGAAAACATGCGTAATTTTCGCGATTCTCTGCGACCGGTCTGAGTTTGCATGACTGACACTTTGCTCGCTGATCTTGTCGCTGCCATTCCCGCACCAGCGCTTCTGGTCGGGCAAACCGAGAGGATCGTTGCTGCGAACAATGAGGCCTTGTCTCTGCTGGGCCAAGCCATTGAAGGCCGGCACTTTGCAACGATCCTGCGGCAACCGCAGATCATAGATGCGGTTGAGCAGAGCCTCCGGTCGAAAGAACCGGGTCGGGCGCGACATCTGTCAAATGACGGTGCGCAGGATACCACTTTTGAAGTGCAGTGCAGGCCCGTCAATGGGACCGATGCCGTACTGGTTGTGTTTCAGGATGTCACGCATCTGGAACAGGCCGGCCAGATGCGCCGCGATTTTGTAGCCAATGTCAGCCACGAACTGCGGACACCTCTGACGGCGCTGATGGGGTTTATCGAAACCCTGCAAGGCCCGGCCCGTGATGACACAGCAGCACGTGATCGGTTTCTGCAGATCATGGCGGATGAGGCCAATCGAATGAACCGGCTGGTGGGGGATCTGCTCTCGCTTAATCGGGTCGAAAGTGAAGAGCGGGTCAGGCCCAAGGAACCATTGGAGTTGACCGGGTTAATTCAGTCGACGTTGAACACGCTACGGCCATTGGCAGATGATGCAGGTGTCGAGCTATCACTGGATGCCCCGAACGAGCCAATCACGATGGTTGGGGACAGCGATCAGTTACGTCAAGTTTTCACTAACCTAGTTGAAAACGCGATCAAATACGGCGGGAGTGGTGGCAGAGTCGATGTGATCGTGAATCTGTCCGAGCGAGATACCGCAATGCGCGGGCCAGCCGTGCGGATCAAGATCATAGATCAGGGTCCCGGCATCGATGCGAAGCATCTTCCCAGGCTGACCGAGCGATTCTATCGGGCAGACAGCCACCGCTCACGCGAATTGGGCGGAACGGGGCTGGGTTTGGCGATCGTTAAACACATCGTCAATCGCCATCGCGGACGACTGAAAGTGGATAGCGAGTTGGGACAAGGTGCCGTTTTTACGGTGATCTTGCCGCGTTGAAATTGCGCGGACGGTTGGTCATCCAGTCATGACGCATCGTCAAGTTAAGAATTTCTGAGAAATTCGTGAGTTGTCATGAAACTGTTACATGCCTGTCACAAAAGACTTACGCGAGCGTCATAGTGCTTCGCCCAGATCATCATAGGGGTGATCAGAACGTATATTTCTCAAGGAGACTGAGATGTCCTTTGTAAAACTGTCGGCTTCGGCTCTGGCCATCGCTGCCGTATCGGCGACCACTGCGGCCGCTCGTGATCAGGTTCAGGTTGCTGGCTCGTCAACCGTTCTGCCTTACGCTTCGATTGTTGCTGAAGCCTTCGGTGAGAACTTTGATTTTCCGACGCCTGTTGTTGAATCCGGTGGCTCCTCTGCTGGTCTCAAGCGTTTCTGCGAGGGCGTGGGTGAAAACACCATCGACGTTGCCAACGCATCGCGCAAGATCCGCGAAAAAGAGATCAAAGCCTGTGCTGACGCCGGTGTTACCGACATCATCGAAGTTCAGATCGGCTATGACGGCATCGTGTTTGCATCCGACATCAACGGCAACTCGTTCGCGTTCACACCGGATGACTGGTACAAAGCCCTTTCCGCTCAAGTTGTTGTTGACGGCCAGCTGGTCGACAACCCCTACAAAACTTGGGATCAGGTGAACCCGAACTTCCCTGCTCAGCCGATTGCTGCCTTTGTTCCTGGTACCAAACACGGCACCCGTGAAGTGTTCGAAGACAAAGTGATCCTGGCAGGCTGTGAGCACACCGGCGATTTTGACGCCTATCTGGCTGCTGCCGAAGGTGATAGCGACAAAGCCAAGAAAAAAGCCGCTGAAAAGGCTTGTATCGCGCTGCGTACTGATGGCGTTTCAGTAGACATCGACGGCGACTACACTGAAACTCTGGCCCGCATCGACAGCAACAAAGACGGCATCGGCGTCTTTGGTCTGGCGTTCTACGAGAACAACACAGACAAGCTGCAGGTTGCCACCATGTCCGACGTGGTTCCTTCGACTGAATCGATTGCAACCGGCGAATACCCGGTCTCTCGTCCGCTGTTCTTTTACGTAAAGAAAGCGCATATCGGTGTGATCCCCGGTCTGAAGGAATATGCTGAATTCTTCGTCGCGGACGAGATTGCTGGCCCTGATGGCCCGCTGGCTGAATACGGTCTGGTATCGGACCCGGAACTGATCAAGGTTCAGGAAGCTGTTGCCAATGAAACCGTTCTGGGTGGTGGTTCTTAAACCATAGAACTTATGAACCGGGGCGATGCAAACACGCCCCGGTTCTTTTCGACTCCAACTCTGCCATCCCCATGGAGTTCACATGGCGTTATCCTGGATTTTGCTCACCCTGCTTGCTTTGGTGGTGCTTGGGTACTTCGCGGGCCGGTCCCGCGCCTTGGCAAGTGCCGAGGGTGATGCGCGCGCATTGCATTCCTTGCCATCCTACTATGGGTACAATGTCGCGCTGACCGCGCTTGTCCCCGCGCTGGGATTGCTGATCCTGTGGCTTCTGGTGCAGCCATTGATTGTGAACAACACGGTGTCAGGTATGATCCCTGACACTGCGATCGCCGAAGGCTCTGATCGTGGTCTGGTCATGAGCGAAGTTCGCCGCGTCGCCTATGGGTTAGACGGTGCGATTGAGTCTGGACTGCTGTCTGAGGTGCAGGCGCGCAACGCCGACGCAGATATCGAAGCACTGACACAATCGCTGAAAGATGCAGGTCAGGTGTTAACCCAAGACATCTCAAAGCCCATTCTGTTGGCCGCTCAAAAATACCGTAGCATGACGTCGACCGGTTCAACCGCAATGCAGATCATGGTTCTGGTCGTTGCGCTATTGGGAGCCGCATTTGCGTATATCCGCACGCACAGGGAATTCCGCGCCCGCAATGTTGTCGAGCAAGGTATTCTGGCGCTGCTTCTTCTGGCCGCTTCTATCGCCATTCTGACAACCGTCGGCATCGTTCTTTCAATGCTGTTCGAGACGATGAATTTCTTCCAACTGCATTCATGGAAAGACTTCTTCTTTGGCAGCACATGGGCCCCGAACTTCCGTGGAGGTAGTGAGCTGTCGATCCTGCCGCTGCTCTGGGGCACGCTATACATCTCAGTTATCGCGCTGCTGGTGGCGGTGCCGATTGGCCTTTTTGCAGCGATATATCTGTCGGAATACGCGACCGGAGCGACCCGTTCGATTGCCAAGCCGCTGCTTGAAATTCTCGCAGGCATCCCAACCATCGTTTACGGTTTGTTTGCTTTGTTGACCGTTGGTCCGGCGCTGGTGTCCCTGTTTGGGGACGGCGGGGCACTGGGGCTTGGCTGGATGGCAAGTTCCAACGCCGTTCTGACTGCAGGTCTGGTTATGGGCATCATGCTGATCCCGTTCGTCTCGTCGTTGTCGGATGACATCATTAACGCGGTGCCTCAGTCGATGCGCGACGGCTCGCTTGGCCTAGGCGCAACCAAATCCGAAACCGTGCGTCAAGTGGTGCTGCCTGCGGCGCTGCCGGGGATCGTCGGTGCGATCCTGCTGGCTGCCAGTCGGGCCATTGGCGAGACCATGATCGTGGTTATGGCGGCCGGTGCGATTGCGAAATTTTCGGGTAATCCCTTTGAGGCGATGACGACTATCACCACCCGTATCGTCAGCCAACTGACCGGCGATACCGACTTTGCAAGCCCTGAAACGCTGGTGGCCTTCGCACTGGGTCTCACGCTGTTCGTCATCACGCTGGGGCTGAATATCTTTGCACTCTACATCGTACGCAAATACCGGGAGCAGTACGAATGACCGATATTTCCCAATCCCCTGGCGCTTCTTCTGCTGCGAAACCCAAAGGTTCGCTGTTTGATAAGGACGCACGCACTAAACGTCGCAATGCCGCTGAGGGGCGGTTCAAACTGTATGGTATCGCCGCCATTGGTATCGGTCTGCTGATGTTGATCGTTCTGGTGACCAATATCGTGACCGCCGGTACTGGCGCTTTCCAACAAAGCTTTCTGGAACTGAATGTCGAGCTGAAGGAAGAAAAGCTGGATAAAAAGGGCAATCGTAACATCGAGGATATCAAAAAGGTCTCAACCTTTGGTTACGCCCCATTGATCGCTTCGGCGTTGGAATCCGAAGTACAAAAGCTTGGCATTCAAACAGATCTGAAACCCAAAGAAATGGGTAAGATTCTGTCGAAGGCCGCACAAGCAGAACTGAGGAACTATGTTATCGCCAATCCGGATGAGATTGGAAAAACCGTAAGCTTCCGCTTTCTGGTCAACAGCCGTGTCGATGGTTACATGAAAGGTCGCGTGACGCGCGAGTCTATTGCCAATGACAAGAGCATCTCGGTCGCGCAGTTGGACTTTGTTGACCAGCTGAGAGATGCGGGCATCTTGTACAAAGCCTTCAACCCGGATTTCATCTTTGGCTCGGACGCCTCTGACCAACGGCCCGAAGCGGCCGGGATCGGTGTATCCATGCTCGGCTCACTGTTCATGATGTTCGTGGTGCTGGCGCTGGCATTGCCCATTGGTGTGGCCGCTTCAATCTATCTTGAGGAATTTGCGCCGCAAAACCGGCTGACCGATATCATCGAGGTGAACATCTCGAACCTCGCAGCCGTACCGTCCATCGTGTTTGGTATCCTCGGACTGGCGGTGTTCATCAACTACATGCACCTGCCGACCTCAGCCCCGCTGGTGGGTGGATTGGTGCTAACGCTGATGACGCTGCCCACGATCATCATCTCAACCCGCGCTTCACTTAAGGCGGTGCCGCCTTCGATCCGAGATGCGGCGCTTGGGGTAGGGGCCTCGAAAATGCAGGCAGTGTTCCACCATGTCCTGCCACTGGCAGCGCCGGGCATCCTGACAGGTACTATCATCGGCCTGGCACAAGCGCTGGGGGAAACGGCTCCGTTGCTGCTGATCGGGATGGTAGGCTTTATCGCTTCAAACCCGCCGGACGGAATCGTTGCGGGGTTCCTGTCTCCGAACTCGGCCATGCCTGCGCAGATCTATGAATGGTCCAAACGCGCTGACCCGGCCTTTTACGAACGCGCATGGGGGGGCATCATCATTCTGTTGATCTTCCTCGTGACAATGAACACCATTGCGGTCATCTTGCGCCGCCGCTTTGAACGCCGCTGGTAAGAGGGGGCTATGATGAACGATATGACACGAGTGGAGAGAACCGTGGACTCCAAAGCAATCAAGATCGCCGCGAATAATGTTCAGGTCCACTATGGCGATACCCATGCCATCAAGGACGTGAATGTCGAGATCGAAGACAAGACGGTTACCGCCTTCATCGGCCCCTCGGGCTGCGGCAAGTCCACGTTCCTGCGCTGCCTGAACCGGATGAATGACACCATCGATATCTGCCGCGTCACCGGGGATATTCTGTTGGATGGTGAAGATATCTATGACAAACGGGTCGACCCGGTGCAGCTGCGCGCCAAAGTGGGCATGGTGTTCCAGAAGCCCAACCCGTTTCCAAAGTCGATCTATGACAACGTCGCTTATGGTCCTCGCATCCACGGCCTTGCGAAAAACAAAGCGGAACTGGATGAGATCGTTGAGAAATCCCTGCGCCGCGGTGCTATCTGGGACGAGGTGAAGGATCGTCTGGACGCGCCCGGAACAGGCCTGTCCGGTGGCCAGCAGCAGCGCCTATGTATCGCCCGCGCCGTCGCGACCGAACCAGAGGTTTTGCTGATGGACGAGCCATGCTCGGCGCTAGACCCGATTGCGACGGCACAGGTCGAAGAACTGATAGATGATCTGCGTAAGCGGTATTCGGTGGTGATTGTTACCCACTCAATGCAGCAGGCCGCGCGTGTTAGCCAAAAGACCGCGTTTTTCCACCTGGGCAATCTGGTCGAATTTGGTGAGACCGGCCAGATATTTACAAATCCCGAAGACCCCCGGACCGAAAGCTACATTACCGGCCGGATCGGCTGAGAACAGGTATTCAGACATGACCGAACAACATATTGCATCCGCGTTCGACCGGGATCTCGAGGAGATTCAAGCCCATATTATGAAGATGGGTGGCTTGGTCGAAGCCGCCATCATGGACGCCGCCCGTTCGCTGGAAGCCCGCGACGAGGAATTGGCGCAGGAAGTGCGGCAGGGCGATAAGGCCATCGATGCGCTGGAAGAATTGATCAACGAAGAAACCGCACGGCTGATTGCGTTGCGTGCCCCGACGGCAGGTGATCTACGATTGGTTCTGTCGGTGCTCAAGGTTTCAGCCAACCTCGAGCGGATCGGCGATTACTCCAAGAACATTGCAAAGCGAACCACCGTTCTGGTCAATGCGGGCGAGATCAACGGCAGCGCCGCCGCGCTGCGTCGCATGGCGCGCGAAGTTGAACTGATGTTGCGAGATGCGCTGGATGCTTACATCCAGCGAGATGCAGAATTGGCCACCGACGTAATCGAACGCGATCAGGAAGTGGACCAAATGTATAACGGCTTGTTCCGCGAGTTCCTGACCTTCATGGCTGAGGACCCGCGCAACATATCATCCTGCATGCACCTGCATTTCATCGCAAAGAACATCGAACGGATGGGCGACCACGTGACAGCGATCGCAGAGCAGGTTGTCTATCTCGTTACTGGTGAGCGGCCCAGCGAAGCCCGGCCCAAAGCTGATAACACGTCTCAAACGATCTAGGAGACTTTCGACATGTCCGCTGATCAACCGACGGTACTGGTGGTTGAGGATGAGCTGGCTCAGCGAGAGGTGCTGGCCTATAATCTGGATGCCGAAGGGTTTCGCGTATCACGCGCTGCCAATGGGGAAGAAGCTTTACTGCTGGTCGAAGAAGATCGCCCTGACATAATTGTTCTCGATTGGATGATGCCCAATCTCAGTGGTATCGAGGTCTGTCGTCGATTGAAATCGCGGTCTGACACGCGCTCGATCCCGATCATCATGCTGTCAGCCCGGTCCGAGGAGGTCGACAAGGTACGCGGCCTTGAGACGGGCGCGGATGATTATGTGGTCAAACCGTACTCGATCGTGGAATTGATGGCGCGTGTCCGGACGCAACTGCGGCGAGTGAGGCCAGCGACAGTAGGTATCCGACTGGAGTTCGATGATATCATTCTGGATTCCGAGACCCACAAGGTCAGCCGAGACGATAAGCCTTTGAAATTGGGACCAACTGAATTCCGGCTGCTGAGCACATTCATGGAAAAACCCGGCCGCGTCTGGAGCCGCGAGCAATTGCTTGACCGTGTTTGGGGGCGCGATATCTATGTCGATACACGCACCGTTGATGTCCATATCGGTCGCTTGCGCAAAGCATTGACACAGCACGGCGGTGAAGATCCGGTGCGTACGGTTCGTGGGGCAGGGTACGCGTTGGGCTAACGCGGTAGCGCTTCTTCGGTTTGTGCTTGAGACGCCAACCAATGTCTGAACTGCCGCAGGGCGTCGTCGTCGGATTTTTCGCGCGGCCAAACCAGATAATAGGCACCCATAGCCTCAATTGCGTTTGGGAAAGCCGCAATCAGTTTGCCGGTCGCCAGGTCCTGTTCGACCAGATAGTTCGGCAATAGCGCCACACCCAATCCATGCAACGCAGCTTGATTGATCGTGTTGAACTGATCGTGGACCGTGCCGGGCAGAGGGTGCTGATGTTCGATTCCCATTTGGCGAAACCAGTCTTGCCATGCACGGGGCCGGGTCTGGATGTGCAACAAAGGCAGTTTGAGTAAGTCTCGAGGTGAGGTTGGCGCGCCTTGCGGTAAGAGACTGGGCGCGCAAACAGGTAGAACACGCTCCATACTCAACAACAAGCGATCGGATCCAGGCCAATCCGGCTCCCCAAAATGTAATGCCGCATCAAAGGGTTCGGATGCAAAGCTGAATGGCCTCAGTCGCGTGGTCATGTTGATCGTAATATCAGGGTGGAGCCGCGCAAAGTCGGGAAGACGCGGCACCAGCCAACGCATTCCGAACGTTGGCAGGATCGCCAAGTTTAGTGTTCCGCCGGCCGGAGCAACATGCAATTTCAATGCAGCCTGTGCGATCTGCGACAAGGCTGGTCGAATTTCCCGAACGTAGTCTTGCCCCGCCTTTGTGAGTGATAGCCGCTTTCGATCACGACTAACCAACTCGGCGCCCAAATGCGCCTCAAGTGTCTGAAGTTGTCGGCTGACAGCGCTTTGCGTCAGAGCCATTTCATCAGCGACTGCCGATGCTGACCCAAGTCGATCCAAAGCTTCAAGCGCGCGCAGTGCAGATATGGGCGGTAGAGTAGGGCGGTTCGGTCTCATCTATGCGTTTTGATCATGAAACCATGCAAATGTCTCGCTGTTTTTTGACAATAGCTCAGGTTATGATTGTACAAACCAATACCTGCCGGAGAAACAAAATGAATGCTCCAGATACAAAACCGGTCCTGCGCGCGAAGGATGCGCCCGAACTTGGCAGTTTCAACTGGGATGATCCATTCCGCCTGTCTGACCAGTTGGAAGAGGATGAACGCCTGATCGCCGACAGCGCGCGTGCTTATGCTCAAGAAAAACTACAGCCGCGCGTTACGCAGGCTTTCCAAAACGAAGAAACGGACCCGGAAATCTTTCGTGAGATGGGCGAAATGGGTCTGCTCGGCACAACAATTCCTGAGGAATACGGTGGAATTGGTGCCGGTTATGTCACCTATGGCCTGGTAGCGCGCGAAGTCGAACGTGTGGATTCTGGCTATCGTTCGATGATGTCGGTGCAAAGCTCGTTGGTGATGTATCCAATCTATGCCTATGGCAGCGAGGAACAGCGGCGCAAATACCTGCCGAAACTGGCCAGCGGAGAATGGATCGGCTGCTTTGGCCTGACGGAACCGGATGCGGGTTCTGATCCGGCGGCAATGAAAACCCGCGCCGAGAAGATTGATGGTGGCTATCGCTTGACCGGCAGTAAGATGTGGATCTCAAATGCGCCGATTGCCGACGTTTTTGTGGTCTGGGCCAAATCCGATGCGCATGACGGTAAGATCCGCGGATTTGTGTTGGACAAAGGTGCCAAGGGATTGAGCGCTCCGAAGATCGAAAACAAGTTGAGTCTGCGAACCTCGATCACCGGTGAAATCGTCATGGATGGTGTTGAAGTGGACGAGGGCGCCTTGCTGCCTCATGTTCAAGGCCTAAAGGGCCCGTTCGGCTGCTTGAACCGCGCACGCTTTGGTATCAGTTGGGGTGCGATGGGTGCGGCGGAATGTTGTTGGCACGCAGCTCGCCAATACGGATTAGATCGCAAGCAGTTCAATCGCCCTCTGGCACAGACCCAACTGTTTCAGCGCAAACTCGCAGAGATGCAAACCGAAATCTCACTCGGCTTGCAGGCAAGCTTGCGTGTCGGACGTTTGATGGATCAGGCCGAGGCTGCACCTGAAATGATCTCGATTATCAAACGCAACAATTGCGGTAAGGCGTTGGACATCGCTCGAATGGCGCGTGATATGCACGGCGGCAATGGGATATCGCTCGAATTCCAAGTCGTGCGCCACATGATCAATCTGGAGACCGTCAATACCTATGAGGGGACACATGACGTCCATGCATTGATCCTGGGACGGGCGCAAACAGGTCTGCAGGCGTTTTACTGAAGCTTTATCGATTAATCGTATAATCGGTATTATGTAAATAATGGAATGGGTAAACCATTGCTGGCTAATCCGCATTGGCTGTGGTTTCCCAAGATGTTACGCTGTGTTTGAAATGTAGAACACGGATATCGTGATGGATCTGAATGGAAAAACCGTTGTCATCACCGGTGCAGCAAGTGGCATCGGCAAAGGTCTTGGAGAACGGTTTTCAAAGGAAGGCGCACATGTGGTCTGTGCGGATATCGATCTTACTGGCGCGCAGTTTGTGGCCAAGAAAATCGGTGGCGATGCAATCAGATGTGATGTTTCCAAAGAAAGCGACATTCGAGAATTGATCGATGTGGTCGAGGATACCATTGCTCCGGTTGATTTGTTCTGTGCCAACGCTGGCATTCTAACGTTTGGTGGGCTTGACGTACCTGACACGGATTGGGAGCGTATTTGGCAAATCAACGTAATGTCGCATGTCTGGGCTGCGCGGCATCTGATCCCAAGGATGGTCGCGCGTGGTGGCGGTTACATGATGTTTACTGCATCTGCCGCTGGACTGCTCAACATACCCGGCGCTGCGCCGTATGGAGTTACCAAGCACGCGGCCGTAGGTTTTGCTGAGTGGATCGCGCTGACATATCGCGACCGTGGCATCCGAGTTTCTGTTTTGTGCCCGCAAGCTGTGCGGTCAGAGATGATGCGTGGATACGAAGATTCTGTTGCCGCGTTCGACGGAATAATTGAGCCCGCTGAGGTTGCACAATCCTGTATTGAGGCAATTTCTGCCGAGCGTTTTCTGGTTCTTCCGCATCCGCAAGTCTTTGATTACATGCGCATGAAGATCGAAGACTATGATGGCTGGTTAAGTAATATGAATAAGATTAATCAACGCTTTATCGGTGATATCTAACGTAACCGACGCCGCCTTAGCAGGCCTTCCTGCGCAACTGACGCAACCAGCTTTCCATCCTGAGAAAAGATTGATCCGCGATTGAAGCTACGCCCCTGCCCCGTCCATGGTGATTCCATGGAATAAAGATGCCAGTTTTGAAACTTAACGGGTGCATGAAACCAAATGGCATGATCCAGACTGGCACCATCGATTTCGCCAGTAAACCAATTCAGCCCATGGGGCCTCATCCCGGAAGTGAGCAGCCCCATATCCGAGGCATAGGCCAAGAGAAGATGTTGCGTAATCGTGTCCGCATCATTCGCCGCACCCATGCGAAACCAGAGATAGTTCTTATCATCTGCCTTTGAGGGCGTGAACAGGTCCAAAGGATCAACTTCGCGCACTTCGATGGGACGCTCACGCAGAAACTCTGACTTCAGCTTGTCCGGCACACGGCCAAGATACTTTTGCCGCAGATCGTCACGCGATGGATGGTGTTCTGGACCATCAACATTGGGAATCGGATGCTGATGATCCCATCCATTATCCTGTTTGTGGAATGAGGCGGACATGTTCAGGATCTGTTTGCCATGCTGGATCGCAACCACGCGACGGGTCGTAAATGAACCTCCATCTCGTGCGCGATCCACTTGATATATAACGGGAATGGACGGATCGCCGGGGCGGATGAAATAAGCATGTAGCGAATGACACAGGCGATCTTCAACCGTCCGGTAGGCTGCCGCAAGCGCCTGTGCAATCACCTGACCGCCAAAGATGCGCGTTGGCGTTTCACCGCCTGAGCCGGTGCCGCGGAATAGATCGACTTCGAGCCTTTCGATATTCAGCAGATCAAGCAGTACACGTTCGGCTTCGGTCATCTTGGGGTCTCCTGCATCCAGACTTTTCCGGTATCATTCGACAACCGATCATTCAACGAGTGCTGCATGCACAAGCGCCTTTAACTCGGCGCGCGATGGATAGGAGCTGGATGGCGAAAGCTGAGTGAAGAATACGGTCGTCAGATCATTGACTGGATCGACCCAGAAATACGTCGATGCCATACCACCCCAGCCGAAGTCACCAACCGAACCAGGGCATTTGGCAAGTGCCGGGTTTAGAACCACCGCTCCTCCGATACCGAAACCTGTCCCGTCCATGGGTTGTTCCGCGAAACTTTGCGGCCCCATTGATGCAATGTCGCCCGGTAAGTGATTGCGAAACATAAACTCCATCGTCTTTGGCCCCAGGATTCTGACGCCATTTCCTGTTCCTTTGCTCCGCAACATTTCGGCGAATTTACTGAAGTCGTCGATCGTACTGATCAGCCCGCCGCCTCCGGAAAAAGTAGTCGCCGCCTCGAATGGAGATTGCCCGAAATTATCCACCAATCGGAGTGTTTCGCCGCCTGATTTTGCGGCGTTCAGCGCCATTGCGTCACCTTCCAATGGGCTGTAGAGTGAGGCAAACCTGTCCCCTGCCCCATTAGGCACTGAGAACGCGGTTTCATTCATACCCAAGGGTTCAAAGATATGTTCAGTCAGAAATACGTCGAGCGATTTGCCTGATACCACTTCGATCACGCGCCCAATTACATCTATCCCGACCGAGTATTCCCATCGCGCACCGGGTTGAAAGGCCAGCGGGAGTTGCGCCAACAGCTTAATCCTTTCTGACAGAGGGCCCTGTTGTGGTGAAAAGATCAGATCAAGATCGTCCATGGCCTTGGGCATCAGGCCGGGATTGAACGGGTAACTCATCCCGCCGGTATGGGTCAAAAGCTGATGCAAGCTCGGTGACGGCGCATCCTCAGTCTGATCAAGGCTAGTTGCGTTCGGAATCAGGGCCCTCATGGACGTAAATTCAGGCAGAAACTCGGAAACTGGAGCGTCGAGATGAAACAATCCCTGTTCGACCAGAGTCATAAGGGCAACCGAGGTCACCGGTTTTGTCATCGAATATATCCGAACCAAACTATCACGTTGGAAGGGAAGGTCGTTCTCGATGCAACGGCGCCCAAAAGTATGAAAGAACGCCTCTTTCCCGTGCTGGTGGATTAGAAGCGCGCTACCCGCATATTTGCGCTGGTCCACATACCTGTTCATCCATTTGCGTATATTGGCCAGTGATGTCGGATCAAATCCCATGAGGCAACTCCGTTTGGGTCAAACCGCTTACGCCTCGCTGCGTAAAGCAGACAAGCCATGTTGGGCAAAGACTGGGACATAGGCACCAAATGCCTGTGCCCGCTTCGGATCAGATGCATTTCCGTCAAGCGCGCGCTTGTAAACACCTTGCAGAATTCCAGCCATTCGAAAGAAATTGAAAGCTAGGTAAAACCCGAAGTTCTCGATCGCTGGAATGCCGCGACGTGCGCAATAGTTTGCGACAAAGGCGCGATCTGTTGGTAAGCCAAGGTTTTCTCGGTCTACGCCCGCCAATCCCCGCCCCTCTTTTCCCGGAGGTAGCTGCCATTGCATGATAACTGCCGCGAGATCCGCATATGGGTGGCCGATGGTCGACAATTCCCAATCCAGAACCCCGATGCAGCGCGTGCCATTCGTTTCAAACATCAGATTGTCGATGCGATAATCCCCGTGCACCAGCGTCCTTTGGTTGTCATCCTCTGGAACTTGATGCTCGAGCGCGGCAATCAACTGGTTCATGTCTGGGATAGTTTCGGTCTCAGAAGCACGATATTGCTTGGTCCAGCGGGCAATTTGCCGTTCGAAATAGTTGCCAGGTGGCCCGTAATCCGAAAGACCAACTGCATCGATATCGACCATGTGTAACTCAGCCAGAACGCGGTTCATTTCATCAATCACACCCGTACGAGTGGCGTTATCTTCACCCTTCATGACCGGATCTACAAACGTACGCCCTTGCAGGTATTCCATTACGTAAAAAGCCGACCCAATCACCCGGTCATCTTCGCATAGCAGGTGAACTTTCGGCACGGGCACATTGCTGCCAGCAAGCGCACTCATGACGCGAAACTCGCGATCCACTGCATGGGCTGATTTCAGCAAAACCCCGGGCGGCTTGCGCCTTAAAACATAAGCCTCATTCGGTGTGCTGAGCAAATATGTCGGGTTGGATTGGCCTACGGTGAACTTTGTCGCCTTCAATGGGCCGTGAAACCCATCAAGATGTGAGTTAAGATAGGTCTCAACTGCGTTGATATCTAATGTACTATCGGTTTCTTTCATCTACCAAACCTGCGGTCGATCTGGGGCTAAAGAGCGTCGGCAAAGATGTTACCGCCTGTCTGGACGTTGATACCGCCGGATACCGGCAACACCGCACCCGTGATGTAGCTGCCACCACGGCCACACAGGAACAACATACAGCCCGCGATATCTTCGTCACGACCCACGCGACCCAACGGTACCGCCTTGCCGACACGCTCGCGCTTACTTTCATCTTCGGTTGCAAACGCGGTCATGCGCGATACGAACGGCCCAGGCGCCAGAGCATTTACTGTGACACGATACGGCGCAAGTTCCTTGGCCATGATTTTTGACAGGTGAATCACCGCGGCTTTTGACGCGGAATAGCTGTAGGCCCCGTCACCCATCGGGACCTCGCCCATAACCGATCCAATATTTACGACCCGTCCTGGATCATCGTCGCTGGCTGATTTCATTAAAAGCGGCAGTAGTTTTTGGGTCAGATCGAATATACCTGCGACATTGACGGACATCACTTTATCCCACGCCGAGTGGGGAAACTGACCCATCGGTGCGCCCCAGGTAACACCAGCATTATTCATTAATATTTCAAGAGATTGCGTTCGTTTGTTGACCTCACCAACTAATGCATCAATACCCACTTCGCTGCCGATATCGCCTGCGAAACCTTCTGCAGATCCGGCGGTGCCTAACGCGTTCAACTCTACCGCAACCTGTTCACATGCATCACCCTTGCGCGAGGCAATCAGAACATGAGCACCGGCGCGAACAAGCGCCTCGGCTGCCATCCGGCCAATACCCGTGGCCCCACCTGTCACCAGCGCAGTTTTTCCGTTGAGTGAAAACAATGTCTCGGGCGTCATGAAATCTCCTTTCAGGTGATCTGCTCTTTGCGCCTATCGTTTGAGAACCAGAGCGGCGGTCATCTTGACAATACGTTCTTGTAATCCAACGATTTCAATTCAAACGAAGCAAGGGGCAAGTGGGGCATATGCAGACATTACTCAGCGTCAAACCGGGCGGACCAGAAACATTGGAGTTGACCACCCTGCCCGATCCCGTGCCAAAGGCTGGTGAGATATTGGTGCGAATTCACGCGGCCGGAGTGAACTTTCCAGATACGCTGATGATCCGGGACCTTTACCAAATGAAGCCTCCTCGTCCATTTGCCCCAGGTGGCGAGATTGCAGGTGAGATCACCAGCGTCGGCAAAGACGTCGTTGATTTCTTGCCCGGTGATCGTGTTCTGGCGCTGACAGGACATGGAGGGTTCGCCACGCACCTGACGCTCAAACCAGCGACGGCGATCAAAATCCCGGATGATATGCCATATGAAGACGCCGCGTGTTTCATATTCACGTATGGCACGTCTTACCATGCGCTCAAAGATCGAGCGCAGCTGCTCTCGGGGGAAACCGTACTTGTGCTTGGCGCATCGGGTGGCGTTGGCTCTGCCGCGATAGAGCTTGCCAAAGCCATGGGTGCGCATGTGATCGCGGCAGTTTCGTCCGAAGAAAAAGCACAGTTTTGCAAAAACGTTGGTGCAGATAAAACACTGATTTATCCACGTGATCTGGACCGAGCGGCGCAAAAGGCGCTGTCTGCCGAAATCAAATCGCTGGCCGGTGGCGAAGGTGTGGACGTGGTCTATGACGCCGTTGGCGGGGACTACGCCGAACCTGCCTTGCGCAGTTTGGCGTGGGGAGGCCGATATCTGGTCGTCGGTTTTCCAGCAGGCATTCCCAGCATTCCGTTGAACCTGACGCTGCTCAAAGGATGTCAAATCGTCGGCGTGTTTTGGGGCGCGTCAGTGTTTCGGGATCCGAAAGGGCATTCTCAGAATGTGGGTGAACTGTTCAAAATGTATCGAAGCGGTGCCATCTGCCCTCGTATCAGCGCCCGCTTTCCACTTGAAAGTGCGGCGGAAGCGATCGCCAAGATGGATCAACGCAAAACTCTCGGTAAAGTTGTGGTCACAATGAGAACTAAATGAGCTGATATTCATTCAGAACTTTAGATTCTTACCAATATGCGACACAACCACTCGCGCCAAAGGGGCGATGGTCGCTGGACGCCTCAATTTTTCGGGTTTATGAAAAAGAAGAAGATGGGGACAGTTTGAATATGCAAAAAATATTGGTTCTGAATGGTCCGAACCTGAATCTGCTGGGGACGCGGCAGCCCGAGGTTTATGGATCAACGACCTTGAAGATGATTGAGGACCTGTGTGTTGCTCATGGTCAGGCACTGAAGCAGACGATCACGCATATTCAAACCAACCACGAAGGCGCATTGATTGATGCGATTCACGCAGCACGCGGCGAACAGGATGGAATCGTCTTGAACGCGGGTGGATACACCCATACGTCGGTCGCGCTGATGGATGCGATTTCTTCCGCCGAAGTTCCGGTTGTAGAGGTTCATCTGTCAAATATTCACGCGCGCGAAGTGTTTCGACACAAATCATACGTCGCCCCAGTTGCCATTGGTCAGATTTGTGGATTCGGCGCACATAGCTATGTGCTTGCGCTGAATGCCCTTGCGGCCCATTTGGCTGAGGGGGGCACTGGATGAAGCTCAACGATTACCTGAACTTTCTGAGCTATACCAAGACATTGGAAGAGCTGTGGGATGCCCACTGCCGCCAGATGGCAAAGTTCGGATTTGATCGGTTGCTGTATGGTTACACCCAGTATCGCACGGCGACATCATTGGGGGACCCCGAGGATTTCGTCATCCTGTCCAACCACTGCAAAGATTACCTTGATGGGTTCCTCCGCTCGGGATTGTATTTTCACGCTCCGATGTTGAAATGGGCCTTGGATCATGAGGGCGCGGCAAGCTGGAGCATGATCAATGACATGATGTCCAGCGGTGTTATGACACCCGAAGAACTTAGGGTTTATGAGTTTAACAAGTCTTTGGGTCTTACATCGGGTTATACGGTCAGCTTCAACTCGGTTTCGATGCGAACCAAAGGCGCGATCTCACTTGCAGCCCGAATGCATGATCAGGATGAAGTGGACGAGATCTGGCAGGAACACGGCAAGGATATTTTGCTGATGAACAATGTTGCTCATCTCAAAATCCTTACCTTACCGTACAACGCTCCGAACCGCGCTCTGACTAAGCGGCAGCGAGAGGCGCTTCAATGGGTGGGGGATGGAAAGACCACTCAGGACATCGCGTTGCTTATGGGTTTGACTGCCGCGACGGTGGAAAAGCACCTAAGGCTGGCGCGCGAGGCGCTTTCGGTTGAAACCACAGCGCAGGCAGTGCTTAAGGCGACTTTGCATAACCAGATGTTTGTAATGGAAGCCTGACCCTGATTTGACGCTATATTGCGTCAAATTGACCTAGGGTAAGGAATACATGACTTTCCGAATCTCCCCCATAAATTGCAAATTGGTATTGTTCCGTGAGTGGTGGCTTTAGCCAGGGAACGTTTTGATTGGATCTTTGTAATACCAAAGCTCTCTGATCGCTCTGACATAGAGGCGTCTATTCGTCCGCGTCGCTTTGTCGGAATTTTTGAGGGGCCCTTCCATCCCCATCATGCAGGGCCCCTCAATCTCCTCTTTTCCTTGGTTTGTTTACTGCGCATTGAAAAGTTGCCTAGCACAAAAAAACCCGGCTGCATCGCAACCGGGTCTTTTATGGATTGCAGCCCCTCAGTGAGGCTGCATTTTATCTTTAGCCTTGAGCTGCCTTCGCAACTTCGGCTGCGAAGTCTTCTTTTTCGACAACGATGCCTTCGCCTACTTCCATGCGGACAAATCCGGTGATGGTTGCACCCGCTTCTTTAGCCGCAGCTTCGACGGTTAGGTCAGGATTCACAACGAAGTCCTGGTTCAGCAGAGTCGACTCGGCAACGAATTTTTTCATACGACCGACGATCATCTTTTCGATCACCTGCTCCGGCTTGCCGGATTCGCGGGCGATGTCCATCTGGACCTGCTTCTCTTTCTCGACAACTTCCGCGTCCATGTCCGCCTCAGACAAGGCCGCCGGGTTCACTGCTGCAATGTGCATTGCAACCTGCTTGCCGAAGGCTTCATCGCCGCCAGACAGAGCAACAAGAACGCCGATTTTGCCCATGCCGCTGGTTGCAGCATTGTGGACATAGGACACGACAGTGTCACCGCTCAGCTTGGACATGCGGCGTACCGACATGTTCTCACCGATGGTGGCGATCTTGTCGGTTAGAGTGTCTGCAACAGATTTGCCGCCCAGATCGGCAGCCAGCAGAGCTTCTACATCGTCGACGCCTTCGGCTGCATAGGTGATCTTGCCGACCATTTCCTGAAACTCGCCATTTTTCGCAACGAAGTCGGTTTCCGAGTTCACTTCGACAGCAACACCGTTGCCGCCGTTGACGTGAACGGCCACCAGACCTTCGGCGGCGGTACGGCCCGATTTCTTGGCTGCTTTGGCTAAGCCCTTGGTGCGCAGCCAGTCAACGGCTTCGTCCATGTTGCCGCCGGTTTCGGTCAGCGCTTTTTTTGCGTCCATCATGCCTGCGCCGGTCGAGTCGCGCAGTTCTTTTACCATTGCTGCTGTGATTGCCATCTTTTGGCTCTCCTCAATTCAAACGGAATTGGGGCAGGTCTACCCTGCCCCATATGTCATTTACGTGACGGGCAGCTTACGCTTCGGCTTTGGCTTCCGGCGCGGCTTCTTCTGCGGGTGCTTCTTCGGCAACGGCTTCCTCAACCGGAGCTTCTTCGAATGCACCCAAGTCAACGCCTGCTGCACCCATCTGTGCGGTCATACCGTCCAGAGCGGCACGTGCGGCCAGATCGCAATACAGCGCGATCGCGCGGGCAGCGTCGTCGTTGCCGGGGATAATGTAATCCACACCGTCGGGCGAGCAGTTGGTGTCGACAACAGCAACAACCGGGATACCCAGCTTGTTGGCTTCGGCGATGGCCAGTGCTTCTTTTTTGACGTCGATGACGAACAGCAGATCAGGAACGCCGCCCATTTCGCGGATGCCGCCCAGCGATGCCTGCAATTTGCCCTGGTCACGCTCCATGCCCAGACGCTCTTTCTTGGTCAGGCCTTCAGCACCCGATTCCATCGCTTCGTCGATCTGGTTCAGACGGTTGATCGACTGGGAAACGGTTTTCCAGTTGGTCAGCGTGCCGCCCAGCCAGCGGTGGTTCATGTAGTACTGAGCCGATTTTTCAGCCGCTTCCGCGATCGGGCCAGCGGCCTGACGCTTGGTACCAACGAACAGAACGCGGCCACCTTTTGCAACGGTGTCACGAACGGCGTGCAGCGCCTGATCCAGCATCGGAACGGTCTGGGTCAGGTCCATGATGTGGATGCCATTGCGCGAGCCGTAGATGAACGGGCCCATGCGGGGATTCCAACGCTGTGTCTGGTGACCAAAGTGAACGCCAGCTTCCAGCAGCTGACGCATGGTGAACTCAGGAAGAGCCATGCTATGTTTCCTTTTCCGGTTTACGCCTGAGCGGGGGTGAAAGAAGCGGATGCTCCAACCGGCGGCCTTGATAAGGATGTCTCCCTCAAAAAGGCCAAACCCCGCCTGCGGGTTTGAATGGCGCGCGTATACGGCAGGTTTAGCAGCAGCGCAAGGGCCAAATGCCCTTATTTTTCAAGCCGCGCCAGCGAATGTGCATGACGTACAGCCTCTTCACAATGAGCCGCCAGCGCTTTGCGGTTTTCAAAGTCGCTAACCTTGGCTGGCGCGTGGTAGATCAACTCCACGGTACCTTGCCGCCGGGCGCCCAAAGTCTTCAGCAAATGCGGTCCGAATTCCATGTCACCCCACCAGCCATAAAACCTTTCGGATTGCCCTTCGGGTGCGTGAAAGATGACCGAGACCGGTTGAACATACATGAAATCTCGCAATTCTTCAGTGAAGAACGCCGCAAAGAGAGTTGTTTTAAATGGTAAAACTCGAAGGCCGTCTGTCGAGGTGCCTTCGGGAAAGAACAACAGCTTGTGCCCGGCTTTCAGACGTTCTTCAAACACCCTGGTCTGTTCACGGGCCTTTTTGCGATCGCGCTCGATAAACACAGTACCTGTTGCGCGCGCCAGCCAGCCTATGCCGGGCCAATTCGCGACCTCGGCTTTTGACACGAAATACACTCGCTTACGCGCATTCAGCGCAAAGATATCCAGCCACGACGTATGGTTGGCAACCACTGCCCCACGTTCCCGCATCAATCTACCAGAGGTGTGAAAACCGATCCCAAGGATTCGAAACGCATTGCGACAAACGAATTGTGAAATGAATGGCGTCACCGGCCGTTGAACGCCACAAAGCGGGCGTTCGATCAGGCGTGTGACGAGTAAGACGAGCAACCCTCCAAACACCAGAATGGCTAGTGGCAGGCCGCGAAGGACCACCAAAACCCAGCCCAAGAAACCAAGCTCAATGGGATCAGGCGCATCTTCGCTCTGCCAGGAGGGATCACTCACCGGTTCAAGCTCCGCCATAGATGCGCCGCTGACGCTCATTCATGCGGTTTGTGTCTAGGATCAGGCACACGTCCGTGGTGTTGAATGCATGATCGATAAACGCCCCTTCGCCTACGAAACCGCCCAATCGAAGATACGCTTTGATCAGCGCAGGCACCTGCACCATCGCAGCACGCCGATCCAGTGCATCTGGTGGCAATAAATCCATGGGTTGAAACACATCGGGTTGCGCCCGAACCTTTAGATCTGGCGGGGCAAGATGGTTGTGATGCAGCATCGATAACGGTTGCGCCAGTTTCTGCACGTCGATTCCGTGGAAACTCGCCACACCAAACAAGACCTCAATCTCGCGCTCGGAGACATAGGCGGCCAAACCATTCCACAAATGATACATCGCAGTGCCGCCGCGGTAGTCCGGATGAACACACGAACGTCCGAGCTCCAGCAGTTTGCGACCACTTTGCTTGAGAACACTTAGATCGTACTCATCTTCGGAATAGAACTGCCCGAGTTCCGCCGCCCGTTCACCCGGGAGCAGTCGATAAACGCCGATCACCTCATCAGTTGTATCGTCTATGGCCAGCATATGATCGAAATATGGATCGAAGCGATCTTGTTCGAGCCCGGCCTCATGGTCGACCATCTCACCGCCGCCACCCAGTTCCCGGACGAACACGTCATAGCGCAGACGTTGGGCCGCCCGCAGTTCAGCCTCGTTTTCGGCCAATTTGACAGTGAATGAGGGGCCTTTGTCGGGCATCAAATATGTTCCATTATGTCGATTGCGCGCTGATAACGCGATTGCGCTGCCAAAGGCAACTCGCCCGCGTTTCGCCTGAGTTGTTAACCTTTCCTAAACCAGTTTCACGGATCAAAGACCGGCATCAGGGCTATGCGTGTCCCGTCGATTACCACTTTCCCCTGCTCGCGAAAGTTCACGGTGATCTTGCCCCCGATATTGGACTGCACCTGTCCAACGCCCCAATCGGGGAAATCGGGGTGGCGGACATACATGCCCGGTGCAAGAATGGCATTCAGGTCTGTCATATTGGGCTCCGGGTCCTGAGGCAGATGCAGCAGGAGGTACGCATGGGCGCTTCAGACGTCAACCTGGCCGAATTGATCGGCTCTCGGATCTGTCATGATCTGATCAGCCCAATTGGGGCAATCACCAACGGGCTTGAACTGTTGGAGATGGTTGGCGCAGTCCAGGGTCCCGAGATGGAGCTGATTTCCGGCAGCGTCGGAAGCGCGGGCGCGCGCATCCGGTTCTTTCGCGTGGCCTTTGGGGCAGCCAGTGATCAACCGCTGGGAAGAACTGAGGTAATTGAACTGGTGAAGGATCTTGAAAAGGCGAGCCGGGTTCGGATCACGTGGAACCTGACCGAACCCGTGCCGCGCAATCAGGTTAAACTCGCCTTCCTCGCCGTGATGTGCTGCGAAAGCGCGATGCCGTTTGGTGGTGAGGTGGAGATCGAAACTCGGGGTGATGCGTGGACTGTGACAGGAACATCCGACAAACTGAATCTAGACCCCGATTTGTGGAAAGGGGTTTCAACCGGCTGTTTTGCCAGCAAAGTCAGTCCTGCGCATGTTCAATTTGCACTGTTGCCCGAAACCGCCGCTGCGATGCGGCGTCGGGTTGCGGTAGAAACGACCACAACCCTTGTGAAACTGAGATTCTAAACCCTCGTCGTTCCGTTTCCACGCACAAGATATTTAAAGCTGGTCAACTGAGCTGCCCCGACAGGTCCGCGCGCATGCATCTTGCCCGTGGCGATGCCGATCTCGGCGCCCATTCCGAACTCGCCACCGTCGGCAAACTGGGTTGAGGCGTTGTGCATCAGAATAGCGCTATCGAGGCGTTCAAAGAAATGCGCTGCAGCAGCAGTGTTCTCGGTCATGATGCAATCTGTATGGCTGGAACCATACGTATTGATATGATCGATCGCAGCATTGATGTCAGCAACAGGCTTGGCTGCGATGATGCTATCCAAAAACTCCTTGCCCCAATCCTCATCAGTTGCGTCAATAGTGCGATCATTGGCCAAGATGCCTTGTGCATGAACCTCGACACCCGCCGCATGAAGCGCCGCAATGACGTCACGTCCAAGGGTTTCCGCCACGTCCTGATGCACCAACAAACACTCCGCAGCACCACAGATGCCGGTGCGCCGCGTCTTTGCATTCAATACCACATCTAGCGTTTTCTGAGGGTCTGCAGCCTTATCGACATAGATATGAACAATGCCTTCAAGATGGGCAAAGACCGGCACACGCGCCTCGCGCTGCACAAGACCGACCAAACCTTTGCCGCCGCGCGGGACAATGACGTCAACGTAATCTGTCATCGTTAGCAGCTCTTGCACTGCGGCACGATCACGGGTCGGTATCAGTTGGATTGCATGTTCGGGCAGGTTGGCGGCCCTCAGTCCTTCGACCAAACAGGCATGAATAGCGGTTGACGAATGAAAACTCTCGGACCCGCCGCGCAGGATTACTGCATTGCCCGACTTCAGGCATAGCGCACCCGCATCCGCCGTCACATTGGGGCGGCTTTCATAGATCACTCCGATCACACCCAAAGGCGTGCGTACACGCTGAATGTTCAGACCCGAGGCCATGTCCCATTCGGCCAGAACCTCACCCACCGGATCGGCCTGTTCAGCCACGGTTCGCAAGCCGTCAACCATACCTTGAACGCGCGCCTCATCCAGCATCAGGCGGTCCATCATCGCGGGGCTTAGGCCCTTCTCGCGACCAAACTCCAAATCTTTCTTGTTGGCCTCAATGATGTCATTGCGATTGTTCCATACGGCATCTGCAGCCGCGATCAACGCCGCGTGCTTTCGTTCGGCGCTGGCAAATGCCAGTTCGCGCGAAGCCATGTTCGCGCGTTTGCCGAGGTCTTCCATCAGGCTGGGAATACTGTCGAAGTCTTTCATCTCGTAAGCCTTTCAGGTGGTTCTCTCTATTCTATCATAGCGCCAGGTCATCGCGATGGATTAACACTGCGCGGCCCGGATAGCCTAGTGTGGTTTCGATTTCAGAGGACTTGCGCCCCTTGATCGCGTCGGCCTCTTGCGCGGTATAGCGGCTGAGGCCTTGCGCCAGTGGTCGCGCTGCTGGGTCTAGGATCGTAACTGGGTCACCACGTCCAAATTCGCCGGTCACTTCAACAATTCCAACAGGAAGAAGGCTTTTACCGTTTGTCAGAGCTGTAACCGCACCATCATCGATCATGATCTCACCACGCGGTTTCATGGCCGATATCCAGCGTTTCCGGGCAGCATGCGGATCAAGTGTTGCTGTAAACCAAGTGCAATTCGCGCCGTTTTCCAGCGCTTTCAGCGGGTTCAATGTTGACCCTTCAGTTATTGCCATGGTGCAGCCGGCAGCCGTTGCCATCTTGGCGGCGAGAAGCTTTGTTTTCATTCCGCCTTTGGACAGACCTGATCCCGCATCACCGGCCATGGCCTCAATCTCGGGCGTGATCTGATTGATCACATCGTATCGAGTTGCGGTGGTATCTTCGATCGGGTTGCCAGTATAGAACCCGTCAACGTCTGAAAGCAAAATCAATTGATCTGCGCCGACCGTCACGGCGATCTGTGCGGCCAACCGGTCATTGTCGCCATACCGAATTTCATCGGTCGCCACTGTGTCATTTTCGTTAACGATAGGCACAACACCTAACCCAAGTAATGTCTCAAGCGTCGCACGAGAGTTCAGGTATCGCCGCCGATCTGCACTGTCCTCTAGCGTCACCAGAACTTGCGCGGTCTTGATGTCATGTGGCGTTAATACTTCTTCATACGCTCGGGCCAACCGAATTTGACCGACAGCAGCCGCGGCCTGAGATTGCTCTAACGGCAGCGTCTGCATTGGCAATCCAAGGACTCCACGCCCAAGCGCGATCGAGCCTGAAGATACCAGGATGACATCTGTCCCCTGCCCTTTTATCCATGCCACATCCTGTGCGAGCGATTGCAACCACTCCAATCGCAACTGGCCGGTATTCCGATCCACCAGCAAGGCGGACCCAATCTTGACCACCATGCGGTTTGCGGCGGTCAGGGTTGCCAAGGCTCTGCCTCCTCGATGGGTTTTTGCCGCAGGCGGTTTTCATCAATCTGTGCCCGCAAAGCACGCAGCACTTCTGTTACACCCAGATGCGCAACGCCAGACATCGTCATAACCGGGCCACCCACGGATTGCTCGAGCTTTTCCTTGGCAAGCTCAAGTTCTTCCTCATCCAGAGCGTCAACCTTGTTCAGAACGGTGATACGCGGCTTGTTCGCAAGCTCGCCGCCATAGGCCTCAAGTTCGTGAATGATGGTGCGGTAATCTTCGGCGACGGTTTCGGACGTGCCATCGACCAGATGCAGCAGAACGGCGCAGCGTTCGACATGGCCGAGGAAGCGATCCCCAATCCCACGCCCCTCGTGCGCGCCTTCGATCAGGCCAGGAATGTCGGCGACGACGAATTCCACGTTATCAACGCCTACGACGCCCAGATTGGGATGCAGAGTGGTGAACGGATAGTCGGCAATCTTGGGGCGAGCGTTGGATGTGGCTGCTAGGAATGTCGACTTGCCCGCATTGGGCATCCCAAGCAGACCCACATCCGCAATCAGCTTCAGCCGCAACCAAATCGTGCGATCAATCCCCGCCTGCCCCGGATTGGCACGGCGTGGAGCCTGATTGGTGGCTGATTTGAAATGCAGGTTACCGAACCCGCCGTTGCCACCTTTGGCTAACAGTACCCGCTGACCAACTTCCGTCAGGTCGCAGATTACGGTCTCTTCGTCTTCATCGAGAATCTCAGTTCCGACGGGCACACGTAGGATGATGTCATCACCATCCTTGCCAGTACGCTGCTGACCGCGCCCGGGTTGACCGTTCTTGGCGAAGAAGTGCTGCTGGTAACGGAAGTCGATCAGGGTGTTTAGTCCGTCTACGACCTCGGCCCATACCGAACCGCCCTTACCGCCGTCCCCGCCATCGGGTCCGCCGTATTCGATGTACTTTTCGCGTCGAAAGCTGACGCAGCCGCCACCTCCGGCCCCGGACCGGATGTAGACCTTTGCAAGATCGAGAAATTTCATAGCTGTCCCCTACTGCAAAGGCCCCATCGGCCACAAGTCAGAGTTTCTTTGTATACGTCCAGGTGGGCACATTCGCATCGCGCGCCACCGAATAAGTTTCCGCATCGCCAAGATACTGGAACCCGCAATGAGTCAGCACCCGAGCTGAGGCCGGATTGTCCTGAAACACGCTGGCGAACATGGTCGCGTTTTCCAGCGGATTGGCTTTGACCAGCGTTTCAACAGCCAAAGATGCAATGCCTGTGTTCCAATAAACCGGCGCGACCCAATAGCCGATTTCGGATTGATTGCGATCCAGCTTTTCAAGCGAAATCAAGCCAATCAGCTCGGGCCCGCCATCTTTGGTCGCATCCATCGCCCAAACGTCCTCGTCCCGCTCGTCCGACATGGCGCGCGTTACGAACGCCTCGACAGCTCCGGGCGGCAGCGGATGGGCGATCCGCGTGGTCATGCGCGCGACACGTTCATCGCCGGCGTAGTGCTCAATTAGTCCCATATCCGACCGGCGCAGGGGGCGCAGGTCGAACCGCTCGGTTTCAATGACCGGCTGATTTATTATTGCCTCAAGTTTCATGAGTGCGTTCCTCCTCCGAACAACACAAAAAGTACGGACGCAACTGTCAAACTGGCTAACGTCCACATCAGATATTTTTCGGCAGGCCGACCTTCAACCGCATGGGCGATCCGATCTCCTGCAAATGTCCAAATCGGGTGCAACACGATCTGGCAGATCAACAAACAGAGAGCGATCGTGAGAGTCGCCTCAAAACTCGGTGTCCCTGCGGCCACAAATCCAGTGAAGCCCGCAATAATCATCGCCCAGGCCTTGGGATTAAGCGGGTGTACAATTAACCCCGCCAGAAATCCGGGCACTTGCTTATCCGTTTGACCGCGAGAAAGCCGCAGATTGGCGATTTTCCACGCAAGCCAGCAAATATAGGCAGCCGAAGCATATTTGAGCGCCTCAAACACCAGCGGCGCCTGATCGGCCACTTGCATCAGTCCGAAACCAACCGGCCAGATGATCAACTGCTTGCCCAGAATGACCCCGCCTACAAACGGCAGTGCCGACCGAAACCCATAACGCGCACCTGTTCCCAGCAGGACCATGTTGGCTGGTCCCGGTGTGCCAACCTGCGAGGCGGCAAAAATCAGGAAACTGGTGGTTGCGACTGTCATCGGCTCTGGTGATCACGACTGCGTTAAAACGAAAAAGGGACCGGCACTTTGTGCCGGTCCCCCATGAATTTTTCTTAAACCTTCTGGGTTTCGGCTTACTCTGCGGCCTCCGCCACTGGCAGGACCGAAATAAAGGTGCGGTTTTTAAGTCCCTTATGGAACTTCACGGCGCCATCGACAGTTGCAAAGATTGTGTGATCTTTGCCCATACCTACGCCTTCGCCCGGCCAGAACTTGGTGCCGCGCTGACGTACGATGATGTTGCCTGCGATGGCTGCCTGGCCACCATACAGTTTCACGCCAAGGCGGCGACCTGCTGAGTCGCGACCGTTACGGGAGGAACCGCCAGCTTTTTTATGTGCCATTCTCTCTCTCCTTAGCCTTGAGCCAGCTCTTTGGCTTGCTCAACCCATTCGGGTTTCACTTTGATGGTGTCGATAGCAGCAATCTGCTCATCCGACAAGGCGGCCAGAGCAGCAAAGCTCTCGATACCGGCCTCAACCAGCTTTTTGGCAGCGGCAGGGCCGACACCGTTCAGCTTGGTCAGATCGTCAGCAGCAGCAGCGGCGGGTGCCTCTGCTTTGGCTTCGGCTTTCTTGGCAGGCTTTGCAGCAGGTGCCGCTTCGCCAGCCGGAGCTGAACCGGTTGCAGCTTTGATGCCCGACTTGTCAGCGCCCGACGACAAGATGTCGGTGATTTTGACCAGTGTCAGCTTCTGACGGTGGCCAACGGTACGCTTTGAGCTGTGCTTACGACGGCGCTTGACGAACTTGATGACCTTGTCACCTTTGATCTGTTCGATCACTTCGGCCTGTACGCCTGCGCCTTCAACGAAAGGTGCACCAACAACCGGAGCGTCACCGCCCAGCATCAGAACATCGTTGAATTGAACTTTTTCACCTGCGTCGGCAGCCAGCTTTTCAACGCGGAGGATATCACCCGCCTGAACCTTGTACTGCTTGCCGCCAGTCTTGAGGACCGCAAACATGCGTCTTTCCTTTGTCTAACCGCGTTCTGTGGTCCCCGGTTGGGTGTTTCTGGCTTTCGCCACCTCGAACAGCGCGCCCTTTTCGGGCAGTGTGGATGACCCTTATCGCGTTGCTATCGGGTCAAAGAATAACGATACCCGGCGCGGAAAACCGGCCGGGATGCGCGCTTATCCAAGCATTGCCTGCCAAAGTCAACCCAAAACCGGGATCAAAGTTCTGAGGCGCTCATTGCCTGCGCAACGGCCTGGCCAAGCTGGTATGAGATGCTGTTGAGCATCTCGTCAAAACTCTTGAACAAAGCCGCGTTTAGGGCGCGTCCGGCATCCGTGCGCGAAAAGGCAATGTTCTCGCGCAATTGCGTTTCATTCAAAGGCCGATAGGCTAAAAGAAGAAATGAGTACATCCATTCCGTCGTTTCTGCCTTGGTCTGCTCATGTTGGGACAGCAATTCATCCAACACGGATGCCTCATCCAATGACCCGTTCTGTCCCGAGGCGAGCCCACGGTAGAAACTGAAGTCTGCACTTATCGTTCCCCGGACATTCTGTTCGATTAGGTCATTAACTTGTACGTACTCGTCCACCAAACGAAAAAACATGTCTTCACGATCAGTCTCAAAATAGGCCGTTCGCGCCATCTGATCGATCGTATCATCCGCCAGAGCCTTCCGTGCTGAATTTTCAAGAGAAACAATGCTCTGCCCAAGATCGCTTTCGAAAAAGATCGAAGACTGTTCCAATTGTGCATTGGTCATTATGCGCCCAACCGATTGCGACAGGCGTTCGTACATGGATGACGGATCATACAATTCAGCAACCTGAGCCTGAAAATACGACCCTCCCGATCCGCCTAGCATCGACTCGTCAATCGACTTCCCTTGGTCCAAGCCCTCTTCGCTTAGTATTTCCAGGAAATCCGACAAATGCATGGCCCGCATCAACCGTTCAGCCTGCTGATTGGCTGCCAAGGGCACTGCCCATACGACCAACAAGATCGCAGCGGCGAGAACGCGCATCAAATATCCTGCGCCGGACGAAGCTCGGCCATGCGGGCGGCCAAGACCTCAAAGCGCATTGCCATGATCTCGTATTGGATCGCGTTCAACAGCTCATACACCTCTTGCATCAAAGGTTGTTCCAAGGCCTCGACATAAGCGTCGACATCATCATCTGAGAATTCTTGATAGGTGTAAGCCGCGCCGGCCAATGCTGACAGTTGCAGCGACCGACGCATATCGCCTTCGTTGCGGCGCATCATTTCACGCAGCTCATCCCCATTGAGTTGCAAGTCGATGATGCCGGACGCACTGGCCGCCATCAAAAACCGAACCTGAATCTCCTGCAGTGCACGTAAGGAAGTGCCGCTTGCATCTACAGCGCGGTTCATTCGTTTCAGGCTTTCGACGCGGGAAGATCCATTTTTGATGAGCTCGGACACAATTTCCTGCCCCGCAAGCTGCTTCGCATCATCATCTTCATCCGAATGAGCCGCGTTTTCGGCAACGACGAGTCTTTGCCCCAGCGCGGATGCATAAAATGTCACAGCATGGTCCAACGCCTCGTCGCTGAGCGTCTGCTCGAGGATTGAAACAGCGGTATCGTACATGAGTTCTGTATCGAATACTTCTTCAGTCAGTCGCGTCCAATCTGAACCGAAACCGTCGGGGTCAATTCCCAGCATTTGCGGGGCCGAGGCAGACGCATGCGCGATACTTTCCAACGCAACGTCAAACCCTGTTGTGGTCAGAAATGCCTCAATCTGGTCTCGGCTGGCGGCAAGCGACTGCACCGTCATGGCACCTAGCGAAAGAAGCAGAATTATAACACTGATGGTAAACTGGCGTAGATGGTAGGTCATACCCATCAGCCTAGGAGTTTTCTTGTATCTGGCAATGGAAAATCCCAGGATCACTAAAATCCGGAATTTTCCACTTGCGCCCCTGCCCGTTCACCACTAAATCCCCCCTTCACAGACCCCCGCGGAGAGGTGCCGGAGTGGTCGAACGGGGCGGTCTCGAAAACCGTTGTGGGTGCAAGCCCACCCAGGGTTCGAATCCCTGTCTCTCCGCCACTTTGCTAAGACAAGTACATGCCTTTGTAAGCGGCGCGAAGCGTCGCTCGCTATTGGTGTACTATCCGTTAGACAACAACTGGGTCAGTAACCAGATATCTCAAAATAGTTTTAGAGTTTAAGCAAACATGTCTGCATAAGTCCGCGCCGCACAAAAATACAAAGACTGGGATGGGCTCGTAGCAACCTCGGAACTCCTGAAGCATAGAACCCTGTCTCGTATTCCACGATCTATTCCCGGCCCATGAGAGGCATTCAGCGTGGTGCTTTTATTCTGCTGTGGTAGCCCCCGTTATCGCCATTCGCTACAAGTATAAAATGTAGCGCTGCGCGAACTAGCAGAGCGCGGGGTGAAACGGACCATACTTGGTGCTATCACCGCCTTTACCTTCGCGCATAGTATTACACTGGCCTTGGCTTCATTGAATTTGATCCATGTCCCTTCCCCACCTGTGGAAGCTGTCATCGTTTTGTTATTCGTCATTCTTGCGGTCGAAATTGTAAAAATTTGATAGCGAGCACTTGCGCATGTCAGAGAGATGGCCGTGGATTGTCTCATTTTCTTGTGGCCTTCTACACGGCCTGGGTTCTGCCAGTGCTCTGAATGAAATCGGGCTACCAGAGGGAGACAAATTTGTTGCTCGTTTGGGGTTCAACCTTGGTGTAGAAATCGGTCAAATCATGTCTGTTGCCGGGATCCTTTCACTGGCGAGTTGATCACGAAGCTTTCTCCGGCATTCGAACGGATCAAAGCAGAGAAACGGCAATTTCTAAACACGGTGACCATTTATCTGATAGGCTCAGTTTTGGCGGGTTGAACGTGTTGAGGGATTTAGGGGGTAGAACGGTTTCTTATGTCGAGTGCGGAGAAGCAAATCAATTGGATGCCACATCTTCCGCTGTTGATGGCCATTCTCAGTCTGTTTTTCTGTGTCGTGGCTTGGCCCCGGTCGCTGCACGCATGTTCGGTTTGCATCGAACTACCGGAAGCTTCTGTTGCGGACCATATTCTTTCGGCAGATTTCATCGTCCTCGCGCGACCTCAGCCAGACAATCCTTTCAAGTTCGCGCCAATTCAAGTGTGGAAAGAAAATGCTCGGAAAATTAGTAGACTACCCGAGATCCCGTTCCTGATCGACAGTGTGACAAGGCGCGCGCTGCAATCCGATCCCGACAAGACTATGCTCTTCACTTACGGCTCTATTGACCGGGATAGCGCTGGCCGCGCTATATCCCGGCGTTGGACGCGAATTTTTCTGATGACGCCTGAAAGAGCCGAATTTGTGAATCGCTTGCGAGAGGCCGCAGCGTTCTGGCCTTCCACAATATCCGTTAAGCAGGAACGAATAGCCTTTTTGGCCAACTACCTGTCACACCCAGACCCGATCTTGCGCAACGTCTCATTGATCGAGATACATCGGGCACCGTATCAAGTTGTGCACCCCCTAAATACCTCTGTTGAGACAAGCCAGCTATTGGAAGAATTCGGCAGAATTGATCGCATCAGTTTTGTACCGGTTACCATCCGGCTACTGGGCCTGCAGACTGACGAAGAGGCCGCTGCTGTTGTTAGGTCCAACTTTGCGGAGGTTTTACGATCAAAAAGATCAAATGTGTATGAATGGGCACTTGCCGGGATCGAAGTCGATGGCATGAAAGCAATCCGCGCAATCGGAGAGGCACTCGGGCAATCCCATTTGCACCATGCAAGCGTCAAGGAACTTGTTCGGGCATTGGCTGATGGCGGCACCGTTCATCCGGAATATAGACCATTCATCATTGGTTTGTATTCTGAGGCCATGGCTAATAACGCGTCTTTGGCTGCCCGCGTCGCAACGACCATGCAAAACTGGCATTCAAAGGCATTAAACCATCAATTCGAAAGCCTTCTCCAAGGCGACGAAATTGATCCAGCAACGCGATTTGTTCTCGCTGCGATTGTGGATGCAAAATTCAAGGATTGATCGGAACTAAAATTGGTTTCTTGCCGAATTCTCACGCTCTGACTGTAGATCAATCAATGTCCTAACTTTATCGAATGTTTGATCTGTGTTCAGTAATGTGCCTCGCGGAAACGCGGCGAATTCCGCACTCTGCCCACGCTCACAAGTACCGAAAACGGTCCTAAGGTGACATCCAACAGCCAGCTGAGATGCTGTGGTGGTATTCTGCTTTCTAGACATTCGCCGCCGGTGCAGAATATCCCCCACAGTGAATTCAAACAGCGAGTAATTTCCCGAACCAGAAACACCCGCAAGTACCGAGATATTATTGCTTAGATACTGATGTCTACGTCTTCAAAGGTGTTCTGGTGCACCGCACGGATGTACTTCATCTTAAATCGCCTCGTCCATTCCAGCTGCTTGAATCAGAATCCAGTCAACGCCGCGCAGAAAGTCGTCGATTGTGAGCGGATTGTTTTCTCCTCTGGAGGCAGAGAGCACAAAGCCATGCGCATAGTCGATCAGAAGGTGAACAAGGACATCTCCGCCATCGCTGTTCTTCAGTTGGTCTGTGCAGGCCTTCAATTCCGCCGCAACACGGACAAGGTCCTCGCTCATGAGTGTCACGTCATTGAGGATCGCACGCAGAAGATTGGCGTTCTTCAACGCATACCGGTAGTGGGCCGCAAGTATGCTACGCGCCCGTTTGACCGGAGGACCGTCCTCAATGCCACCCAGGACGCCCTCGAATGCAAGCTCAACCAGATCGCTCAAAAGCTGCTTCTTGCTACCTGCGTGATACGTGACTGCCATCGGGGTAACGCCCAGTTGTTCAGCCAGCACACGAAATGACAGCCCTTCAACGCCGCCTTTCTGAACGATCGGCAGCGCCGTTCTGAGGATCAGTTGCTTTGAGAGCTTTTGCGACGACTTTACCGGCCGTCCGACTGAAACGACCTTCGTCACCGTTTCACCTTGTATTCAAGGTCCACCAGCCCCGAAGGGAAAGGTGTTGAGGACATCAGTTCCAGATCAATGTCCCTGTCGTTGGAACCAAAAATCCGGATGCCATCACCAAGAAGGATTGGGACGATGGTAATCTTCATGTCTTCGATAAGACCCGCCTCGATAAACGATCGAATAACCGCGCCACCATCGACATAGGCCCGTTGTAATCCGCGCTTCTGCAAGTTGGTGAAAAGAACTTTCGGCTCAAGCGTTGAAACCTCAACCCTGCTGCGCAGCTCCATGGGAACGTCTTCGTCTGTCATAGTGCGGCTCATCACGATGCAGGGGATGGAGTATGGCCACTCCCCGAATCCCACAACCGTGCGAAACGATCCCGACCCCATGACGATCACATCCATCCGGCCCTGAAACTCTGCAAAGCCGTGATCTTCGTTATGCGTCGCTTGCTTGTTCAGCCAGTCAAGCGCGTGGTCGGGTCTCGCAACAAATCCATCCAGGCTCATGGCCATCATGATGTGCCCGGTTGTCATATCGGTGCCTCCGTAAGCCTTAATTTATACGGCGTATAAATATTGAGTTGATGATGTTCAAGCCAAACGTGGTCAGGATTGTTTGGTCAACCATTCCGAGAAGGCGGCCACGGCCTCCGTCGCAACGGTGTTATGTGGCTGAACAAGAAAGTATCCGTAGTCGGGCAGTTCAGTATCGGACAACCGGAACAGCCGTTGCGCCTCCAAATCAGCCGACACGAGGTCATCCATCAAGGCGATGCCCTGCCCGTCGATGACGGCTTGCACCCGGACATTGGGGTCAGGAACGATCAATACATCCTGCCGCGATTGCAGGGGCAGATGTGCCGCGGTCAGCCAATCGGACCAAGCGTTGCTGTCATCACGATCTCTGAGCAAGATGAGTTGTGATATGGAGGCATCTATTCCCGATTCTGCAACCATTTGGGCCGCTGAGGCATTCCCAACGGGATAGGGCGACATCGGCATGAAGCGGGTTACATTGCCGTGACCGAACTCACCGTTTCCCCATCTAATCGCCAGATCAACATCCTGCATCTCGTGATCAGAGAATTCGATCATCGGTTGAATGCGCAACTGCACATCCGGGTGGCGTTGCATGAACGTCATCAGGCGAGGAGATAGCCAGCGCGCCGCGAAATAGGTGGACACGCCAACGGTCAGAGACCGTGAGATTTTCCCCTTCAATGTCAGGATACCGGATTCAATTTCTTCATACCTGGATTGGCAAGTCACCAGCAGCTTTAGCCCGTCATTCGTAAGCGTGACGCCGCGCGTCGTGCGCCGAAACAAGGCCATTCCTAAGTCTGTCTCAAGCGTCTTTATCTGATAGCTGATCGCGCCTTTGGTCATGTTCAGGGCCGTGGCAGCATCCGAGAAACTGGAATATCGGGCAATCTCGGCAAACAGCCGCAGAAGGTCATGATGATGAAAGTGACGAGGCATACCCTCGTTGTATAAGAAATTTGAACGCTGAGACCAGAAAATTTCGATTTCCAATCACGCAACATTGCCCATTCTAAATCCGATACTGAAGAGCAGGAGTAACGCGTTTGGGTTCCTTGAACGCAACAAAGGATACACCGCAACCTGCAGAGCGCCGCAGCCGATCCCGTCGCAGTCGGTCGTCGTGTCGAGGCACACTTGCGGCCAGCGCTCCGTTTGCGAAGCGAAAGATACCTGCATACGCGTTGCTGAGCGATGCGGCTTTGGCGCGGATCGAAGAACAGTCGGACTGGATTCTGGGCAAGATCGGGATCGATTTTCGAGGCGACCACGCGGCGTTAGAGATGTTTGCCGAGTCAGGTGCTCACGTCGAAGGTGAGCGTGTTCGGTTTGACCCGGGACATGCGCGCGACCTTTGCGCCACAGCACCGTCCGAGTTCAAACTGCACGGTCGGGACCCGACCAGCACCGTTACCCTCGGTGGCGACAATATTGTCCTGATGCCGGGATACGGGTCACCCTTTGTCAGCGATCTGACCAATGGTCGTCGGTACGCGACGCTCGAAGACTTCCGGAACTTTATCAAACTCACATACAGCTCCTCTGCCCTACATCATTCCGGCGGAACCGTAGTTGAGCCGACAGACATTCCCGTGAACAAGCGGCATCTGGATATGGTGTTGGCCCATCTCACCCTATCGACTAAGCCCTTTATGGGATCGGTCACCGCGCCAGACCGCGCGCAGGACAGCATCGACATGGCGCGATTGGTCTTTGGAGGCGACATCATGGAATACAACGCCGTGATGCAGGCCAATATCAACGTCAACTCTCCACTGGTTTTCGATGACACCATGTCGTCCGCGCTGCGCATCTATGCCGAAGCAAACCAATGCGTGTGTATCTCTCCGGCGATCTTTGCAGGTGCCATGGGGCCGCTTTCACCCGCAGCAGTGGTCGCGCAGACACTGGCCGAAGCCATGGTCGGTATCGCCCTGGCGCAGCTTGTCCGGCCCGGTTGCCCGGTTGTCATGGGGTCCTTTCACTCCAGCATGAACCTCCGCACGGGCGCTCTGATCTTCGGATCGGCAGAGGCGAACATGGTCACCATGGCGTTGTCGCAACTGGGGCGCAGACTTGGTGTTCCGGTGCGCTCGGGCGGCGGACAAATCACCGCGTCCAACGCCCCGGACGGACAAGCGATGCAGGACAGTACGGGGGCCATGTGGTCCACACTTCTATCCGGCGCACATCAGGTCTGGCATGCAGCGGGCTGGCTCGAAGGTGGGTTGGTCATGTCCTACGAGAAGTTCATCATGGACGTAGATCACTGCGGCGCGATGCTGAAACTTTTGCAGGGTTTTGACGTCGACGACGAGGCTTTCGGTCGAGATGCCTATCTCGAAACCGGCCCGGGTGAGAATTTCCTCTCCACCAGCCACACGCTGCGTCACTACAAATCGGCGAATTTTGAACCGCAAATCCCGGATGCCGGCCCTTTCGAGACCTGGACGGAGAACGGCGCGCTCAAGTCAGACCAACGCGCTACGGCGCGGTGGCGCCAAATGCTTGACGATTATCAACAGCCCGAAATGAACCCCGGCACAAAAGCCGCGCTTGAAGACTTCGTGTCTGAACGCAAGGCAAGCATGCCGGACGAATGGTACTAGAAAGGAAGCCCCATGACCGAAGAGCTTAGCCGCACATCCGCCCTTGCATCGCGCCATACCGCGCTTGGCTCTGGGTTGGAGGACTGGAACGGCATGGGTACGGCCTGGACCTATAACTCCGATCCCAATGATGAGCACGATGCGGTCCGTGAACGGGCTGGTATGTTCGACATGTCTCCCCTGAAGAAAGTGTTCGTGCGCGGCCCCGAAGCCCAAGCAGTACTGGACCATCTGACCACGCGCGAACTGACCAAAGTTGGACCGGGCAAGGCTGCCTACCTCTGTGTTCTGACCGATGGAGGCGGGATCGCTGACGATGCGATCGTGTCGAACAATGGTGGCAATGAATGGATGGTCGTGCACGGCTCCGGCGACACCATGGCGCTGCTGGAAGCCTCGGCGGCAGGGCGTGACGTTCAGATCGACTTTACTGACGATCTGCATGACCTTTCGGTGCAGGGTCCTGCCTCCTTGGAGATCCTGAACGCCCACACAGATATCGACTTGGCAGAGTTGGACTATTTCGAACACGCACTGGCGAAGCTTTTTGGCTATCCGTGCCGTATCTCACGCACAAGCTATTCCGGCGAACGCGGTTACGAGATTTTGCAGATGGGGCAGTGATTACGGATATCTGGGACAAGCTCGCGCAACAGGGAGTCATGCCCTGTTCCTTTACCGCTTTGGACAAGGTGCGTATCGAAGCCGGGCTGCTGTTTTATGGCTATGACATGACCGAGGAAAACACCCCATGGGAGGTTGGCTTAGGCTTTTCCGTCAGCACAACCAAGGCTGACTATCGCGGAAAAGCGGCCGTCTTGGCGGCAAAGGGGGCCGAAAAAATAAACAATGTTTGCCTGGAAATCGACCACACCAACATGGTTGTTGGCGGTGAAACGCTTTTGTGGGGTGGCAAAACTGTCGGCGTGATCAACAGCCCCTGCTACTCACACCGGATGGGTAAATCCCTTGCTCTTGCGCATGTTGTTCCAGGACTCGCTGTTGGAACGACGCTCTCCGTCGCAGGCGAGGGCCTCAAGACAAAAGCAAAGATCGCGAGCTACCCCATCTACGATCCAACGAAGCTACGAACGCACGAATAAGGAGATCGTTGCGGGTTTCTGTAGAAACTGTTGGCGGCCCAAAGCGGACTTCAACGTTCCAAATATGATGCCGCAGTGCAGTCGGCCAAAGCCGCCTTTGGTGTGATGCGTAGCATTTCAGCACCGCGATAGACGGCAGCCAGGCTCAAAGAAGATCCTAAGCCACTCTGACGGTGTCGCTGCGCAGCATATGAAGTGCGAACATTGGATTTTCAAACACCCAGCGTCAAAGATGTTCATATCTTCACGTCGTTAGCCTTCTCGGCAACGATCTCGAGTATTCTGTTTCGCTGAATCTTTCCCGACGGCCCTTTTGGAAGTTCCGGCAAGATATGAACTTCGTCGGGGGACTTAAAACGACCCAATTGAGCTTCACAAAGTTTCGAAAGGCCCAGCGACGTCACCTGGGACCCTTCACGAATTTTGACCGCTGCCTCGACGGTTTCGCCATAGCTTTTGCAGGGACGCGCAAATGCGGCGGCTTCAACAACATCGGGATGCGAATAAAGTGCTTCGTCAATCTCACGGGGCGCAATGTTTTCGCCGCCTTTTATTATCAGCTCCTTCAATCGGCCGGTGACAAAAACATAACCGTCCTTGTCCATGCGGGCGAGATCACCGGTTCGCAACCATCCGTCAGACGTAAACGTGCCCCTGGTTGCGTTTTGGTCGTTGAGGTACTCCAGCATTACATTTGGTCCGCGAATAACCAGTTCGCCTTCTGTTCCGTGTGGAACAGGTCGCAGGTCGGCATCAACAATTGCCGCTTCGTTCCCGTATGGGATGCCGGGAGAGCCGATCTTGCGAACGGCTGGTGGCAATGGGTTGGACAGAATTTGCGCTGCTGTTTCCGTGAGACCCATAGTTTCCACGATGGGGATTTCGAACCGGTCTTCAAAGGCCCGCTGCACGTCCGGTGCCAACGCTGACGACGCAGAACGACCGAAACGCACGCGTTGGCGAGTAGGCGTATCTGGTTTTGTATCCGAATGCAGCAAGTGAGAAATGATGGTTGGTACAACCGAAAACCAAGTCGCTTCAGCCTTACCCAAATTGTCCCAGAACCGGCTGGCCGAAAATCGTTCGCACATAGCCAAAGACCCGCCTGAGACAAGCGTTCCCATAACTGTAACGCACAGCCCGTTGATATGATAAATCGGTAAAACGCAAAACCCGCGATCGGCCTCGGATAACTCATGAGCGACCATAGTCGTCCAGCCGCCTGCCAGCAGGCTGGAATGTGTGTGAATCACGCCCTTTGGACGCCCCGTCGTTCCCGAGGTGTACATCAACAGCGCATGGCTATCGGACGAGATACTGTGCAAGTTACCGCCAACATCGGCAGCGTCTTCAACTTGCAATGCGGTGATTCTGACGGGTTCGGTTGTGCGCTCGAAGAGTTCCGTTTGTCCGGGATGCACAAAGCCATAGCGTGCACCACTGTGTTCCAGTGCATAGGCCACGGCGCTGTCACCTGCGACAAGGTTAATCATCGTCGCCCGGAACCCGCCATACAGGACGCCGAAAAGGATCTCTAGCGCTTCACGGCAGTTAGGGTACAGGATCGCGACGCTTTCTCCTTTCTCCACACCCATGCCGGTTAACATAACTGCGATGCGGTGGGCCGTTTCGCGCAACTCACTCCAACTCAGCTCCGGTACCCCATCCGGGAAAACAAAACCGGTTCCTCCCTGGCTTGCCCTGTAGTCTAACCAGTCACGAACAGTTCCCTTGGGCGGATCCATCATTGTCCGGCCTCCGACCAGTAGTCACCGAAGATCTCTTCCAGTTCGGGTTCACGCGGGGATGTTTCCCGAACGACTTTGGTGGTCTGCACGAAATGCCGCCAATGCAGGTTGGTGTCGATGGAATTGCCACCCCAGCTACCGCAGCCCATCGAGAGGGAAAAAGGCATTCCATTGGTGAAACTGCCGCCAGTGGCAAAGGTGTGCGGCTGATTTACGATGACCCGGCAGGTTGGCAAACCATGACCCAATCCAATCGCACGCTCGTCGTCGCCAGTATGTATGCCAACCGAATGCCCGGCCCCCTGATGCACCAAAATCCGAGACGCTATGGCTTTGGCCGCCTCAAAATCTGCCGCACGATAGAGAGCCAGGACCCGACTGAGCTTTTCGCCTGACAAAGGATGATCCGGGCCGATTCCGTCTGTCTCCACCGCCAGATATCTAGTCCCCTCAGGTACTTTGCCCGCCATCCCCAAGGCTTCGAGCATTTTTTCGGCGTCCTGGGCTATGACTGAACGGTTGAGATGGCCATCAGGCCAAAGTCGCGCCACGATATCACTTGCCTCAGAGGACGGCACCAAAGCGCCGCCCTCGGCAGCCATTGCGGCTACGAACTTGTCATAGACTGCGTCCACTACGACCAGCGCGTTCTCGGAAGAACAAGAAGTCGCGTTGTCGAAACATTTTGATGCCGTGATTTTAGCTGCCGCTGCCTGCAAATCAGCGGTCTCGTCCACAATTACAATCACATTGCCAGCGCCAACCGCAACGGCCGGCGTGCCACAGGATTGCGCACGTTGGACATTGTTCTGGCTGCCAGTGCAAATCACGCGATCAACAGTTTCCATCAACCGTTGTGTCTTGGCCTTGGATCCGGGCGCGGGGATCATCTGAACCAAATTGCGGTCCAGCCCCAGCTTGTCGAATTCGGAATGGATGTAATCAACCAACATTTCGCAGGACGCCACGCCTTTGGGCGACGGAGCCACCACGATAGAATTACCGCCTTTGAGCGCATTGATGATGTTGTTCGCGGGCGTTGCGGCAGGATTGGTCGAGGGTACAACCGCGCCGATCACGCCGATTGGGCGCGCAATTTCGGTAATACCTGTTTTCGGGTCGTCACTGATGATGCCGTGGGTTTTCACGTCGGCAATGTCGCGCAGCAGGCCGAGTGTCTTCCGGTGGTTCTTGGTGATTTTGTCCGGCACGTTGCCCAGACCGGTGGTTTCAACCGCAGTTTCCGCCAGTGTCCGATTGCGCGTTGGTTCCATGATGGCCCATCCCGCTGCCAGTGCCGCTTTGTCGTAAAGCAACTGACTTCCACCAGCTTCGAAATCCCTCTGCGCCTTGCGCGCCTGAGCAACGATACGATCTACTTCGGCTATTTCCGGCGAAATCCCGTCCTGAGCGTTCATTTTGGTCCTCGATATGTTGTTCGGGGCGGAACAGCTCCGCCCCGCTGCGTCCGTCCGGATTAGAGGCCGGCCAGCAACTCGTTTAGTGTCTGCTGACGCTGCGCCCACATCTCGATCACTTCGTCACGTGTCATTATGTGCATTGGGGAACCGCCAGCTTCCATTTTCTTGGCGACGCGGGAATTGGCGAACATCTCGGGCACTGTTGCCGAGAGTTTCTCGATAACCTCGGGTGGAGTGCCTTTGGGCACCATCACGCCTCGGAAATTGACCGACGAGTTGTCGACGTCCAACCCCTGTTCCATCATTGTCGGCACGTCGGGCAGGAATGCGTTACGCTCAAGATCGGCGACACCCAGTATTTTGACGTTGCCCGCTTCTTGCGCTCGGAACGCATCTGACAGGTTGTTGATACCTCCCATGACTTCACCTGCGATCACGGCTTTCATGGCTGCGGCCCCGCCGCCTTTGGTCGGGATGTAGGCCATCTTGGTTCCAGCGGCTTTGTCGATCTGCAAGGCTGCAATGTGGTGACCCACAAATAGGCCCGCGCCGGAAACGGTCAGCTTGCCGGGGTTTTCCTTGGCAAAGGCGACAACATCCTCCATCGAGTTAAACTCACTGTCCGCGCCAACGACAAATACAGCCGGATCAGCGCCCCAGTTCGCGATGGGTTCAAAGCTGTCGGTCGAGTATTCCACCCCACCTTTGATCGACTGAGCGATAAAATGGGGAACGTTGTAGGCTGCCAGAGTGTAGCCATCCGGATCAGCCTGGGTGGCAAACCAGTTCCAGCCCACACGGCCACCTGCTCCGGGTTTGTTGATAATGGCAATGGGCATTCCCAGCGCGTCCTCGTTTCCGGACGTCATGGTGACAATGCGCGCCTGAAAGTCGATCGCGCCTCCCGCGCCGTAGCTGACCATCATCATGATCGGCCGTTCGGGGTATTCCTCTGCTACTGAGGCTCCTGTCAGGCTCATGAAGGCCAATGCGGCCCCTGCAATCATTCGTTTCATTTGCGTTTCCTCCCTAATTTAGTTCTCCGCGCCCTGCGCGGTTAGAACAGAATTTCCTTTGGTGTGTAGACGTTCAGAAGCATGGCGAAGAGCCCGTACATCACTGCCAAAAAGACTGCCGTGATGACGCCGCGCTTAACCCAGGTTTTGGTTTCGGAATGTGGGGCTGGATCATAAATCGACAGCAGAACGAAAAATGCGATGGCCGTCGCTGTGTAGAAGCCCAGCGACTTGGCCGCCCAGAACACGTAGATCAGTGTAATGATCAAACCCGGCAGAATGTTCAGGAACATCGTTCGTGTTACGCCATTCCCGACTTTGGACAGACCCATCAACGCTTTGCCAAAAGTCCATCCGGCCAGAACCACGAAAACAGATGCGATAAGACGCGGGAAAAGAAATGCCTCGGCCGGTTGCTGGGTATAACTGACCCAGGTCACCCATAGACCTACGGCAAAGACCAGACCCGACCCGAATACGTGTTGTGAGCGGTTCATGCCTGCGCCTCCTCTTTCGTGGTGTAGCGACGGTGGCGCAGTTCCATCCAGACCGAGTAAGCGATTGAGGCCAGCACCACTGCAATCAGCAACAGGTTCAGTCCACCGGTCAGGAAATACGAAGCCTTGCCGACAGTTGCGTCGGCGATCATCCCGCCTTGAATGAAGTTGGCTTCGGCGATTGGCCCAAGGATTAACCCCAACACCAGTGGTGCGGCTGAAAAACCAAAGCGCTCTAGGAAGAACATGCCGATACCAAGGCAAGCCATGACATAGACATCGCCCATCGAACCCTGCACCGAATAGGCCCCAAAGACCGATAGCGCCAGAACGATGGCAGCCATAACCGACTGCGGAACCTGTGCGACTCGGGCGGCCAGACCAGCGACATAGAGGCCAAAGATGCACATCAGGACTTGTCCGATCAGCATGGAATTGATGAAGGTCCAAGCCACGTCGGGATGGTTGTCGAACAGATCCGAGCCCGGAAAAATTCCGTGGATCAGCAACCCACCCAGCAACACGGCGGCGGTTGGGCTGCCTGGGATCGACAGGGTTAGCAGAGGCACCAAAGACGGGCCTACCATCGCGTTATTGGCGGATTCTGCGGCGATTACGCCTTCGGAATGTCCTGTGCCGAATTTGTCTTTTTCGGACGAGAACTTCTTGGTCTGGTCATAGGCTACAAGCCCGGCGATCTGCCCTCCGACGCCAGGGATCAGGCCGATGATCGAGCCGGTCAGCGTTCCGATGCTCAACGCGCGTGTGCGGCTAAAGAGTTCGCGGAAGGCTTCGAGGATAGAATGCCGTTGTACTTCGATCACTTCGGCACCGGCGTTGTGGCGACCCTTTGCGAACATTGTCAGCACCTGCGGTATCGCAAACAGGCCAATCAGCGCGGCGATGATATTGATCCCGCCGCCCAAAGCAGGGTGAAAGATGAAGCGCTGCGCGCCCATGATGTCATCAAACCCGATTGTGGCCAGCCACAACCCGATACAGCCGGACAACAGACCCTTGACCACCGAGGCGGAATCCAGCGTACCGATCACAGTCACCCCCAGAATGGCAAGCCAGAACAGGTGCGACGGGCCAAAGGCAAGCGCCCATTGCGCCAGAACTGGGGTCAGGAAGATCAGCAGCAGCACACCAAAGATGCCCCCGACGGCCGAGGCCAGAAAGGACAGCTGCAACGCGCGTGCCCCTTGACCCTGTTTCGCCATTGTGTGGCCATCCAGCGTGGTCGCAATATTGGCAGGTGCGCCGGGAATCTTCAGCAGGATCGCACTGACCGCCCCTCCGGCAACGGTCGACGTATAGGCAGCTCCCAGCAGGATCAGCCCCTGCGCCGCCTCAAGCTGGAAGGTGAACGGGATCAGCAAGGCAACCGCCATTGTCGGAGACAGACCCGGCGTCGCACCCAGAATCAAGCCGCCAATCGTGCCGCCCAAAAGCAGCATAAAAGACAGCGGGGTGAAGACATCTCCGAAGTAATAAATGAATTCCATTCAGGGCCTCCCAACCCATCGGTTCACACTTTTACTTTTGTTGACAAATCAGCGTAGGCGATGAAAATAGTATTGCAAATGTTTTCATAAATTCGATCAAGTGAGAGAATATTATGTCTAATTTTCAAAAGGGTAAGGTGGATATTGTAGCGGTTGCAAAGGCCGCAAAAGTGTCACCGTCAACAGTGTCGCGCACGTTCAATCATCCGAATTTGGTCAACCCCGCGACTCGGAAAAAGATCAATCGGGCGGTGCAAAAGTTGGGGTATATCCGAAACCGTGCGGCGCAGACGATGCATGGCAAACGTTCCGGCACCATCGGGCTGGTCGTCCCCACGATCAACCACGCCATTTTTGCCGAAGTGATTCAGGCCTTCTCGGACTCAATCGACAATGCCGGATTCAGCCTGTTGCTGGCGTCGCATGGATATGACCTCGATCGGGAATACGCGATGGTACGAAAATTTCTTGAACATCGTGTCGACGGAGTGGCGCTGGTTGGATTGGAACATTCTGACGCCACCGCCCGACTGATCGAACAGCAGAAAATACCCGCGCTCGCTATATGGAATTTTTCGGAAGAATCCATCCTACCGTGTGTTGGGGCCGACAATCGGCTGGCCGGGCGTCTTGCGACGGAACATCTACTGGCCTTGGGGCACCGTGACATTGGGCTGATCTTTCCCCAAACCAATGGCAATGACCGCGCCCAACATCGGATATCTGCAGTGCATGCTGCGCTTAACGAAATGGGTATTTCCGTTCCGAGTGAACATGAGTCTGAAGCCCCGTATAGTGTGTCGCAAGCTAAGCAAGCAGCCCTGACCCTCTTATCGAAGCACTCTCGTCCAACGGCGCTGCTTTGCGGAAATGACGTCATTGCACAGGGAGCATTGTTTGCAGCCCAAAGTCTTGGATTGAAGGTCCCCGATGACCTGTCGATTATCGGCATCGGAGATTTCAAAGGATCAGCGGATGTTGAGCCGGGCCTCACAACCATTCGCATCCCGGCAGAAAATATCGGCAAACTCGCCGGCGAGAGGTTCACCGACTACATTACGTCAGAACATCCAGAACCTTTTAAAATCTGTTGCGAACTCGAGTGTGTCGTTAGAGGAACGACAAGCCCGGTGTCAGTATATTAACCTACTTGGACAGATTATTTCGCCAACTGAAATTGTTAGGCTCAGGAGCCATTGAATTCCGTTTGGCTGCGTGATTCACGGGTCGAAAAACGAGCGGTGAACATATCTGATCTAATCTGGTTGAGCGACGCGCAGATGGAGCGGCTTGCACCTTTCTTTCCGAAGTCCCATGGCAAGCCCTGGGTTGACGATAAGCGTGTGCTGAGCGGGATTATCTTCATCAATCGCAATGGGTTAAGGTGGCACGACGCACCCAAAGAATACGGGCCGCACAAGACATTGTACAATCGTTGGAAGCGATGGAGCGATAAGGGTATCTTTGCTGAGATGTTGATTGGTTTGGCCGCAGATCAAGGTGAAAAGAATACAGTCATGATCGACGCAACCTGCCTCAAAGCCCATCGCGCGGCGTCGAGCCTTGCGGTGAAAAAGGGGGACGTAGCCGTCTGGTCGGGCGGACAAAGGGCGGGATGAACACCTAGCTTCACGCGATCTGTGACAGCACTGGATGACCGTTGAACTTCTTCATAACCGCCGGTCAGGTCAGTTGATTACACCGGCGATCGGGCTCTCGTTTCCAGTCTACCAAAGGTCGATTGGCTGCTGGGTGATCGAGGCTATGACACTGATTGGTTCAAAGAAGCATTGAAAGACAAAGGAATACGCGCCTGTATCCCCGGTCGAAAACAACGCAAGACGGCAGTTCGATACGACAAGCGACGATACAAACGAAGTAACCGGATCGAGATCATGTTCGGCAGGCTGAAGGACTGGCGGCGAGTTGCAACAAGATGCGACAGATGCCCGAAGGTCTTTCTGTCCGCAATCGCGCTCGCCGCGCTCGTTATTTATTGGCTATGAGTCCTGAGCCTAGTTGGACGCTTGAGTTTCCACCACAAACTTCCGAAACATGTTTTTATCTGATCAATCGACCGAATACGGCATGATGTTGCCACCGGATACCATGCCTATCAGCACAGTGTAGCTCAAACCCGGAATGTGCTGCAGATTCACGGGTTTTCCCCTTGGCGCTAGGGTAAATTCAACCCATGTCGGCGACACATTATTTGAAGGAGACCTCCTATGTCGCGTCTATTGTTAATTGTTGCCATCGCCATCATTGGCGGAGGGGCATACTATTTCGCCACAAAACCTGAACCAACACCGGCCGAACAGCTTCAATCGGCTGCCGAGGACGCATCCGACGCTGTTGGCGAGGCAGCCACAGCCATTCAAGAGGCTGCGAGCGATGCGGTTGAAGCGGCGACCGAGCAAGCGTCTGAGGCCGCATCTTCGGTTACAGATCAGGCAAGTGAAGCGGCGTCATCTGTCGCAGAACAAGCCAGCGATGCAGCTTCCGACGCCGGAGAGCAAGTTGCTGCGCTCACGGCGCAGGGGCAAGAGCTGTTTAATTCCTGGGTTCAAGAGGGAATGCTGACTGCACAGAATTTTGACTATGACGCCATGGTCACATCGATCCAGGACAGCACTCTAACTGAGGATATTAAATCCAAAGCTCTTACGATTCTCGACGATATTAAAGCATCGCCCGAGCTGATCGTCGCCAAGATACAAGACCTGCGCAACTTGCTGACGCAGTAGCGCGGCACTTTGAACCAGCCCGGTTGGGGCTGGTTCAGCTAAGCTTGGGCACTTTGATTTCCTTAGTGTTGCGATCGTGCAAAGTAATACAACAAACCCACGAATGCTTGGTTCTGCAACACTGGGAAATACAATTTTAGATGTTTGTCAAAGTGTTACGTTGAAGTAGTTTCCACATTGTGTTGAACTTCCTTTCCAAAAGGATTGTAAAATGATCGCTCTGCCCGACTCCATGATTGCCATTGTTCAAACACATGACGGCTATTCCGGTACTGCCACCGGACCCACTTTGGAAAAGGCATCGGATTGGTTGGCCGAAGCTAATCTGCCCTTGCCCGTTCCCGGGCCGGGTCAGGTGTTGATCAGATTGCGAACTGCCTCGGTTAACCCATCTGATATCCATTTTATCAAAGGCGAATACGGTCAGCCTCGGGTCAAAGGTGCTGCTGCGGGTTTCGAAGGATGTGGAGACGTTGTAGCCACAGGAGCCGGCGCCGAGGCCCTGCAGGATCAGCGGGTGGCGTTTGTTGCAGCAGGCTCAGGTGCATGGGCCGAATATGTCGTTACGCAAGCTCAGATGTGCATCCCTTTGCGGCCCGATATCTCAGACGAAGACGGTGCTGCGCAGATTGTTAACCCTCTGACAGCTATGGCGATGGTGGATATCGCGAAGAATGCAGGTGAGGCCTTTGTAGTTTCCGCAGCAACCAGCCAACTCGGAAAATTGATGTGCAGCCTTGGGCGGGACCTTGGGTTGAAACCAATCGCGTTGGTGCGACGAGCTGAGACGGTTGACCCGCTAAAGGCCCTCGGCGCTGCAGAGGTGGTGGTGACTGGTGGCGCTGATGCAGCCACGCAGTTCGCGACTATCAGCAAAACCCTAAAACCTCGTGTGTTCCTTGATGCCGTTGCGGACCAACTGTCCGAGCAAGTGTTTTGTGCTATGCCCAATGGCGCGCGCTGGGTGTGTTACGGCAAGCTCAGCACTGAATTGCCAAAGCTGACCCAGATGGGACAGTTGATCTTTATGAGCAAACGGATCGAAGGGTTTTGGTTGACCCGCTGGATGATGGACACGCCCCCGGCTGATCAAATGCGCGTTGTCGGCGAAGTACAGGCGCGATTTGCGGACGGACACTGGCACACTGATGTTTCCGCAAGGCTTTCGTTGCGAGAAGTACTGCCAAATCTGGCAGACGCTCTAAAAAAGAGTGACGGCAAGGTGATTATCACGCCATAGTAGAACAAAGCGCCGGACGTAACCGGCTGAGGGAGGGTGAGATTGGATAACGCACAGCTGCTGATCAGCGGGCTGGCGAATGGCTGCGTTTACGGCCTGATCGCTCTGGGCTTTGTTCTGATTTACAAAGCGACCGAGGCGGTGAATTTCGCGCAAGGCGATTTCATGATGCTGGGTGCGTTTGTCACTATCGGCCTTACGAATACTGAATATATGGGTCTGCCCTTCTGGCTAGCGCTGCCAATCTCATTGATGATTATGGGGGCGTTGGGATATTTGATTGATCGGCTGATCATCCGTCGCCTGTTTGGTGAAAGTCAGACCGCGGTCGTGATCCTGACCATCGCTTTGGGCTTTGTGATCCGGTTTGCCGCCGGTCTGATCTGGGGGCACGAGCCACAAACGTTGCAGAATCCTCTGGCCGGGAAGGAAATCCGGTTTGGTGGACTGGTTCTAGGCATGGAAGATGTGGCCGTTATCGTCATCACTATCCTACTCACCTGGGGCCTTTATGTGTTTTTCAGCAAGACCAAGTTGGGGCTTGCCATGCAGGGTGCGTCTCAGAACCAGTTGGCAGCCTATTATATGGGTATCCCGGTCAAGCGCGTTCAGGGGTTTATCTGGGCCTTGGCAGGTGTCGTTGCCGGAATCGCCGGAATATTGTTCGCCGCCAAAGGCTCGGTTGATCCCACGACCGGATTGCTGGGAATCAAAGCCTTTGCGGCCGCTGTGATCGGAGGGTTCGGCAGCCTTCCGGGTGCATTGGCCGGAGGGCTGATTGTCGGAGTGATCGAACCCTTTGCCAGCCGCTATGTCGCCGCCGGATACAGCCAGATCGCACCATATGCGCTCTTGCTGACGGTACTGATCTTTCGACCGCACGGGCTGTTCAGCCAGGTGCGGGTCAAGAAGGTCTGAGCGCCATGCGGATCGTGTTCAAAACCGACTATATGCAAGACATCCGCCCCTGGAAGGATGGCTATCAACTCAGCCTCTATCTTATCCTTTTGGCAATCGTTACCGCTGCGCCCTGGTGGCTGGATGATTTCTATCTGGGTGAACTGACCAATGTGCTGATCTGGGCAATAGCAGGGCTCGGCCTGATGATCCTGACCGGTCACACTGGACAAGCCAGCCTCGGCCACGCCGCATTTCTGGCCGTCGGATGCTATGCAAATGTTGTGCTCATAGAAGCGGGCGTACCTTTTCTACTGGCTTTCCCGGTGGCGGGCTTGTTGACCGGTATCGTTGGTGCAACGGTTGCCATCCCTGCCCTGCGTCTGCACGGCATCTATCTTGCGATTTTTACTTTGGCCCTGTCTGTGCTCATGGACGACATCATCGTTCTGGCCGAACCCATCACCGGAGGTGTCGCGGGTAAATATCTGGGTGGTGTCGAGATCTTTGGACATCTGGTCGATCGTTGGGCCACCCCGGCCCCGTTCTTCTGGCTGGTGCTGGCCGTCGCCGTTGTCGTGACACTGGGCTATATCAACCTATTGCGCGCGCCCTTGGGCCGCAGCTTCATCGCCGTACGAGATTCTGAGGTCTCAGCGCAGGCGATGGGCGTGGATATCGCGCGCACAAAGACGATCTCGTTCGCCCTGTCTTGTGCAGTTACTGGGTTGGCAGGCGCACTGATGGGAATGTTTGCGGGGGCGTTCAACAACGAGACTTTCAGTGTCGTCATTTCGATCCAATTGCTGATGATGATCGTGATCGGCGGATTGGGTTCTATCCATGGCGCGTTTCTGGGTGCAATCGTGATCGGTTTCCTGCCGCAGTTCCTGTCGATCTCGAAGGAATATGCAGCTGCCTTATTTGGCGGCAACACCGTTGCCATTCCGGGCTTGGAGTTCGGCATCTTCGGCATGATCCTGATCGGCTTCATCCTGTTCGAACCGATGGGCCTCTATGGCCGATGGCTGAAAATCCGGACGTGGTTCGAGCTGTTCCCCTTCTACCGCAAGGACATGTTCAAACGACAAAAATCGTATCTCAAGACGGAGCGTCTGAGATGAACTTGCTGGAGTTTGAAAGCGTCACACTGAAATTCGGCGGTCTCACCGCAGTCGATAATCTGTCATTTAATGTTCAGGAGGGCGAGGTTTTTGCCATCGTTGGTCCGAACGGGGCTGGCAAATCTACAGTCTTCAATCTGATCTCCCGGTTTTACGATCCTTACGCAGGGGCGATCCGGTTCGATGGGCACGACTTGCTGCGCGTGAAACCTTCGGCCGTAGCGGCCTATGGTGTGGCACGTACATTCCAGAACATTGAACTGTTCGAACACGCGACCGTTCTACAGAACCTTCTGGTCGGGCGCCACCGGCACCGCAAAACCAACCTGTTCTCGGAAATTCTGTTTACGCCCGCTGCGCGCAAGCAAGAGATTGAAAACCGTGAAAAGGTAGAAGAGATCATCGACTTCCTCGATCTTCAGGCTTTCCGCGACAAGATGATCTCGGGCCTACCTTATGGTGTGCGTAAGGTGGTCGAGGTTGCACGCGCGCTGGCCACCGATCCGAAACTGCTGCTGCTGGATGAACCCGCCTCGGGCCTGTCGGTTGAAGAGACCACCGATATGCGCTGGTGGATCGATGATATCCGACGGCAGATGGGGATCACCGTGCTGATGGTGGAACATGACATGGGACTGGTCTCGGGCGTTTCCGACCGGGTGCTGGCGATGGCTGACGGAGCGAAACTTGCGCTAGGAACCCCTGCTGAGGTTCAATCGCATCCAGCCGTGGTCGAGGCTTATCTGGGGAAAGCCTCATGAATGAGCCAATTCTCAGAATCCGCAATATCGAAAGCTTCTATGGCCCGATCATGGCCATTCGCGGCGTTTCGCTCGACGTGCATGCAGGGCAGATCGTCTCGATCCTTGGTGCGAATGGTGCAGGCAAGACGACACTAATGAAAACCGTCTCGGGCGTGATGGACCCCGAGAAGGGAACCATTACTTTCGACGGCCTGCAGATACAGGGATCGGAACCGCACAAGGTCGTACAGCAAGGCATCGTCCATGTGCCAGAGGGGCGCGAGGTTTTTCCGCTACTGACCGTCGATGAGAATCTGAGCCTTGGCGCGTATACCCTGTCAGACAAAGGTCAGATCGATCACGACCGCGATCTGGTCTTTTCCTACTTTCCCGTTCTGAAAGAACGCCGGGGTCAAGAGGCCGGCACCTTGTCTGGTGGACAGCAGCAGATGCTGGCAATCGGGCGCGGTTTGATGGCCAACCCCCGTATCATGCTGCTGGACGAGCCCTCGCTGGGCCTGTCACCGTTGTTGGTGCAAGAGATTTTTGGCATCCTCAAGCGCCTCAATGACGAGCAGAAAATGACGATGATGCTGGTTGAACAGAACGCCAATGCCGCCTTGGAACTTGCCCATCATGGCTATGTTATGGAGATCGGGCGGATCGTCATGGATGGTGCCGCCGATGTATTGCTGCAATCCGAAGACATCCAGAACTTCTATTTGGGCGTTCAGGAAGAAGGCGCGCGCGAAAACCGCCGCTGGAAACGCAAGAAGACGTGGAGGTGAGCCGGATGGACGCGAACCCCCTACCCCCTCAGATCACGATCAACGGCGTGCAGTTCAACGCGACGCCCGGGCAGCGCCCGCTGCGGGTTGATGGTTGCGTGACGATTTGCAAGCTGTTCCAAAAACGTTGTGCCGAGTTGGGATCACGCACAGCGCATCGTGAAAAGGATTTCGGCATCTGGAAATCCTATTCATGGGCCGACTACTGGCTGCACGCCAGATGGATCGGGCTGGCCCTGCGCAAGTTGGGCCTGCAACGTGGCGAAGTTGTGTCAATCCTGTCCGAAGACCGTAAGGAATGGGCATGGTTCGATATGGGCATCCAATGCGTCGGAGGGATTGCTTCGGGCGTCTACACAACGGACTCTGCCAACCAGCTGAAATATTTGATCAACGACAGTGGCAGCCGGTTTCTGATCGTTGAAGACGAAGAGCAGTTGGACAAGTTCCTCGAGGTGGAAGAGGACCTACCTGATCTGCTTAAGGTCATTATCCTTGAAGACGAAGGCCTGCACGATCTCGACCATCCGCGTTGCATGATGATTGGGGACTTGTACGCTCTGGGGCGGCAGGCTGAGGCCGAAGAACCTGGCGCATTCGAATCGGAGATCGCTGCGGCCTCGACACAAGACACTGCCTTGCTCATCTATACATCGGGCACCACCGGCAATCCTAAGGGCGCCATGCTAAGCCATGAAAACATCATGGCGGCGATCGAGGCCGGGGCGCATTCCCTGCCGTCTCAGTCGACCGACGAACAACTGTGTTTTCTGCCGCTCTGTCATATCCTCGAGCGCGATGTGTCGATCTATTACCCACTGGCGATGAAAAGCACAGTGAATTTCGCCGAAAGCCCCGAAACGGTATTCGCCAACCTGCAAGAAGTCTCTCCCGCCACCTTTACCGCCGTTCCACGAGTGTGGGAGAAAATCTACTCGCAGGTCATGTTCATGGCAAAAGAAGCCACGCCGACCGGGCGTTTCGCTTTTGTGCAGGCGCTCAAGGCGGGCACGGCGCGGGCTGATTACATCCTTACGGGCAAGCCTGTGCCCTCGCCTGTCGCGATGCGGTTCTGGTTCTGGGATCGGCTGGTATTGCGCAACCTCCGCCGGATGCTGGGCCTAGACCGACTCCGTAGGGGTGGCTCTGGCGCAGCGCCGATCTCTCCTGATCTGCTTAGATGGTATTGGGCCATCGGCGTACCAATTGTCGAAGGGTTCGGGATGACGGAAACCGCCGGCATAGCAGCGTTGAACACGCTTGGGGTCAACAAGATCGGCACCATTGGAATGCCAGTGCCCGGCAACGACATGCGTATTTCGGATGATGGGGAAATTCAGGTTAAAGGTCTGAACATTTTTCAGGGCTACTGGCGCAACAATGCCAAAACGGCTGAAAGCTTCACCTGCGACGGCTGGCTGCGCACCGGGGATATGGGGCATATCGACGAGGATGGCTTTGTCACCATCACAGGTCGCCTCAAGGACATCATCATCACTGCGGGTGGCAAGAATATCACGCCCGCCGAGATCGAGAGTGGATTGAAGTTCAGCCAGTACATCTCGGACGCGGTAATCATCGGGGACAGGCGTAAGTATTTAACTGCTCTGATCATGATCGATCAGGAGAACGTCGAGAAATTCGCGCAAGAGCGTAAAATCCCCTTCTCGAATTTTGCATCCCTCTGTTGGGCATCGGAAGTCACCGAACTAATTGGTGCAGAGATCAAAGCCGTAAACAAAGAGTTTGCACGGGTCGAACAGATCAAGGATTTTCGTTTGATCGATGTGTTGCTGACTGCAGAGGATGAAGAGCTGACTGCGACGATGAAACTCAAGCGTGGTCTTGTGGAAAAGAAACACGCACATCTCATTGAAGATATGTACAATTAGTTAAGGGACTACCCAACAGGGAGGAGAAATATGAAACAACTGATTAAGGGGTTTGCTGCAGCCACGGCATTAACTGCATCTGCCACAATAGGCTGGGCGCAAACCCAGGGTGTGAGCGATGATGAGATCGTCATTGGCTCTGTTAACGACCTCAGTGGCATCTTCGCTGCCGTGGGAGTACCGGCCACGAAGGGCGCGAATGTGGTCTTTGATCGGGTCAACGCTAAGGGCGGCGTTCACGGGCGTCAGATTCGCTTTGTGGTCGAGGATAATGGCTACCAGATGCCACGCGCGATGCAGGGTTATAACAAGCTTCTGAACCGCGATAAGGTGTTTGCCATGCTGCAATCGCTGGGTACGCCGATGAACGTCGCCGGGTTCAAGCTGCTGGACCCGAAAGGTATTCCCAACGTCGCTCCTCTGACCGCCGCGCGGCAGATGCTGCAAGAGCCGATGAAGAACAAGTTCACGTCGTTCTCGACCTATTACGACCAGGCGCGGATTGGAGTGAAATATCTAAACGGTGAATTCGGATCGCAAACCGTCTGCACAATGTATCTACCCACCGATTTCGGCGAGGAAATCCTGGAAGGCAGCAAAGCTGGGGCTGAAGAAGCTGGCATCACTTTCGGCGCAGAGACCACCCATAAGCCGGACGAGACAGATTTCGTAGGGTCTTTGAGCAAGCTTAAGGAAGAAGGTTGCGATATCGTCACCATGGCTCTCGGCGTACGTCAGGCGATCACCGTTGTCGGAACGGCCAAAAAGATGGGCCTGACCGACATGAAATTCCTCGGAACCTCGGCCAGCTTCTTGACCGTGGTCGCACAGGTGCCCGGTGGCGTCACGGACGGATTTTATGCCGCGGCGTCTTGGTTGGATCTCTGGGCACGCGCGGAAGAACCTGCCCCGGCAGCGTTTATCGCAGAATATAAAGAGGCTACAGGTGAGGATCCGGTCGGTTTCTCAATGCTTGGCTATTCAGCAGCCGAGATGATGGTCAAAGCGCTCGAGGCGGCAGGTCCTGACCTGACCCACGAAAGCTTCATCGCCGCTATGGAGTCGCTGGATTACATGGATGAGCTGGTCGGCAACCAGATAACCTATGGGCCGGATGACCATCAGGGTGCTGACACTGTCTTTGTCAGCGTCGTCGAAAATGGTGCGTGGAAACTGGTTTACGAAGAATAAAACCACCAAAGAAAAAGGGCTCGCAGTTGCGAGCCCTTTCCAATTCGAAGTTCGCAGCGATTAACGCTTCGAGAACTGGAACGAACGACGCGCTTTGCGTTTACCGTATTTCTTACGTTCCACAACGCGGCTGTCGCGGGTCAGGAAGCCAGCGGCTTTCAGAGCGCCACGCAGGTTCGGATCGTACAGTTGCAGCGCTTTCGAGATGCCGTGCTTGACCGCACCGGCCTGCCCCGTCAGGCCACCGCCTTTGACGGTTGCAACAACATCGAACTCACCTTCAACACCAGCAACCTGGAACGGCTGGCGCAGGATCAGCTGCAGAACGGGACGCGCAAAATACTTGTCCTGATCCTTGCCGTTCACGGTGACCTTGCCGGAACCCGGCTTGATCCAAACGCGGGCAACGGCGTCTTTACGCTTGCCGGTGGCATAGGAGCGGCCCAGTTCGTCACGTACGGGTTCACGCACGATGACTTCTTCGGCCACGGTTTCAACGCCTGCGACGGCGCTCAGCTCTTCGAGAGTATTGATCTGATCAGCCATCGGTCATTAGCTCCGGGTGTTTTTCTTGTTCATGGATGCAACATCCAGAACTTCGGGCGCTTGCGCCTCATGAGGATGCTCGGCACCGGCGTAAACGCGCAGATTGGTCATCTGCTGGCGTGCCAGACGGTTGCCCGGCAGCATGCGCTTGACCGCTTGGGTCACGACGCGCTCGGGGTGTGCCCCTTCGAGGATCTGCTGCTTGGTGCGCGACTTGATGCCGCCCGGGTGGCCAGTGTGCCAGTAGAAGTTCTCTTCGCGCTTCTTTCCGGTCATCTGGATTTTGTCAGCGTTGATCACGATGACGTTGTCGCCCATGTCCATGTTCGGGGTGAACGACGCTTTGTGCTTGCCACGCAGGCGCATGGCGACGATCGAGGCAAGACGGCCCAGAACAACGCCTTCTGCGTCGATCAGGATCCATTTCTTGTCGATGTCTGCAGGTGTTGCAGAAAAGGTTTTCATGGCAGGATAGTCCTGTTTGATGTGAAAGACCGCCCCGTGGCGGAGCGGCCCGAATTCGATGGATGGGGTTTAGACCTACTCGTGATGCAGGTCAATACACGCAAGGTAGAATAAATTATGCGATAACAGATACTTACAAAATAGGTATTATTTTACCCCAATGATTTATCCGCCAACCTATCTAAATCTATTAGGCGCGCAACTGTAACCCACTCATTAAAACCAACCTGTCCCCGGAGGCTACCATGCAAGAACTAAACAATGTAATTGCCGCTTATGGTGCGGCCTGGCAGGAAACGAACCCGAATAGACGACTGGAACTGCTTGATCAATGTTTTGCTGGCAATGGCCGCTATGTCGATCCTACCGCTGCGGTAACTGGAAGAGATAAGTTATGCGCACATATCGGAGAAGTCCTGAAAGATACGCAAGGCCGCGTTGAACTGACAAGCGCCCCCACCTCACATCATGACGTCGTCCACTTCACTTGGCATATGGTTTCACCCGATGGTTCGATCATGGTTGCGGGGCATGATTTCATCCGCCTCGATGCCGACGGCAAGATTGGGCATCTGGCCGGTTTTTTTGGCGACCCTTCCCCGTTGAATTAAAACTTAGACGCTTATTTGTTCGGGTGGGTTATCCAACAACGCGCGCAGGCGCAGCATTGCATCTTCGAATTTAGCTAACGAGACATGCCCGTTCACTGCAATTCGGACAGCATTCGGTGCCCTGCCGTCCCTAAGCGCGAATTCGTCGGCAGATCGCAATTGAATACCTTCACGTTCAGCTGCGCGACTGAAGGCAGCAGAGCGCCAACCCGAAGGTAGATGCAGCCACACAAAGGGAATCTCTGAATCCCAATTGAGGTCAAAGCCGCCCAAGGCGTTTACTGCGACCCGCACATATTCTCCCATCTTGGAGCGAACATCTCGTGCCAGTTGCCTCGCCTCTGGGTGCCCCAACAATAGTCGCGTCAATTCGGCTAAGGGTTGGGCCAACCCAAAGTACCCGTACTCGGCAGATCGGCGCAAATCTACGCTTCGCTCCCGCGGGGCAATCGCGAATCCAACACGTAGCGCTGGCGTCAGCGTTTTGGAAATTGAAGAGACATGCCAGCCCCGCTCAGGTGCCAACGCACGATAGCTGGGCGCGCGTGCCTCACCCATGCGATAGCAATCATCTTCGATGATCTGCAATTCATACTTTCGCGCTATCTCGACCACTTCTTTACGCCTCTCCAGCGGAGAATGCCCGCCCGTCGGGTTCTGCACCTCGGGTGAGACGCAGATCGCCTGCGCCTTGGTTTGCCTGAGGATGTGATCCAGCGCGTCGGGGCTAATGCCCCATTTATCCATCTTTACCCCGACAATCTCGGCGCGCATCAACTCGCCGGCCCGCCGGAAACCGGCATACGATAGATCCTCGACCAGTACGACGGGTCTGGGATCCCTCAGTACGGTTTGAAAAACAACACAAATACCACTTTGTCCGCCATGCGTCAGTACAATGTCATCAGCATTCAATGAACCAAGTGGAAGATCCGATAACCAGTCAGTCACAACTTGGCGCACCGGTAGATAAGCATCGCGGGTTGGATAGTTCATGAACATCCGCGGATCGCCTTTCGCAACCTTTTCAAGGCATTCGCGGATTAAGGTCACCTGCCCTACATCCGGCAGGCGTGGGCTGAACAGGCTAACGTTGGACTCATATTTATCGTCCCTCAGGTGCAACTGCCGCGACCAGACATCATCCAAAATGGGCGATCGCGGCGGGGCGACAAATGTACCACGCCCGACTTCGGCTTGTAGCAAGCCTTCATCGGTCAGGATCGTATAGGCACGCGCGACAGTGCCTGGTGTGATCTTTAATCGATACGCCAGTTCCCGTACCGGAGGCAGTTTCTTTCCAACCTCCAGTGTCTTGTTATCTATTGCTTTTCGGATCGTGTCGGCGACCAGAGTGTACTTTGGGCCTTTGGATTTAGGTAATGCCTCTGGCCAAATTGTATCCATTACAATTCTTCCTTTGATTTCGATACAATGTTAAATGTATCAACGCACTGTACCGAACATCTTAGCTTTGTGTCAATACAATTTGAAAGGATACCCAAGATGACACGCGCAATGCACAACCCCGCCCTCTTGCTGCTGAACGACAGCCCTCGGCTGCCGCTGATCGCCGCGCTGGCCGTGCGGTTTGCGGCGATTGTCACACAGTGGGAACAACGCCGCCGAAGCCGCGTCAATTTAGGCAAGCTGGATGACAGGCTGCTTCGCGATGTAGGACTGACCCGCCATCGCGCTGATGAAGAAGTAAGCCGCTACTTCTGGATGAAGTAATTATCCCCAGTCCCATCTAAGGGACCTCTTACTGGCCGGGGTTTGTCCCCGGCCCTTTTTTATCCAAACGCGGCGGCGGCTGAACCTTCTGGAGGAATGGAATACGTCATACTCGCCCGTGCGACCGGTTTGTCCGAGCCGTTCGAGTACATCAGCACATCCCCTACTGCCAATGTTCGACCTAATTTCAGCAACTTGCATTCGGCAATTAAGTCGGTGCCACCTTCCGGCTTGCGAAGGAAATCCAGCGAACTGTTTGTAGTTACCGCCAGCGATTGCCGACCCTTTCGCGCCAAAACCATCGCATAAACGCTAACATCTGCCAGCCCGAACATGGACGGCCCGGATACGGTGCCGCCAGGGCGCAGATGTCGGTCCTCGACCCTTAGTCGCATCGTGATTGACGTCTCGGTCAGTTCTTCCACAACAAAATCGCTGTGGACCTGTGGAAATACTTCTTCCAGATACTCTGTCAAATCTTGTTTGCTCAGTGCTAACGACATGCTTCCCCTCATGGCTCTGCCCGCCTAGAGTTGGCCCGAACGCCAGCGGGAGGGCAAGATGGCAATTCTGGAACGTAACGACACAGGAGCTATTGCGCGGCTCAAGATGAATGCGCCTGAGCGTTTGAATGCACTGAGTGACGAAATGCTCGCCGCGTTGCAGGCCGAGCTCGATGCACTGCGTGATGATAATTCGATTCGTGTCGTTGTTCTTTCAGGGGCAGGAAAAGCGTTTTGTGCCGGGCACGATCTGAAACAGATGACGCAAGGACGACAGGCCAGCGACCGAGGGCTTTCTTACTTTCAGGATCTGTTCGACCGCTGCGCAAAGATGATGCTATCTATCCAGTCCCTGCCCCAGCCTGTTATTGCCCAGACGCACGGAATCGCCACGGCGGCAGGCTGTCAGCTGGTAGCAACCTGTGATTTGGCAATTGCGGCCGAGGGTACACGGTTTGGCGTAAATGGCGTTAATATCGGCCTGTTTTGCTCGACCCCGATGGTGGCACTCAGCCGGAATATTCCGCGTAAACAGGCGTTTGAGATGCTGACGACCGGTGATTTTGTTTCAGCCGAGCGCGCAGCCGAGCTTGGTCTGATCAATCGGGTTGTCCCTGAAAACCTGCTGGCGGAAGAAACTGATGCGCTTGCAGAGAAGTTGGCGGCAAAGCTTAGCAGTGCGGTGAAAATCGGTAAAACAGCTTTTTATCAACAAGTTAACATGCCCGTTGACAAGGCCTACGCGTATACTGCCGAAGTAATGGCACAGAATATGATGGACCGGAATACCGAGGAAGGCATAAGCGCATTTATAGAGAAACGTCCGCCCAATTGGCATCAGTGACGCTGTTATTTCATACATTTTTCAGCACTGTTCGCATTTTTTCACTTTTCAAAAGGGCGACACTGTGGCAATGCTGGGACAAGGCCAAGGCCTGAATATGCTTTTGGGTCGCCGTGGGCGGAAGGTCCCTCCAGCTGGTTTCTCTCACCGGCGCAGACATTCCCGCAGCGGCGACCCCAAAAAACTCCCTGCGCAAAGTTGCTGATATCTTCGCATTGCGTATGACGTTGCTGTGACCTATTTGGCAGCCCATGACAGACAAATTGCATATCGTGGGCGGCGGCATGGCCGGGTCCGAGGCCGCCTGGCAGGCGGCGGAAATGGGCGTGGATGTTGTGATCCACGAAATGCGACCTAATGTAGGTACCTTTGCGCACCAGACCGGCAATCTGGCCGAGATGGTATGTTCGAACTCGTTCCGCTCAGATGATGATGAACAGAACGCTGTCGGATTGCTGCATTGGGAAATGCGCGCAGCAAACGGGTTGATTATGACCACGGCTGATAGCCACCGCCTACCAGCAGGTGGTGCCCTGGCGGTTGACCGTGATCCTTTTGCTGAATCTGTGACCGCCAAGTTGAAGGCACATTCACACGTATCAGTCACTGACGAGGAGGTCATCAGCCTGCCCAGTGAGGGCCACTGGATATTCGCCACAGGCCCGCTGACCTCACCCGGCTTGAGTGAGGCCATACGGTCAGAGACAGGTGCCGAAGCACTAGCCTTTTTCGACGCCATAGCGCCTATCGTCTACGCCGACAGCATTGATATGAGCAAAGCATGGATGCAGTCGCGCTATGACAAGGGCGAGACCGAAGAAGAACGGACGGCCTATCTCAATTGTCCGATGGATCGTGAACAGCACGAAGCCTTCATTGATGCGCTGCTGGCGGCTGACAAGACCGAGTTCCACGAGGGTGAAACCGCTGGTTATTTCGACGGCTGCCTGCCGATCGAAGTAATGGCCGAGCGCGGCCGTGAAACCTTGCGTCACGGTCCGATGAAACCCGTTGGTCTGACCAATCCGCACCAACCGGATGTAAAGCCACACGCTGTTGTTCAATTGCGGCGTGACAATGCCTTGGGCACCTTATTCAACATCGTTGGTTTTCAGACCAAGATGAAATACGGCGCACAAACGGATGTTTTTCGTAAAATCCCAGGGCTGGAAAACGCCAGCTTTGCGCGGTTGGGTGGCATTCATCGTAATACCTTCATCAATTCTCCGACATTGCTAGATGCGCAGATGCGGCTGAAATCCCGGCCCAATATTCGATTTGCGGGCCAGATCACTGGGGTTGAAGGCTATGTTGAAAGTGCCGCGATGGGCCTGCTGGCTGGTCGTCTTGCTGCCGCCGAGATTTTGGGCAAGACCTTGCCCGAAGTGCCTCAAGACAGCGCGATGGGCGCGTTGATCCACCATATTACCGGCGGTGCTGAGGCCAAAACGTTCCAGCCCATGAACGTGAATTTCGGATTATTCCGCCCGGTCGATGGTCTGAAAGGTGGTCGTCGGGGCCGTAAAGATCGCTACAAGGCGTATACAGACCGGGCAAAAGCTGTCTGGAGAGACTGGTTAAACCAGTGTTGACTGGACGGCACGCCTACCCTGCGCCTAACATGTGAGGTATGAGCGACAAGTTTCTGAAAAACACATACAATCTGAACTCTGCCCAGGAAACGCAGGAACACTATCAGAATTGGGCGGCTTCGTATGATGATGAAGTCGATGAGCATGGCTACGTCACCCCGGATCGTGTTGCCGCCGCATTGTGGTCATTTATCGCAGATGCCCAAGTGCCGGTTCTGGACTATGGCTGTGGCACAGGGCTTTCGGGTGTTGCGCTGAGCAAGGCCGGTTTCCACGTGATCGACGGCATGGACCCATCGCCGAATATGCTGAAAGGGGCAGCGGCCAAGGGTGTCTATCGCAATCTGATAGGCTTTGACGTCACCAACCCCGAACCGATTGAGGCGGGTGCTTACTCTGCCATCACATCCATAGGGGTTATTGGAGCCGGCGCGGCTCCGCCTGAAACATTTGATCTTCTTATGAATGCGTTACCACGCGGTGGGTATCTGGCCTTTTCTTTCAATGACCATACCTTGGCCGATCACGCCTATACCGCGCGTCTCAACGATTGGCTGGACATGGGGCACGCACGGTTGTTATTTCGTGAATATGGCCCTCACCTCCCCGGAATGGACATGAAATCTAACGTCTATGTTGTTGAAAAAGCGTGAGATTCATAACGCGCTTTGCGCCTTCTCCGACAGGTCCATTGCATCTGGGCCATGCATATTCTGCACTTCTGGCCCATGATCAAGCGCAGGCTGCAGGTGGAGAATTCCACTTGCGGATCGAAGATATAGATCAGTCGCGTTCTCGCCTTCATTGGGAAAACCAAATCTATGACGATCTGCACTGGCTTGGCCTGACATGGCCTCTGCCGGTGATGCGCCAATCAGATCGAATTCAAAAATATCGACACGCGCTCGAAACCTTGATCGATCTGAAGTTGGTTTACCCTTGCCAATGTAAGCGTGCCGATATCGAGGCCGCGGCTGGGGCCCCACAGGAAGGAGCGCCCCAGTTTGGACCAGATGGGCGCATCTATCCGGGTACATGCCGTCAGCGGCTCCTGCTCGATGCGGGCCCCGAGGATGTTCTTCGCCTCAATATGGAAAAAGCGCTAGAGGCGTCAGAGCTTCGCACTTTTCGTGAAACCGGAGCGAAACATGCGGGAACGCACTCACTTAATGCCGATACGCTTCTCAACGCAGTCGGCGATATCATCCTCGTTCGGCGCAATATGGGCAGTTCTTATCATTTGTCCGTAGTCGTTGACGACGCAGATCAGGACATAACGCATGTGGTCCGAGGTGAAGATCTGTTCGACGCTACGCAGATACACGTCTTGCTGCAGGGCTTGCTTGGGCTTCCAACGCCGGTATATCACCACCACCGTCTAATCCGGGACGAGGCTGGCAAACGGCTTGCAAAACGAGATGATGCGCGCGCGATTTCTCTCTATCGCGATCAAGGCGCTACACCGGCCGAAATCAGAGCGATGGTCGGGCTTTGATCTGAGAAGCAAACCGATCGCCTAACGCTTCATTCAATCGGTGACATAAGCTCGACTTCGGTGCCATCGCGAACCGCTGTATAGAAACAACTCCGCCGATTTGTGTGACAGGCCGGACCCGTTTGTTTCACTACGATCAGAAGGCAATCCCGGTCACAATCGACGCGAAAATCCACCAACTCCTGCACATGGCCCGAACTTTCGCCTTTGACCCAGAACGCCTGTCGCGACCGCGACCAATAGGTGACGCGCCTAGTATCCAACGTGCGCTCGATGGACTGGGCGTTCATCCATGCCATCATAAGAACCTCACCGGTTTCTTCATCCTGCGCAATCGCAGGGATCAAACCAGCCTCGTTGAATTTCAGTGTCGACGGGTCAAACAAGACTGTGTCAGCCATCGCAAAAACCTTTTGCATCCCAGAATCTCGCCATTATGTATGGGGAATAGAAAACGAGGGAAAGCCATGAGCGGCGAAACCGATCTAATCAAGCTCTATTCCGGACGCATTCTGGCGCTGGCGGCGGATATTCCGCATCTGGACCGCTTGGAAAGTCCCGATGCGACAGTGAAAAAACGTGCACCTTTATGCGGCTCGACAGTAACTGTTGACGTCAAAGTCGAGGATGGTCGGATTACCAACTTCGGGCAGGATGTTAAGGCTTGTGCTTTGGGCCAGGCTTCGGCTTCGGTTGTCGGCAGCGCGGTGATCGGTACGACACGGGCTCAGGTAGAAACCGCGCGTGATCAGCTTTCGGCAATGTTGAAGAAAGACGGCCCGGCCCCCGACGCTCCATTTGACGGGCTCGAGGTTTTAATGCCCGCACGGGACTATAGGAACCGGCATGCGTCGATCTTGTTGGCACTGGACGCAACTGCGGAAGCGATGGAGCAGGTAGAACAAGCCAACTGCGCCTGATCGTGGCCTTTCCAAACAAAGACGTATAGTGTGCCCCTAATTGATTTGGGGGTTAACGTGAACAATTTGCTGGAACATTTCGTGACGCTTTGGGTTGTAATCGACCCGATCGGCACGATCCCCGTCTTTATCGCCGTCACTGCCGGTATTGCCGCTGGGGCCCGTCGCAAGACCGCCCTATTGGCGGCATTGGTGAGCGCGGGAATACTAATGTTCTTTCTCATCTTCGGACAACTTGTGATCGAGGCTTTGGACATCGGCCTGAACTCGTTTCAGGTTGCCGGTGGGATAATACTGTTCCTCTTCGCGTTGACCATGATTTTTGGCGAAAGCAAGCAAGAGATTGAACAACGTCAGGCCGAAGAGGACCTGGACGATAAAATGCACAAGACCAACCCGGCCATTTTCCCGCTCGCCGTTCCATCCCTCGCCTCCCCTGGCGCGATGCTCGCTATCGTTGTTTTGACCGACAACAACCGATACAGCGTCGCTGATCAAAGTATCACTGCATTGGTTATGCTAGCCGTGATCGCCATCGCGTTTGTGCTGATGCTACTGGCAGAACCGATCATCCGGTTAATCGGGCATTCAGGTGCAGCCATCATCAGCCGCGTAATGGGGATGATACTGGCCTCAGTCGCGGTCAACTCTGTCCTGTCGGCGACTATTGAGATCATCAAAACCGGTCAGCTCTAAAAAAAGAACCGCCGCACCTTCCGGGCGGAAAGGGCGGCGGCAAGTCATGCGTTTCTCATGTAGGGTCCGGATTACCGCACGGGGCCGAGGCTGGCCCCTTCAAGGGAAATGGGACAGGCAGGTCACCCTTGATCATGACGGGGAGACAAGCGCGGTGTGATCGGCACGAGATCGCAGGCAGAAAGGCTTAGAACCCGCTTGGCAGATGAAGGGCAACCACCAGCATCACAACCAGAGAAACCGCGCCTGCTGCATCCTGCAATATCGTGGATTGCGAACGGGTAAAGGCAGTTTTGATCTGGCTCAGCATGGTCTCACCTCCGGTCGGGTTTAATCATTTGTTGACCTTTTGTTCTCATATTTTAACGAGTCGGTAAAGAACTTTTTGAGAACATTTGCGAACTTAATGGGATTCACGGTCTAACCCACTGAAATCAAACGGATCGCTTTATCCTGTTTCATGAGCCACAGAAGAAGACGCGCCGCCTGGCCTCGGTCTGATGTCAACTTGGGGTCTGAAGAGAGCAACGCGCGCGCATCTGATTGCGCTACAGCCATCAATCCGGCCTGCCGTTCGAGATCGGCAATCCTGAACTTGGGCAAGCCAGATTGCGCTGTACCGATCAAGTCACCCGCGCCGCGCATCTGCAAATCGGTCTCGGCAATGCGGAACCCGTCCTCGGTTTCACGCAGAACTTCTAGACGCTTGCGGCCACCTTCGCTAAGTGGCGGTTGATACATCAGCAAACAGGTCGAAGCATCCTCTCCGCGTCCAACCCGCCCCCGCAACTGGTGCAATTGCGCCAATCCGAAAATCTCTGCCCGTTCAATCACCATGATTGTGGCATTGGGAACATTGACCCCAACTTCAATCACCGTGGTCGCGACTAGAACCTTGGTTTGGCCAGTCTGAAACGCTGCCATTGCAGCATCTTTTTCAGTGGGTGGCATCTGGCCATGCACCAGCCCCACCACATCATCCCCCAAAATCGCGCGCAGCCGCTTGAAACGCTCCTCGGCGGCGGTCAGGTCTGAGACTTCGGATTCGTCGACTAGTGGACACACCCAATAGCATTGTTTGCCCGCATCAATCGCGCCGCTCAGGTGGGCCACAACCTCGTCCATGCGCTGAGTGCTGACTATCGCGGTCTTGATTGGCTTTCGGCCAGGTGGCTTTTCATCAAGAACCGAGACATCCATGTCACCATACTGCGCTAACGCCAAACTGCGCGGGATGGGCGTTGCGGTCATCACCAGAACATCCGCGCGCTGGCCTTTTTCGGACAATTCCATCCGCTGGCGGACACCAAAACGGTGTTGTTCATCAACGATGGCCAGCCTTAGGGCTTTAAACTCGACATCGTCCTGAAATACCGCATGGGTGCCGACCAGTATTTGAATTTCACCTTGTTTCAGTGCGGCCAACTTCGCCCGACGTTCGGCCCCTTTGTCGCGCCCGGTCAGAATTTCCAGCACAACTCCGGCCTCTTCGGCTAAGGGTCGCAGTCCTTCAAGATGTTGTCGGGCAAGGATCTCGGTGGGTGCCATCATTACCCCTTGCCCGCCTGCTTCAACCGCGATCAAAAGCGTCATAAACGCCACAAGCGTCTTTCCCGCGCCGACATCGCCTTGCAGCAATCGATTCATGCGGGAACCCGAGGCCATATCCGCCGAAATTTCTTCGATCGCACGGGATTGAGCATCGGTTGGTCGATACGGCAAGCCTGCAAGCACCTTAGATTGTAGCGCCCCTGTCCCAAGGCTGACGATGCCACGCGCCTTCCGCTCACGCTGTCGTGCCAGAGCCAAAGTCAGCTGATGGGCGAGCAATTCATCATAGGCCAGACGCTCCCTTGCGGGTGCAAAAGGGGCTACGTCATCCGCTCCATGCGGATGATGAGCAGCACGAATTGCAGCCGACCAGTCAGGCCAGTTTTGCTGAGCCACCTGAGCTGGGTCTGCCCATTCAGCCAGAGCAGGCACCCGCTTGAGTGCACTTTGCGCCGCCTTGTACGCTGTTTTCTGCGTAACGCCCTGGGTCAGATGATAAACCGGTTCAAACTCTGGTAACTCACCTGCGTTTTCTGGCGCAACCATGTGATCGGGGTGTACCATCTGGGCCATTCCATCAAACAGTTCCAGCTTTCCCGAAACCACGCGGCGCGCACCCTGCGGCAACAGTTTCTTCAGATAATCCCCGCGCGCGTGAAAGAACACTAGTTGAAAATCCGCTTGGCTGTCCTCGACATGAATGCGGTATGCACCACCTTTGTTACGCGGAGGCCGGTGGGTTCCGATCGTGACCTCTACCGTCAATGTGGTCGGAAGATCGGCCCCTTGTATGGTATCGCGTCGGCGCCGGTCGATCAGCGCATATGGCAATGAAAACAAGACATCTCGCGGCGACTCGATGTCTAATTGGCCGAAAAGTTGCGCTGTTTTTGGTCCCACACCATCCAGCGTTTCAAGCCCTGCGAACAGCGGAAAGAGTTGCTCTGGCCTGCCGCTCATAGATCGCCGATCAGTTGAAGCCAGCCGTCTTCATCCAGGGTTTCGATACCCAAATCGGCCGCTTTCTTTGCCTTCGACCCAGCACCCGGACCCGCCACCAACAAATCGGTTTTTTGGCTGACTGAACCCGACACCTTGGCACCCAACGCCTCGGCGCGCGCCTTGGCTTCGGCGCGCGTCATCTTCTCAAGCGTTCCTGTAAAGACGACCGTTTTTCCTGCAACCGGGCTGTCCGATGCAGGCGCATCTGGTGGAACAATAGTTAAGTGACTGCGTAGTTCATCAAACGCCTTTCGTTCATCCGGGTTGGCAAAGGCGTCAGACAGCGACAGCCCCAGCGTGGTTCCAATGCCGTCAATAGCAATCAAATCCGTCCAAACGCTGACAGCGTCCGCTGGTACATTTAGGCTTGCAACCATTGCATCCCGCGCCTCTTTCACCCTGGCACGCCGACCTTCTTCGATAGCTGCGATCCTCTCTGCATCTTCCGCTTCGTCAGCGGCACGCTGCGCAAGTGCTGCGGGTCGCGCCGTATCGATTGACGCGGTCATTTGATCCCAATCCCGATAGAACAGGGCCAAATCCCTGGCGCCGACTTCGCCCACATGGCGAATTCCGAGTGCAAACAACAATCGAGCGAAGGGAATGGTTCGTTTGTCATCAATCGCGGCGAACAGATTGCTGGCCGAGGTCTCTCCCCAACCGTCGCGGTTTTTCAAACGGGCAAGATTTTCAGCGTCTCGTTCTTTCAAGGTGAAGATATCGGCAGGTGTGTTGATAGGCAGAACGGGGTCGTTGTGGAACATCTCGATCTGTTTGGCACCGAGCCCTTCGATATCGAAGGCTTTGCGCGACACGAAATGTTTAAGTTTCTCCACCGCCTGCGCTGGGCAAATTAAACCCCCGGTGCATCGGCGTACAGCATCACCTTCTTCGCGGATCGCCTCACTGTCACATTCCGGGCATGTCGTTGGAAAGGAATAAGGTTTTGCATCATCCGGCCGTTTTGACAGATCAACATCGGAAATCTTTGGGATCACATCCCCTGCCCGATAAACCTGCACCCAATCGCCGATGCGTATGTCTTTGCCATCGCGGATAACCCCGCCTTTGGCGTCCCGCCCCGCGATATAGTCCTCATTGTGCAGCGTCGCGTTCGACACAACGACCCCACCGACAGTCACAGGATGCAAACGTGCAACCGGGCTAAGCGCTCCGGTCCGACCCACCTGAATGTCGATCGCTTCAAGCCGGGTCCAGGCCAGTTCGGCCGGAAATTTATGCGCGATCGCCCAGCGGGGCGTTGTCGAGCGGAATCCCAACCGGGATTGCAGACTCAGATCATCAACTTTGTAGACCACCCCGTCGATGTCATATCCCAAAATCGCACGCTGTTCTTCGATCGCGCGGTAATGATCCAGCATCTGACCTGTCGTGGAACAGAGACGCGTAAGCGCGTTGACTTGGAAGCCCAATGCTTTGAGTCGTTCGATTGCCGCCATTTGCGTTTCAGCCAGAGGTTTCGACAGTTCGCCCCAGGCATAGGCAAAAAACTTTAGTGGACGTGACCGAGTTATTTCCGAGTCCAGTTGGCGCAGCGAACCAGCTGCTGCGTTACGCGGATTTGCGAAAGTCTTTCCACCTGTTTCAATTTGCCGGGCGTTCAGCGCTTCGAAATCATGATGAGACATGTAAACCTCGCCGCGAACCTCGAATATATCTGGAGCACCTTCAATTCGGTGCGGAATATCCGACACCGTGCGCGCATTGGCGGTCACGTTTTCCCCGGTCTCACCATCCCCTCGGGTCGCCGCCTGAATCAGCTCGCCGTGTTCATACCTCAAGGATAACGAGAGGCCATCGATCTTTGGCTCGGCTGTATATTCAAGCGGTACGTCTTCCCCTAACCCGAGATACTTGCGGATTGAGCGGTCAAAATCGGCAACATCCTCATCGTCAAAGGCATTGCCAAGTGACATCATCCGCACTGCATGCGTGACTTTGGAAAACCCGTCTGAAACTTGTGCCCCTACTTGATCCGAAGGGCTGTCTGCACGTTTTAGTTCTGGAAAGCGCGCCTCAATATCGGCGTTGCGACGTTTGAGGGCATCATAATCGGCATCTGATATTTCCGGCGCATCTTCAGTGTGATAAAGCTGGTTGGCCCTCTGCAACTCCTTGGCAAGCCGAGCCAGTTCTGCACGTGCTTCGTCTTCCGTCAATTCTGCGATTGCAGTGGTATCGCTCATGGCCCCGCCCTGTCACGTCATATTAGAATCCAGTGATAGGACGAGGCCATGATCAGGTCCAGTGTTGTGCTGAGACGCGAGTGAAATTACCGTCCTGGACCATCGACGGTAGCAGTCAGATCAAATCAGGCACCAACGGCAAGGCGGGCTTCACCCATATTGCTGGATTGTGGATCGCGCAGAACATAACCGCGACCCCAGACTGTTTCGATATAATTCTCACCACCAGTGGCGTTGCTGAGCTTCTTACGTAACTTGCAGATGAACACATCGATAATTTTCAATTCTGGCTCATCCATGCCGCCGTAGAGATGATTCAGGAACATCTCTTTGGTCAGAGTTGTACCTTTACGCAGGCTTAGAAGCTCAAGCATCTGATATTCTTTGCCCGTCAGGTGCACGGTCTTTCCTTCTACCTCAACGGTCTTGGCATCCAGATTGACGGCCACCTGCCCTGTGTGGATCACGGACTGGGAATGCCCCTTGGAGCGCCGGATGATCGCGTGAATACGCGCCACCAGCTCTTCGCGATGGAAGGGTTTGGTCAGGTAATCGTCTGCACCAAACCCGAAGCCTTTGATCTTGCTTTCGGTGTCGTCCGCGCCCGACAGGATCAGGATCGGTGTTTCCACGCGTGCGATCCGCAGTTGGCGCAGCACTTCGTGGCCGTTCATATCAGGCAAATTCAGGTCAAGCAGAATGAGGTCATAATCATACAGCTTGGCCAGATCGATTCCTTCTTCGCCAAGGTCCGTCGCATATACGTTGAGATTTGCGTGCGTCAGCATCAATTCAATGCTCTTGGACGTGGTTGGATCATCCTCGACAAGAAGTATGCGCATTTTTCACTGCTCCAATTAGGTCAAATTCTTCAACTGATCTGAGCCTGTATAAAAATGGTTAATCTGACGTTACCGTTGAATCATTTATTCATCTTCTCCTTTAGGTTGTCGATATTTTTTTAATGCAGTCACCTTCAGCGCATCGATTCCGTGCTCTGCGACGGCTGACACCCAGGAATTGAATTCCTCATCGCTGATGCCGTAGCGTTTCTTTGCATCAGACAGGGAAATTAGCCCGTAAAGCACTCCACGCACGACAATTACTTTGCGCGAAGCTACCCATCGCCGCGTGTCTGCCGGGGGTAGATCGGCGCGTGTTAGCACGCTTCCATCCGGCAAGGTGACCGATCTTGGACCTTCCACTTTGTGCAAATACATCTGTTCCACCTTCTTCTGCTGCGACAAAGCTGCATCCAATCTACTTAAAACGGTGTGAAACCGCCCCTTGAGAGTGTGTAGAATTTTCCTATATTCTGCCGGTCTTTCTTAACCCGGACTGGAACCGTCAATGGCCCTCGATACCGAGACCCCGCTAAACTCGCTTGGCTTTGCCAAACCGCCCTCGGAAACGCGGGTGGTTGTGGCTATGTCTGGCGGCGTGGACAGCTCTGTTGTCGCGGCCTATCTGGCTGATCAGGGCTATGACGTTGTAGGTGTTACGCTGCAGCTTTACGACCACGGCGCGGCGCTTGCCAAGAAAGGCGCGTGTTGTGCTGGGATCGATATCCACGACGCGCGCCGCGTGGCCGAAGAGCGCGGCTTCCCTCATTATGTACTGGATTATGAGAACATCTTTAAAGACGCTGTAATCGACGAATTCGCTGACAGCTATCTGGCAGGAGCGACTCCGGTGCCTTGTATCCGCTGCAATGAGCGGGTGAAGTTCAAGGACCTGTTGGAAACCGCCAAGGACCTAGAGGCCGACTGTATGGCCACCGGTCATTATATCCAGCGTAAGATGGGAACCAATGGGGCCGAGTTGCATAGTGCTGAGGATGCCAACCGCGACCAGTCTTATTTCCTTTTCTCGACAACGCCCGAGCAGTTGGATTTCCTGCGCTTTCCTTTGGGGCACCTGCCCTCCAAGGACGCCACGCGCGAGATGGCGGCGCAATACGGGTTGGCGGTTGCGGACAAACCTGACAGCCAGGACATCTGCTTTGTACCGAACGGCAACTACGCCAGCGTAATCGAAAAGTTGCGCCCAGGTGCTGCAGAGCCGGGCGAAATCGTACATGCCGATGGCCGTGTTCTGGCACAGCATGATGGAGTGATTCACTATACAATCGGTCAGCGCCGCGGGCTTGGCATCGGTGGCCTGAGTGAGCCGTTGTATGTAGTAAAGCTGGACGTCGACAAAAAGCAGGTTGTCGTCGGCCCCAAAGAGATGTTGGCTACACGGACCGTTCCGGTGCGTGAAATCAATTGGCTTGGGGATGAACCCTTCACGTCAAAAAACGAATGGCATGTTTCGGTCAAGGTCCGTTCGACCCGCCCGCCGCGCGAGGCGATCATTCGGCCTCTGTCCGACACGACGGCCGAGGTTGAGCTGTTTACGCCCGAAGAAGGTATCTCTCCGGGTCAGGCTTGTGTGTTTTACGAAACTGGTGGAAGCCGCATCTTTGGCGGCGGCTGGATCTGGCGCGGTTATTAAATCGCGTCGGTCCAGGAATTGCTGAGGATATAGATACCGGCACAGATCATTACGTAAGGAACCAGTTTCTCAAGTCGCCGTGCAAACCCGCCGGTCATGATCGGAGATCGCGCGCCTAGCAGACCAAGCATGGTTAGCGTCAGGGCCGCAGCAACCGCACCTGTAACGCCTGCAATACGGTAGCTTGGGGCCGAGTCTGCCAAAAGCGGTGCGAGCACAGCGAATGTATCCATCGACAGGCTTATGAACAGCAACATCGTTACAACGGTTGAGGCACCTGAGGATACTTGCGGAGCCTCCTCGGTCTCTGATCCCCGAAACTGCCGGATAACCCCAATCACGCCGAGGCCAAGCGGGATCACACCCAGATAGCCAGCCCAATGTGGCACCACGTCATCGACACCCAAAGCCAGCAACAAGGCGGCGGCGATGATCAATATCTGCGCAAGCAGGAACCCCGCAACGGTCCGTCGCGGACCGGAAACCATCATCAGCGCAACAAGCGCTGCGAGGTTGTCGAGGTTAGTCAGAACCTGTGCCATGTAGGCAGAGGCGGCAAAGATCACGTGATCCAGCATCACGTGTTCATTCTGTCCAAAACGGCTTTTGCCGCGCGCAGACCCGGCGCCTCTCCACCCCGCCCAAGGCGCTCCATCGTTATCGCCATAGCCTCATGTTGGGCGTCCGGCGTAGCTGCAACCTCTTCCAGTGCTGGCGCGATCTTTAGCGGCTGGCAGTCGTCCAACAGACATTCAGGTACAGCACGCGTGTCCGAGACCAGATTGACAAGCGTCACCGTATCGAGCTTGACCATGCGCTTCGCGATCAATTTGGTCAGCCAATTCAGATTATAAGCGATCACCATCGGCGTTGACTGTGCAGCCAGTTCCAGTGACACGGTGCCCGATGCCGCCAATGCCAGATCGGCTGACGCGAAGGCCGCCCTCTTCTGAACCTGTGCATGGTCCGACGGCAACTTTCGTGGATCGACAACAATCGGATGTCCCGGCCAATCCTGAACTTGTTCGGCAACCACATCAACCATATGGGCGACTGTAGGCACGACGACACGGGTATCGGGTCGATCTGTCAGGAATTCTTGCAGAGCAGCGCCAAATATCGGGGCCAATCGTTCGACCTCTCCCCGCCGAGAGCCGGGTAATGCGAGAACAATGGGAGCGTCGCCCAGTTCATGATCCGCACGGAATTTCTTGATATCTTGTTCAGACGCAATCGGCTCGTTTACGACGGGGTGACCGACAAAATCACACTCCATCCCTACCCGCTCCATATATGGCGGCTCAAACGGCAGCAGCGCCAGAACATGGTCGATCACCTTCGCCATTTTGTCGGCGCGCCCTGGCCTCCAGGCCCAAACGCTGGGTGCAACGTAGTGGACGGTTCGAATACTGCTGAACGCCTTCACCAGTTTAGCGACCCGCAGCGAGAAGTCCGGACTGTCGATGGTGATCAACACGTCCGGCTGCGTGTCCAGAACCGCCTGAGCGGTCTCGGCGATCCGGCGCTTCAAGTGAAAGAACTTGGGCAAAACCTCGACCAATCCCATGACGCTGAGTTCGGACATGGGAAAGCGGCTGCTCAGTCCTTGCGCCTGCATCAGTGGACCGCCGACCCCATCAAACTGCACCTCTGGCGAAAGGGTTTTAAGTCCCTCCATCAAAGCGGCGCCCAATCGGTCGCCCGACGGTTCACCCGCGACCAAGAATACGCGCATCAGACGGTGCGCTCGCGAACGTAGAGAAATAGACCGAGGCGATTGCACTCTTCAATCACTCGGTCCCGTTGCAGGACAATGACACCGCCCTTTTCGATGACAATACCTGACAAGCCCGCCGCAACCGCGCCCGATACGGTGCCGGGTCCGATAGCAGGCATATCCGCGCGCCGGTCCTGATCGGGTTTGGGGCCTTTGTACAGAATACCCCCACCCGCGTCAGGGCGTTGGGTCAGCGACTGCAACATCCAAGCAGTACCATAGATGCCCTCAATTGCTAGCGCTTGCCCTTTCAGCACTACACATGCCTGACCGACATCTGCAGTCCCCATGCTGCGCAGGATACCTGCCGCACGGTCAGCATCTGCGTGATCAGTATCCGAGGGTTGTGCCTCAGTCAGCGCGCCGAGCGGCGGTAGCAAATCCGGTGCGATCTCGTGCGCGGCACGGACCGTCAAATCAGAATCTTCAAAAATCCCGATAACCGCGCGCAGGGCACCGTCATCACCGGCCATTATGGCCTTTTGTAAAATCGGGACCAATGGCATCGTCGCAGCATCAATGCGCGCAGGATTTACGGTGGGCCGGCGCACAGCCCCAGCCATGCAAATCTCGGTCACGCCGCGCGCTTTCAGATCGGCGATAAAGCTGCCCAATTCCTCAAGCGGAAAGACCACGTCAACATTCAACCTTTCAGGCTCAAACCCTTCCAGCGCGCAAATCAAGGGTCGGTTCGGCAAACATGCAACCACCTCGTCCGGTAATGCCCCAGTTCCTGCGATCAGCGCCAACATGTCTCATTTCCTCGGCGTCAGGAAGGAACGGTCCGTTTGCCCCGTCACAAACTCGACAATCTGGCGCACATATTCGTTGTCTGCCTCCTCGCCCAAACGATTGGCGCGATCCATGAAGGTGCCATCACCTTCCGACAACTCTTTGAATGCTGCGCGCAGCGCTGAGATATCCTCGCGCGTGACACCGCGCCGTTTCAACCCAACCAGATTCAATCCATCAAGCTCACCGCGTGGTGCCTGAACCAGACCATACGGAATCACGTCGTTCGGAACCATAGTCAGCGCACCGATGATGGCCCCGCGACCAACGCGCACGAACTGATGCAGACCCGAGATACCGCCAACGATGACGTCATCCTCGATTATACAATGACCTGCTGCGCCTGCGTGGTTCACCAAAATGACCCGGTTACCGATCTGCACATCATGCGCAACGTGGACGCCAGCCATCAGCAGGCAGTCATCGCCAATCCGCGTGACGCCACCGCCGCCATCCGTGCCGGTATTGATGGTGACGTGCTCGCGAATGCGATTGCGTTCACCGATTTCAAGCCGAGTGTTTTCGCCGCCAAACTTTTTGTCTTGTGGGATTTCGCCGACAACAGCAAAGCTGAAGATCACTGTGTCGTCACCAATTGAGGTATCGCCGGTGACTACCACATGGGACTTGAGCTCAACCCGATCGCCTAGACGGACGGACGGCCCGATATGGCAGAACGGACCAATCGTGCAGCCCTGCCCGATCTGCGCACCGTCTTCGATAATGGCGCTGGGATGAATGCCGCTCATGTTGTCTTTTCCATGTCCCAGTCGACATAGGCCGAAAATTCGGCTTCGGCGGCGACCTCACCCTCAACGGTCGCGCGACCACTGAACTTGAAGATCTTGCCGCCTTTCTTGCCACGCACAGTTTCGACATGCATCTCAAGCACGTCACCGGGCACGACTTTGCGGCGGAATTTGCATTTGTCGATGTTCATGAAATAGATCAGCAATTCACTGTCGATCACGTCCATACCAACACCCAACATGACACCTGCAGTCTGCGCCATCGCTTCGACAATGGTCACACCGGGCATGATCGGCGTGCCAGGAAAATGACCCTGAAAATGCGGCTCGTTCATAGTGACATTCTTGATGCCAACTGCAGATTGATAGCCGTCAATATCCACGACCTTGTCGACCAGCAAAAACGGATAGCGATGCGGCAATATACGCTGAATCAGCTGAATGTCGGCGCTCTGGGTTTCCGTGGTCATGGTGCGGATGTCCTGTTTTGGATGTCTCTTTCAAGCGTGGTTAGCAATACGCGTACTTAAGGGCAAGCCAGCCTATTCGTCATTAGCGTCTTCAAGTGCAGACCCGTCGCCAATTGCCGCGTCAATCCGGGCAATTGCGGTATCGGTAATATCCGACGCATCCGAGCTGAGAACAACATTTGAACGCTCGATGACAATCGACGCCCCATATTCGCGTAGAAGTTCGATCAATACAGGTTGAGCCATCTCAAAGAACTGATTGCGTGCTTCTTCTCCGTGCCGCGCCAAAGCATCCAGTTTGGCTCGTTGGCCATCCCGATGCGACTGGACTTTCTCATCGAAAGCCTCGGCCAAAGGTCGAAATTCACTGGCGGACATTTCAGAGCGCTTGTCCGTCAGGTCTTTCTCTTCTTTGCTGAGCTGTGCCACGATCAACTCATTCTCATCCGCTAGCAGAGCGCTCTCGGCCTCAATCTCGCGAAAAATGCGCTGACCGAAACGAGAATCAGCAAATAGCCGTTCACTTGAAATGGTAAGTACGTCTGATTGCGGAACGCCCAATTGTTGCGCCAACAATAGACTTGGCGCCATCAGGGCCGCCCAAACACACAGGGCCCTTAGCGGGCCCTGCAGATTATTCATAACTTTAGTCAACATCTGGGATCAGAACTGTGCCTGAATGGTCAGGTCAAAGCTCTGTTCCTTGTCGAACTCTTCTTTCTTCAGCGCTTGTGAAAAGTTGAAGCGCAGCGGACCAAATGGCGTTGTCCACAGAACCGAGACACCTACCACATGGCGGATGGATCCGCTGGCTCCGACGATATCGGCACCCGACGTATCCACGTTGTTGATGTTGTAAAGGTTACCTACGTCGTAGAATAAACCACCCCGCAATCCGAGCTCTTCAGGCAAGCCTAAGGGGAAATCAGACTCGAACCGGGCAACCCAATAATAGTTACCACCGATGGCATCGTCCTGACCGTTGGAAAGGTCGCGCGGCCCAAGACCGGCAGGTTCGAAACCACGGAACGTGTTCGGGCCAAGCACAAATCGATCAATGGTCCGGCTAAAATCATCCCCGGTCCAGTTGAGCGCGCCAAGTTCCAGAGATGCCCGTAGCACGACCTCCTCGTTGAGTACGCGTTTCTGAGCGATCGCGCGGGCTGTGGTCTTGATATACTCGTTGTCGCCGCCCAATCCAGCTGCATCTACGCCAAGCTCAAACAAGACGCCTGCATTGGGATTCAAGCCACCCAATCGACTGTCGTACACATAAGAAACACCAATCGAACTGCTGGTTCTTTTGCCCTGAGCAATTTCGGAAGCGATGACCGCCCCATTGGTCTCGTTGCTCTGCTGGGTCATTTCGCTTTGGTTCCAGCCGTAACGCAAACGCAGCGCTGAAAGTTCGCCGATGGCATAGCTGACCTGAGGATTAAAAAAGACGGTTTTGGTGTCGTAACTCGCAAAGCTTGAGTTGGTGCTTGCAAGACCTACCCCAAGATCAAAGCGTAATTTCCGCCCCAGCAGATAAGGTTCGGTAAAGTTAATTGTATACTGCTCAGAATCTTGAGCCGTCGAAAGCGTGATCCCTAGATTCTGGCCACGGCCCAGGAAATTGGATTCGTTCAGGCCAATGGCGATCCCGAAACCGTCCGAGACCGAGTAGCTACCACCCAGGCTAAGCGATCCGGTTGGTTGTTCTTCAACATCGACATCAACGATGACCTGACTTGGAGATGTACCTTCGCGGGTTTCAACATCAGCGGTTGAGAAGAAGCCCAGCGCACGAATACGTTCGGCGCTCTGACGGATTTCTCGGGGATTGAAGGGGTCACCTTCCACGGTATCGAATTGCCTCCGGATCACCCGGTCAAGTGTTGTGGTATTGCCTTCGATGTCGATGCGTTCGACAAAAATACGCGGGCCGCGGGTTAGGACAAACTGAACATCCAGCGTCAGATCACGCGGGTTGCGCGTCACCCGAGGTTCAACCCTCAAGAAATCAACGCCCTGTTTCAGACCCAGACGCTCAAGTCGAGCAATCGAGTTTTCAATCAAAGTCGGCGAGTAGATAACACCAGGCTTGACCTTTAGTGCTGCCTGATAGGGTGCCGGATCGACGCCAGGAATTTCGCTTACAGTTGAAATCTGACCAAAGGCGAATCTCTGACCTTCGGTGATATTCATAACCAGGAAAAACGCATCCCGTTCACGCGTGAATTCCACATTGGCACTGTTTACTCGGAAATCGATGTAACCGCGCGAAAGGTAGAAATCGCGGATGACCTGCTTATCGAATTCGATACGATCAGCAATAAACGTGTCGCCCCGCAGGAAAGTCCGCAGAATATTTGCTTGTTTGGTCTCGAGCACACGACGCAGGCGGCGGTCGGAGTAAGCACGGTTGCCAACAAAGCTGACGCGCTCAACTTCGATGGTGGTGCCTTCGGCCACCTCAAAAACCAAATCCACACGATTGTCATTTCGGCGGATGATGCGTGGAATCACCGTTGCTGACACCCGGCCCTGCGCAGAATAGATCTCGGCGATCAAATCTGCGTCGGCTTCTGCCAATTGCGGGGTAAAGACGCGGCGGGTCTGAGACGAGATCGCCTCGAGCAGTACGTCATCCTTAACGCGACGGTTCCCCTCAATGCTGATCTGATTAATCGTCGGGTACTCTTCAACCGCAATAACCAGTGTGTTTCCGCGAGGAGTCAGTTCGACTGTTTCAAAAACACCACTGTCAAGCAAACGCTGAAAAGCATCATTTATCTGTCCGGCGCTAACAGTTTGCCCTGGCTCGATTCCCGTGCGTGCGATGATTGTCGAGGTTTCGATCCGTCGATTGCCTTCAACCTCGAAGCGGTTAATCGTGTAAGATTGCGCCTGAGCAGGATCCGGTAATACCAGCAAACCCGGTGTAGCAAATAGAAAAAAGAGCGTTAGTGCCTGCCACAAAATGTTGGTCTTCTGCCCTCGAGCGCCGCAGAATGTGCTCGTGCCCCTGCAATCAGTCATTTTTATCACTACCCAGAAATCTCAGCCTGTAGTTGCTGAGTAGCCGGATTGAGAAGCCATGTCAAAAGAGCAAACACAAAAAAACGGCCCGGTGGGCCGTTACATTTTCATTGCCTTGGTCTGAAGAATCACAAACCGACGATATATCCACCTACAGCCAATGCCAGGGCGGTTACGCCAAAGCTAAGTAATACATCCCAGTTCAACTGAAAAAGGACGCTGACGCTTTTGTAAGATCTCTGCAACGCTTCGGTCATCGCTCTCTAGCCCGCTCATCGAATTACACTAATGAAGATAAGCTTCAATTGCGGCAATATTGCGTCCAAACGGTGCCTGTCACACCTTATTCAGCAGAACAGGTCATTGCTGACAGAGAAGATCATCAACGAAAGGATCAGCGTTATCCCAATCCCCATCAAAATCCGCAGGGCATTGTCACTGGGTGGTTTGCCCGAGACAGCTTCGTAGGCGTAAAACAACAAGTGTCCGCCATCAAGCGCTGGGATCGGGAACAAGTTCAGCAGCCCAACCGCCGTAGAAAGTACCGCGATAAAGAAGATGAAATTCTGTGCACCTTGACTGGCCATCGCGCCAGAGGTTTCCGCAATCCCGATCGGGCCGGATATATTGCACGTGCTGATTGCCCCCGTGATCATGTGCCACATACCGGACAATGACCCTTCGATAATGCGTCCGGTCTGGGCAAAACCGGTTTTTACGGAATCCCAGATGCCGGCGGGAACAGTCTGAGGTTCGAACATCATCCCCCGAACGATCCCGATCCGCCAATGGGTCACAAAACCACCATCTGCTTTCGGCTCGTCAGTACGTCTGGGGGCCAGAGCAAATTCAAGCTCGGTTCCATTGCGCCAAACGTCCAGAAGCAACACGCGCCCGTCCGAGCTTTCGACACGTTCTTTCAATTGTTCGAAATTGAAAATCGGGTCGCCATCGACCGCTGTAATTACATCGCCCTGCTGCAATTGTATGTCCATTGCAGCGCTGCGTGGTGTAACCTGCTGGATCAACGCTGGAAACAGCCACGGGGCAGAAACATCGATGGTCTCACCGTCCCGGATTACAGTATAGTCCAGTTCAGGCTGTACGGGCAGAGCATCAACGAAGTCCGACCAACTGCCTGCATTATCAAAATCCGGTGTCGGCACGCCTGCAATCGCAACAATTTCGTCCCCTTCAAGCAACCCCTGCTCGACTCCGGGGAGCGGTTGCAAGGAACCGACTGTCAAAGGTTCTCGTGATACGCCTTGCGACCAGTACACAAATCCAAAAACCAGGATCGACATCGCGAAGTTGAACATAGGCCCAGCCGCCACAGTGGCGGTACGTGCCCATAGCGGTGCCCCATGCATCGTTCGACGCAATTCTTCCGGGCTCTGCTCGACTATTTCGTTCATCGCATCCGTATCTTTGCCAGACGCAGCGTTGGCATCCCCCAAAAACTTGACGTATCCGCCAAATGGAAGCAACGCGACCTGCCACCGTGTGCCGCGCTTATCTACCCGGCTCCACAGAACCGGACCGAAGCCGATCGAAAACACTTCGGCATGAATGCCCGACCAGCGCCCGACAATATAATGACCGTATTCATGCACAGCGACAATTACTGAAAGCGCAATAACAAAGGCAACTATCGTATAGAGAAGATTGCCGAATTGCGGGATCAAAGAGAGTATGTCCAAAGGTATTATCCTGCTCGTTCCAATACGGTTTCATCGACCCACTTACGTGCGAGATGGTCCGTTTGCTGTACATTATCAAGAGTCGACGGAGCATCAATAAGGCCATCTGTCGCCTCAAATCGCTCTAAAACCGACGAAACTGCGTCAGCCATATCCAGAAACCGAATTCTACGGGCGATAAAGTGGTCCAGCGCGCGCTCTTTTGCGGCATTGAAGATCGCACCCGACAATCCTCCGCGTTGCATTACTTCGCGTGCAAGACGCAACGCAGGATACCGGGCCTCATCCGGAGCGCTAAAGCTCAATTGCCCCAATTGAGCCAGATCAAGCCTTGCGACAGGTAGATCGAGCCGCTCGGGCCAGTGCAATGCGTATCCGATGGCATGGCGCATATCGGGTGCACCCAAGTGTGCCATCAAGGCACCATCCCGATACCCAACCATCGCATGAACAATAGATTCGGGGTGCAACAGAACTTCGATTTCAGAGGGCTGAATGCCGAAATATTCTTTTGTTTCTATGACTTCCAGCGCTTTATTGAACATCGAAGCGCTGTCGATTGTAATTCGCTGCCCCATGTTCCAATTCGGATGGCTTGACGCTTGTTCGACAGTTGCGTTCGCCAGATCACTCAGCGGCCAATCCCGAAATGCGCCACCGCTTGCCGTGATAATGATCCGCTCGACACTTGCCATGTCTTCGCCAACAAGGGCCTGAAAGACTGCCGAATGCTCACTATCGACAGGAAGAAGCCTTGCGCCGTAATTCCGAGCAGTCTCCAGCACCAAAGGTCCTGCACATACCAGCGTTTCCTTGTTCGCCAGCGCAAGCGTCGCGCCTTGCTTAAGGGCTTCGATCCCCGGAGCAAGCCCTGCAGCGCCGACAATCGCTGACATAATCCAATCTGCAGGGCGCGCACCTGCCTCGATCAAAGCCGTCTGCCCTGCAGCCGCTTGAACACCGCTTCCGGCTAAGGCTGAACGCAGGTCATCCAACCTGTCATCAAACGCGGTGACAGCAATATCTGCGCCCAGACGGACCGAATCTTGCGCCAATTTCGAAATATTGCCGCCACCTGTCAGTGCGACGACATCATAGGCATTCGGATCCCTCGAAATCAGATCAAGCGTGTTCTGCCCGATCGATCCCGTCGCGCCGAATATCGATACCTTTCGCATCACATGCCTCCGGGTGCATAAAGCAACCCTGCCAACAGGACAAAGACCGAGGCCCCCATCATCCCGTCGAACCGGTCCAGAAAGCCACCATGACCGGGTAACAAGTTCGAACTGTCCTTAACTCCAAACCTGCGTTTTGTTGAGCTTTCGACGATATCGCCGATCTGGCTCGCCATCGAGGCGAGAACCGATACAACTACGAAAGCCAAACCAAAACCCGCGTAGAACGCAAATAATGCACCAACTATTCCTGCGGCGACCCATCCCCCTATTGTTCCGGACCATGTTTTCTTGGGGCTGACCTTTGGCCAAAACTTAGGTCCACCAAGCGTTTTGCCCACAAAATACCCGGCAACATCCGTCGCTATGACAACAAGGATCAGCCACACCATCCATCCAAACCCCAAGCTTTCGCGTATCGAGATAAAGCCCAACCCCGAAGTTGCTATCCAGATCGCAAAAAGCGCGTAGGTACCACGCGCACACTTGATTTGACCCGCGCCAACCAAAGCAGGTGCCAACAAAAATGGAATTTTATACAGCGGCGGCAAATGGTAACTCAGAACGACGGCGAAACCGGTCAATATCGCAAGCTGAATCGCGACACCTCGTTGCTGAGGGTCTACAATCCGCACCAGCTCCCACGTCATGAGCCCGCACGCAGTGGCAATAAATGCCTCGAACCAAAGTCCACCCAGCCACACCATGATGGCCGCTATGAGGACCAACACGGACGCTGACAAAACCCGAGCGGTCAGATCAGACCATCGGCCATCACTCATGCCGGAACCGCCCCAAATCGCCGTTCACGCGATCCATAGTTCAGGCATAAACGTTCCAACTCGGCAGCAGTAAAGTCGGGCCACAATGTATCTATGAATTCATACTCTGAGTAGGCAGATTGCCAGAGCAAGAAATTCGAAATTCGGGCTTCACCACTGGTACGGATTACCAGATCAGGGTCCGGCAGAACCCGCGTGTCCAGATATTTGGGCAGAGTTTCCTCGTCCACATCTTCGGGACGCAAAACACCTTCGGCCACGTCACGCGCCAAACGTTTGGTTGCGCGAGCAACCTCATCTCGACCGCCATAGTTCAAGGCGACTGTCAGATGAACCAGATCATTATCCTGCGTTTCACGTTCAAGCGTATCCATCAGCTCGGTAAGTTTGGCATCCAAACGTACGCGGTCACCGATAAATCGCACCCGGATACCATTGTTCTTTAGCGTATTGGTTTCTTTGACAATATAGCGTCGGAACAGGCTCATGAGGCCTGCAACCTCCACCTGCGTACGCTTCCAGTTTTCTGTCGAAAACGCAAAGATCGTCAGATATTTGATCCCGAGCCCTGGGCAGGCCTCGACCACCTCACGAACACGCCGCGCGCCTGCGTGATGGCCAAACAACCGAGGCCGTCCCCGTGCCTGAGCCCATCGACCATTGCCGTCCATGATAATGGCCACATGGCGCGGACCGGTTTGCAAAGCGTTATCGGGATCCTTTGGCATGACCGAGTCTCAGACCTGCATAATCTCGGCTTGCTTGGTCTCAAGTGCCTCATCGACGGATTTGATCATCGTGTCGGTCAGCTCCTGCACTTCTACCTCCCAGAATTTCTGATCATCCTCGGACATGCCATCGGCTTTGGCTTTCTTGATCTGGTCCATACCGTCGCGGCGCACGTTCCGGATCGAAACACGCGCGCTTTCGGCGTATTGGCCTGCAACCTTGCCCAATTCACGCCGGCGTTCCTCGTTCAACTCAGGAATCGGCAGCATGATGATCGTGCCATTCAGCTGTGGATTGATGCCAAGCCCGCTTTCACGAATTGCTTTTTCAACTTTGCCCACAAGACCTTTATCCCAGACATTTACGGTAACCATACGTGGTTCGGGGACGTTTACGGTGCCGACCTGATTGATCGGAGTCATCGAGCCATACGCGTCAACCATCACGGGCTCAAGCATCGAGGCCGACGCGCGCCCGGTCCGCAATGAAGCGAATTCGGTTCTGAGGTTGGCCATTGCGCCGTCCATACGGCGTTTCAGATCATCGGTGTCGAGTACGAAATCATCAGACATGCTGCTCACTCCCCGTCTTCAGGTGATGTTTGGATGGGTCTTAAGCCATCACAATTGGGATGTATAGCAATCATGCGGATGAATTGTGGCAATGACCAGAACTGTTTCCGGCATTCCGGCCCCAATCGCGACCAAGGGACCGACCGAACACTGAATTCGGTCGGATTCTTCTTGGTACAATCAATATCAGGTGTTCACATCGACTACGACGCGACCTTTGACTTGTCCCTGCAGAATATCCGCGCCCAATTGCGGCAGATCAGACAGTGTTGCTGGGTGAATCATGGCCTCAAGCTTTTCCATGGGCAGATCGGTAGCAATACGCTGCCAAGCGCGAACACGGTTGTCATAGGGCTGCATGACGCTGTCGATACCCAACAGATTCACGCCACGCAGTAGGAATGGGATCACAGTCGCAGGCAAACCCGCACCTCCGGCAAGTCCAACGGCAGCAACTGATGCCCCATATTTCATCTGACCCAATACGCGGGCGAGCATGGCGCCACCCACTGCGTCAACACACCCGGACCAGGTTTCACTTTCCAGCGGACGCTTGGTGGTTTCGTTCAATTCGTCGCGCGGAACAATTGTGGTTGCACCCAAAGACTTCAGGTAGTCAGCGGTATCCGGGCGACCGGTTACTGCTGCGACCTCATATCCCAGATGAGCCAGAATGGCAGTGGCGACCGAACCTACGCCGCCTGCGGCACCCGTGACTAGCACCGGGCCATGGCCCGGCTGCATTCCATGATCTTCCAGCGCCATGACGGCTAACATGGCCGTAAATCCTGCGGTGCCAACCGCCATCGCCTGTCGCGTATCCAAACCCTGCGGCAAAGGAACCAGCCAATCTGCACGGGCATTCGCTTTCTGAGAATACCCGCCCCAATGCGCCTCACCCACGCGCCAGCCCGTCAAAACGACTTTGTCACCGGGTTTATAGCGATCATCAGAGGATTGCTCGACGGTGCCCGCATAATCGATACCCGGGATATGCGGATAACTCCGCACCAAGCCGCCACCCTTTGGCGACATACACAGCCCGTCTTTGTAGTTAACCGTTGAATATTCGACAGCAACAGTCACTTCTCCATCCGGCAAATCATCCAGAGATATCTGTTTTACCGAGGCGCTTGCGAGGCCACTTTCTTCATCTTTTTCAACGACGAGTGAATTAAACATAAACTTACTCCTTTAGTTGCCCGTATGGGCATGTCCTCAGATACAGGGCTCAGCGCCAGAATTTCTCTTGTACGACGGCCCATCGCATACCGTGTTCAGTCATCAACTCGATCCGTGTGCCGGGTGCCCAATGCGACCGGTCCACCATCCCTATGGCGACGTTCACCTCGAACTCGGGCGAATATGCAGCAGAGGCCACTTGCCCCACCTGACGACCCTCAGCCATCAAAGGCCAGGATTCGGTGCACGGGCCGATCTCGCCCTCGATAGTCAGCGGACGGATTTGTCTGGGCGGCCCGTTTTCCGCGTGATCCGCCAAAGCGGCCTTACCGATGTAATCCAGCGGAGAATTGCAAAAGCGCTCAAGCCCGCATTCATAAGGAGTGTTCTCGCGTCGCATATCCGACCCAAAACTCAATAGGCCGCTTTCGATCCGTTCAATTCCGTTGGGGCAACCCGCTCGTACATTCAGGTCGCGACCATTTGCGAACAACGTATCCCAAAGCGGCATTCCGTAATCCGCCCCTTCGACATAGATCTCGAACCCACTTTGTTTCGACCAGCCGGATCGGGCGATGACAAACGATGTATCTTCGAAGGGCAACCTCTTGTATCGGAAGAATTTTATGTCCCTGACATCTTCTCCAAATACCCGTGCCATCAGATCATCTGACCTGGGGCCTTGAACAGCTAGCGGAGACACGTCTGGTTCGGAAACTTCGACATCCAGCTCCAGGGCAAGCACGATGCCCAGAGCAAATTGCCAAAGATCTCCATCAGCGACGGAAAGCCAGTAATGGTCATCTGCCAGTTTGATCGCCACCGGGTCATTCAGCATACCGCCATTTTGGTCAACGATCGGCACATAATAACACTGATCTGCCTGCATCTTGTCCATATCGCGCGGGCTGAGCATTTTCATCAGTCGCAGCGCGTCCGGGCCTTTGATCAGAACCTGTCTCTCACACGAGACATCCCACACCTGCACATGCTTTTTCAGATGCGCAGCATCAGCCTCGACACTTTCGAAGACTGTAGGCAGAAGCATGTGATTATAGACAGTGTATCCCTTAACCCCTTCGGCTTCGACACCCGGAGTAAACGGGGTTTTGCGCACGCGTCGGTTCGGTGTAATGACTGCCATGTCAGAAATCCTCTGGCAGAAAGACAAGATCGCTCACAGGCGCATCAGAGCCTGCCTCGCTCAGCATTTGGTGCAATTGTCCGCGATGATGAGTCTGGTGATTGAACATGTGAATGATGCATTGCGCATAAGGCTTTGTTACATCGTCTTCTTTTGCAGCGGAATACCATGTGAACGGGCCCGTAAGTTCGTCGTCTCCCAACGTTTCGCTCCACCTAGTAATCCGATCGTCAATGGTATCCCGCAGCGGCAACCAGTCGGACAAACCAGCGCAGATTGACACGCTCTCTGGGATGCCACCGCCTGGTCCAGGGCCTTTGTCGAACCGTGAGATCCAGATCCAGTCCCCCCAAAGCAGGTGATTGGCTGTTCCCATGATTGAACCGAAAAAGGCGCCCCGTTTCCGCGTCAGTTCTTCGTCGGAAAGAGTCTTAAGAAAACCCTTTAACTGACTGTTCTCCCATCGACTATAACGCGCCAACTCACGGGCATAGGCACCGGTGATCATTACTTTGGCCCGTGCCAGTCGATGGGGCAAATCTCCGCTGATTTCCCGCCAAAGTCCCAGACGCGACCGTAATCACGTACCTTGGATTTCGTTCCTCTGGCCACGATGATGTCCGGGCCCATCCAATATTTCGAGTTTGAAACCATCACTGGATGCTCAGGGTCTTTACCAGCCAGCATCTCGATCTCGCCTTGAATTTTCCGCCCGATCATGATCCGGCGCTTTGTCCCATCTCGCTCGATTTGAACCGGTGCACGCTCTGCCCCGATGATTTCACTAACCAACATGGTGAACAGACCGGTAGTGCCGCCTGCCTGCCCGCTGAATATTTGCAGCAACCCGTTATAGGCCTTCCCACTGGCGCGTTCGTCGACGTAAGCCGCGACTTTCCACTGGCCCTCTCCCATGCGCCCGGGGATATCAACCAACAGCCCGACGTTGAGACCTGACAGGTCCTCGCCTTCATAGTGCCCTTCGTCGATCACGATTCCCATCCACGCATGGCAATGTCCTTCGGTCGGAGGGTGTGCGCCTAGCGAGACGACGCAAGGACAAAACACATCGCAGGAGCAGTTCAGGATCAGTTCACCCTTGACTGCCCAGTCGGTCGGGCTCATCTCTCGGCGCTTGGGATTGGGCATTCGGCTGTCAATTCTCTGACTGACCGGCAGCTTATCCGCATCCGGTTTTCTGTTCTTAGCCATAGACCTATCCTCCGTAAGTAATGTGATGTACGAGCAGTGCCAGACCGCCCGCTATTAAGATGAACCCCATCGGCCGGGTCACTACGTGTCCGATTTGGGGTAGTTTTTCCAAAACCATGAACAGCGTCGCCAGCCCCATCCACAGCAGGCTCATGACGCCGCCCACAAAGCCCAGAGCCATGAAGCCCCAGCAACAGCCAACGCAAAATGCACCCAACCCAAGGCCCATGCGCAGGCCGCCTGAGAAACCCGCTTTCCAATGTCCCAGAAAATACATCATGGGCGCATGACAAACGCCATGGCAGACCTCTTTTGCACGGGTGAATTGGAACGCGCCCACTGCCATAAGCAGGCCTGCAGCCAAGTAGGGCGATTTGGCGATGCCCAGCATATCAACCGCACCTCCGAACAGCAGTGCCAGCTGCAGGCCGGTGATCAACGCAGCAAAACCCACCCAAACTATGAAGTACCCGGATAGAACGCCCAGCCACCCTGCCCGCGTGCCATTCGCGCTGCGGATCAGATCATCGTAACTGCGCAATGTGGGGACTAGTGTTGGCAGCATCATTGCCGCCATCATGATTGCCCACATCGAGAACAGCGGGCGAAACTCGGCCATGGGCATATACATATCCATGCGCGGGTCCATCGCCGCCATGGCCTGTCCCATCGGGCCGGGCCGCCCGATCCAGTCCAAATCCATATCGCGGCTCATCGAGACCATCATCCACCACGCCCAAAGGATCGCGATGTAGAAGCCCAACCAAAGCGCGCTGCGGAAAACTGAGCGACTCACTTGCCTCTCCCGACTCAACTCTCTTGCTTTTCAAATGTCAGACTTTTAAATGTCAGACAAATAAAAATTTACTTTTGATCCAAGCGACCATGAAGATTGACCCCCAAAGCTCTGCCGATCTATCGGCTCAAATTGCCCAAGCGATCCGGGATGCCATCATATCGGGGCAGCTCATCGTCGATGAACGCTTGCCCTCCGAATCTGAACTTGCCGAGCAATTCAATGTCTCGCGCCCGACTGTTCGCGAAGCTTTGAAACGCTTGGCGGCACAATCTCTGATCCGTACACAACGTGGGGCCACAGGGGGCGCGTTTGTAAATCGACTAAGCTTTGAAGGCGCTTATTCTCAACAGGTTACGACCTCAACGCTATTACTGTCGATGAACGCGGTCAGTTTCGACACTGCGTGCGAGGCACGGTACGCGTTGGAACGAGCCTGTGCGTCCCTGTCTGCGCAACGTCGAACGGCAGATCAGCTTGCGACAATGCGGGCCGAGATCTTTCGGCAGGCACAGCCCGGTCTGACTGACGAAGCATTCTGCGCCTCAGATGTTGCCTTCCATCGAGCGCTGGTCGATGGCGCTGGCAATCCGGTCTTGTCCTACCAGCTGGCTGGCGCTGTCGAGGCGATGCAGCCATTAATGAACATGATCACCTTCACCGCTCGTTCGCGGGAAGAAATCATCGCGTTGCACACCAACATCGCCAATGCCTTAGAGGCGCGTGACGCTGAAAAGGTTGATGCGGCGCTGGTTCAGCTTGAGAGCTATACTCGGCAACTGGCGCAAGATGTTGCCCAGAAAAAACGCAAACCGGCCTGATCTAAATGATTTTATAACAGGGGTTTGAAAACGAATTATGAGGTGGAAATGATCACTATCCTCAATGTAGTTGCCGCTTTGCTGACAATAGCATTCGGTTTATTTGGCTTCCTGGCGCCTGCGCATACTGCTAACGCATTGGATCTGGTCCCGACCAAAAGCACCATGGGTCTCAGTGAAATGCGCGCCTCGGTTGGTGGGCTGTTTGTCGTCACCGGCGCTGCAGTGCTGTGGCTTAACAATCCGATGGCTTATGTGATGCTGGGGATAGTCTATTCTGGTGCGGCACTTGGCAGATTCGTTTCTGTTGCTCTCGATCATCCACCTTTGGCGAAAGCAATGATTTTTGGTGGAATCGAACTTGTTCTCGCCATCTGGCTTATTCTGGCAAACATGAACAGAGCATCCTAACCCATTGAAACCAAACCACCCCATAGCCCAGATTCCGAGTTTGCATCCCATCGTCACCTCACCTATATAAGAGAGGTCCTTCGGGACTATGGACATAAACGCGCTCGTAATAAGCGGATCGGACCCGGGGGCGGTACCCGGCGGCTCCACCAACATCCTTCGTTTGAGGACCATGGGGCCGAAACAGGATCGACGAACGTCTAAAGGGGTTAGCTTTGTCTCGGCTGTCTGCCACCGTTACCGGCGAAAATAGTACAATTGCAAACGACAATCGTGCTCCGGTTGCAGTTGCTGTGTAAGCAGTAGCAAGACCGAAACTTAAGCCCTTGCGCCTAGCCGCGTAAGGCGGGGTTCGCAGGTACCTGGCAACAGAAACCTGCATTTTCCCTGTTATGTCTGTTTATTGCTCATAGCTCATCAGAGATTCAGGATTTATTCACTTGTTTATCCCACATTTCTGTCCAGGCGACAGGAGGGTTAAGATGACGAATTCTGACAGGCTTAGGGCGTGGTATTCTGAGGTTTGGGAACAGGGCAATACCGACGCAATCGATCAGTTTTTTGCACCAGACGCCATGGCCGAGGGGTTGATACCTGAAATGCAAGTTGGAGCCGATGATTTTCGCGATCTGGTCATGGCCTTCCGACATGTGCTGGGCGAAATCAAGGTCGACCTCCCCAAAATCATTGAAAACGGTGATTGGGTGTCCGGAGTTCTTCATGTCCGTACTTTTCGGGCTGACAACGGCGCACCATTAGAGGTTACCGGGCAAGTCATGGCCCGATTCAAAGGCGAGAAAATGGTCGAGGCGTATAATCAGTTCGATTTCATTTCACTCTTTGAGCAGCTTGGGCAGTTCCCGCAGGATACGCTTCCGGTTTGCATGACTGGGCAAAGGTTGGACTGGGTCGGTTAAACCACAACCGCAAGCTTGACCCCTACCGCATCCACGCGATAGCAGAGGTTCAAGGGGTAAGCTTGCGAACACCCCGTGAGGCGGCAGCCCAAGTTCGCATGTATCCAAAGCCACAAGGAAACATGCAATGGCTGCCCCCAATGCAATAACACCCCGACAACTGCTTCGCTTAATCGGTACACCCAAGGCGCCTGTCCTTATCGACGTGCGAACCGAGGCGGATTTTGCGGACGACCCTGTGCTTGTTCCGAGCGCTATTCGTCGTTCCTTCAAAGATGTTGACAAAATCAGAGAAAGGATCGGAGATCGCTCTTCTGTTGTGATTTGTCAAAAAGGCAGGAAACTAAGCCAAGGTGTCGTTTCTTGGCTGCAATCCGAAGGCGTAATGTCCGAATATCTTGAGGGCGGCATGTTTGCCTGGCGCGATCTGCCTGGGGCACCCTCCGTGCCTGTTTCTGCCCTGCCTGAGATTGTCCAGGGCGGTACGATTTGGGTGACACGACATCGCCCCAAGATTGATCGCATTGCGTGCCCTTGGTTAATCCGAAGGTTTGTCGACACTCAAGCGCGCTTCCTTTTTGTGGCGCCTGCCGAAATACAGGGAGTGGCGGAGCATTTCGGCGCCACCCCCTTTGACGTTGAAGGTGTCGACTGGAGCCATCGCGGTGAGAAATGCACCTTCGATACCATGCTGGACGTGTTCAACCTGCATTCAGAACCAATGGACCGATTGGCCACCATCATACGCGCTGCAGACACCAACAAGCACGATTTAGCCCCTGAAGCTGCTGGATTATTGGCAATATCGGTCGGACTGTCGCGCCAATATCGGGACGATCAGCAACAACTGGAGGCTGGTCTACATATCTACGATGCGCTTTATCGATGGGCGCGGGATGGATCTGGTGAAACACATGACTGGCCAGCAGGTCACGGGAAATGACACCATCGTACCGTGAGTTGTTCAGCGTTTTCGGGCGTATTGGGCTTTTGTCCTTTGGTGGGCCAGCGGCGCAGATTTCACTGATGCATCAGGAACTCGTCGAGAAACGCCCCTGGCTGGACGAGCAAACCTATCTACGCGCGCTTTCGTTATGCATGTTATTGCCGGGACCCGAGGCCATGCAGCTGGCAACATACGCGGGTTGGCGATTGCGTGGTGTGACCGGAGGCTTGATTGCAGGTGGCTTGTTTGTCCTGCCCGGGGCGCTGGTCATTGCAATACTTGTAGCGCTGTATGCAGCGTATGGTACATTGCCACTGGTTCAGGCGGGGTTTTTGGGCATCAAAGCCACCGTCATTATCATCGTTCTTCAAGCCTTGCGTAATCTGTCGAAAAAGGCGTTGACCGATACCGAACATCAGATGATCGCCGGGCTCGCGTTTCTTGGAATATTTCTGTTCAACCTGCCATTCCCTCTGATCATTTTCTGCGCGGCCCTTTGGGGCTTTGCCACGTCCAAAGGCCAAGCTCCTACAGCCGTCCAGGCAAGCCCGGCATTAGGTAAACCCGTTCAAACGGCAGTATTCTGGCTCATATTGTGGCTGGGGCCTCTGTTTTTCTTGCAATTGTCAGGGCAAGAATTACTCACCGATTTGGGTTGGTTTTTTGCCCGTCTTGCCGTCGTCACCTTTGGAGGAGCTTATGCGGTGCTGGCCTATATGACCCAGACCGTTGTGGACACATACCAATGGATCAGCACGGATCAGATGATCGACGCGCTTGGCCTGGCCGAAACCACGCCGGGACCTCTAATCCTTGTGACGCAATTTGTGGCGATGCTGACTGGACAGGTTGCCGGAGGGCCATCACTTGCGCTGGCGGCCGGAGTTGTCGCTTTATGGGCGACATTTGTTCCTTGCTTCCTCTGGATCTTCCTCGCAGCGCCACAACTGGACAGAATTGCAGCACGCCCTCGGCTTGGGGCCGCTATGCACGGCATCACGGCTGCGGTTGTCGGAGTGATTCTCAACCTCTCCGTGTGGTTTGGGTTGAACGTTCTGTTTGGCTCTCTCCCCGGTTGGTCATTGGGACCTGTGTCAATCCCCCTGCCCGATCCTGCTACGCTCGATATCAGGGCGCTTGTTCTTACGGTGCTAGCTGGCCTGTTGATTTTCCGTATGAAATCCGGTTTAGCGACCACATTAGGAATTATGGTTCTGGCCGGGATCGGGTTGCAGTTTTTGTGATCAATACAGCCCAGCACGGCCTTTCGTTTCCGTCCGAATGAACTATGCTGGTAATAACCACTTTCGAGGATCAAACATGTCGCAAGACATCGACTACGGGAATCTGATGCACACGGCCATGCGGGGCCTGATCAAGACCGTCCTGACGGATGTGTCCAAGACTGGCCTGCCCGGAGCACATCATTTCTTCATCACCTTAGATACACGATATGAAGGCGTTGAACTGGCTGACTGGCTACGAGAGCGGTATCCCGGTGAAATGACGATCGTCATGCAGCATTGGTTCGAGAATCTCGAAGTCGGTGAAGAAGGATTTTCGATCACCCTGAATTTCGGCGATGCGCCTGAGCCGCTGTACATACCGTATATGGCAATAAAAACCTTCGTTGATCCTTCGGTCGAGTTTGGCTTGCGCTTTGAAAGCCCCGAGGATGAGGACGACGAAGTCTTTGTGGCGGATGAAGCCCCAATCGAACTGGAAGCGGAAGAACCGGAACCACAGCACCATGATGCGGATGTTGTTTCGCTGGATAGCTTCCGCAAGTGATCAGATAAAGCCCCGCTTTATGCGGGGTTTACTTCTTTTTCAAAAATGTCTCGACCGAGCGTGATTTGACTCCGTCCCGGAACCTCGAAAATGACAAATCCAGACCGCCATCTGCCAAGGTCCGGTCAAACTGTTGCAACTCGTAGCCCCCATTTTCTGCGATGAACAACGAAAATACAGTCAGAGTGTCGCCTTCAATCCTGCCCCAGACAAATGGTTCACCTTTCATCGGGTCAAGCGGCACCTCGTGCCCGAACACGTTGCGTTTCATCGCGGCAGAATAAACATCCGCACGATCCGAGCTTTGAAAATCAACCGAATATTTCTCATCCTTGATGCGCCCATCTGCTTTGTAGGTCGTGGTGGTCCAACTTACGTTGAAACCACCTTTAATCTCATGGATTGAAACACTCATATCCCGAGGCGTCGAAGTACCATCGGCGTCAATAACTTCGGCAGATCCAGTATAATCGCCGACAAAAGGCTCAATGTTGGTCGCGTTGGCTTGCTGTAAAGATGCGGCCAGCCAGATACATGCGGCAAACGCCAACGCAACCGCATGCAGGGGTCTGTTCATAAATGATACTCGCATGGCTGACTCCGTCCTCTATGTAACTACATTCTAACTTTAGTCCGTCTGCGCACAATGGCACTGTTTTCGCTAACAGAAATTAATTGGTGCGGCGCTTCGTCTATACCTTTGTCCGGCCTAGGTTTATGGTGCGCTCAACTGGCCGATTGCGCCTCAGCCCCGCTGCGGTTAAACGGCATACGACTGCATACCAGACCGGAGCGACCGATGTCTAAAACCCGTACCGAATCCGACAGCTTTGGCCCTCTTGAGGTGCCCGCCGACAAATACTGGGGCGCACAAACACAACGCTCGATCATGAACTTCCCAATCGGGTGGGAAAAACAACCCGTCGCAATTGTGCGTGCGCTGGGCGTGATCAAGCAGGCCTGCGCAATGGAAAACAAGGCGACGGGCAAGTTGGATGATAAGATCGCTGACGCGATTATTCAGGCCGCAGGAGAAGTATTCGAGGGTAAGTTTGATGACAACTTCCCCTTGGTCGTCTGGCAAACCGGATCGGGTACTCAATCCAACATGAACTCGAACGAGGTCATCGCAAACCGCGCGATCGAGATTTTGGGTGGCGTGATCGGCTCGAAAGAGCCAGTGCATCCGAACGATCATTGCAACATGGGTCAGTCCTCGAACGATACCTTTCCTACTGCTATGCACATCGCCACCGCAATGAGTGTACGAGATGTGCTGATGCCAGGGCTCGAGAAATTTGCGTCCGCGCTGGAGGCCAAGGCGAGAGAGTTCGCCGGGATCATCAAGATCGGTCGCACCCACACACAGGACGCCACCCCACTGACACTGGAACAGGAATTCGGCGGTTACGCGCATCAGATTCGTCAGGGGATTGCGCGGGTCGAAGCCTCGATGCCCGGCATTTATGAACTGGCACAAGGTGGCACCGCCGTTGGTACTGGATTGAATACTCATGACGGTTGGGACGAGGCTGTCGCCAAGAATATGGCCGAAATCACCGGCCTTCCCTTCGTTACTGCACCGAACAAATTCGAAGCGTTGGCCGCTCATGACGCCATGGTCTTCCTGTCCGGTGCTTTGGCCACGATCGCCGGATCCTGCTATAAAATCGCAAATGATATTCGTCTGTTAGGTTCGGGACCCCGCTCGGGCCTAGGTGAACTTATCCTGCCCGAGAACGAACCCGGCTCGTCTATCATGCCTGGCAAAGTCAATCCGACCCAGGCCGAAGCGTTGACACAAGTGGCCGCGCACGTGATGGGCAATGACGCAGCAATGAAGTTTGCTGGCTCGCAAGGACATTTCCAACTGAATGTCTATAACCCAATGATGTCGTATAACCTGTTGCAATCCATCCAACTGTTGGGTGATGCGACCGACAGCTTTACCGAACGGATGCTACTAGGCATCAAAGCCAATGAACCGCGCATCGATAAACTGATGAAAGAGTCGTTAATGCTGGTGACAGCTCTGGCCCCCACCATTGGGTATGACAACGCCACAACCGTCGCAAAGACGGCGCACAAGAATGGCACGACTCTCAAGGAAGAAGCAATTGCGCTGGGCTTTGTCGACGAAGAAACCTTCGATGCAGTTGTCCGCCCAGAGAAGATGATCGGGCCCAAGAACTGATGGGCAAGCCGGTCAACCTGAACCGGTATCGAAAAGAGAAAGCGCGGGCCGAAAAGAAGGCCCGTGCAGATGCAAACGCTGCGAAACACGGACAGACCAAATCCGAGAAAGCTGTGGTAAAGCTGGAGCAAATGCGCCAGCGCCGCGACCTCGACGGTCACAAGGTCGACGAATGAGCGGGCGGCCTGTCAAACGCTCCCTGACCTTGCAAGGTCATCGAACATCCGTTTCGCTTGAGGATGAATTCTGGCAGGCACTCCGTGACATTGCGCGGAAAAAAGATATTCCAATCAATGTTCTGGCGGCAAATATTGATGCAAAACGTGATCCTGAAACCGGGTTAGCTTCGGCCATTCGCGTTTTCATTCTGAATTGGTATCGTCAAACTGAATGATTGCTTGATTTCAGCCAATCGCGTCGCTTATCCTCGCGGGGAACAAAAAGGGTACATTCATGAGCGATTTGGCAACGGGCCCAGATGGAAAGCCTCGGTGCGCGTGGTGCAACGCCGCCCCTGAATTCTTCGACTATCATGACAACGAATGGGGATATCCCGTTTCCGACGACAGACGGTTGTTTGAAAAACTATGCCTTGAAAGCTTTCAGTCAGGCCTGAGCTGGCGCACCATTCTGTCAAAACGCGAGAATTTCAGAGCAGCGTTTAGAAACTTTGATTTCAACAAGATAGCAGAGTTTTCTGATGCAGATATCAATCGTCTTCTGGACGACAAAGGCATCGTACGTCACCGCGGCAAGATCGAAGCCGTGATCAATAACGCCGGTCGCGTGCAGGACCTAATCGCAGCTGAAGGATCATTGGCAGCGTATGTCTGGAGGTACGAGCCTGAGACGCCACTTGCCCCGCAAAGCGCATCCACTTCGGCAGAATCCATTGCGATGTCGAAAGATCTGAAAAAACGCGGCTGGAAATTCGTCGGTCCTACGACCGTGTTTGCCTTCATGCAGGCCATGGGGTTGATTAATGATCACGCAGTCGGATGTGCCATGCGCGAAAAAGCGACGCAAATGCGCCGCGATTTCATCAAGCCAGAATAAAATCTCCTGCGATCAGATCGAGGCGCGGTAGATATTGTCAATGTTGCTTCCGAGCGCTGCATTGAATTCCGCATCGGATTGTTGCTTGGACAAGCCTTCAGTCAGCGCGCGAGAGAAAGACGCGATCATCTTGCTGTTCTTGCCAAGCAGGTCACAAGCCTGCTCGGTCGAATATCCACCCGACAGCGCAACCACGCGCAGGACACGTGGGTGGTCGGCTACCTCGTCATACAAGTTGGCCTGACTTGGAATGGTAAGCTTCAGCATCACCTCCTGCCCCTCGGCCAATTGATCGAGGTTCTTCAGGATTTCTGATTTCAAGATGTCTTCGGCCTCGGCTTTGGTTTCCGAATGGATGTTTACTTCAGGCTCGACAATCGGCACCATGCCTGCGTCTGTAACGACCCGGGCCACTTCAAATTGCTGTGCAACAACATCCGCGATGCCCTGCGCATTGGCTTCGTGGATGACCGAGCGCTCCTTGGTTCCAAAAACGCCATCCGCTTTGGACAGGGTTTCTGCCAGCCCCGGGATAGGCTTCATCATTTGAACGCCATTAGCTTGATCCTCAAGCCCTTTGTCGATCTTCAGAAATGGCACGATGTTTTTGACCGACCATAGGTAATCTGCGACCTTCTTGCCTTCGATTTCTTCACTCAGCGTTCGTTCGAACAGGATCGCCCCGATCACTTTTTCCTTGGTGAAATCTTCTGCCAGAATGATCCGGGCGCGCATCTTCTGGATCTCTCCGAACATCTCTTCGTCCGAGTTATACCCAGAGGCATCAACGCCGTACAAAGCCAGTGCTTTTGGGGTTGAACCGCCGCTTTGATCCAGGGCTGCAATAAATCCTGCGCCTTCGGACATCTGCGCGCGCTGTTCTGCTTTCGACATAACTCATTCCCGTTCAATATGATTCCGCATTTTCCAACCGCATACAGCAAGCCGACGAACGATGGTAGTTTGTTAGCGCTCAACTAGGCGCAACCAAATCCCATCCTTTGATCTGACGGTCAGATGTGCGACCGGTACGGGCGTTTTGCCTTCGATTGTTTCGAAGCGATATCGACGCAGCAGCATCGACAGTATGAGAGGACCCTCAACCATGGCAAACCCCGCACCTGTGCAAACCCGAGGGCCGGCAGAAAATGGGATGTAGGCGTCGCGTTGACATGACTTTCCATTCTCTGTTGCCCATCGCCCGGGGTCAAATTCGTCTGGTCTGTCCCATAAACGTTCGTGGCGATGTAAATGCCAGGGGCTGACTACGATCTGAGATTTTTGTGGAATATCTCTGTCACGGAATTTTTCCGGACAGGAGGCTTCACGCACCATCATTGGAACAGGTGGGTACAGGCGCAGCGCCTCACGAAATACGTCGCGGCTAAGTCGTAGGTGGGACATGGCCGAGAATTCGGGTGTATCCAGCGCTTGCGCCTCTTCTGCCAGCTTATCCTGCCAATCGGGATACAAGGTCAGTAGATACAGAGCCCATGCCAACGCTGATGCGCTGGTTTCATGCCCCGCGAGAAAGAAAATGGCTACCTGATCGACCATGTCTTGCGCGTCAAAGCATTTGCCTGTCTCTGGATCGTTAGTCGTCATGATCTTTGTGGCGAGATCATCAGGTGCTGTTCCGTTCTTGATTGCTGCTGCTCGGTCAAGTGTTAGTTGGCTGATCAGAGCGCGTATTTGTCGGGCGGTCTGACGCGTCTTGCGCGAATGTAACCGGGGGGCCCATCTGGGAAGCGGTACAAAGGCTGCTAGGTTCAACAAAGGTTGTTCGCGCTGATAGATCCTGAACTTTTCAAAAACCTGCGCAGCTACCTCATGCTCAATCGGAACCGAGAACAAGGTTCTAAAGATGACATCTGCGGCCACGTGGCTGGTGATCTCTTCACATTCCACGTCCTGCCCAATGCGCACCTCAAGCCTGTCGACGCAAGCTTGCGCCGCATCTACCATCGCAGGAAATGTGTCTTTCAATCGGCCACCTTCAAACGCAGGATCGATGATCCTGCGCTGCTGCTTCCAGACCGCCCCATTGGTCAGAAACACGGACTGCCCCAGCAGCGGGCGCAAACCTTCGCTGATGCGGCTTGATTTGGGAAACACATCGGGTCGATCTTTCAACACAGTGCGGATCAGTTCCGGTTGGTTGATCAGGAACGATCGAAAGAAAGGCGTCCGAAACTCAGCCATCCAGGCCCGATACAAACGTTGAGGTTGCGCCGACAGAAGGTCCTGTCGAAATAAACGCATATACCGCCAGAGTGAAACCTTGTCGGGTCGTGAAGCAGGTTTAGGTGGCCTCATGCCGCCACCGTAGTGTGTTTCGAAATGGTGCGTTCAATGCGTGAACGCGAAGGTGTTCGGTTAGCAAACCTTTCTCCCAGCGTTTGCGGGCCCGCGGTTATTTTGAAGTAGTCGTAATCATTGGGCCTATCGAACGCGCACAGATACTGGAAATGCAGCCGAAAGAACCGCCACCTGAGCTTTTTCCAGCGCTCGGGTGAAAGGGTTTGAGTGAACGCTGCAGACAGTACCAGCGGCCAGCGTTTGCCGGGTCGGGATACTCCGCTAACCGCTACCGGATCACACAAGGCAAACGCACAGCCATCTCCGGGTGCTGATACATCGACCCAGGTCAGTCCCTCGCTACCCGAGAGATATTGCAGATCGGTTCGCAATGCGCGGGCCTTTGGCAAAAAGGAAACCATCGGCACGACCTGCCCCAATGACAGGAATGACAAGGCCGGCCCGCCGATCTTGCCCTGCCTCCTTAGAACCTCAGCCAGGGCTGTCACGCCAAGATGAGCCCCAGAGCTATGGCCGACGACCAAAACCTCATCAACGTCTGATCCGAGGGCCTGCAAAATCTGATCTGAAAACTGGTCAAGCCGCGTTGTCAGCTCAGGTGAATATGCACCTTTTAAACGTGCGGAATGCGCATAGTCATGCATCAGGTAATAGGCGAACAATCGGTTGTCGATCGCTCGAAACCTGCGCATCAGAGCGTAAACGGCCACAGCAGCAGGCGGCACAGACCACCACCACATGAACGTGCTTAACCCAACAGCAACACCCCACCCAACCAGCAAAGCCAGCGCAAGTTGAGACAATAACATTCCTACCGGATATAGTGCGGCGATAACCGGACCCTTGCGCAATTGCATAAGGCGCCAAAGCGTTCCCGTTGATATGTAGATCCAGGCGGTCTGTACCATCTGAAAATACGTCGCCAGTATCGAGCGCGCCATGCTATCCTTAACGATATCAGCCCAAACCAAAACCTCGATCTCGGTCTCAACAGATACACCGTCTTGATGTGAAAGAACGCGCCAACCATAGGCTCCACCATCGGTTTTGCCGATCACTTCGATCTCGTAGCCAGATATCGCGGCCTGGGTACGGCTCTCTCTTCGATAGAGTTCGCGATAGCGGCGTGGGGGAATCGGATCATAGCCGGGTATATAAAACACCCGGCGCTTGCGCACCTGTGGTTGGGTTTGTTGACTGCTCATGACCCGGCCCTCTGATCCGCAGATTAGCGCAGCGGCAAGGTCAAGGTAAGACCCGCTGTTTAACCATCCACGTTTAGTGCCAGAGGGTTAACCAAAATTCGCCAAAGCCGGAAATGTTTCAAGCAGCCACCAGCTGAATTCCGTGAACAGCCCAGTGATCAGCATGATACCGACGAACAATAGCAACCCACCCATCACCTTTTCGATCGTACCCATGTGAGGTTTGATACGGTTCATAACGGCCATGGAGCGGTTCAGGAACATTGCGGCCAAAAGAAACGGAATACCCAGCCCTGCAGCATAAACACCTAGTAACAACGTGCCGCGTGCGACAGACGCCTCTGACGCGGCCAACGATAAGATTGCCCCCAGTTGAGGACCGATGCAGGGCGTCCAGCCAAAAGCAAACGCCAGGCCCAGAATATAGGCCCCGAATACGGAACCACCGGATTCTCCAGCATCAACGCGCGCTTCGCGATCTAACAGAGGGATACGGAACACATTCAGAAAGTGCAGGCCAAAAACAATCACCACCGCGCCTGACAATTTAGCAAAAAGCACCTGATTCTGGAGTACGAAGGCCCCAAAGGCCGATGCTGTGAAGCCCAGCAGAAGAAATACCGTCGACAGACCCAGAACAAAGAAAAGCGCCGACAGGGTAGCCTTGCGCCGCGCGCGCGCCTCGTCCTGCATCTCGTGAATGGTCACGCCGCTCATATACGCAAGATAGGGGGGCACAATCGGCAACACGCAGGGCGACAAAAAGCTGATCAGCCCGCCGAGCAAGGCGACAAACATGGCAGGTAAAAGACCTGCATCGATGATCTCAATTCCGAACATGGATCAGCACATATGGTATCAAGTGGGTTTCGTCACGGGGCCATTCGGTCACATCCTCGTGGTTGCACGCTGGACAGTGCCACTTGTTGGAAATATCTCAACCAAATGACAGATGAGACAGATACATTAGATGCGCTGGGATTGTTATGCCCTCTTCCCGTCCTCAAGGCCCGAAAAAGGCTTAAATCCTTACCTGTAGGTGGCGTCCTGCGCCTGCTTGCTGATGATCCGGCGGCGATAATCGACGTGCCGCATTTCTGTACTGAGGCGGGTCACACGCTCATTTCACAAGACAGTGTAGATGGTCATCAGATCTATTTGATCCGAAAATCCGACTAGCGACTCGTCACGATAGTATTAAAGAAAAAGGCGGGCCAATCAGCCCGCCTTTTCATTATTGCCCGAGTGACCACCACCCGCGCCGCTTTGGCTTGGCTGGCGCAGGTTCAGGTTCTTCCGTCACAACCTCCAAGACAGGCTCCGGGGTCTCAGTCTCAACAACTTCAGGTTCAATCTCTATTGGCTGTTCCTCGGCCTCTATGGCCACTGGTTCAGCCTGTTCAGAAGCTTCTACTGGCTGAGCCTCGGCAACCTCAGGTTCGGGTGCTTCCCCGGGGTTCTGGGCTTCTGGGGTTTGCTCTGGTTCGGCGTCGGAAACCTCAACTGTGGAGGCAACTGGTTCGTTCGCCTGTTCAGCCGCCGTGTCATCTGTGGCAGGCTGAGTTTCGTTGGCACCGGTGTCAGTATCTGCATCCTTTTTCCGGCGACGCGGCGCCCGACGCTTCTTGGGCTTGGCTGGTTTCTCAGCCGCTTCCTCATTAACCGGTTCAGCCTCGGCCTGCTCGGTCTCAACAGTTTCAGCCCGTTCAGCCGCCTCAGCGTTATTCTCGGCCTCAGTTTCGTCAGTATCACTATCAGACGCCTCTGAACCGCCCGCGTTCTTTTTGCGCCGACGCCGACGACGCTTGCGCTTCGGCTTGGCCTCTTCCTCGTTCTGTACTGTGACTTCTTCTTCGCTTTCTTCCTCTTCGGTGGCGTCGACCAAATCCATCAGGGACGCATCCACCGATACCACCGGGGCAGTAGCCTCGGGAACAACGCGGCTGGCGGTTTTGAACTTCTCCATCGAGAAATCAGGGCTTACCAGATGCACATCCCCCTCGATGCGCACCGACAAACCATACCGCGCCTCGATCTGAGCGATATGTTCACGTTTCTGGTTCATCAGGAAATTGGCGATGCTGACCGGACACCTCACCAGAACCTCGCGTGAGCGGCGGCGGGTGCCTTCTTCTTCGATCTGGCGCAAGATCGACAGCGCCATATTGTCATCCGATCGGATCAGACCGGTGCCATGGCAAGACGGGCACGGCTGTGTCGTTGCTTCAAGCATACCGGGCCGCAGACGTTGGCGGCTCATCTCAAGCAGACCAAAGCCCGAAATCCGGCCCACCTGAATACGGGCGCGATCTGTTTTCAGCTTGTCCTTCAAGCGTTTTTCAACAGCCGAGTTGTTCTTACGCTCGTCCATATCAATGAAGTCGATGACGATCAGGCCCGCAAGATCGCGCAGACGCAATTGGCGTGCCACCTCTTCTGCGGCCTCTAGGTTCGTTTTAAGCGCAGTTTCCTCGATTGAGCCTTCTTTGGTCGCCCGACCCGAGTTCACGTCGATTGCCACCAAGGCTTCGGTCACGCCGATAACGATGTAGCCACCCGATTTCAACTGAACCGTCGGGTTGAACATCCCTGCCAGATAGCTCTCCACTTGATAACGCGCGAACAGTGGCAGCGCATCCTCATACCGTTTCACGTTCTTGGCATGGGACGGCATGATCATCTTCATGAAGTCTTTGGCGATGCGATACCCGCCCTCACCTTCAACCAGAACTTCATCGATATCACGATTATACAGATCGCGGATCGACCTTTTGATCAGGTCGCCTTCTTCGTAAATCTTTGCCGGCGCGATGGATTGCAGCGTCAGTTCTCGAATCTGTTCCCACATACGTTGCAGGTATTCATAGTCGCGCTTGATCTCTGACTTGGTGCGCTTGGCCCCTGCCGTGCGCACGATCAGACCCGCACCTGTTGGTACGTCGATCTCCGAGGCGATGTCCTTCAATTTTTTCCGGTCGGCCGCGTTGGTGATCTTGCGGCTGATCCCTCCACCGCGCGCCGTGTTTGGCATCAGCACGCAATAACGACCGGCCAACGAAAGATATGTGGTCAGCGCCGCACCCTTGTTGCCACGTTCTTCCTTGACCACCTGCACCAGCAAAACCTGGCGCACCTTGATGACTTCTTGAATCTTGTACCGGCGTGGGCGCGGTTTACGCGGAGGACGGATGTCCTCGCTATCATCTTCATCCGCTACGGATTCGATCGAGTCGTCTTTCGAGGCAGCGTCCGGCGCCTTGGCCTCCTCGCTCTCGTCCACGTCTTGATCAGCCTCCTCCGAGGTCTCCGTGTCAACAGAGCCCTCAACGGCTTCTTCTTGAGCCGCATCCTCGGCAGTCTCTTCGGATGCTCCTTCTGTGACATCCCCTGCAACAGCTTCGGATTGCTCCTCAGAGGAATCTTCCGCGCTGGGTGCCTCTTGCTCGGCAACCTGCTCAATCGCGGTCTCTTCCGACTGGTCAACTGCTTCGTCGGCCGGTTCCTCTACAGGGGTCTCAGCAACCGTTTCCATGGGCGAAGTCCCCTCGGGAACCGATAGATCGGTCTCCTCAGTTTCATCTCCCAGATCGATGGTTTCCATACCGGTGGGTTCGGACGAAACTTCGAGGGTTTCGACCGGGTCATCCGTTTTCACATCTGCCGCCTTGCTGCGTGAGCGCGAGCGACGTTTTTTTGGTTTGGATTCCTCCGCCTCATCCCGTGCCCTCATGGCTTCGGCATAAGCGCGCTCTTCTTCCATCAGCGCTTCGCGGTCGGCGACCGGGATTTGATAATAATCCGGATGAATCTCAGAAAACGCCAGAAACCCGTGCCGGTTCCCGCCATAATCCACAAAAGCCGCCTGAAGCGACGGCTCAACCCTCGTTACTTTTGCAAGATAGATGTTGCCAGCAAGCTGGCGTTTGTTTTCGGATTCAAAGTCAAATTCCTCAACCTTGTTTCCATCGACCACCACAACGCGGGTTTCCTCCGCGTGGGTGGCATCGATAAGCATTTTCTTAGCCATGTGTCCTTGGTGCACCGCGCCAAACGCGTTGTCCTGACCCGTCCAGGCGGACAGGCGCTTTTGGGGAGGTGTCTTGTACGGGCGATTTCAGACGGCGCGCGGCAGGGTGCGGCGCTGTGGCCCCCTGCCCGTATACTCAATCGTTGCGCGCGCGTCATCGCGGTTCTTCTCCGACAGGCACGGGATAGGGCCGCGGCCTGCCCATTATTCCTTTCACCCGCCAGAACGGGTTCAGGTACTCAGTTGCCCCGGCTGGGGCACAATCGGCCTGCTGAACTGCGTGGACATGATCCTCAGCAGCAGATCAGCAGCGAAACTCAATGATTCGGGACTTCTGGGCGTCAAATCGCCCGGCCCGTCCGAACACAATAAAAGCAGTCCTGTGGAAAAGACAATGGGCAAACTGAATAACACCCACAGATCACAGCACAGGATCTCCTCATCTGGCTGAAAATATCTCGTGGGTGAATTGAGCCTAAGGCTCAAGAGGGGGCTGGCCCCCTCTCCGGCCTACAGGTAATCGGAGCGTTGCAATCCATACTTTGCCATCTTTTCATTCAAAGTTCGGCGCGGCAGGCACAACTCTTCCATCACGGATGCGATCGAACCTTTATGGCGGCGCATCGTATTGTCGATCAGCATCCGTTCGAAAGCTTCGACATATTCCTTTAGCGGCTTGCCCTCGGTGGTCATTACGGGCTGCATCTCTTCATGATCTGACATCAGCAGCGACGCAATCGTCCCTGACCCGCGTCGCGATTGAAGCACTGCACGCTCGGCAATATTGATCAACTGACGAACATTCCCTGGCCAAGGGGCTTGCAATAGCTGCGCCGCTTCTTGTGCGCTGACTTGGGGTGCATCGCAACCATATTCCTCGGCAAACTGTTCGCTCAAGCGCGTAAACAGAGTCAGGATATCCTCGCCGCGCTGACGCAGCGGCGGCATCGTGATGCGCAAGGCCGCAAGCCGGTAGAACAGGTCAGGCCGCAAAACATCCTCGGATGTCTTGCCGGCCTCCTGCAGATTCGAGATCGCAACGATCCGCGTTTCCGCAGGCGTCCCCTGTTCGTTCATAACACTCAGCAAACGCGCCTGCAGCGTATCGCTCAGCGCTTCGACATCTTCCAAAACCAATGTCCCGCCTCGTGCTTCTTCGATAGCAGGCAACTGAGTATCCTCTGGCAGCATCGGACCAAACAAGCGCTTCGACAGCGCTTCCTCCTCCAACGCGGCACAAGAAACCAGTACAAACTTTTTGCCCGCCCGGCTCCCGACAGCGTGCAAGGCATGTGCCACCAAAGTCTTCCCGGTCCCCGTTTCACCATCGATCAGAACGTGACCATCGGCCTGCCCCAGATCAAGAATATCCTCGCGCAAGCGTTCCATGACGGGGCTGGCGCCAATCAGCTTATTCATGATCTGAGTGCCACCCGACAATTCACGGCGCAGCGCCCGGTTGTCCAGTGTCAAACGTCGTGCGTTGCTGGCCCTCTTGGCCAGTTCAGACATTTTGTCAGGATTGAACGGTTTCTCAAGAAAATCAAAGGCACCCACACGCATGGCTTCGACGGCCATTGGAACATCGCCGTGGCCCGTGATCATTATCACCGGTAATGTGCTATCCGCACCCATCAATTTCTTCAAAAGCTGAATGCCATCCATGCCCGGCATTTTGATGTCAGAGATCACGATCCCTGGGTACTCCGGACCAAGCACCTTGAGCGCATCTTCGGCGCTGGCGAATGTTTCCGTGTCATACCCCGACAGAGCCAGCCACTGGCTAATCGACTGGCGCATGTCCTGTTCATCATCCACGATGGCGATTTTCATGGCCTGTGCCATAGTCACTTCCTTTATTCCGCGGCCTCAAGGCCGTCGCTTCCCAGAATGGGCAATTGCATCTCAAACACCGCGCCGCCCTGTTGGCCGTTTCGTGCGGTCAAACGTCCGCCATGGTCGTTCACGATCCCGGACGAGATGGCAAGCCCCAGACCAACACCGTCGCCGGGGCGTTTGGTGGTATAAAACGGCTCAAACAGGTTTTCGATATCTTCGATCCCGTGGCCATTATCACGTACGGTCAGTACAGCAGTATCTCCTGCGGCCAGGATAATTTCGACATCAGGTTCAGCTACAGATTTGGTGGCATCCAGCGCATTGCGCAAGAGATTGACCATAACCTGTTCAATCCGCATCCGATCCCCCATCACTATAACAGGAACTTCGGGTAAAATCTGGGTTATCTTAACGTGCCTTTGACGGAGCTGCGGCTCCATCATCGACAGGCTCGATGCCAGCGCTTCGCCTAGATTTACAGGCGAAAACGCATCCGCGCCCTTGCGGGCATACGACTTTAGCTGGCGCGTGATCGCACCCATCCGTTCAATCAAACCATCAATGCGACCAAAACTGGCCAGCGCTTCTTCGGGTCGGTTCCGACGCAAAAGCAAACGCGCGCCTGCCAGATAGGTTTTCATAGCGGCCAGCGGCTGGTTCAACTCGTGGCTCACCGCTGCCGACATCTCACCCAGAGCCGCCAGCTTCGAGCTTTGAGCAAGCGTTTGCTCGGCAACTTCCAGCGTCTTTTCAACCCTTTCCCGCTCAGCGATTTCCCGCTGCAGCCTGGCGTTCAATGCGCGAAGCTCCGCCGACTCTCGCTGGAACAAAGTCATGCGCGAGGTGGCCCTGCGACTGAGCGCATAGAAGGTGAGCGCCAGAAGAATCGCAAATGCCATGATTTCAAGCGCGAGGACGCTGTTCACACGTTCCCGGATTGACGAATAGGTGGTGAACGATGTCATCTGCCAGCCCCGGAACGGTATGCGAGTTTCCATTCGCATCACAGCTTCACCCTGCAAGTAAGCATCAGGCGGCAGCGCATTCCAGTCGGCCGTCGCGCGGATCGCACGTTGAATGGCACTTTGAGGGGGCTGGCGCAGGATTGCGCTTCCTTCTTCCAAGCCACGCCATTGCGGTTCAGTCGACAGAATGATCGCACCGGTGCTGTCTGTCACCATCACGGCATCAGAAATCCCGGCCCAGGCGCGCTCGAATTTCTGCAAATCGACCTCGACCACAATCACCCCGAGTATCTCTGCATTGGCTTCAATTCTGCGTGAATAGACAAAGCTGTATCCCCCCGCCTCGCGCGGGATGACCGAGAATATCGTAGCATTCGATCGCATCGCATCAATGAAGTAGGGAGAGCTACGATGCCCCTCACCCAATCGATTGCGATCGGTTGCCGCCACCGTAAGCCCATCTCCGTCCAACAGAACCAGCGACGCCGCTCCGATTTCTTCTACAAAAGAGATCAGCCGCTGAGTCGACAGCGTGTAGTCACTGGACTGCAACGCCGAGATCAGCGTTGGGTCTCTGGAAAGAAGTTGCGGAACGATGGAATTGCGACGCAGTTCACTGAGCAAGTTACCGGAATACAGCGCCAGACGGAGTTCAGCTCGGTTGCGGGTGGATTCTGTGAAACGGCTGGTCAGAAGACTGTTGGTAATCCAGACCGTGGCGACCGTTACAAGCAGCAGCAAGAACACAGCTAGACGCAACCGCCAGCCCATTGGCGAGCCACGCAGTCGGTTCAGGAACCCGCTGCTGTCTGATTGATCTTTGGCAGTCATGTCCCGACGCTACGCGTCCCGACTGATGACCTCAAGTCACGCTGGTGCCAGCACCCCGGCCAATGCGCGGAAGAGCGCCGTTCCATCGGTGCCTCCGTGGCCTGAATCCGCCGCCCGCTCGGGGTGGGGCATCATGCCTAACACGCGGCGGTTGTGTGATAAAATGCCCGCAATATCGTCGCGCGAACCGTTGGGATTCTCGGCGTAAGTGAAGGCAATGCGATCCTGATCCTTAAGTTCAGAAATGGTCGCGTCGTCGGCGAAATAGTTACCATCATGATGGGCAATCGGGATATCGATCACATCACCGGCATTATACCCTTCGGTAAATGCACTGTCGCTGGTTTCGACTTTTAGTCCGATAGTTTTGCAGATGTATTTCAGACCGGCATTTCGCAGCAGTGCGCCGGGCAGAATTCCAGTTTCGGTCAGTACTTGAAACCCGTTGCAGATACCGACGGCGTAACCACCACGCTCGGTATGCGAAGCCAGCGCTTTGCAAATCGGTGACTGCGCTGCAATCGCGCCACAGCGCAGATAGTCGCCGTAGGAAAATCCACCCGGAACACCGACGATATCGATACCCTCGGGCAGCGCGGCATCCTTGTGCCAGATCATATCGACGGAAAAACCGGCCTGTTCGAAGGCGACAGCGAGATCGCGATCGCAGTTGGAACCGGGGAAAACGATGACGGCTGCGCGCATGGCGGACCCTCCTAGGTCGGAAAAACTCAGAGCAGTTCGATCTCGAAGCGTTCGATGACCGTGTTGGCCAACAGCTTTTCGCACATTTTAGTTACGTCCGCTTCGGTCGCGCCGTCGGCCAGTTCCAAATCGATCACTTTGCCCTGACGGACACCTTCGACCTGATCAAAACCCATCGCACCCAATGCGTGACGCACTGCCTCACCCTGCGGGTCCAGAACCCCGTTCTTGAGCATCACATGCACACGTGCCTTCATTTTTCGAAAACTCCACTGGTGGACCGCTCTCCGATCCGTTTCGTTGCGCGCGGGATACCCCGCTTGGGCGTGTCGGACAACCCTGCCCGTCTGGGGCAAGATCAGTTGATCAGTGTTGGCTTGGTCACATTACTTTTGGGCAGAACACCAAGACGACGGGCTACTTCCGAATAGGCATCCGTCAGGCTGCCCAGGTCGCGGCGGAACACATCCTTGTCCAGTTTCTGACCGGTTTCGATATCCCAAAGACGGCAACTGTCGGGGCTGATCTCGTCCGCAATGATCAGGCGTTGGAAATCACCTTCGAAGACGCGCCCGATCTCAATCTTGAAATCGACCAGTCGAATGCCAACCGCCAGCATCACGCCGCTCATGAAATCATTCACACGCAGTGCAAGGCTTAGGATATCGTCCATGTCTTGCTGGCTAGCCCAACCGAATGCCGCGATGTGCTCTTCAGTCACCAGCGGATCACCCAGCGCATCGTCCTTGTAGCAGTATTCAACAATCGGGCGCGGCAGCTGAGTCCCCTCGGCGATACCGAGACGCTTGGACATCGTTCCGGCGGCATAGTTGCGCACGATGACTTCCAGCGGCACGATCTCGCAATTCCGCACCAGTTGTTCGCGCATGTTAAGACGGCGGATGAAGTGCGTTGGCACCCCGATCTGGGCCAGACCAGTCATGAAGAATTCACTCAGACGATTGTTCAGAACACCCTTGCCGTCGATGACATCTTTTTTCTCGGCGTTGAAAGCAGTGGCGTCGTCCTTAAAATACTGCACGATGGTTCCCGGTTCCGGGCCTTCATACAGAATTTTGGCTTTACCTTCGTAAATCTTCTTGCGACGCGCCATGAGCGACCTTTCCAGGCTGGGGAAAGGGAATGAGTCCCCTTACGTTGGCGCCCTCATAGTGCAAGCCCCGCCTTCCCGCAAGTTCGCGACCCCGAGAGGCTTTGACGCAGCGCAAATACCTTGCGCCCGAGGCGTCGTATAGTCATATCATCAGGAAAGAGAATTCAAGCCAAGGGGTCCCCAACCAATGACCACATTCGACGAACGCGAAGCCGCATTTGAAAGCAAATTCGCTCATGACGAAAAGATGCAGTTCATCGCGCGGATGCGCCGTAACCGGTTTATGGCTGTCTGGGCATCGACACTGAAGGGCGAAACCGTAGAGCAAGCGCGGAAATATGGCCAGGAACTGGTCCATACCGATCTGCAGAATGTCAGCGAGGACGATGTCGTCGAGGCGGTTAAAGGCTATCTTGGCGATCTTGCAGACGAGGCCAAGATTCGTGAGAAAATGGCCGAACTGCTGATTGAAGCCAAGGAACAGGTTATGGCGGAAGCCGAAGATTGATTGCGTAAAATGCAAAACTCATGATCTTCATGAGTTTTATGAATTTGATTTGACGCCCCGGTCATGAGACACGGGGCGTCTCATATTTTGACGGGCCACGGCCTTACTTTTGGAATACCTCAATGACAAACGCGCTCAGCACTCTACTTGAAACCGTCGACGTCATTCTTGCGGATGGTGCGACGGGCACGAACCTGTTCAACATGGGCCTGCAATCTGGTGATGCACCTGAGTTGTGGAACGTCGATGCACCCGACAAGATTCGCGCGCTGTATCAAGGCTCGGTCGATGCTGGGAGCGATCTGTTTCTCACCAACACATTCGGCGGCACCTCAGCACGTCTAAAACTGCATGATGCCCAGAACCGCGTGACCGAATTGAACCGTATCGGAGCAGAGCTGGGTCGTGAAGTTGCAGACAAAGCAGGCCGCCCAATTGTTGTGGCGGGTTCCGTTGGCCCGACTGGTGAAATCATGGAACCCGTTGGCAGCCTTTCGCATGCTGAAGCCGTCGAGATGTTTCATGAGCAGGCAGAGGCGTTGAAAGCCGGAGGCGCAGACGTTCTGTGGCTTGAGACCATCAGCGCCCCAGAAGAGTTCCGCGCCGCAGCCGAGGCCTTTGCACTGGCCGACATGCCCTGGTGCGGCACAATGAGCTTTGACACCGCGGGCCGGACCATGATGGGTGTTACATCCTCTGATCTGGCGATGATTGTCGAAACCCTGCCCAATCCCCCTGTGGCCTTTGGGGCCAATTGCGGTACGGGTGCGTCCGACATTTTACGTACAGTGCTTGGTTTCGCTGCTCAGGGCAGCGAACGTCCGCTGATTTCCAAGGGAAACGCGGGCATTCCGAAATACGTGGACGGACATATCCACTACGACGGAACGCCCGAACTGATGGGCCAATACGCCGCCATGGCCCGAGATGCAGGTGCGACAATTATTGGCGGGTGCTGCGGTACCATGCCTGCGCATCTGCGCAAGATGCGGGAAGCACTGGATAGCGGCCAACGCGGAGATCGCCCGACCCTGGATCAGATTACATCGGCGCTTGGTCCGTTTACCTCAGCCTCAGATGGCACCGGCGACGAGGCGGTGCCTGAACGACGCACACGACGTCGCCGCCGCGCCTGAATGATCTCTCAGCGCCCCTCGAATTTCGGGGGGCGCTTTTCCAGAAATGCCACCACACCTTCGGCAAAGTCACGGGTTCTACCGCATTCGCCTTGCAGGTGCGCCTCGGCGGCAAGCTGTTTCGGCAATGTTCTATCGTAGGTCCCCCGGATCGCCTGTTTGATTGCCCGGAACCCGGCAGTTGGGCCATTAGCCAGATAGGCGGCCCGTTCGCGCCAATGCGCGTCGAACTGATCGTCAGAGACTGCTTCCCAGATCAACCCCCAGTCGTCCGCCTGACGCGCGCTGATCTTGTCTGCAAACAAAGCAGCCCCCATCGCTTTGGCAAATCCCATCTGACGCGGCATGAACCAAGTTCCGCCAGCATCGGGCAGCAATCCGATCCGAGCAAAGGCCTGCAGGAAATAGGCGCTCTCGGTTGCGATTACGACATCGGCACAGAGTGCAAGATTCGCCCCTGCCCCTGCTGCCGCCCCGTTAACGGCCGCGATCGTTGGCACCGGGCAGTCGTAAACCGCCTCAAGCATAGGCTCATATTCATCCCTTAATGCTCGTTCGAGATCGATCTTTCCTGTGCTCGACGCGTCCCCTAGATCCTGGCCAGAACAGAACGCAGGCCCAGCCCCTGTCAAAACAATTGCCCTGGCATGGCGAGCCGCTTCTTTCATCGCATAGGTGATCTCGGCTCGCATCTGCGTCGTCAGCGCATTCATCTTGTCTGGTCGGTTCAATGTCAAAACCGCCAAATCATCGGTAATATCCAGAAGGACCGCTTCGTATTCCATGTACAACCTCACCTGCGCAGTGTTTCGCAAAACCCTGACGCAAATGTGGAAAAAGGAAAAGTAGAACCGCGCGTCAGTCTTCCAAGATTTGGCGCAAGCGTTCCTGTTCTTCATCGGTCAGCGTATCAGAATGCGCCGCTTGTTGATGCCGCGAACGCTTCCGCAAAAAGCTCCAGCCCATGCCCGCCGCGATCAGCAACATGATCGGGCCTGCCAACCAAAGCATCAGATTGGCTCCGGTCGTGGTTGGTTTCAGAAGAACGTATTCGCCATAGCGATCAACGATAAATTCGACTGCCTCTTGGTCCGTATCGCCCGCAACAAGACGTTCTCGCAGCAGAATGCGCAAATCACGCGCAAGCTCGGCATTACTTTCATCAATGCTTTCGTTCCGACAGACCAGACAGCGCAAGCCCGTGCTGATATCCCTCGCCCGCGCTTCAAGCGCCGGGTCATCCAGAACCTCGTCCGGCTGAACAGCCAAAACCGGTGACGCGATCAGCAGCAGTATCAAAAGTAAACGTTTCATTCAGCCGGCACCCCACCTGCAGGCGTCTTACGCGCGCCAGCTGCGACCCGGAAACGGCGGTCCGAAAGGCTGAGCGCACCACCCAGAGCCATCAAGATACATCCGCCCCAAATCCAGTTGGCGAGAGGTTTGATGTAGGTTCGCATTACCCAGCCCCCATCCGCCTGTTGATCACCGATCACAACATAAAGATCACGCAGGAACCGATAGTCGATTGCGGCTTCTGTCGTCGGCATGCGGGCCACGGGGTAGTCACGCTTTTCGGGGTTAAGCGTCGTAACAAAACGCCCATCCTGTTCCACCATCACATCCGCCATCGTCGAGAAATAGTTCGGTCCCTGAACCCGGCGCACATCCTGCAATGTCAACGTGAACTGCCCAACCTCGTATGGCTGACCGGGTTGGGCGACTCGAATATCTTCGACTTCCCACGCTGTCAGCCCCGCGATGGCAAACATTGTGACACCCAAGCCGGTATGGGCGACGGCTTTGCCCCAATCGGCTCCCGGAAGACGGATAAGACGCGCAAGGCTGCCTTTGCGGCCTGTTCGGCTCCAAAGATCGACAAGAGCGCCGAACGTAATCCAAGCGCCAAGGAACAGACCAACAGGCCCTAAAGCGCTGCGCCCTGTCTGCATCACCCAGACCAGTATCGCCAACGCTACTGCAAGAATGAATGCATAGCGCAGAGACCAGGCCGCGCGACCCAATCTGCCCCGCTTCCAAGGCAGCATAGCGCCAACAGGCAGCACGATCCCTAGGGCAATCATGAATGGTGTGAAGGCCGCATTAAAGAATGGCGCTCCGACCGAGAGTTTCCGGTCAAATGCCATCTCAGCCACCATGGGCCACAGCGTACCAAAGAACACGACGAAACAACTGACTGCCAGCAGGATATTGTTCAGAATCAGAGCGCTTTCCCGGCTAACCATCCCGAACACGCCCTTCGCTTCCATCGCCTGCGCACGGGCTGCAAACAGAGTCAGTGCGCCGCCGATGAAAATCACCAGAATGAACAGGATGAATACCCCGCGCTCGGGATCATTTGCGAAGGCATGGACCGAGGTCAAAAGCCCTGAGCGTACGATAAACGTCCCGATCAGCGAGAACCCGAAGGCGATGATCGCCAGCAAAATAGTCCAGCTTTTTAACGCCTCGCGCTTTTCGACAACGATGGCCGAATGCAGCAGCGCTGCGGCCAGCAGCCATGGCATGAAGCTGGCATTTTCGACCGGATCCCAAAACCAAAAACCGCCCCAACCCAATTCGTAGTAGGCCCACCAAGACCCCAGTGCGATACCAATGGTCAGGAAAATCCACGCCGCAAGCGTCCAAGGTCGCACCCAACGGCCCCATGCCGCATCCACGCGGCCTTCGATCAGGGCCGCGACAGCAAAGCTGAAGGCCATGCTCAGGCCGACATAACCCAGATAGAGAAACGGTGGGTGAAACGCTAGGCCCGGGTCCTGCAACAGTGGGTTCAGGTCCCGACCGTCGAAAGGTGGAACTGGCAAGCGATCAAACGGATTAGATGTGAACAGAATGAACGCAAAAAACGCAACAGCAATGGCCGACTGCACCGACAGAACCCGTGCTTTGAGCGTCGGGGGCAATCCGCCGCCAAAGATCGCGGCCATCGCCCCGAAAATTGTGACGATAAGGACCCATAGCAGCATCGAGCCCTCGTGGTTTCCCCAAGTCCCGCTGATCTTGTACAGCATCGGCTTGGCGGAATGGCTGTTCTCAACCACAATCCGCAACGAAAAGTCGGACGCCACGAAAGCCCAGACCAGTGCTCCAAAGGAAAACGCGGTCAGCAAAAACTGAGCGATGGCCGCAGGTTCTGCGAAAACCATCCATCCGTTCCAACGTTTGGCAGCCCCGATCTGAGGCACCACAGTCTGAACGATGGCGACCAGGAAGGCTAGGATCAGTGCGAAATGGCCGAGCTCTGTAATCATGACGCGCTTATACTGCGGCAGGTCGGCATGTGCCATTAACATTCGTCAAGTATCGCCGCACATAGTGTCGCGCCTCAGGCTGCGCGCAGCCGTCGCCAATCTTCTAGTGCAGGGTTGAAATCGGCCTGTATTACTGCTTCGGTCAGGGCCGCGTCCGACCGGGTATCCGCGATACCGGGACTGTCGTCGCGAAGTTCACGGATTTTCGCTATGTTGGCCAATACATCTGGCGCTTGCAGCACCGTTTGATTGATCTCTCGCTGAAAATCCTGCGCTTTTATCTGATGCCTCGCACCAAAGTAGAATGACACGATCACACCCAACAGCCACCACAGCGGTTCCGGCACCAGTGCAATGCCCTGCATGCGCGCCGCGAACCAGAGCGGGTCGATCATAGCGGCAAGGAACAGGCACAAGGTGCCCAACGCCAAAGCAGGGCGCGGCAGACGATTCAGCCCATCCATAAATCGATCAAACCCCCCTTTTCGGGGCACTTGGAACTCGGCCCCGAACTGCACCATCGCCGCACTGCGTAACGCTGTGGTCCGCTGCGCCTCGCTTTCAGCATTTTCTCGAAATATCTCGGTAGTTTCACGAACCACATTGCGGCCTCCACCGAACAACAGGGCTAAAAGGCCAGAGATCAAACCCATCCTGAAATCCTCCTCTGAAAGTCTGCATCCGTCAGGTGATACTGAGGAGACAAAAACTCTTCAGCGCGCTTGATCCAACCGCCTTTGCCCCCGGCCCGAGTTCGGGCATATTTACGTAGTGAAACCCTCCGATCTGCTAACCGAAAATAATAGTTACGCCGTGCGACGCCATAGGCATCTGTTAGGGCCTGAGGTTTTGGTTTGGCAGCAGCATCTGTTGCACGCGCGGTTTGGGCCCCGATCACGCCATCAACCGTGACCTCAAACCCCATTTGGCACAGCAGGTTTTGCAATATTCTAACTGCCTGCGAACCCGCATTGACGTACATGTCAAACACCGAGGCCTGTACAGTCTGGGGTAACAAACCAAGGCGAGGCCTTTCAAAATAGTGCTCGACAAAGATGTCTATGGCCTGCACCCTGGTCAGAACTTTCACATCCCGATGTGTCACAGCACCGTCGCGATCCAGATCAATACCCAAACGCTGCATGGTGTGGATCGTCACACCAAATTTTGTTGCCCCACCGGGATCGTCGGGATCGTCGACAAAGCCACCTTCCCGCGCCACGATTTCATCTGCGATCTGTCGAACCGTCCGCATGCCCGCCCCCTTTGCTGTGGTCAGGCAAACGGTCCGGCAAATAAGTTAATCCGACGATAGAACAAAGGGCGCTGCGTGTTCCTTGAACGCAACGCCCCCAAGATCTGAAAACTTTGAAATTGCTCAGCCGTCGCCGGCTTCTTTGTAAACACCTTGGTCTTTCAATGCGTCCACAACCTCTTTCGGCATATAGGTTTCATCGTGTTTCGCAAGGATTTCAGTGGCTTCGAAGACACCGTTCACATAGCTACCTGTACCGACCATACCTTGATTTTCTGAAAACAGATCAGGCAGGACACCCGTGAAAGCGACTTTGACGCTTTCACCGCCATCGGTGACGACGAAATACACAGTTTCACCCTGCCCACGTATGATCGAGCCCTCTTCGACAAGCCCACCGATGCGGAACACTTCGGACGGCTTAGGCGGCTCGGCGATCACTTGACTGGGTGAACGGAAGAAGTTGATGCCATCTTTCATGGCCACCCCAATCAACGCCGTCGATAAGGCAAGGGCCACCGCGGCTAGCACAATGATCTGTATTCGACGACGTTTCTTGAGCGTTTTCATACCGTCCTCACGGGAACAGAGGGGCCATCATCAGCCCTTGAGTTTCATCCTCACCTAACATCAGGTTGGCGTTCTGCAAGGCTTGCCCGCTGCTACCTTTTGTCAGGTTATCCAAAGCTGCCACAACGATTGCGCGGCGTTCGATCCGATCACCAACGACACCGATATGGCAAAAGTTCGACCCCCGTACATGGTGGGTTGAAGGTGTTTCGCCAAAGGGCAGCACCTCGACGAACGGCTCATCCTCATAGGCCGATTGCAAAGTCTCATAGACGCTCTGCGGATCGCCCTTCACGTAAGAGGTCGCCAGAATACCCCGATTGGCCGGGATCAGATGTGGAGTGAATTGAATATGAATGGTCCGACCGGCAAGCTCAGAAAACTCCTGATCGAACTCACCCAGATGCCGATGTGTCCCACCTACTGCATAGGCATTTGCTCCTTCGCTGAGCTCTGCGTGCAGAAGGTTTTCTTTCAGTGCCCGACCTGCGCCTGAAACTGCGCATTTCAGGTCCAGAATGATGTCATCCAGATCAATCACGCCCGCCGATATCAATGGCCGCAGCACATATTGCCCAGTCGCTGCGTTGCAACCAGTACCGGCGACGAGCCGCGCAGAACTGATATCATCACGATAGAATTCAGTTAGGCCGTAAATGGCTTCTTCCTGATGTCCCAACGCGGCGTGCGGGTTGCCGTACCATTTTTGATATTCGTCTCCGTCCCGAAGCCGGAAATCAGCCGAAAGGTCAACGATTTTCAATGTGTTGGGTAGATCACGGATGACTTCCTGGCTGGTCTTATGCGGCAGGGCACAAAAGCACAGGTCGATCTGGGAAAAGTCGATCTCGGAAATCTTGCAAAGGACTGGTAAATCCATATGCCGCAGATGCGGGAACACTTGCGCCATTGTCTGTCCGGCCTTGCGCTCGGCGGCCAGAGCCTTGATCTCCATATTCGGGTGCCCAGCGATCAGCCGTACCAGTTCCGCACCGGTATAGCCGGAAGCACCTAGAATTGCGATTTTATGGGTCATGTCAGACCTCTTTCATTCATGTGTCACATGGGGTGACCGCCGATGCGACGGTCAACGAATTACAAAATCAGAAAAGCGCCGTCCTTGACCAAAATCAGGCGGCTTCAAAGGTGATTTGTCGTCGGAGGAATTGCGTTGCGCGATCCGACACGGTGTTGGGCTTGCCGGTGGTCAAAAACCCACCTGCACCTTCGCCAAGCATGTTTGGGTGACGTTTCAAATAGTCTGCAAGGCTTTCAGCCACCAAGTCTCCTTGGCTATAGACCTTCACATCAGGGCCTAATGCATTCTGAAACGTTTCCGCCATCAAGGGGTAATGGGTGCAACCCAGAATAGCCGCTTGCGGTTCCGGCATCTTGCGTTTCAGCGCATCCACATGGCTGCGCACCAAGGCTTCGGCCAAGATCATATCGCCATCCTCAATGGCGTCGACCACACCGCCACAGGCCTGCGCCTCAACATCAACGCCAATCGCCCGGAATGCCAATTCCCGCTGGAACGCCCTGCTAGACACAGTCGCGGGCGTCGCAAACAGCGCGACATGTTGCACTTCGACCTCGCGCGGAGGTGAATTGTCACCCCATTGCCGCTCGGTCAGCGCTTCGATCAAAGGAACGAACACGCCCAGTACCCGCTTACCATCGGGCACGCCCGCCTCCTGCATCCGGCGCAAAGCGGCAGCACTGGCTGTGTTGCAGGCCAGAATCACCAGATTGCAGCCGCGATCCCAAAGATCATGAACGGCAGTGCGGGTCAGGTTGTAGATGTCTTCGGCATCGCGAACGCCGTAAGGCGCGTGTGCGCTGTCCGCAAAATACAGGAAATCCACGTCCGGCAGATGTTTCTGCGCGGCGTTCAGGACGGTTAGACCGCCCAACCCGGAATCAAAGATACCTACTGCCATTTGCCCCTTCAGGCGCGATGCCGTTCCTCAAATTCATAGCCGTAGTCATAAGACTTTAATGGCTCTGGAGACAGCTCATACGTCGCTTTGCGCAGGAAATCCATCATCTTGCGCGTATCCTTGCCCAATGGGTCCAGAATGTCGCGCCCGATAGGGTCTCCAACAACCACGCGCACTGGAGTATCAACACGTTTCTTGAACTCTTTGATTAGAAGACCCATGCGCAATGTGTTGTGCAGATGGCTAGCAATCTGGAACAATCGCGAGGTGTGTCCTTCAAAAAACACCTGCACAACAGTCGCATCAGACTTGGCCACCATCCGAGCGGTAAATCCGCGCCACCCCGGGTCCATCGGATGCGCAAATGGCTTCGCAGCCGTGCTGACGGTGCCACCCGGGAATATCCCGATTGCGCCACCGTCGCTTAAATAGCTCAGAGCAGTCTTGCGGGTCTCAAGGTTTAACCGCATCGCCTCTTTGGTAGCATCAAAAGAGATTGGCAGGACGATCCGATCCAAATCTTCAGCTTTGCGGAAGACATGGTTGGCAAGAATACGAAAATCTCCGCGCGTCTGAGACAGGATATGACCCATCATCAGCCCGTCCAGAATGCCGTATGGATGGTTCGCAATCAAAATCAGCGGGCCATCTTTAGGAATATTCGATAACGCGCCACCGACCACATCCAATGTCAGCCCATAGCGTTCCACCATCACCGACCAGAAATCACGTCCCTGTGCGACTTCCTGATCGTAGCCATCTGCGCGACGGATAAGACGCAGGCGGCCCGTTGTGTTTTCCATCAACTTGATCACCATACGCCCACCCCGCGTTTCTGCGGAATGAGCGTAGGATATGTCACGAGCGACGTGATGATGCGGCGGCATTGGCTACTCCGGTTTGCTACCGACTAAATATGACGAGGTAACCAATTTGCCTAGATTTTATGACAGGATTGTAAAGCCTCACTCTGCCGCAGCTTGCATTTGAGGCCCGCCATTGCGGATAACAGCCAGTAATTCTTCGCGCCGTTTCGCGGCCTTGGCCTCATTCGCGACCAGAACCGGACCAAATCCACGAATCTCCAAAGGCAGAGCAGCAAGCGCCGTAATTGCATCGCTAGTCTCGGATGTCAGCTTGGGCAGAACCTCTTTCAAATCCATTTCATACTGACGGATCAAAGCACGCTCCATTTTGCGCTCGGCCGTGTAGCCGAACAAATCCAGCGGAGTGCCACGCAGAACTTTCAGTTTTGCAAGCACTTTCAGAGGGCCGAGAAACCACTCGCCAAAGGCTTTCTTGGCCGGACGTCCATTATCGCCCTTTGTGCCCAAAGTTGGCGGTGCAAGATGGAAGGTCATTTTGAAGTCGCCGTCAAACTCGGCCTCTGCCTTCTGGCGACTGTCGAGCAGCAACCGTGCGACCTCATATTCATCCTTATAGGACAATAGCTTATGGTAGCCTTTGGCGATCGCTTCACGGACCTTCTGATCATCGACGCTTTCGACCAGATTAAGATAGCGTTTGGCCAATCGCTTGCTCTGATAGTCGATCAGATGTGCCGCGCGGAAATCGATCACCTGATCCAACGATTTAGGTAATTCGGCCACGTTCGGGCTTAGGATTTTGTTGACCTCTTCGTGATGGGTCACAGCCCAGCGGCCAATTTCGAACGCGCGTTTGTTGCGTTCGACCGCCGCACCGTTCAGTTCAATCGCTTCCATGATCGCCTGATGACTGATCGGTAGCAGGCCACGCTGCCATGTGGCGCCAAAGACCATCATGTTGGAATAGATCGAATCCCCCATCACCGCGCGGGCCAGATCGGTTGCATCGAACAGTGCGACCCTATCCTTTAGCCGTGCTTGCAGGGCAAGCTGCAGCTGATCGCTTGGAATAGTAAACTCGGTATCTCGAGTGAAATCACCGGTAATGATCTCATGGCTGTTCACGACTGCCCCGGTACGACCAGTCTGCGTTAGACCCAGCGTTTTTGCCCCTGCCGAGACCACCAGATCACCGCCGATCAGCGCGTGCGCTTCACCAGTGGCGACACGGATCGCGCTGATGTCTTCCGGCTGGTTTGCAAGCCGGCAGTGGATATGAACGGCACCGCCCTTTTGTGCGAGGCCCGCCATCTCCATCATGCCTGCCCCTTTACCGTCGATCTGTGCAGCCTGTGCCAGTACCGCACCTATCGTGACGACGCCTGTGCCGCCAACACCCGTGATTACGACATTATGGGTTCCATCGATCTGCGGCAGCTCAGGTTCCGGCAGGTCAGGTAAATCAAGCTCAGTCGTGGCTTCTTTGCGGATTTTCGCGCCCTCTACCGTCACGAAGGAAGGGCAGAACCCATTCAAGCATGAGAAGTCCTTGTTGCAGCTCGACTGATCAATTGCACGTTTGCGCCCGAGCTCGGTCTCTTTCGGGACGATTGAGACACAGTTCGACTGGACGCCGCAGTCCCCGCAACCTTCACAGATATCGGTATTGATGAACACGCGCTTGTCCGGGTCCGGGAACGTGCCCCGCTTGCGCCGCCTGCGCTTTTCGGCAGCGCAGGTCTGGACATAAACAATGACTGATACGCCCTCGATTTCGCGGAACTTTTCCTGAACCTGCATCAGTTTGGCACGCTCAAAGGTCTCGACGCCCGAGGGTAGCGCCCCGAAGTTCACATCTTCTTTTTCGTCATAGACGACGGCAACGTTGCTGACACCCATCGCGCTGACCTCAGCGACGATACGCTCAGCACTCAGACCACCTTCGTTCTCTTGCCCACCAGTCATGGCAACGGCATCGTTGTATAGAATTTTGAAGGTTATATTGGTGCCAGCCGCCAACGCGGCCCGGATCGCTTGAACGCCCGAGTGATTATAGGTTCCGTCGCCAAGATTCTGAAACACGTGCTTGGTGGTCGAGAACGGAGCCTCGCCAATCCAGTTCGCCCCTTCACCGCCCATCTGGGTGAATCCGGTGGTTTCGCGATCCATCCATTGCACCATGTAATGACAGCCAATCCCGGCATAGGCACGGCTGCCTTCCGGCAACTTGGTCGAGCTATTATGCGGGCATCCTGAACAAAAATAGGGCAATCTTGCTGCGATTTCCTGAGCATTATCAGCGCGGCGCGCCTCGTCCAGTTTTGCAAGACCTGCGCGAACGCCATCAGTATCATGGCCTTCCTCAACCAGAATCTGCCCAAGTTTTTCAGCAATCATGATTGGATCAAGCGCCCCTCTGGTCGGGAACAGCTCTTCGCGGTGCAACGTCCCTGCCCCGCCTTTGTACCAGCCGTAAACGCGACGACCACGCCGATCGTCGAAGATCGCCTCTTTGACCTGAACCTCAATCAGCTTGCGCTTTTCCTCGACGATCACAATCAGGTCGAGACCTTCCGCCCAATCGTGGAAACCCCTCATATCCAGAGGGAAGGTCTGGCCGATCTTGTAAGTTGTAATGCCAAGTCGCTCAGCCTCGTCTGCATCAATGTTAAGCAGTGACATTGAGTGCATCAGATCAAGCCAGTTCTTGCCCGCGGCAACAAACCCGATCTTGGCACCGGGTTTTCCCCAGACCCGTTTGTCCAGTTTGTTCGCATGCGAGAACGTCTCAGCCGCAAAACGTTTATAGTCAATGACCCGCGCTTCCTGTAGATGCGGCGTGTCTCCCAGCCGAATGTTCAGCCCTCCTTCGGGCATATCGAACTGTGGTATCGTTATCTGCATCCGATCGGGGCTACCATCAACGACCGAAGTGACCTCGATCGTGTCCTTCATCGTTTTCAACCCGACCCAAACCCCAGCAAATCGGCTTAGCGCAAATCCGTAGACGCCGTAATCCAGGATTTCCTGAACTCCGGCCGGGCTGACGACTGGCATATACATATCGACCAAAGACCATTCAGACTGATGCAGGACGGTCGAGCTTTCGCCCGTATGATCGTCGCCCATGGCCATCAGGACGCCGCCATGTTGCGCGGTACCGGCCATGTTGGCATGACGCATCACATCTCCGGACCGGTCGACCCCAGGGCCTTTGCCATACCAAAGGCCAAATACACCATCGAACTTGCCGTCGCCACGTAACCCGGCTTGCTGACTGCCCCACAATGCGGTGGCGGCAAGGTCTTCATTCAGACCGTATTGAAACGTCACATCGCTTTCGGCCAATTGCTTTTCAGCGCGTGACATCTGCAAATCGACAGCCCCGAGGGGTGATCCTCGATATCCCGTAACCAGACCCGCGGTATTAAACCCCGTCGCGCGGTCACGTTCTTTCTGCATTAACATCAGACGTACCAACGCCTGCGTTCCGTTCAAAAGAACCGGGCTTTTGGATAGATCAAACCGATCATTTAACGTGATCTTCGGCTGACTCATCTGACGTCTCCCCTCGTCGGATTAGTGTGCTGTATCTTTAGGTATTTTAGGTCACAATTGCTGACCTGTATAGCAATTTTCTCCTTTGCCGTAACGATTTCCCGGTTTGAATGTGGAATTTGTTACGTGTTTCATATAGGGCTGCCGAAAGATAACGAAAGTTGCGGCGATGGATTGGGACAAGCTCAGAATATTTCACGCGGTTGCGGATGCAGGCAGCCTCACACATGCAGGGGACAAGCTCAATTTGTCTCAATCTGCTGTGAGCCGTCAAATTCGCGCTCTCGAAGAATCACTGGATGCGACCTTATTCCACCGCCATGCCCGTGGCCTGATTCTAACTGAACAAGGCGAATTGCTGTTCGACGCGACTTCGGCAATGTCCAAACGTCTGGACACTGCGGCTGCAAGAATTCGGGACAGTGAGGACGAGGTGTTCGGTGTTTTGCGTGTTACCACCACATTTGGTTTCGGCACGCTCTGGCTCGCACCTCGACTGCCAAAGCTTTACGAAAGATATCCCGATCTCAATATTGATCTGATGTTGGAAGAACGCGTTCTTGACCTGCCGATGCGCGAAGCAGACGTCGCCATCCGTATGAAAGAGCCCAGTCAGGCGGATTTGGTGCGCAAGCGCCTGATGACAGTGCAAATGATGCTCTATGCCACCAAAGCCTATCTGGACAGCCACGGTGGCAAACCTGAATCACTGGAAGAAATCACCAAGCACAGGCTGATCTGCCAGACACCATCCGCGCCTCAGGTCGGGGCCGGCGCTTCGATGGTAAAGCACCTAATGACCTATAATCCTGGATCGCTATTAACTGTGAACAACTATTTTGGCGTTCTGCAAGGTGTACTCCACGATCTTGGAATTGGTGTCCTTCCCGACTATGTGACCGAAGACTTTCCCGATCTGGTTCCGATCCTATCGGACATTGAAACTGCTGATGTACCGGTTTACCTCGCTTATCCCGAAGAGCTTCGCCATTCCAAGCGGATCGCGGCCTTTCGTGATTTCGTGCAGGACGAAATCATCGCCCACCGCAAACATCTGAGGCAGATGGGGAAACTCTAGCCATGCACTCAGGGCATAGCGGGCATGACGATCTTATCTCCTATTAAACCTTGATCGTTAACAAACTGATCCCTAAATGAGCAATTGAAGGCGATGATGCTGTAACGCTCATCATCTTCATACCTCCCTGTTGGACTACGGCCGAGCTTAGTGCTCGGCCTTTTTTTTGGCCTTACGTTTGGCAATTCTCAGGAAAGCACTGGGAAAATTGAATACACGAGCCTATGATCCCGAAAAAACACTTAAAATCGTGTTCGAGGGCTAATTCATGTTCCATTCATTGCGCCTATTGTTGGCGATGATTTCAGTCTTGTTTCTGGCGGTGCCGCTGCACGCACAAGACACAAGCACAACTTCTACGGTTACGATCCCCCAGGATCTAACGCCTGAGCAAGTCGATGATCTGGTTGCGCGTATGTCTGATGACCAGGTGCGGGCGATCTTGCTTGAACGCCTTGACGCGGTTGCGGAAAAACATGCCGCAGAGAAGGAAGGTCACGAAGATCCGCTGACTGAACTGAACGAGATCTGGGCGGAAATGGTTACCTCCTGGACGCAAGTACTAACGACAGTTCCCAATATCGTCAGTGCGCAAATAAAAGCGTTCAGCAATTTTGCGGATAAATTCAACGAAACCGGGGTCCTTACCTTGATCGGGCTAGTGCTATCGGTCCTACTGGTCGGATATGTAGCAGAAAAGCTGTTCAGCATATTAACCCGTCGCTGGTCAAAGGCATCCGAAGTCGGAGATGAAGCTGACCTTAGGGGAGCCGTGCAGTACCTATTCCGCCGGTTTTGCCGCGAAATTGCCGGTCTCATCGTGTTCTACGTGGTTATCCGGGCGCTTGGTCGCGCATTACTGACCCCCGAACAAATCACGTTTGCCGCGCCATTCGTATTCTTCTTGATTTGGGTCCCGCGTCTTGGGGCAGCTGTGTCGCGATTTGTACTCGCGCCGCAAAAACCTCAATACCGCTTGGTGAATATTGATGACCACTGGGCTAAATACCTGCACAGAAATCTGATTGGCCTTCTGATCCTGATCGGTTTCACGCTGTTTGTTGTCCGCTTCAATGGACTCAACGGAATTACTCCAAGCGAGACGCGCATCGGCTTTTGGCTGAATGCGGCAATCCACATCTATATCGGTGTAATCGCCTGGACTGCTCGTGAAGGACTGTCGCAGATGATGCTGGGCACAGACCCGGATCGCACCAAGTTTGATGAGGAAGTCGCGCATTATTACCCCTACTTCGCCATTGGCGTGTCGGTGGTGATCTGGTTGCTCGTTGAATTCCTCGTGGCACAGCGTAATCCGGCAATCTTGCGCGTGCTTGGAACCGGGGCGCATTTCACCACTATGTTCTGGCTGTTGATCGCACCAGCGCTAGACACGTTGATACGTGGATTGGTGCGCCATCTGCAGCCACCGCTTTCGGGTGAAGGACCTTTGGCGGAACGCGCCTATCGCTCGGCCAAGCGCAGTTATATCCGGATTGGGCGGGTTATTGCGGGACTATTCGTGGTCCTCATGATTTCGCGTGCCTGGCAACTTGACCTTCGCCATGTCGCATCAGCTGGCATCGGAGCCGAAGTCGGTGGCGCGGTCATTCAGTTCCTGCTGATCATCGCAGTCGGCTACATCTTGAACGAGATAGTCTCACTCTGGATCAATCGTCGTCTGGCGAAAGAACAAACTGCTGCGGAAGAGCTGGATGAAGAAGCTGGCGGCGAAGGTGGCGGTGCTGGTGGTTCGCGTCTGGCAACGGTTCTGCCTTTGCTGCGGATCACTGCACAGGTCACAATCTGCGTCATCTTTGGCCTGCTGGCGTTGAGTGCGCTTGGGATCAACATTACACCGCTACTGGCCGGTGCTGGTGTTCTGGGTCTGGCTATTGGATTTGGCGCGCAAAAACTGGTGGCCGATATCGTAGGCGGTATTTTCTTCTTGATCGATGACGCCTTCCGTGTCGGCGAATATGTCGATGTCGGCGGTACGATGGGAACGGTCGAAAAGATCTCGATCCGATCCATGCAATTGCGCCACCATCGCGGGCCCGTTCACACGATCCCATATGGCGAGATTCAAAAGCTGACCAATTTCAGCCGCGACTGGGTCATCATGAAGCTCAAGTTCACAGTGCCTTTCGATACCGATCCCAATAAGGTCAAAAAGATCTTCAAGAAGATCGGTGCCGAGATGATGCAGGACGAGACTCATAAAGATGGGTTCCTGCAGCCGTTCAAATCTCAGGGTGTGTTCGACTTTGATGATGTCGGTATGATCATCCGAGGCAAGTTCATGGCCAAGCCGGGCAAGCAGTTCACGCTGCGGAAGGAAATCTTCAATCGCGTGAAAGCAGAGTTCAACGCCAATGGCATCGACTTCGCCCGCCGCGAGGTGCGCGTTGCGATACCTGGCAGCGAGAATATGACTGAAGAACAAAAAGCAGCCGCCGGTGCAGCTGCAGCTGATGCCGTCAACAAAGGTCAGAACCCGGCCTAAATCGGTAGGATTGGCGCTGGGATTTTACAGCGCCAATCTATAAGCCAACCTCCAGATGTGCGGAATCGGCGGCATTGTCGGTTCCGCATTTTCTTTTCTAAATGGCCCTGCGGTGACTTGACCCTTCCCACGGAAGCGCCCTTGCCCTAAAAGGCCCGCAATCTCGGCCACTATGGACACAGGACAAAAGATGCAAGAGCCCGCCATCACCCCGGATCTGATTGCTGCACACGGGCTCAAGCCCGAGGAATACGACATGATCCTCGAGATCATCGGGCGCGAACCGACATTCACCGAACTGGGCATTTTCTCGGCCATGTGGAACGAGCATTGCTCATATAAATCTTCGAAAAAATGGCTGCGCACGCTGCCCACATCCGGCCCACAAGTTATCTGCGGCCCTGGTGAGAACGCTGGCGTGGTTGATATTGGAGACGGTCAGGCCGTGGTGTTCAAAATGGAAAGCCACAACCACCCCTCCTACATTGAGCCCTATCAGGGTGCCGCGACCGGCGTTGGTGGTATTTTGCGGGATGTCTTCACCATGGGCGCACGCCCCATCGCCTCGATGAACGCGCTGTCATTTGGTGAGCCCGGCCACCACAAAACCCGTCAGCTTGTGAATGGTGTGGTTGAAGGCATCGGCGGCTACGGAAACTGCTTCGGTGTGCCTTGCGTTGGTGGCGAAGTTCGGTTCCATCCAGCCTATAACGGCAACTGCCTTGTTAACGCCTTTGCCGCAGGTCTGGCCGACAGTGACAAGATTTTTTATTCGGCGGCCTCGGGTGTCGGTATGCCGGTTGTTTATCTAGGTGCTAAAACCGGACGCGATGGTGTGGGCGGTGCGACCATGGCTTCGGCGGAATTCGACGACACAATCGAAGAAAAGCGCCCGACTGTTCAGGTCGGCGACCCCTTCACCGAGAAACGCTTGATGGAAGCCACGCTGGAACTGATGCAGACCGGCGCCGTGATCTCGATTCAGGATATGGGTGCGGCAGGGTTGACCTGTTCGGCCGTTGAGATGGGAGACAAGGGTGGCCTTGGCGTTCGCCTTGATCTGGAGAATGTCCCTCAACGCGAAGAGAACATGACCGCGTATGAAATGATGTTGTCTGAATCTCAGGAGCGGATGCTGATGGTCCTCAAACCTGAGCTTGAAGCCGAAGCCCGTGCGGTTTTCGAGAAATGGGATCTGGATTTCGCCATTGTTGGTGAAACGATCGCCGAAGACCGGTTCCTGATCATGCACAACGGCGAAGTCAAAGCGGACCTCGTCCTTTCCAAACTGTCTTCAACGGCACCAGAGTACGACCGCCCATGGGAACCAACGCCCAACCCGGAAGAGCTGACAGATGTGCCCCAGATCGACCCGGTTGATGGCCTTCGCGCCCTGCTCTCTTCGCCGAACTACGCAGGCAAGCAGTGGGTGTACGAACAGTATGACACCATGGTCATGGCCGACAGCTCCCGCACGCCTGGTCTGGGTGCTGGAATGGTGCGTGTGCACGGTACTGACAAGGTGCTGGCATTCACCAGCGACGTGACCCCGCGCTATGTCCGCGCAAACCCTGTTGAGGGCGGCAAACAGGCCGTAGCCGAAGCCTACCGCAACCTGACTGCCGTGGGCGCCAAGCCGCTGGCCACCACTGACAATCTGAATTTCGGCAATCCCGAAAAGCCTGAAATCATGGGCCAGTTTGTAGGGGCAATCCAAGGTATCGGAGCCGCAGTCGGAGCCTTGGACATGCCCATCGTTTCCGGCAACGTGTCGCTATATAACGAGACTGATGGGCAGGCGATCCTGCCAACTCCCACGATTGGGGCCGTAGGCCTGCTGCAAACTGCCGATGAAATCATCGGCAACGAGGTTCGTGAAGGCCATGTCGCTCTGGTTATCGGCGAAACCCAAGGTCATCTGGGCCAGTCGGCCCTTCTGGCCGAAGTCTTCAACCGCGAAGACGGGGACGCCCCACATGTCGATCTGGACGCTGAACAGCGCAACGGAGAGTTCATTCGCGCCAATCGTGAAATGATCAAAGCCTGCACCGATCTGGGTGACGGTGGCCTTGCCCTAGCTGCTTTTGAACTAGCCGAGGCTGCTGGTGTCGGCGTTTGCCTCGACGACGCCTCGACCGAGTTCCTGTTCGGAGAAGATCAGGCGCGCTATCTGGTCGCCTGTAACTTTGATCAGGCCGAAGCATTGATGATCGCAGCTGGTCAGGCGGGTGTTCCCCTTCTGTCGGTCGGACGTTTCACTGGAGACAGTGTTAAAATCGGCAGCTCCGAAGTCTCGCTTGCCGAGCTGGCGGATACGTTCCGCAGCAGCTTTGCCCAAGCCGTCGCCTAATCAATCTTTGTTTTGGTGCGATCAAACAGATTTCTTGCGCGTGTCGGCGCGCAGGAATTGTTGTTGAACGGAACTGGCCCCATCTTGCACGCCCCGTCTCATCGCTCTACATCTTGGGAAAGACCTTCAGGAGTGAAACTACATGCCGATGAGCGCCCACGAAATTGAAACTCTGCTACGCGAGAGCTTTCCAAATGCGGAAATCCAGGTTGGTGGCAGCGATGGCGTGCACATGTCCGCCATGGTCGTGGATGAGAGCTTTCGCGGCAAGAACCGCGTTCAGCAACAACGTGCTGTTTATGCCGCGTTGAAAGGCAAGATGGATGGCCCCGATGGAGAGTTGCACGCGCTGGCGCTGACCACGAAAGTACCGGAGTAAAATGGAGCACGCGATTGTAATCTCAATTACATTCACCGTCTTTGTTGTATTGATCGCGCTCATAGCTTGGAACCATTCAAAGACGGGACGTAATACAAGACGAGGATCGCCACCCGGACAGGGAGAACACCTCCTGCATTCCTCCTACAATTCACATGACGGTGCAATTAGCTCGGCGCAGACCCATATTCCGAAGAATCCTCAAGACTACGCCAATGCAATAATGCCGAAGAGCAAAGGAAACACCAAATGACCGACGTGAAAACCCAGATCGACGAAACCGTCAAAGCCAATGACGTGGTGCTGTATATGAAAGGTACCAAAGAGATGCCGCAGTGCGGGTTCTCGTCGCGCGTCGCTGGTGTATTGAACTACATGGGTGTCGAATATACCGACGTGAATGTTTTGGCGGACGACTCTGTCCGTCAGGGCATCAAGGATTATTCGGACTGGCCAACTGTGCCCCAGCTTTTCGTCAAAGGCGAGTTCGTCGGCGGCTGCGACATCATCACCGAGATGACCCTTTCGGGAGAGCTGGATACTTTGTTTGAAGAAAACAATGTCGGCTACGACAAAGATGCAGCCGACAAAATCCGTGAAGCAAACGCCTAATTTACCGGCTAGAGCAGTCCTTGAACAAGACACGTTCGGGGGCTGTGCTGCCTTGGGCCTGATGGCTGATCGTAGCTTCCCAGCCTTTGGATCGAAGGGTGTATGTCCCTGCCCCGTCTACAGATTCGTAGCGAATACCTGATCCGCTTTGAACCTGTTTCAGCGCAATTAACTGGTCCTCAATCAGCATCGCGGCAGCACCTGATCCATCTGCGGCGTTGAAATAGGACACTGGCACCTGCGTGTTGTTCTCGCAGTTAAATGTCACAGACAGTATGTCGATCTCGGCCAAACCTGCCGTAGCGTACAAAGACAATACCGCGGCCCCTGCAGCCGTTCGAACAAAGCCCATCAGGCGTTCCTTTCCTCGATCACCGCAGCCAGCGCTTCTGCACGCGCGGCCATCTCCGCCAATGTGTCTGTTACCGAGGGTGGCACCACTGCAACTTCAATTCGCTCGGGCTCGCGCAGAGGTTGACTACGCAGGCGATTCAATTCGGCTTCGGCTTCCACAAGCTTTGCTTCTGCCAGCTTCAGGCGATCTTCGTGCGCTGCAGCTTTGTCGGCCAACATTAGTCCGGCCATCAACAACATGCGCGATTCAGGCATGCGTCCGATCTGGTCCGACAATACCTGTGCTTCATCATCCAAAAGCTTGGCCGCGGCCTGCAGAAAGGGCTCTTCACCGTCCTGGCACGAGACATCAAATCCTCGTCCACCGATATGAATGGTCACCTCGGGCATTATTCAACCTCTCCTTCAGCCAGATTGGCATGGGTCAACAACGGTTCGAGCCGGGCCAGAACCGCGTGTGCTTCGGCCGCGTCCGAGGCTCTTGCGGCACGCGTTGCCTCCAACTCTGCAGCAGTTGCGCGATTCAGCATGTCTGCATCGGTCACACCATCTTCTGCCGCGGCGCGCAACTCATCCACTGTTCCACGCAACTGTTCGTTTGCCTTGCGCAACCGTTGCAAATCGTCATCCAGTCGCGACATCGCCGCGCCATGGCTGGCACGCTCGGCACGCAGCATTTCAAGCTCGGCGTTCAATTCGGTCAGCCGCTCGCTATCGACCAATTCAGCGCGCAGACGGGACAGCTCTGCCTCCATCTCTTCGGCGCGATCTGCGATGGGGGTCAATTGCTCAACCTCGGCCCGCAACGACTCGGCTTCTTCTGCGGCATTTTCCATGGTTCGCAGGGTTTCGATTTCGGCTTTCAGCGAATTTACTTCGTCGCTGTTATCCAGAGCGGCCTTGGCCTCGGCTAACTCTGCGCGCGCGGCCTCGACCGTTGCAAGCTTTGCGGTCGCCTCGGCCAATTGACCACGCAGTGCAGCAACTTCTTCTCCTGATCCCGCCTGCTCCCGGAGGGCATCAATCTCAAGAGCGTGCCTTTCTATGAGCGATTTCAGCCGCTCTTCCAACTGCGCATTGGCCAAGCGCTCTTCTTCAAGTTCTGATCGTAACGCAGCACCATTATCGACCGCTGGCCCAGCGTCCTGCAGTGCCTCGACTCCGGTGCCGATCCGCTCCATCGCAGTAATGATACGGCGTTGTAATTCTTCGATCTGGCTCATGCCCCTGTCACCTCTTTATCAAGGTTCGTTCTGCTATACGCCTGTCCGAATCAAAAGCGGCGGCTCTCTGCACTAGTCTAACGGAATGTAACAGAAAATACCCACTGTTTGGTTTCAATCACTTGCACACCGCTCTTGAAGCGCCAGATCGGCGCAGAACCCGGTTCTACTTGCACTTTGTCAGACGGATGGTATTCAGCGCTAAATCTGCCCGTAACCCAAAGGAATAACGCCCGTGGACCTGACTGCGCTGCGCAATGCCAACCCCGAACACTGGGACAAGGCTGCGGCCATCCGCACCCTGACCCTCGACGCCGTCGCCGCCGCCAATTCCGGCCATTCCGGTATGCCAATGGGCATGGCCGATGTTGCGACTGTATTGTTCGAAAAGCACCTGAAATTTGACGCCTCTGCCCCGAATTGGCCGGATCGTGACCGGTTCATCCTGTCGGCGGGTCACGGTTCGATGCTGGTCTATTCGCTGCTTTACCTAACTGGTCATGGCGACATTACGCTGGAAGAAATCAAAAACTTCCGCCAGTTGGGCGCCAAAACAGCCGGCCACCCCGAGAACTTCCTGATAGACGGTGTCGAAACCACCACTGGCCCTCTGGGTCAGGGCATCTCGAACGCTGTGGGCTTTGCCATGGCCGAGGAAATACAGCGCGCGCATTACGGCAAGAAGATCGTTGATCACTACACTTATGTGATTGCGGGCGACGGCTGCCTGATGGAAGGCGTTAGCCAAGAGGCGATCACCCTGGCTGGCCGACACGAACTGAGCAAGCTGATCGTCTTCTGGGACAACAACAACATCACCATCGACGGCACCGTTGATATCGCCGACCGCACCGATCAGGTACGCCGTTTTGCGGCTTCGGGCTGGCATGTGCTTGAGATTGACGGTCATGACCCCAAGGCCATCGACGATGCCATCGTGCGGGCGAAAAAGTCGAACAAGCCGACAATGATCGCCTGCGAGAGCCACATAGCACTTGGCCACGCGGCGCAGGACACTTCGAAAGGCCACGGCGCGCTGACCGATCAGGATCAGTTGAAGGCGGCCAAAGACGGCTATGGCTGGCCGCATGACGCGTTTGTCATCCCAACAGAGGTCAAAGCCGCATGGGAAGCTATCGGTACACGTGGTGCTGCCGAGCGCGCGTCATGGGAAGAGCGTTTCGCGCAAATCTCCGAGCGTAAGCAGGCGGAATTCAACCGTGCCTATGCGTTTGAAGCGCCGAAGAAACTGGCTGGTGCCATCCGGTCATTCAAGAAACAGATGTCGGAAGATCAGCCGAAACTGGCAACCCGAGCGTCGTCCGAAAAGGTTCTGAACGTGGTGAACCCGATCATGCCAGAAACCATCGGTGGTTCGGCTGACCTGACCGGTTCAAACAACACCAAATCAGCGGATATGGGCGTGTTCCTGCCAGAAAACCGCAAAGGTCGTTACATCCACTACGGCATCCGCGAACACGGCATGGCAGCTGCCATGAACGGCATGGCTCTGCACGGGGGCATCCGTCCCTATGGCGGCACCTTCATGGCTTTCACTGACTATGCCCGCCCTTCCATGCGTTTGGCTGCCTTGATGAAGGTGCCTACGGTCTTTGTGATGACACATGACTCGATTGGTCTGGGCGAAGACGGCCCGACCCACCAGCCGGTGGAACATCTGGCGATTTCGCGCGCAACGCCAAACACCTATGTCTTCCGCCCCGCTGACACTGTTGAGACTGCCGAAGCTTGGGAACTGGCACTTACCTTCAAAGACAGCCCCTCGGTCCTGTCGCTGACCCGTCAGGGCGTGCCAACAGTGCGGACCGAGCACAAAGGTAAAAACCTGACCTCACAAGGCGCATATGTGCTCGCTGACGCAGAAGCCAAACGTCAGGCCATACTGATCGCTACCGGATCCGAGGTTTCGCTGGCCATGGAAGCCAAAGCGATGCTGGAGGCCGAGGGCATTGGCACCCGCGTCGTATCAATGCCTTGCATGGAGCTGTTTGCCGAACAGGATGAAGCCTACCGTAAGCGCGTCCTACCTGCCGGTGCCGTCCGCGTTGGCATCGAGGCCGCCGTACGCGCTGGCGGATGGGACCGCTGGTTGCTGGGTGAACGTGGCCGCGAAGCCAAAGCTGGGTTTATTGGCATGTCGAGCTTTGGTGCATCAGCCCCGGCAGGTGAGTTGTATAAGCACTTTGGCATTACCGCAGAAGCGGCTGTCGCGAAGGTAAAAGAACTGATGGGGCTGTAAGCACTCGGCTCAACAGTTGTAGATACAAAGGGCGGCTTTCTCGGCCGCCCTTTGCTATTTTGGCTGGCCCAATTTCGCCCTTAACGCCTCATATGCCAATTTCGCAAAGTCCAATCGCAGTTCGTACCGTTCCGCTGGCACGATCCCTCCGGGTACGTTTTGCCCTGCCCAAGACAAAACTTGCCGCACATGCGTTCCATAAAGCGGAATGAAGTGCGCAGATTGACCCGTAAGCAGGTTGAACATTCGCCCGCCTGCCCACTCGGAACGTTCGGCAGCTTTGTCCGCCGTGTCGATCCGAATATGCAGAACCAGATACGGTGCGTTCGGTTCAAACGGCATTTGTTCCGCACCAAGGTTCATTGCAGCCAACGCCGCTGCTTTACGTTTGGCAGCGAGCCCCCTCAACTTAAACCGGGTGCGGTATTGAACCGGTCGAAAAGCTGGTAGATGACTTAGCTCCATCACTTCATGCCTTCGATTCAGTGAGATTCAGGCTTACCTGAAAACTTCCCGATCATCGGCGCAATGACCTTCGTCGCCAACGGGATCAACACAAATCCCCAAGCCAAACCGAACACCCCATCCATTGTCGCTTTTGCGATCCATTCGGCGGCTTTTTCCCATTGGGCAGGCACTGCGTGTCCCACCGCATAAGCCCAGTCATGAATATGATGGCCCAACCAGCCAAAGCCCAGAACCTCCATCCCGTGGATGATAATCGATCCTCCGACCCAGAGCATCGCGGCAGTTCCAACGATTGAAAGTGTCTTCATCACGCCGGGCATGGCTTTGACCAAGCCCCGACCAAGACCTCGGCCTACGGGCGTCGGTGCGTTCTTAGCCAGATACAACCCGACATCATCCATCTTCACTATCAGCGCAACCGAACCGTAAACTGCCAGAGTCACACCCAACCCAACCACCGCAAGCGTCGTAGCCTGCATCCAGATGTTGGGCGCTTCGATAGCCGCCAATGCAATGGTCATGATCTCGGCGGACAGAATGAAATCGGTCTTGATTGCCCCCTTGACTTTCTGCTCTTCCAAATGCCCTGGGTCGCGATTTTTCATGTCTTCTTCGATGACGTGACTGCCATGCGGGAACAAGACATGAAAAATCTTCTCGGCGCCCTCAAAGCACAGATACGAGCCACCTATCATCAGCAAAGGTGTAATCAGCCATGGCGCAAAGTTCGCCAACAGCAGTGCCACGGGCAACAGCAAGACAATCTTGTTGAAAACCGATCCGCGAGCGATGCGCCAGATGATGGGTAATTCTCGTGCCGGCGCGAACCCCTGCACGTATTTAGGAGTTACCGCCGCGTCGTCGATTATTACACCGGCAGTCTTGGCCCCGGCCTTGCCAGCCGCCGCTACGACATCGTCCACTGATGACGCTGCAACCTTTGCAATGCCTGCCACATCATCCAACAGGGCCAACAGACCACTCATCGCGCATCCTCTTGTTTATCCGCTGTTGCCGACACTACCTGATACAACCCTTAGCGCAAGCGTTAGCGCAACCGGCGCAGGTTTGCGCTAACACCTTAAAAATATGCCATTTTTGCCCTTTTGAGATTCGGTTTTCACGGCTATATGGCCAGCAACACAAGCGCAGTTTGGAGACGTCGGATGACCATCAAGGTCGGTATCAATGGTTTTGGCCGCATCGGCCGCTGTACACTGTCGCACATCGCCGCATCGGCGCGTAACGACATCGAAGTGATCAAGGTCAACGCCACTGGCCCGCTGGAAACATCGGCACATCTGCTGAAATATGACAGCATTCACGGCCGTTTCCCGCGCGAAGTGTCTGTCGAAGGCAACACCATGGATCTGGGCCGTGGCCCGATGGAAATGTTCTCGACCTATGACATGACCGAGCTTGACTGGGAAGGCTGCGATGTCGTTCTGGAATGTACTGGCAAGTTCAATGACGGGCTAAAGGCAAAGACGCACCTAGATCGCGGCGCTGGTAAGGTGCTGCTTTCGGCGCCAGGTAAGAATGTCAATAAGACAATTGTGTTTGGCGTAAACCACAACACCCTGACTGCAAACGACAATATGGTGTCCAACGGCTCCTGCACGACCAACTGCCTGGCCCCGCTTGCCAAAGTTCTGGATGAAGGCATCGGTATCGAGCATGGCATCATGACCACGATCCACGCTTATACCGGCGACCAGCCCACTCTGGACCGTCGTCACAGCGACCTGTATCGCGCGCGCGCAGCGGCGATGTCGATGATCCCGACCACAACCGGTGCTGCGGCAGCGCTGGGTGAAGTCCTGCCTAACCTCAAGGGCCGCTTGGACGGTTCCGCGATCCGTGTACCTACCCCAAATGTCTCGGCCGTCGACCTGTCGTTCCGCGCATCGCGCGACGTGACAGTAGAAGAGGTTAACGCGATCGTTGAAGAAGCCGCCAAGGGCCCGATGCAGCGGGTCCTTGGCTATGAGCCTGCGCCGCTGGTCTCGACCGATTTCAACCACACCGAAGAGAGCTCGATCTTCGCACCAGACCAGACCCGCGTCGTTGACAACCGTATGGTGCGTGTACTGGCATGGTATGACAACGAATGGGGCTTCTCGGTGCGTATGGCGGATGTCGCCGTAGCGATGGGCCGCCTTAACTGACCCTTCGCACATCGCTTGTACCTTGATGCCCGCTCAGGTTATCTGAGCGGGCATTTTCGTTCAGGGCGCAGAAATGACAAATCAAATCGCTATTTGGCTTGGAATCCTAATTCTAGGCGGTCTGATGCTGGACGTTGCACTATTCGGCACCGAACACCTGCTGTTCCTAGGTAAGAAGCTCTACGATTTCCTGGATTGGCTTGCCTTCTGGCGATGACAGAGGTTTTGCTTGACTTTCGCGCCAATCTAGCTTTGTTAGCGCTAACCATCAATCGACCAAATTCTGACGGAGCGCATTATGACACTCAAGCTGGCAATAAACGGATTTGGACGGATCGGACGAGGCGTATTGCGAGCCGTCATGGAATCCGGACGCACCGATGTTGAAATCGTCGCTATTAACGATCTGGCAAAGCCGGAAATGAACGCTCATCTGTTTGAATTCGACAGTGTGCATGGCCGTTATCCCAACCAGGTAACGCTCAGCGATTCCGGCCTGGACGTCGGTGCCGGACCAATCCGCTTGACCAGTGAGCGTGATCCCGAAGCACTGGATTGGTCAGATGTGGATGTTGTTCTGGAATGCACTGGAGTTTTCAGGACCCGTGAAGCAGCCGAGCGGCACCTGAAAAACGGATCAAAGAAAGTATTGATTTCTGCCCCTGCCCGTGGCGATGGCGGTGTGAAGACCGTCGTCTTTGGCGTAAACGACCATGAGCTAACCGCCGACGATATCGTTGTTTCCAATGCCTCCTGCACCACCAACTGCCTGTCGCCCGTGGCCGCAGCACTGGACGCAGGGCTTGGCATCAAGCACGGCAATATGACAACCGTTCATGCCTACACGGCGAGCCAACCGGTTCATGACACAGCTGGGAAAGACCCCTACCTGTCGCGCGCAGCAGCACTGTCGATGATTCCCACGACAACCGGCGCGGCGTCTGCAGTGGGTCTGGTTTTGCCACAACTGGCCGGAAAGTTGACCGGGCAAGCCATTCGCGTGCCTACGCCCAATGTCTCAGTTGTTGACCTGGTCGCCGAAGTATCACGCCCAACAACCGAAGAGGAGGTCAATGCCCTCTTCGTAGAAGCCGCCGCGAAAGTCCCTGGCGTTTTGGCAGCCGAGAATCGCCCGCTAGTATCGATCGATTTCAACCACGACTCACACAGCTCGACCGTTTCGCTGGCTGAAACCAAAGTAACCGACGGCACGCTGGTGCGCGTCCTCGCTTGGTACGACAATGAGTGGGGCTTCTCGAACCGAATGCTGGACACGGCCGCCGCGATGGGTGCCCTAGCCTAAACGCTCACGAAGAGCTTCATTGACGCGGGGCGTGACGAATTTCGACACGTCCCCATTCAACCTGGCGATTTCTTTGACCAGTTTCGAGGCAATGGCCTGATGCCGAGCCTCGGCCATTAGGAAGACCGTTTCAATTGAGTCGTCCAGCGCGCGGTTCATACCAACCATCTGGAATTCATATTCGAAATCAGCAACAGCACGTAGTCCACGCACGATAATCTGAGCGCCAACATCGCGTGCGCAATCGATCAGCAGGTTTTCAAATGGATGCGCCACGATTTCATTGCCGGTCTGCTCGGTGAGATGCGCACACTCGGCTTCGATCATCGCGACTCGTTCTTCCAAAGAGAACAGAGGGCCCTTGTCGCGGTTGATAGCGACGCCAATCACAAGCTTATCCACCAATGCAGCGGCACGGCGAATGATGTCGATATGGCCCAATGTGATTGGGTCAAAGGTACCGGGGTATAATCCAACCCGCATAGGGCTCTCCAGCGCAACAAAATTTCTGCGCAAGCAAACATAACTTTGCCGCAGGTGCAAGAGGCTGAAACAGCCCCCGCGTTCAGTGGCCCATGATCATGCCTTCAAGCGCGTCTTTTTCCATAGCAAGTTCAGCCAGTTGCGCCTTGACCGCATCGCCCAGCGTTACGATTCCGACCAGTTTGCCCTCTTCCAGAACAGGCATATGGCGAAATCGACCTTCCGTCATTTGTGATAGGATGGATTCGACCGAGTCCTGCTGGCTGGCTGTTACAAGCTTCTTGGTCATGTAGGTACTGACCGGCTTGTCCAGACACCCGCTACCACTGGCTGCCAGCTCGCGCACGATATCACGTTCGGACAGGATGCCCGAAGCCGTCTGCCCGCCATCTTCGGAAACGATCACAGTGCCGATCCGATTCTCCGCCAGGATTGCGGCGGCCTGCGAGACCGACGCCGATGGTTCGACCGTCACTACGCCGCTGCCAGCTTTGGACTTGAGAATGGCCTGAACGAGCATCTGCAAAAACCTCCGGAATAACGTACTGTTTTCTAAGCGTTGCCGGAATGTCTGAAGGTGTCAAGGTGCAGCTTCGGCTTCCAGCCGCGCTACTTCGTCCCGCAGGCCACGTGTTAGTGCTTCGGCAAACCGATTCAACCGCTCATTGCGCTGGTCACCCTGATGGCGGACCAAATAGAACCCCCGGGTCAGACCTACCTGATCCGTCAGTATTTTTTGCAATCCCCGGTGGAACGGCAATGTAAAATCATGCGCAACACAAACACCGGTGCCCAGCGACACCTGCCGCAACTGAACTGAGACCGAGTTTGATGCAAGCGCGACACGCTCAACACCTATATCGTTGAGGTAGTCAAGTTCCCGATCGAAGATCATGTCCGGGATATAGCCGATCATCCTGTGCCCTTTCAGATCCTCAATGGATCTAATTTCAGCGTGGCGATTCAGGTAATCTTTCGTGGCGACCATGTGCAGCCGATAATCGGATATCTTTTGAACCAGCAATTGCCCGGCAGTGGGCGCACTGACAGTGACCGCCATATCGGCCTCTCGCCGGGATAGGTTGATAATGCGCGGCAACGCCAAAATCTGAATATCGAGGTCAGGATTCGCATCGCTGATCTTGGCGCAGACCTGCGGCAAAAGGTAATTGGCGCTTCCGTCCGGCGCACCAATTCTGATCTGACCACTCAGCGACTTGGCGGAACCCGACATGACACCTGTCGCAGCGCGCATAGCCTCTTCTGCTTGTAGACCATGCTCCATGAGACGCTGCCCCGCAGTCGTCAAAACATAGCCCTGCTGCGATTTCGTGAACAACACAGCGTCCAAAGCCGCTTCCAATCGCGCGATTCTGCGACCGACAGTCGCCGGGTCTATCTTAAGAACCCGCCCAGCCCCAGAAAGGCTTTCGTCGCGAGCAACTGCCAGGAAAACCCGCAAATCATCCCAATTCGGCGTCATCATCCATCCTTTGCATTTTTGCAAAACTGATTTGAAATATTGCCTCTGTTCAGGTGATTTTCGCAAGTCTATTCTGCGCGCAACCTAATCCGGAGGAATTTGCCATGCAGAACCTGACCCATTTCATCAACGGTGAACATGTCGCCGGCACATCTGGTCGCTTTGATGATGTGTTCAACCCCGCAACGGGCGAAGTGCAGTACCAATGCCCGATGGCAAGTGTTGCCGAGACCACCGCAGCGATCGAAGACGCCGCAGCTGCTCAGGTCGCTTGGGGCGCAACCAACCCGCAGAAACGCGCACGCGTCATGATGGCAATGGTTGGCCTGATGAACCGCGATATGGACAAACTTGCCGAAACGCTCAGCCGCGAGCATGGCAAGACCATTCCCGATGCGAAGGGTGACTTGCAGCGCGGTCTGGAAGTGATCGAATACTGCATCGGCGCACCTCAGATGCTGAAAGGTGAGTTTACCGACAGTGCGGGTCCGGGCATCGATATGTATTCGATGCGTCAGCCGCTGGGCGTGGTCGCTTCGATCATGCCGTTCAACTTCCCTGCTATGATGCCGCTGTGGCATGTCGGCCCTGCTCTGGCCTGTGGCAACGCTGTGGTTCTGAAACCGTCCGAGCGTGACCCCTCTGTTCCGCTGATGCTGGCAGAGCTGTTTGTCGAAGCCGGACTGCCCAAAGGCGTGTTCCAGGTCGTAAACGGCGACAAAGAGGCCGTGGATACCCTGCTAGACAGCGAGATCATTCAGGGCGTGTCTTTCGTCGGCTCGACCCCGATCGCGCAATACATCTACGCTCGTGCAACCGCCAACGGCAAACGCGCACAGTGCTTCGGTGGCGCCAAGAACCACATGATCGTTATGCCTGACGCCGATCTGGATCAGGCCGCTGACGCGCTGGTCGGTGCTGGCTTTGGCGCAGCTGGCGAACGCTGCATGGCAATCTCGGTCGCTGTACCGGTTGGCGAAGAAACCGCAGACGCACTGATCGAAAAACTGATCCCGCGTGTCGAAAAGCTGAAAGTCGGCCCCTACACAGCAGGTGACGACGTTGACATGGGTCCGGTGGTCACTGCCGCTGCGAAAGAACGTATCCTTGGCCTGATCAACTCGGGCGTTGAGCAAGGCGCGAAGCTGGTTGTCGACAACCGTGACTTCAGCCTGCAGGGCTATGAGGACGGTTTCTTTGTCGGCCCGCACCTGTTCGACAACGTCACGCCCGACATGGACATCTACAAGCAAGAGATCTTTGGCCCGGTCCTGTCGACCGTCCGCGCGGGTTCTTATGAAGAAGCGCTGAAACTGGCGATGGATCATGAATACGGCAACGGCACCGCGATCTTCACCCGCGACGGCGACACCGCACGTGATTTCGCCAGCCGGATCAATATCGGCATGGTCGGCATCAACGTGCCGATCCCGGTTCCGCTTGCGTATCACACTTTCGGTGGCTGGAAGAAGTCCATGTTCGGTGACCTAAACCAGCACGGCCCGGACAGCTTCAAGTTCTACTCGCGCACCAAGACCGTCACATCGCGCTGGCCGTCGGGTATCAAGGAAGGCGGCGAGTTCAACTTCAAAGCCATGGACTGATCTGTTAGTTCATTAATCGGGAAGCCCGGCCTAACTCAGGCCGGGCTTCTTTCGTTTTGGGCCTGTTCTCGCTGGTTCAAACACCTCACGAGAAATTCAGAGGCCTACCTCTGGAAAAGTCAGGCAATCACCAATATTTTATCGCCAAATCATCTAATCGAGCAGTTCGTATCATTCCGGAGGCAACATTGTCCCAAAATCGTTTGACCCGCCGCCACGCCCTGTTGGGCGCCGCATCTCTGATTGCGACACCAGCCATCGTACGCGCGCAAAGCATCGATGCTTTCCCGCAGGATGAAGAAGCGATCAGCACACAATTACCCGTCCGTCGCAATGTATCGTCATTCTCGCAGCAGAATTGGCAGGATCACTTTGACGAGTTGGGTGTTGGTGCATTGTTGGCCGATATCACCAGCCGAGCTTTGCATTACTGGGGGCCAGATGGAACCTATAAGCTCTATCCCAGCTCTGTCCCGATGAGCGAAGAGCTGACCAAGCGCGGCTATACCAAAGTCACGCGCAAAGCGGAGAACCCAAGCTGGACACCAACTGCATCAATGCGCGAGCGCGATCCATCGTTGCCGGTTCGCATGGAGGGTGGCGAACCTGGAAACCCGTTGGGGACCCGCGCCATGTATCTTGGCTGGCCTGCCTACTTGGTTCACGGCACCCACGATACCCGCAAGATCGGACGCCAAAGCTCGTCTGGCTGTATCGGTCTTTATAACCAACATGTAGAAGAGCTGTATCCGCTGGTGAAAGTCGGTACTCAGGTACGTTTGGTTTAAACGGCAAATTTCTACCAGGAATTCAAAAAGCCCCGTCCATCAGGGACGGGGCTTTTTAAGATTGGAAGTGGTAAATTTATTCAGGGATAATCACTTCATCTACAACGTGAATGACGCCGTTACTGGCTTCGATATCAGCCTGTACAACTTCGGCGCCGTTAACTTTCACACCATTCTTTGCATTCACGCTCAGACGATCACCTTGTACGGTCAGAACCTTTGCTCGTTTCCCAGCGATGTCACCAGACATCACTTTGGCTGGCACAACATGATAGGTCAGGATCGCTACCAACTGATCCTTGTTCTCTGGAAGAAGAAGAGTTTCAACGGTGCCTTCAGGCAGAGCGGCAAAAGCCTCGTCTGTGGGTGCGAAGACAGTGAAAGGCCCATCGCCTTTCAACGTATCAACCAAACCAGCGGCCTGAACGGCGGCGACCAGAGTGTTAAACGACCCGGCAGCGACTGCCGTATCGACGATATCTGCGGCCTGTGCTTTGACGGGTAGTGCAAGTGCAAATGCGGCGGCAGCGCCCATGAATGTGCGACGGAACATGGCTGTTAACTCCTCTCCAGCTTGTTATGCAGAGGATTACGGGCCTTTTAGCAAACCGGATCACATGTTGATCATTTTTCTTTGAGCTGCACCCATATGCTCTGCGCGCGACCGTCTTTCAGAAACGGTAATGCCTCCACCGCGTCGGGGCGTTCCTGTTGCAAATAATATCCGGGCCAAAGCATTGAATAGAAGCCAGATTGCAGCAAGGCGTGCAGCATGTATTGCTCGCCCCAACCCGGACAATCATAGAAGAACCGCTTAGGATATTCGTAAGGCAGAAAAACATCGTGGACGTGGATGACAACGCCCGGTTTCAGCGCCGGAATGATCCGACAGAATAGATGAGCCACGTCATTGCTCATCCGGACCACGTGGCTTGAATCGATGAAAAGAACGTCTCCGGCTTCAAGCTGTTCGAATATTGCGGGATCGACCTCTTCCAGTCGCTTTTGGTCGAACCGATCAACGACATGAGCGATATCGGCGCGCGGATACGGATCAATTGCGGTGATGGTCGTATCAAGGGCCCCGTCGATTATCGCTTGGCGTGTCACGCGGGTCGAGTTTCCGCAGCCGACTTCGATCACGCGTTTTGGCTGAAAGCAGCGGATCATAAGATAAAGCGCATCCGCGTCCGGGCTATCATAATACCCGTTGTTGGTTTCATAACCTGTCTGATTACGCGCAGGATCTTTCAGCGCCGCAAGATCATCGGCGTATCGCGTGTACTCGTCCACCAACTGTGTGATATCGAACTCTTCCATCCCTGGTGACAAAGCGTATGCCGGACGGGTCAGCCCCCCTGCCCGCTCAAACGCTTCAAGCCGCGCCCGTTCATCCTGTTCCGTGACCTTGTCGATCAGCTTCACTCCTAACTCGTCCAGAGCAGCGTTGATCTGTGGAAATTTTCTGGGTTTCACAAGGATGGCTCCAATCTACGTTGCGCCTTTCCTTACCTTTGCTCGCGGCACCTCTGCAAGAACCCTTGAGCCAAACCCTTGGCAAAAGAGAAAATTCCGTATTCACTGATTGGAATTGAACGACGAGGACCGCCATGCAGCAGGAATTCACGTTAGGCATCGAGGAAGAGTATCTGCTGGTTGATCGCGACAGCATGCAGCTTGCGCATGCCCCGACCGCGTTGATCGAAGCTTGTCAAAGTGATTTCGAAGGTCAGGTCAGCCCCGAATTTCTGCAATGCCAGATTGAAGTCGGAACCCGCCCGCACGCCACCATCAAATCCGCCCGAGAAGACCTAAAGCGGTTGCGGTCCTGTGTCTCAAAGCGCGCGGCCGAATACAATATGGCACCAATCGCGGTTTCCTGCCATCCATTCGCAAACTGGAAAGATCAGCATCATACAAGAAGAGAGCGCTATGACGCATTGCAGCACGCTCTTGGCGGCGTTGCACGCCGAATGCTGATCTGTGGGATGCACGTGCATGTGGGGATCGAAAACCAGGCCCTGCGCGCCGATCTGATGCCACAGCTGTCTTACTTTCTGCCACATCTCCTGGCTTTGTCTACTTCGTCACCTTACTGGAATGGCGAGGATACGGGCCTATCCTCCTATCGATTGACTGTATTCGATAACCTGCCCAGAACCGGTTTGCCCCCGGTATTCGGCAGCTGGGGCGAATATGAACGTACAACCGGAGTATTGGTCGAACTCGGGGTGATTGAAGATACCTCAAAAATCTGGTGGGACCTGCGCCCTTCGCATCGCTTTCCAACGCTCGAAACCCGGATCATGGATGTCCAGCCCCGGCTGGAACACACATTGTCTTTGGCGGCTTTGGCGCAAGCCCTGACCAGGATGTTATGCCGTCTGAAAGCGCGCAATCTACGTTGGCGGCAATATGACAAGTTCCTGATCGGCGAAAATCGCTGGCGAGCGCAACGCTATGGCGTTGGCGAAGGGCTGATTGATTTCGGGGATCGCTCGATCAAGCCGATGGCCGAACTGATGGGTGAACTCATGGGTATGTTGGCTGAAGATACGGAAGCGCTCGGCACCATGACCGAGATTGCACGTCTAAGGCACATTGCCGAGACCGGCACTTCTTCAACCCGCCAACGTCGTGTTCATGCCGAGGCTGTCGCGCGCGGAGATGATCCAGGGAAAGCCGTGGTTAGCCATCTGATCGAAGAATTTCACGCTGATTTGTAGTTTCAGACTGCGGCCAGAATATCCTTAATCCGTTCTGCCACCGGTTCGTACAGGTCCCGGTCTGTCCAATATCCGTTGTGCGAGAACGGGTTCCAAGACGTAAAAATTTTGCCCGCATTGATTGGTTTGTCTTTCAAAGCTCTGCTTTGTGCCAGCTGCGCATAGCTCGGCGCGCTTTTGCCCAACGGAAACCCAAGAACATCGTGACGATCATAGTAGTTATGCCACCATGTCGTAAACCGGAGCGCGGGTGGAAGCTCGCGATTAGGAGCCATAATCGGGAATATCTCATTCTCGGGATACGCGAATAAGAAGATCGGAATATTGCATCCGAAGGTCACGATCCCCGCGACTGTTTTCATGTTTTCTACATGTGTCGGATGAACCGGCGATCCACCCTGCCGCAGATGCCTCTGCATATCGTAGATATAGTTGGACATTATGTGCCCGCCCAGTGAATGGGCCAGTATCAGGACGGGGCCGTCATGGCCCACCTGATGTTTGACCACACCCATCACATTCTCGATTTTCTTGTGGATCGCATCATAGATTTTGTCACCATCGTCCGGCGTTGGGCGATACGAGGCAGCATCGGACAAGTTGCACACAACAAACTCGCGCAGCTTGTCATAGCCCAAACTACGGTTGATCTTGCGCAGATAATCTTTCTGCCGCCCCTGCAGGATTTGCGCCCAAACAACCTCATGCCAGATCACATGGCGCATATCGGCTCCGATCCGGTTCGCGACGCGCCGCTTCAGTCCTTTCGAAAATGTTGGGGTTGTCGATGCAGGTTGCCCTTGGGGTCTGTATTGGCTTCCCATTCCGTGAATGGCGATCACGGCCATTTTGTGTGACGGCATCAGAATACTCCATAAAATCGATCTTTTGAATTTCCTCAGTATAGCGCAGGCAAGTAATTCTCCCAAACCCGTCGGCAACGTTTGCTGCCGTTGAAAAATTTCTGTAAGGATTGAAGAATAAAACGCTTGTTCAATTCTGCAGTATACAGGGACCACCGCCATGGATTTCGCGTTGACCGAAGAACAGACGGCCATTTTTGATATGGCCTATGCCTTTGGCCAGGAACATATCGCCCCATTCGCGCGCCAATGGGAAGCTGACGGCACGATCCCGAAAGATCTTTGGCCCAAGATCGGCGAACTTGGATTTGGCGCCCTCTACGTCTCGGAAGAAGGTGGCGGATCAGGCCTGAGCCGCCTTGATGCGACGCTGGTGTTCGAAGCCCTGTCGATGGCCTGCCCCTCGGTCGCGGCTTTCCTGTCAATCCACAACATGTGCGCCAAAATGCTGGACAGCTTTGCCAGTGATGATCTGAAATCGCGCATCATGCCTGACATTCTCAGCCTTGAGACGGTGCTCAGCTATTGCCTGACGGAACCTGGTTCCGGCTCAGACGCAGCCGCTTTGAAAACCCGGGCTGAACGCACGAACGAGGGATACACTCTGAACGGCTCTAAGGCTTTCATCTCGGGCGGCGGTTATTCGGATGCCTATGTCTGCATGGTCCGCACGGGTGAGGATGGCCCCAAGGGAATTTCGACGGTCTATGTCGAAGACGGGACACCCGGCCTTAGCTTTGGCGCTCTGGAGCAGAAAATGGGCTGGAAAAGCCAGCCCACCGCGCAGGTCCAGTTTGATGACTGTAAGATCCCCGCAAGAAACTTGGTCGGTGCAGAAGGCGACGGATTCAAATACGCCATGATGGGGCTGGACGGCGGACGCCTGAACATTGCTTCCTGCTCATTAGGTGCAGCGCAGAATGGATTGGATTTGACGCTGAAATACATGTCCGAGCGCAAAGCATTCGGCCAATCCATCGATCAGTTCCAAGCGCTGCAGTTCCGCCTCGCCGATATGGAGATCGAATTGCAGGCCGCCCGCACCTTCCTGCGGCAAGCAGCGTGGAAACTGGATCAGGGCGCGCCTGATGCCACCAAATTCTGCGCCATGGCCAAGAAATTCGTCACCGAAACCGGATCGAAGGTGGTTGACCAGTGCCTGCAATTGCATGGCGGCTACGGTTATCTGGCCGACTATGGCATCGAAAAGCTTGTGCGCGATCTGCGCGTGCACCAGATACTTGAAGGCACCAACGAGATTATGCGCGTCATCGTTGCACGGCAAATGCTGGCGAACCGCTGAGGGTCCAATGGTTGACATCGATATACGTACCGTAGGGCGCGCCGGGCGCATCACGTTAACTCGCCCAAAGGCCCTGAATGCACTTAGCTATGAGATGTGCATGGCCATCGACACCGCTCTCCGGAGTTGGCGTGAGGATGATGCAGTCGATCTGATCATTTTTGACGCGGAGGGTGAAAAGGCTTTTTGTGCCGGTGGCGATATTGCAGAGCTATACGCTACTGGCACCAATGGCGATTACGATTACGGCCGTACCTTCTGGCGCGACGAATATCGGATGAATGCCATAATCTTTGAATACCCCAAACCTGTGATCAGTTTTCTGCAAGGCTTTACCATGGGCGGTGGTGTGGGCATTGGCTGCCATGGCAGTCATCGCATCGTTGGCGAAAGCTCACAGATTGCTATGCCGGAGTGTTCGATCGGTTTGGTCCCTGACGTGGGCGGAACACTGATGTTGGCGCTGGCGCCAGGGCGTCTGGGTGAGTATTTGGGAATAACCGGCTACCGAATGGGGCCCGATGACGCAATCTTTGCTGGCTTCGCTGATCATTTCATTCCGCAAGACCGCTGGGCGGGCCTAATCGAAATGCTGGAAGCTTCCGGTCGTGCAGAAATTATTGAAGAGCACACTGAAACTCTCCCGAAAGGCAAACTCGCAGAGCTCCAACCTCAGATCGACGCGTTTTTCGGCGGAGAAAGCCTGACCGATATCTTGAACATCCTGAGTAGCGACGGCCTAGAGTTTTCTTCGGAAACTCTCAATGGCCTTAAACGAAACGCACCTATTTCGATGGCCTGTTGCATCGAAATGCTGCATCGGTTGCGCGGACCAAATCTGACCCTGCGCAAGGCTTTGGAGATGGAGTATCGCTTTACCTATCGCGCGATGGAACACGGAGATTTTCTGGAAGGCATTCGTGCACAGATTATAGACAAGGATCGCAATCCAAACTGGCAATTTGCAGATATGAACGTACCTGCAGCAGCAGTCTCGAATATGTTGCAACCTTTAGGTGAGAACGCGCTGACCTTTTCAGAGGAGTAAAGGATGAAAATCGCATTCATTGGACTGGGCAACATGGGCGCCCCAATGGCAGCCAATTTGGCAGCGGCCGGTCATGAAGTGGTCGGCCATGACATGGCAGACATATCGATCGATGGTGTGACGATGGCCGCGTCAGGGGCTCAAGCCGTTTCTGGCGCAGAGGCGGTCATCACCATGCTTCCCAATGGCCAGATACTGCGCACCGTGGCTAATGAGGTCATTCCTGCGATGCAGGACGGTGCGGTTCTGATCGACTGCTCGACGGTAGATGTCGACAGCGCCCGCGCCGTGGCCCAGCAAGCCACAGACGCCGGTCTGCTCTCGGTGGATGCTCCGGTTTCTGGTGGAATTGGCGGTGCCGCGGCCGGCACGCTGACCTTTATGGCTGGTGGTTCTGACACCGCTTTTGCCAAAGCCGCCCCGTTGTTTGAAATCATGGGCCAGAAAGCGGTTCACTGCGGCGAGGCGGGCGCTGGTCAAGCCGCCAAAATCTGCAACAACATGATCCTCGGCGTCACCATGATTGCCACCTGCGAGGCATTTGCACTGGCAGACAAGCTAGGGTTGGACCGCCAAAAAATGTTTGATGTGGTTAGCACTTCTTCTGGCTACAGTTGGACGATGAATGCGTATTGCCCTGCGCCGGGTGTTGGCCCCGAAAGCCCTTCTGACAATGATTATACCCCTGGCTTTGCCGCCGAGCTGATGCTGAAAGATCTTCGCCTCAGCCAACAGGCTGCAGAAAGCGCTGATGCCGATACTCCCATGGGAGAAATCGCAACGAAGCTTTATGAACAGTTTGTCGAACACGAAAATGGCTTAGGTCGCGATTTCAGCGCCATGTTGCCACGGTTCGAGACGCGCCGCCGAAGCTAACACTCTAGCAGCGGAAAACCGCACAGGGCTGGAATACAAGGAGGCGCGCTCCTACGTGATTGGGTATTGTACAAGCAAATACAAACACCCACGCCGGAGTGCGCCTCGATGAAAATTCTGACCTGCCTTCCAATGATCGCCCTGATTGCGCTGAGCCCAGCCGTAGCGTTGGCCGGGAATGGCAATGGTAAAGGTAAAAACAAGTCCAAGTTGCAGGTCGAACGAATCGCTCCGCAATCTGGTGTGGTGCGTAGCAATGCTGGCCATTGCCCTCCGGGGCTTGCTAAAAAGGCTGTGCCTTGCGTGCCACCCGGGCAGGCCAAAAAGCTCTACCGAAAGGGTGATCGGCTTGATGACTACATCTGGATTGACGACCCTTATCGCTATGGATTGCGGCGCGGTGGCAACTATGTGCGTGCCGGTGACTATGTCTATTCAATCGACCCGGACACGCGCAAAGTGTTGAACCTCATCGGCGCGGTTGCCGACATCCTCTACTAGAGTTCGCTATTCAGCGGCCACACGCTCAGTATTCAGCATCGGCTTTAGGTAATGTCCGGTATGACTGCGCTCGCATTCCGCGACATCTTCTGGTGTGCCCTCTGCCACGATCTGGCCGCCTCCGTCGCCTCCCTCGGGACCGATGTCGATAATCCAGTCGGCGGTTTTCACCACATCCAGATTGTGTTCGATCACCACAACCGTATTTCCCTGATCCACCAGTTCGTGCAGCACTTCTAGGAGCTTACGAACATCTTCGAAGTGCAGACCGGTTGTCGGCTCATCAAGGATATATAGTGTTCGCCCGGTCGAACGTTTGCTGAGCTCTTTCGACAGCTTCACGCGCTGCGCTTCACCACCAGACAGCGTTGTTGCTTGCTGACCGACCTTAATATAGCCCAACCCGACGCGCGCAAGGGCATCCATCTTGTCTCGGATCGAAGGCACGGCCTTAAAGAACTCCTGCGCATCTTCGACAGTCATATCAAGCACATCCGCGATGGACTTACCCTTGAATTTGATCTCAAGCGTCTCGCGATTATAGCGCGCGCCCTTACAGGTTTCACAAGTCACATAGACATCGGGCAGGAAGTGCATCTCGATCTTGATCACACCGTCACCCTGACAGGCCTCGCAGCGTCCACCTTTAACATTGAAGCTGAAGCGACCGGGTTTGTAGCCACGCGCCTTGGCCTCGGGCAGGCCCGCAAACCAGTCGCGGATCGGGGTGAAGGCCCCGGTGTAAGTCGCTGGATTTGAACGTGGAGTCCGGCCTATAGGACGCTGATCGATATCAATCACCTTATCCAAATGCTCTAGACCTTTAATCGTCTCGCAAGGCGCCGGTGTCTGACGCGCACCATTCAGCCGCATCGAGGCGGTTTTGAACAAAGTCTCAATCGTCAGGGTGGATTTACCGCCTCCTGAGACCCCAGTAACACAGACGAACTTGCCCAGCGGAAAGTCTGCCGTGACATTTTTCAGGTTGTTTCCGGTGGCCTTGACCACGCTCACCTTCTGCTTCTTACCTTTTCGCCTCTCTGCAGGTACCGCAATTTCACGCTTGCCAGACAGGTACTGACCGGTAATCGAAGCCGCATCACCAGCGATGTGTTCGGGCGTGCCATGGCTGACGACCTGCCCACCGTGAACACCAGCCCCGGGTCCAATATCGAAGACATAGTCAGCCTCGCGAATGGCCTCTTCGTCGTGCTCTACGACGATAACGGTGTTTCCCTGATCGCGCAGGTTCTTGAGTGTCCCCAACAGCCGATCATTGTCGCGTTGATGCAGACCGATCGAAGGTTCATCAAGTACATACAATACCCCGGTCAGGCCCGATCCGATTTGGCTGGCCAAACGAATGCGCTGGCTCTCGCCACCGGACAAAGTGCCACTTGAACGTGACAGTGTAAGATATTCCAAACCCACATTATTCAAAAAGCCGAGCCGTTCGCGGATTTCCTTCAGAATGGCCCGAGCGATTTCGTTCTTTTGCGCAGTCAGATGGTTCGGCGCATCCTCAATCCAGGCCAATGCCTCTCGGATCGACATCTGGACCACTTGCCCCACATGCAGCCCTGCTATTTTTACAGCCAGCGCTTCTGCGCGCAGACGATATCCCTCGCAGGTGCCGCAGGGACGATTGTTCTGATAACGCTCGAATTCTTCGCGAATCCAGGCGCTGTCAGTCTCGCGATATCGGCGCTCCATGTTGGGTATGACACCCTCGAAGCTGCGCGTGACCTGATAAACGCGACCACCTTCGTCATAGCGGAACTGGATTTCCTCATCGCCAGAACCACGCAGGAACACCTGCTGAACTTTATCGGGCAAATCCTTCCACGGCGTGTTTTTGTCGAACTCATAGTGCCGCGCGATGGCTTCGATGGTTTGTAGGAAATACGGGGATTTTCCCTTCCGCCACGGCGCTAAAGCACCATCATACAGCTTCAGCGTCTGGTCCGGCACAACGAGGCGTTCATCAAAGAACAGTTCAACCCCCAGACCGTCGCAATCGGGACATGCTCCGAAAGGCGCGTTGAATGAAAACAGACGGGGTTCGATCTCGGGGATCGTGAACCCACTGACCGGGCAGGCAAAATTTTCGCTGAACGTGATCCGCTCGGGATCGCCCTCTTTCGGTGCGGTTTCGAGGATTGCAATCCCATCGGCTAGATCAAGCGCTGTCCGCAGGCTGTCAGCCAAGCGCGTTTCCATCCCTTCACGTACAACCAAACGATCAACCACGACGTCGATATCATGGCGGAACTTCTTATCCAGCGTTGGCGGCTCATCCAACTCGTAGAACTCGCCATCGACCTTGACGCGCTGGAACCCTTGTTTGCGAAGTTCAAGGAATTCCTTTTTGTACTCGCCCTTCCGGTCCCGCACGATTGGGGCCAGCAAATAGCCACGGGTGCCCTCCTCCATGGTCATGATCCGGTCGACCATGTCTTGCACTTGCTGCGCCTCGATAGGCAGCCCTGTGGCTGGGCTGTAGGGCGTTCCAGCACGAGCAAACAACAGACGCAGATAGTCGTAAATCTCGGTCACAGTCCCCACGGTTGAGCGGGGATTCTTGGACGTCGTCTTCTGTTCGATCGAAATAGCAGGGCTCAGGCCGCTGATGTGATCTACATCGGGCTTTTCCATCATATCCAGAAACTGCCGCGCATAAGCCGACAAGCTTTCGACATAGCGGCGCTGACCTTCGGCGTAGATAGTGTCAAACGCCAGCGAGGACTTGCCCGAGCCTGAAAGACCGGTGATCACCACCAGCCGATCACGCGGAATGTCGACATCAATGCTTTTGAGGTTATGCTCGCGCGCGCCGCGCACCTCGATATTCTTAAGCTCAGCCATTCTGGCCCCCAACAGATACGTCTTTCAGAGATAAGCGAGCAGCGCCGAGTCTCCAATCGAAAAGTTAGAACAAAGCAAGAACTAGCGGATTTTCTCCGGCTTACCAACTACTGAATCGATTTCCGGGCCAATGCCCAAGCGCAAATTGGGAAATCCGGGTCATTTTCCAAATCGTCGGTCTCGGGATCGTAGGTCGGTGGCCAATCCAGTTCCAGATTTCGTTGGGCTGTATGGCGATTGCCCCACTGCTCTGCCTTGATGCCAGTCGGATCAAATCCGCACTCACCTAGCAAATTCTTCAAACCTCGCGCAGTCCACCGAGAACAATCCTGCGGAGCTGCGTGAAACGGAATGAAAAAAGGCACTGCGAGCCAGAAGTAACCGCCAGGTCGCAGCATCTCCAACACGTTCAAAGTCGCCTCATAAGGTCGATCAAGATGTTCCCAGACCTGATTGGCCAGGATCAGGTCAAATTGCCGGACTTGTCCGTGTTCATCCAGCAATGGTCCGCGGCAGATATCAAGCTGACGCTGCCAGGCTTGCGTATAGCTCAGAAAGGCGAATTGCTTGCCCCAGGAACCTGAAATCTCGAAAGCCTCCAGCTTCTGCGGATTGAGCTCATGAATCCACTGACGGCTGCGGCGGGCCATCACGACCCGGTTCAAGCTTGTCATGAGCACCCTCTCGGACAGAATTAAGTCGGACGGAAACGTCATGCCAGACCTCAAGACACCCTGCAATGCGATAGCGTGGGTATGGGTGTCTGATTTCAAAGGAAAATGGCGCGGTTGACGGGGCTCGAACCCGCGACCCCCGGCGTGACAGGCCGGTACTCTAACCAACTGAGCTACAACCGCGCATTTTGGGTCTATGTGTGATCCGTTTGCCCGGATCAAAGGCTGACAGTGATGGCGCGGTTGACGGGGCTCGAACCCGCGACCCCCGGCGTGACAGGCCGGTACTCTAACCAACTGAGCTACAACCGCCCACTGCCCGTTCATCTCTGAACGTTGGGGTGTATTATGGCTACCGCTGTGCAGCGTCAAGCGGCGTTTTCAAGTTTTTTGCTTAATCACGAATTTTTCCAATGCGAGTAACTTTGAACAAAGCAAATGCGTCGAGAAAACCCTACTCCAACGCAAGCGGACAGCGATTTCAGCTTGCGAATATTTCTTGGATTCTTTATTTGAGCCCGCCAAGGGTGATTAGCTCGGTGGTAGAGCGCTTCGTTCACATCGAAGATGTCAGGAGTTCAAATCTCTTATCACCCACCATGTTTTCAATAACTTATTGGCCGCAAGTAAAGTGCTGGGATCCTTTCAGATCAAACGCGCAGCGCACCCTGCACTACCCACTGACATACACGCCGGACTTCGGGCGATAGAATATCTTCTGGTCATGTAGCCTGCCGAGTAATTCGTGTGCTTTGCGCACAAAGTTCTCGCGGGCCTCTCTGTCCTCATTGCCTTCATCAACAAGTGCGACGGACCTGGCCGAAATCGCATGGCGCATTGCCTCTTCAATCAATTCCATATCTTCCACCGAAAGTTCGAACAGATCGTTGTACCGAGGCATCCTGGGGTCTCCTACAATGGCGCAGGCTCTCAGCGTGAATGATATTCCACCCCGGGTCCAGCGTTGTGATACCCTGAAGATAGACACTCGTGGCAGAAAGTGCTCGAAACGACTGGAAAAACTTTCCAATTCGTTGCTTTAGACACTGAGATTCTTGCATGATTATAGAGACTTGCCATGTTTCCTGCGGCCTGCTTATCCTGAAACTGTGGTCTGTCGAACCAACGGATTTCCTGGGTGGGTTAACAAATGGCGAAACTGAAGCGGGAAATCGGCCTCGTTGGTCTTACGTTCATTTCAGTCGGCGGCATCATCGGATCGGGCTGGCTATTCGGCCCACTGCTCGCCGTGCAGCATGCCGGCCCTGCCGCTATTCTTTCCTGGATCATCGGCGCCGTTGCGATGTTCATTTTGGCGATCACATTTGCCGAAATCTCGGCGATGCTGCCTATCCCCGGCGGCATCGCACGCGTCCCGCAGTTTTCGCATGGCAATATCGTGTCGATGGCGATGGGCTGGACCGCCTGGATTGGCTACAATACGACCGCCCCAATCGAGGTTGAGGCCATGCTTAAATACCTCGCGCCATACGCGTCTTGGCTCCATACGGCAGAAACTGGGGAACTGACCGGGGCCGGTGTCTCTGTTGCACTGCTATTCATGCTGTTATTCGTTGCGGTAAACGCGCTGGGGGTTAAGTTTTTCACCCAGGTAAATGCGACACTGACCTGGGCTAAAGTTGCGATCCCAGTTGTCTTGTCAGTTCTGTTGATCGCATCAAGATTTGAAACGCAAAACTTTACGACGCCAGATGGATTCGCCCCCTATGGTCTTAAGGGTATCATGGCGGCCGTATCTACTGGCGGCGTGATTTTTTCCTTCATTGGATTCCGGCATGTGGTTGATATGGCTGGGGAAGTTCGCAATCCGAAATTTGCTATACCGACCGCATTGGTTCTTTCCATTGTGCTGTGTGCACTGATCTACCTCGGACTACAGGTTGCCTTTATAGGAGCACTGGACCCCACAATGATCAGCCAAGGCTGGGCGCACCTGAGCTTTGGCGGTCAAGGGCCGTTGGATGGTGTCATCATGTCAGTTGGGCTGTTGTGGTTTCTCAGCCTTTTGAACATTGGTTCGATTATTGGCCCTTTTGGCAATGGGCTTGTAGCGACAGGCTCAAATGCAAGGATCGCAATGGCCCTGTCGCAAAATGGATTCCTGCCGAAGCGGTTGCAGATGCTCTCATCCTTTGGCGTCCCTCTGTGGGCGCTGGCGCTGAACTTTCTGATCGGCACGCTGTTCTTGCTCACCGTACCGTTCACTACAGTCATCGCCTTGAACGGGGCCGCAATCGTCCTCTCATTTGCGGTCGGCCCCATCGCCGTGGTGTGCCTGCGCGATCTGCTACCTGATCAACCCCGCTCGATCCGTATCCCCGCGGTCAAACTTGTCGCGATCACAGCCTTCGCCATTTCGACGTTGATCGTTTATTGGAGCGGCTGGGACACGGTCTGGAGGCTTGGTATTGCCTTGCTTATTGGCATGGCGCTGCTGCTGATCCGCTTTCACAACCGGCTTGATGAGATGGACGCGACAGAAGCCCTTTGGCTGATGCCATATTTCTGCGGCCTGGGGCTGATATCTTACATGGGGCAATTTGGAGACGGTGCGCAGAAACAAATCCCATTCGGTTGGGATATTTTGCTTTGCATCGTATTTTCGATGGTGATCTTCGCACTCGCTGTACGTTCGGCCCTGTCGGACAAAAAGTTTCAGGCTTACATCTCTGATGAAGAAGTGCTCGATCCGTCCAAACCGGTCATCGGCCTTTAAACAAAAAAAGGCGGGGATGACCCCGCCTCTTAACTTTATCAGCAGTCTTAGTGAGCTGTCGCAGACGGTCCGGCACCTTCGGCCGCTTTTGCAGCCGCCGCGGCAGCCTCTTCCGCAGCCTCGTCCCAATCAATCGACTCAGGCGCACGGATAAGTGCCTGCTCAAGGACTTCCGAGACGTGCTTGACCGCGATGATTTCCAGTCCCTCCTTCACGTTATCCGGAATCTCTGCCAGATCCTTTTCGTTCTCTTCAGGGATCAGAACAGTTTTGATCCCACCACGAAGAGCAGCCAGCAGTTTTTCCTTCAAACCACCGATTGGCATAGCATTCCCGCGCAGCGAGACCTCGCCTGTCATAGCGATGTCCTTGCGTACCGGAATACCTGTCAGAACCGAAACAATCGAGGTCACCATCGCCAAGCCCGCTGACGGCCCATCCTTGGGCGTCGCGCCATCGGGCACGTGGACGTGGATGTCGATCTTGTCGAACTTCGGTGGCTTCACGCCGATCTGAGGCGAAATCGACCGAACGTACGACGATGCTGCGTCGATGGATTCTTTCATCACATCGCCCAGCTTACCTGTGGTCTTCATCCGACCCTTACCGGGCAGTTTCAGCGCCTCGATATGCAGCAAGTCGCCCCCGACCGAGGTCCAGGCCAAGCCGGTGACAACGCCGACCTGATCGTCCTGTTCTGCAAGGCCGTAGCGGAACTTAGGCACGCCTAGAAAGTCATCCAGATTTTCCGGCGTCACCGTCACGGTTTCCGCTTCTTTCTTGATGATCTTGGTCAGCGATTTTCGCGCCACTTTGGCGATTTCACGTTCAAGGTTCCGTACACCCGCCTCACGCGTATAGGTGCGGATGATCGATTGCAGCGCCTCATCGGTAAGTTCGAACTCTTTGTATTTCAGACCATGGTTCTTGACCTGCTTGCCGATAAGGTGCTGCTTGGCAATCTCGCTCTTTTCGTCTTCGGTATAACCAGCCAGCGGAATGATCTCCATCCGATCCAGCAGAGGCCCGGGCATATTGTAGCTGTTCGACGTGGTCAGGAACATCACGTTGGACAGGTCATATTCGACCTCCAAGTAGTGATCCATGAACGTGTTGTTCTGTTCTGGATCCAGCACCTCCAGCATCGCTGAGGCCGGGTCGCCACGGAAGTCCTGTCCCATCTTGTCGATCTCATCGAGCAGGATGAGCGGGTTCGTGGTCTTCGCCTTTTTCAGCGCCTGAATGATTTTACCGGGCATCGAACCGATATAAGTCCGACGGTGGCCCCTGATCTCGGATTCGTCGCGCACGCCACCCAACGAGATGCGAATAAACTCGCGCCCCGTGGCTTTGGCGACGGACTTACCCAGTGAGGTCTTACCCACGCCCGGAGGGCCAACAAGGCACAAGATCGGGCCTTTCAGCTTCTTCGAACGCTGTTGAACTGCGAGGTATTCAACGATCCGTTCCTTGACCTTTTCAAGACCATAGTGATCAGCGTCCAGAATGTCCTGTGCACGGCCCAGATCCTTTTTGACACGGGATTTGGTGCCCCATGGCAGAGCAAGGATCCAGTCCAGATAGTTGCGCACAACAGTGGCCTCGGCCGACATCGGCGACATGTTCTTGAGCTTTTTCAGCTCACCCTCGGCCTTCTCGCGCGCTTCTTTTGAAAGCTTGGTCTCGTTGATCTTGGCTTCCAGTTCGGCGACTTCGTTGCTGCCGTCCTCACCATCGCCGAGCTCTTTCTGAATGGCTTTCATCTGCTCATTCAGATAGTACTCGCGCTGCGTCTTCTCCATTTGAGATTTGACGCGGGTCTTGATTTTCTTCTCGACCTGCAGAACGGACATTTCGCCCTGCATCAGGCCATAGACCTTCTCAAGCCGCTCGCTGACGGAAAGCGTCTCAAGCAATTCCTGCTTTTGTTCGACCTCGATGCCTAGATGACCTGACACAAGGTCGGCCAGTTTCGCAGGCTCGGTGGTTTCACCGACCGCAGCCAGCGCTTCCTCGGGGATGTTCTTACGCACTTTGGCATAGCGCTCGAACTCATCCGCGACAGTGCGCAAAAGCGCTTCGGTCGTGGTGACATCGCCGGGAATTTCGGTCAGATACTCAGCTCGCGCTTCAAAAAACTGATCGTTTTCAAGGAATTCTGTGATCTGTACACGTGCCTGCCCTTCGACCAGCACCTTAACGGTACCATCGGGCAGCTTCAGCAGCTGCAGTACATTGGCCAGAACGCCCGAGCGGTAGATACCGTCGATCTCTGGATCATCCTCGCCGGGGTCAATCTGGCTGGACAACAGAATTTGCTTGTCATCCTGCATCACCTCTTCGAGTGCGCGGACCGATTTGTCCCGGCCCACGAACAGCGGCACGATCATATGTGGGAATACCACGATGTCGCGCAGCGGCAGGACGGGGTATGAGGAATTCAGAGGCTCTTGCATGCTCTATCCTTATCATTGGCAAGACGGCACCAGTCCCTGTGTCAGGCAACCTTTGGCCATCTCCTGTCTTGGACGATAAAGGTGGGGCACCTGTTCCCCCATTTCAACCTCATCGCCGTTTGTCGTGATGCAGCATGACCCGATGATTTGGGGACTTCAAGGCATCCCGCAGACATATCCACCGATTTTGGCCCGGCGCACTGACAAAACCTCCAATAAATTGTCAGTTGGGGATCAAAATATCCGCTGCTTGGCGCGAGATAAAAAGAACCCGTGGCCGACTTCATTCCTGCATTCCAAACCCTTTTTCGAGGAATGGCAGATAAATCCACCAAACGTCCCGGTTACGCCATATTCTGCGCGATCATAACCGTCGCGATTTTGATTGACAGGTTGGCACAGCATGCGGACAGCGCCTTTATCGGTCATGAAAAATTCATGTCCCCAATCAGACTGACAATCCGCAGGTCGTGGCAAAGCAGGCGCGCCGCTACGCTCAATTATAGTGCAAGATAAATCCGAGGCTCCGGCATCCTGCCCGACCACACATTGGATGTTTTCAGACGGGGTCTCAAAGGTCCAGACATCTGCGTGGGCCAAGGATGCACGAAGAACGATTGCTATAGAAACAAGTAAGCGAGGCATGGAATCCTCCTTAACAAAACAATGAAATTGATGAAACAAACTGAGAACAGTATAGCAAACAGGGCGATGTTTGTCACCGCATGAGACGCAATCTAGAGCGGTTCTATATCGCCCTGCTCTCGTTGTGCATGAAACTGCGCCTGCCACTGCGCAAATGTTCCTTTAGAAATAGCTTCACGCATGCCCTGCATGATTTCCTGAAAGTAGTGAAGGTTATGCCAGGTCAGCAGCATACCCGAGATCATCTCATTTGACCGGAATACATGGTGCAGATAGGCGCGGGAATAGTTTGAGCACGCAGGGCACGTGCAATGCTCATCCAGAGGGCGCGGATCGTCAGCATGGCGGGCGTTCTTGATGTTTACCACGCCGTAGCGTGTGAACACCTGCCCGGTACGTCCGGACCGCGAAGGCAGCACGCAATCCATCATGTCGATCCCGCGTGCCACGGCACCCACGATGTCGTCGGGTTTGCCCACACCCATCAGGTAGCGCGGCTTATCTTTAGGCAGGAATTCTGGTGCATAATCAAGACAGCAGAACATGGCCTCTTGCCCCTCGCCCACCGCGAGCCCACCAACCGCGTAGCCCTCAAAACCGATCTGTTTTAGCGCTTCTGCGCTTTCTTCACGCAGGTCTTGTTCCAACCCGCCCTGCATGATCCCGAACAAGGCATGTCCGGGGCGATCACCGAACGCATCCCGAGACCGTTCGGCCCATCGCATTGACAATCGCATCGACTCGGCGATGCGGTCCCGATCCGAAGGCAATGCCGGGCATTCGTCGAAACACATCACGATGTCCGATCCCAAAAGGCGCTGAATCTCCATCGAACGCTCAGGGGTCAATTCGTGCTTTGACCCATCGATATGGGATTTGAAGGTCACGCCCTTCTCTGTCAGCTTTCGCAAACCAGCCAGCGACATGACCTGAAACCCGCCCGAGTCTGTCAGGATCGGGCGTTTCCAGTTCATGAACTTGTGCAAACCACCCAGGCGGTCGATCCGCTCGGCCGTAGGGCGTAGCATCAGGTGGTAAGTGTTGCCCAGCAAGATATCTGCACCGGTTGCGCGGACGCTTTCGGGCATCATTGCCTTAACCGTCGCCGCAGTCCCAACGGGCATGAATGCAGGCGTCCGCACCTCGCCGCGAGGCGTGTTGATCACGCCAGTGCGGGCCTTGCCGTCTGTGGCTTTCAGGTCAAACGAGAAACGGTCGGTCATGTTGGGGCCTCGGGTCGCGGAACCGGGCAGGCTTTGCCCGATCTGCTGGTTCAATGCAACCCGTCAGGGCAGAGATGCAACGCGTTCGGTAAACAGTTGTACAACCCCTGCCCCGTCCACATTCCGGCATACGCGCACTGCAGGCCGCGAAGGGTTAATACGTGTGGCCCCGATGTCAGATCCTTCGAGCGACACCTGCAAACCAGTTTCAACCACATCGAACATTGGCTCATGTGTGCAAGCGATTACTGCCGTTGAATCGTGCAGGCCACAACCTTCAAGCCCGCCAACCTCTTTGTAGAATTTTAAATAGAATCGCGAGATGTCGCGCAGAAAACCACCCATATCGGGGGATTTCTGAGCCAACCCTTCGAAGTCGGCAGTTTCATAAAGCGTTTTCAAGGTCACATCCAAGCCAACCAGCACGGTCGGCAGAGACGCAGCGAATACTTCATCGGCAGCCTTGGCATCATGGTAAATATTCGCTTCTGCATGCTCAGTAATGTTACCCGGGCAGTAAACCGCGCCACCCATGATCACCAGCTTGGCCACATTGTCGGCAAAATCCGGGTCAAGCTTGATTGCATCCGCAATATTGGTAAGCGGGCCAACAGCACAAACGACCAATTCACCGCGATGCGCGCGCGCCATTTCAACCAGGAACTCTGCGCCTGTCAGCGCGTGGTTCTCGCCAATATGCGGGATATCGGTAAAATCACCGAACCCTTCAGGCCCGTGTACATGCTCGGACGGCGCGTGGCGGTCTTCACCACGTGCAAATGGCGCCCCTTCAGCTACTGGAATATTCAATCCAAGTTTATCAACCAGATAGCGCGCATTGCGACTGGATTGATGCACATGAGTATTACCAAAGACGGTCGTCAGGCCGACCAACTCTATTTCCGGAGCTGCAGCGGCATAGGCGATGGCCATCGCATCATCGATGCCGGGATCAGTATCAATTATCAGTTTCATCCCCGCCCGATACCGCAAACACAGGTAGGATGCAAAGCGGTCACAGGCAAAGAATTCGCGCCGCATTAACTGTTTCAAAGATTTGCATTTGGGCGCACTCAATCCATACCAGAGTTGAAATCGGGCGACTCAATCCCCAAATGTATACTATAGTACACAATAAATGAGGACAGATATGACAGAAGACCAGATTATCGGACTGCTTACTTCGAACATTATTTATCTGCTGGCGGCAGCGCTAATTGCACTTGTCATCTTCAAGGGCATCAAGATCGTGCCTCAATCCGAGAAATACGTGGTTGAACGGTTCGGCCGCTTGCGCTCGGTCCTTGGGCCCGGAATCAACTTTATCGTTCCTTTTCTTGATGTTGCACGCCATAAGATATCCATCCTTGAGCGTCAGTTGCCCAACGCAACTCAAGACGCGATCACCAAGGACAATGTTCTGGTGCAGATCGATACCTCAGTGTTCTACCGTATTCTGGAACCTGAAAAGACTGTATACCGTATCCGTGACGTAGATGGTGCGATTGCCACAACCGTGGCCGGCATCGTCCGTGCGGAGATTGGTAAGATGGACTTGGATGAAGTTCAGTCGAACCGCGCGCAACTGATTGAACGCATTCAGGAAAGTGTCGAAACCGCTGTTGACGATTGGGGTATCGAAGTGACCCGCGCCGAGATTCTGGACGTAAACCTCGACCAGGCCACCCGTGACGCAATGCTGCAGCAGCTGAATGCCGAGCGCGCGCGCCGCGCACAGGTAACAGAGGCCGAAGGTCAGAAGCGTGCCGTTGAGCTGCAAGCCGATGCCGAGCTTTATGCCGCTGAACAGACCGCCAAAGCCCGCCGTATCCAGGCCGAGGCCGAAGCCTACGCGACTCAGGTTGTGGCCAAGGCGATTCAAGATAATGGATTGGAAGCTGCGCAATACCAGGTCGCCTTGAAGCAAGTGGAATCACTGAACGCTTTGGGTAATGGCAGCGGCTCTCAGACAATCGTGGTACCGGCAAATGCTATTGAAGCGTTTGGGAATGCCTTTAACATGCTGAAAGGAGGAAAATAATGGCTGAACCTTTCTGGCTTACTTGGTGGGTCTGGCTGGCCGCAGCGCTCGCTTTGGCCATCCTTGAGGTCGCCCTGCCAGGCTTCATCTTTCTTGGCTTTGCCATCGGAGCAGCCATCACAGGATTGCTGTTGCTGATACCAGGGCTGGTGCCTTCCCTGCCCGTTCTATTGCTGATCTTTGCGGTTCTTTCGCTGGTATCCTGGCTCGCACTACGCCGCATGTTCGCACTGCCTCACGGACAGGTCAAAACCTTCAATCACGATATCAACGAGTGATTTTGTACTGGCGCCCATTCCGGGCGCCACTGCCCCTCTGGACGCTGGTCAGCGGTTTCCCTATATAATTTCTCAGGTAACAGACCCGAGGCATCAATGACCCACCCCAGCGAACAGTTTGAAGGCAGCCCGCTCATTGCGCCTTCGACCATCGAACATCCTTTGTACGACGCGATAGTGGACGCGTGCCGAACAGTTTTTGACCCTGAAATTCCGGTCAATATCTTTGATCTGGGTCTGATCTATACCATCGACATCACCAATGAAAACGCGGTCAAAGTCATTATGACCCTAACGGCCCCCGGCTGCCCGGTCGCCGGCGAGATGCCCGGCTGGATCGTGGAAGCCATTGAACCCGTTGCGGGCGTCAAGGAAGTTGACGTCGAACTGACTTGGGAGCCGCCTTGGGGTATGGAGATGATGTCGGATGAAGCGCGGCTTGAGCTGGGGTTCATGTAACCCCTTTTCTCATCAGGTTTTATCGTTTGTCGTGAAACGGTTACGCGCTTATTACAAATGCGTAGACATTGTGACACAAAAAGCCGGTACTTTTCGGTTGTTTGCGCAGTGATACATACTGTGCTGGCACACCGGGTCGTAAACCTGTCTGTTGTCCCCAAATTGACCTAGCCCGGATATTGACCGCCCTTGCCCGAGGGCGGTCTTTTCCGGTCGCTGCTAGTTGAGCCCACAGGTCGATTTGATTTCCGCGGCTCTCGCATCCAACTGTTCGACGTAATCGCCTGAAAGCATCTTTAGATGTTTGTTCTCGGTCCCGGTTATCAATCCCAATAAAGCTCCGGCTGGTAGGATCGAGACAACGCTTTCCGCTTGTTGTTCCTCCGCATGCTTCTTTTCCGCAGCGATCGCACGAAGATCACCCGGAGCTGTGGCACAATTGACCGGGTGCCGTTTGTCATCACCGGTGGCGAATGTCGGATAAGCCAGTGCAATGCAAACCAACCCAGTGGAAATACTTCGACCAAACAACTGCTTTGCTCTCAATGCCATCTTACTTCGCCTCTGTCAGAACAATAAATCCACGTCATCCGACCATATCCCGCGCGATATCGCCAACCCGAATTCCCGATCAACCCGCCACATGTGTGGGAATTGTGCCCTCCCTCTCTTGAGCCCGACGAGCGTCGGCCTTAGATTGGAGATAACGCGCGAATACGGAGCCCATCATGTTTGGCATTCCCGGCAAACAAGCCGTGACCATGACATCCAAAGCCGCCGAACAGATTGTTCGGCTGATGAATTCTGGCGGTCACGCCGGTCTGCGCATTGGCGTCAAGAAAGGCGGCTGTGCTGGTATGGAATATACCATGGACTATGTCGATGAGGCCGACCCAAACGATGAAGTGGTCGAACAGGATGGTGCCCGCGTGATGATCGCGCCAATGGCACAGATGTTCCTGTTTGGGACCGAGATCGACTATGAGGTTTCACTGCTCGAATCCGGCTTTAAGTTCCGCAACCCGAACGTGGTCGATGCCTGCGGCTGCGGGGAATCGATCAAGTTCGACGATACTCTGGCGACGCAGCGTTAAGACGCTGCCTGCAGGTGCACGTAAGTTTCATTAAATCGCTGCGTCAAGTGCTCTCCAGCCCGAATTATCTTGCCTGAATCCGGCGGGGCGACATTGGTGTCATAAGAGGGATTGAAGAACAGCGGGACCGAGATTCGCTCGTCTGAACTCCCTTTGACTCTATGTTCGGTTGCCGTGACTTCACCGTCTGTCCAGAACTCCAACATTTCGCCAAAATTGATAATGAACTGCCCCGGCGCGGCGTTTATAGCCTGCCAATCGCCATCAGGCATACGCACCTCTAGCCCAGGAGTACCATCGGTGGCCAACAATGTCAGGCAGCCATAGTCAGTGTGAGCAGCGATTCCAAAATCGTTTTCTCCTGCCCAATCAGGTCGTTGCGGATAGAAGTTACCGCGCAGCAAGGCCATGGGCGTATCAAAGGCGGTATCAAAATTGTTCGCATCTCGACCGATGGCAACGGCAATAGCACGCAAAACGCGCATGGCAATGCCGCAAGCGTCCGAATAGTAGCTTTGGATTATTGTCCGGAACTCGCCGGAAAATTCCGGCCAGAGGTTTGGGGCATACACGCTCAGTTCGCGGCCTGCATAGGGATTATTCGCAGACAGTTCATAGCCGCAGTCAAAGACTTCTTTAAAATCCGGGTTCGCCGTAGGATCGACTTGCTCAGAACGAGGAGCGCCCCAGCCGCGGTTGGCACCGGTGGTGGCCATGTCTACAGTCCGCTTGATCTGGTCAGGTTGTCCAAAAAAGTTGCGATATTCGCTTATCACCTGCTGAACGCGCTCAGCACTGAGTCCGGTATTGAAAATCGTTAGAAATCCGACCCGGCCAATGGCATGTCTCAGCTTATCCATCTCCGCTGGCTCACGCTGGTCCAGCTTTTCAAGGTCTAGGTTGTCTATCATGCTGCCCTCTGCATTTACGCGTGCAATCTGTCCACACAATTCGCGGTCCGCAACCGGAATTGTCAGCGCTGCTTGCCGGTGATATCCGGGATGCAGAACGCACAAAACCGGAGGGATCGCAATGCGGCGTAAGTTGGCGGCAGGCAATTGGAAAATGAATGGAACCGGCGTTGCGCTGAACGAACTGAAAGAGTTGAGCGCGTCACATCCCTCTTCCCCTGTCGAAATACTGATCTGCCCGCCTGCCACATTGCTTCATCGCGCTGGTAACACTGTCGAAGGCTCGGGAATCACTGTCGGCGGACAGGATTGCCACGCCGCGACTTCGGGCGCGCATACCGGGGATCTAAGCGCCGAGATGCTGCTTGATGCAGGGGCAGACGCAGTAATACTCGGTCATTCCGAACGTCGAGAGGACCATGGCGAACAGAACGAAGACATTCGCGCCAAGGCCCGCACAGCGATGGACGCAGGCCTTAAGGCGATAGTCTGCGTTGGCGAAAGCCTTGAACAGCGTGAAGCGGCGAACACGCTGGACATCATCGGAGGTCAGATGTCGGGATCAATCCCGGATCAGGCGACCGGCGAAAATCTCATTGTTGCCTATGAACCCATTTGGGCGATTGGGACCGGCAAAGTGCCAACCCTGGAAGAGATCGGCGAAGTGCACGATTTCATCCGCGCCCGGCTGGAACGCCGCTTTGGTGAAGGCGTGGGCCGCTCGGTCCGGTTGCTCTATGGTGGGTCGGTAAAACCCAGCAACGCCGCCGAGATTTTTGGAGTATCAAATGTCGACGGGGCACTTGTGGGTGGCGCAAGCCTGAAAGCCCAAGATTTCTCGGGCATCATTCGCGCGCTTGAAAAGGCCTAAGTAGAATTAGGCCAGTTTCATTATTACCAAACCGGTCACAATCAGAACCGCCGCACCGATCCGCATCGGTGTCAGCGCTTCGCCCAGAAACAAGATGCCGACGGTGAACGCACCGACGGCGCCGATTCCGGTCCAGATGGTATAGGCCGTTCCAAGCGGCAACTCCCGCATGGCCATCGCAAGCAGACCAAATGACCCGATCATTGCGACACCCATGATCGCCGTCGGCCACAAACGTGTAAAACCTGCGGTCTGCTTCATTGCGACGGCCCAGACAATCTCAAGCAGGCCAGCGAACAACAGTAATATCCAGGGCATAAGAACACCTCACTTTCCGAGTTCGGGTCGTCCCGAATGATCATCCATGATGGTGAGGTCGTCCTCTGACGCTCAGATATGCGCTTAAGCATCAGTTTCAAGGCACAAAAAACCGGGCGGATTACGCCGCCCGGTTCATATGATAGGTGTATCCAATCTAGTTGGTTATGATTTCTGGCCCCATGAAGGTGTTGGGCAGGAAGGTCGAAATCCACGGGATATACGTTACCATGATCAGGAAGACGAAGAGCACAGCTAGGAATGGTAGCGCCGCGCGCACAACACTCATCATTGGCATACCCGCGACGCCTGAGGTTACGAAAAGATTCAGACCAACCGGCGGCGTAATCATCCCGATCTCCATATTCACAACCATGATGATGCCCAGATGAATTGGGTCGATGCCCAGCTCAATCGCAATCGGGAAGACCAGAGGCGCCACGATGACCAAGAGGCCCGAGGGCTCCATGAACTGGCCACCGATAAGCAGGATCACGTTAACCACGATCAGGAACGTAACCGGCCCTAGACCCGCGGACAGCATAGCGCTTGCGATATGCTGCGGGACCTGTTCATCGGTCAGAACATGCTTCAATATCAGCGCGTTGGCGATAACAAACAGCAGCGTGACGGTCAGTTTGCCAGCTTCGAACAGCGTATGCTTGGTGTCGGGGTGCACAAAGGCCGTGACGAGAGCATAGGGCTTCTTCAACAACGAGATGTTCTTTGCTTCGCCTTCGGTGCTGAGCGGCCCCATGTCCTTGTAAACAAAGCTCGCGATCAGGAAGGCGTAGACAGCTGCAACCGCAGCGGCCTCGGTCGGAGTAAAGATACCTCCGTAGATACCACCGAGGATGATGACAATCAGGAACAGGCCCCAACCGGCTTCGCGCGCCGAGGTGAAGACTTCGCCCCAACCCTTCCAGTCTCCTTTGGGCAAGTTCTTGACCTTGGCCATGACGTAGATGGTGATCATCAACATCAGACCCGCCATCAGGCCCGGAATAACCCCCGCAAGGAACATCCGCCCGACCGAGACCTCGACCGCGGCGGCATAGACCACCATCACGATAGAGGGCGGGATCAGGATACCCAGCGTACCGGCGTTACAGATTACACCTGCGGCGAATTCCTTGGAATAGCCAACCTGACGCATCCCGGCGATGACGATGGAACCGATTGCCACAACAGTGGCCGGGGATGAGCCCGAAAGAGCGGCGAACAACATACAGGCGAACACGCCCGCAATCGCCAACCCGCCCGGCAGATGCCCCACACAGGCAATCGAAAACCGAATGATCCGGCGTGCAACGCCGCCTGTCGTCATGAAGGACGATGCGAGGATGAAGAACGGGATCGCGAGCAACGTAAAGTGCCCTTCGAACGCCTCAAACAGCGTGCCCGCGACCGAGGCCAGCGAACTGTCGGAATAGATCAGCAGGAAGAGGGTCGAACTGAGGCCCAGCGAAACCGCAATCGGAACACCGATCAGCAGCAGACCAATGACCATCGAAAAGAGAAGAACAACATCCATCAGTCATGCTCCCCCTGCTGCGCGCGAACCTCTTCGATCTCGTCCTCAACCTCGTGGCTGGCAACAAGGCGATCGGTTTCGCCGCGCCAGATTTGGACCGCGACCTGTGCGAAGCGGATCACCAGCAACAGCATCGACAAGGGCAGAACGAAATACGGAACCACCTTGGGCAGTTTCTCGTAGTACTCACCGTAGTTGATCATATCTTCGAGAAATCGCAGCGGTGCGACCATGGGGATATCGTCGACCTCATAAAAACTCTGGCTGCGTGCACTCATGTCGAAGCCGGTCGGAAACCAGCGACCCGAAGTTGGTGGCAAATCGGCAAACACCGCCCAGTAGTCATACGACCCCTTGAGCAAGAGCAGCGAAAACACCAGACAGCACGCAACCGCTATCAGCGCCAAAACCCGGCGCGGCGCAGGGGCCAGCATGTTCAGGATCGCATCAACACCCAGATGCGCGTGCTTTTTCACGGCATACGACGCACCCAGCAGCACCAACCAACCAAAGGTGAATACCGTCAGCTCTAGTGCCCAAAGAATGTTAGAGTTAAACACGAACCGCGCGATCACATTGGCGAAGGTGACAATCGTCATCAGGCCCAAGAGGCACGCGATCATGGTTTCTTCGATATGGTCGACCAGCCCGCCTTGGCCGGATTTCGCACCAGACATCTCTCTGTCCCCGCATTTTTTTGATGAGAGTGGAGGGAGTGTGGCGGGCCATCAAGGCCCGCCTGACCTACGCGTCCATAACTCCCCAGTCCCCGGACACGCGGCTTGATCCGGGATCAGAACCCGGCGTTGATCGCCTGTGCGGCGTCGATCTTGTCCTGACCTACGTCGTCAGCGAATTTGTCCCACACGGGCCTCATCGCATCGACCCAAGCCTGACGCTGCTCAGGATTCAGATCACGAATAATACCGCCTGCGTCAGTGATCGAGGCCTTAGCCGCTTCGTTCACCGCAAAGGCTTCCTTGTTCCGGGTCTCCGTCACTTCGGTTAGAATTGTCAGGAACTGATCACGGACTTCGGGGTCCAAGCTGTCCAGCCAGTCCACAGAAGTGACCACAAGATAGTCGATGATACCGTGATTGGTCTCGGTGATACCATCCTGCACTTCAAAGAACTTCTTGCCGTAAATGTTCGACCAGGTGTTCTCCTGCCCGTCCACAACACCCTGCTGCAGTGCGCCGTAGACTTCCGAGAATGCCATTTTCTGAGGGCTACCACCGATGGCTTCCATCTGTGCCACCAGAACATCCGAGGACTGCACGCGGAACTTGAGGCCGTCAGCATCCGACGGATCAACCAAAGGTTTGTTCGCGGACATCTGTTTCATGCCGTTATGCCAGAATGCCAGCCCTTGCAGGCCACGACGCTGCATGCTGTCTTTCATCGCCTGGCCATCAGCCGAGGCCTGGAATGCATCAACGGCATCGATGTTCTTGAACATGAACGGAAGGTCGAACAGGCGGAACTGTTTGGTGAACTTCTCGAACTTCGACAGCGATGGCGCGGCCAGCTGCACGTCGCCCTGCAGCATCGCCTCAAGCACTTTATCATCATTGTAGAGGGTCGAGTTCGGATAGACCTCCATGCACATAACGCCGTTCATCTCGTCATTGACGCGCTGCTCCAACAGCGAGGCGGCAATACCCTTGGGATGTTTGTCAGTATTGGTCACATGGGCAAACTTGACCACGATCTCACCGTCATCACAGGCCGCCATCCCGGCCGTCGCGGTGACAGAAAGTGCAATTGCAGTTGCTGCCGTTGTCAGGAATTTCATCAGTCTTTTCCTCCCAGATTTCCCTAAAACTTCGATCAAGCGCTCAGTCCGCGCCGTATGAAGCGGAGTGAAGCGAATCAATCTCTCCCTCTCAACGGTTTGTTCCGATACTAACCAAATTAATAATTATTGTTTATTATCAATATGTTTAATGGCCTTTTTCGCAAATCAAGAAAGCTACCGCAATGCTCTGTGCGAAATTTCGCACAGAGCAACCACGTCGAGTGCGAGTTTTCGCACAAAATCAAATCAACCCGACCGAATCGATTCGCCTGGGCAATGTGCGATCGCAGCCCGCATATGCGGGCTGCCCGGCCCAACAGTTTTGCTGGTATGTTAATACTGGCAAAATAGGCGGGAGGATCTGCCTACCGACGATAATCTTCTGGTCGTATTTCGTAGCGAGCCAACTTGTCATAGAACGTCTTGCGCGGCAGTTTCAGAGCCTTGGCCGCGTCAGAAGCCTTGCCATTGTGGCGCCCTAGTGCGGCGACCAACAATGATTTCTCGACCAGCGCCAATTGTTCGCTCAGCCCCAGGTCCGCAGCCTGTCTGACCTCTTCTGGCATTCCCAACACAAATCGCATGGCGGCAGACATCAAAGAGCGCGCATTTCCCGGCCACTCCTGTGCCATGAGAGAGGCCAGATGTTCAGGTGTTATCTCAGGCTCGGCGATACCAGCCTGTTCCGCCGCCTGTGCCACATAACGGCGAAAAATGATCGGGATATCCTCTGGGCGCTCGGACAAAGCAGGAATGCGAACCCGCATGACATCAAGGCGATAGAACAGATCGACGTTGAACCGCCCCTGTCCAGAAAGCTGTGACAAGTCGGAAGTTGTGCCTGCTATTATTCGCGCATCTGTCCCCTGCTCGATCAGTTCCAGCGCAGCATATTGAGTGGAATCCGGCATTGCAGAAACCTCATCAATAAACAGCGACCCGCCAGCCGCGTCCCCACAGGCCGTTAACAAACCTTCAGGCGTCAGGCTGGCGGCCGGGCGCTTGACAAACGGTCCCTGCCCGACCGGAGACATCAGATGCACAACCTCGGCCACTTTGGATATTCCGCTGCCCGCCGGTCCGGTGACTAAGACTTCGGCGTGTGTCGGTGCCACGCTCCGCACGCGCTCTCGCAAGGCTTCGGCCTGCTCTGACAAACCGAATAGCATTCGGGCTGCAGGATCGCCTCGCTCTAACTCGCGCTTGAGCTCACGATCACGCAACACCTCTGACCGCGCGGCAATCGCACGCTCCAGAACCGCCAGAAGATCTGCTGCCGCACAGGGTTTTTCAAGAAAATCGAAAGCGCCTTGTCCCATGGCCTGCACAGCCATTGGAATATCTCCTTCGCCGGTCAGCAAAACAACTGGTAGTTCAGGATCAACCTCGCGCGCAAAGTTCAGTAGATGGAACCCATCGCGGCCAGGCATCCGAATATCCGAGATTATCACACCGTCAAATTCGCTATGAATATGATCTTTCGCCGCAACAAATGATCCCGCTGTAACCGGTTCATATTCTGCCAATTCAAGCGTCTGTGCCAAAGCTTCACGAACAGCGGCATCGTCGTCGACCAAAAGCACTTTGCGGATCATGCAGCCTTGTCCTCGCTGAAGGGTTCCAGTTCGACGGTAAATTCAGCACCGTCGTCCGTATTTGCGCCGCGAATGTCCCCTCCGAAACTTTGAACCAAACCGTAGGAGATGGATAGCCCCAGACCCATCCCTTCAGATGAACCCACTGTCTTCGTGGTGTAGAATGGTTCAAACACGCGATCTGGGTCTTCGATACCCGGCCCGGTATCTCTGACCGAAACACGAATGGGCTGCCCCTCCGTCAAAGTGATCGAGATTTTGCGGGCTGCCCGATCAGCCATGGCGTCTGCGCCATTATTGATCAGGTTGACGAAAACCTGCACCAAACGCACTTCACCTCCCCAAGCGTAAACCGCCGAATTTGGCGGCTCCCAACTCAATTCGACGCCTTCGTCTCGTAATCGAGACTCAGTCAATTCGGCAGCCGTATTCAAAACTTCAACCAAGTCGACGCGCCCCATCGGCTCGCTTTCGTTTCTGGCAAATGCACGAAGGTTTTTTATGATCCGGGCCATACGCGCAGCCAATTCGGAAATACGGCTCAGGTTTTCGCCGGTTTTTTCTTCTTTACCGCGTTCCAGAAATGCTGACCCGTTATCAGCGAATTGCTGGATAGCCATCAACGGTTGGTTCAGCTCGTGGCTGATCCCCGCTGACATCTTGCCCAATGCGCTCAGCTTACCTGCTTGAACCAGTTCAGCCTGAGCTTGCTTAAGCGCCGCCTCGGCTTCTTCACGCTCAGCGACTTCACGGCGCAAAGCCGAGTTTGCCGCTGTCAGCGCTCGCGTACGCTGGGCCACCCTGCTTTCCAATACAGTATTGGCATCTGCTAATGTTCGCCGACGTTCTGAAGCCAGAAACAGCAACGCTCCAAACGCGAAACAGATCGCTGCAACCGCTGCTGCTTGTAATCCTGCCAAACGACGAGCAGGCGCGACATCAACTAGCATCTCGGCAGTCATCGCAATCACCGGCAGGTCGAGTGTCAGGTGCAATGCACGGCGAGGAAGATAACGCCCCCAATTCAGTTTCCAAACTTCATGCCCGGCAACTCGTGACGACGCAAATTCAACATTCTCACCTGATGGTGACATCAAACCCTGCTGGCCTTGCGCACGGTGCCAAAGCAACAGATCAGAGCGGTTCGAAATAAAAACGACCCCATCCGCATCAACAAAGAACACCGCATCTGTGCTTCCACGCCATGTCTGCTCGACATCCTGCACGTCGGCCAGAACCATCAGAGCACCCTTTATTTGCCCTGAATCTCCAAACGCTGGCGCTGCATACGAATAGATCCGATCCCCACTCTCGTCTTCGACACCATGCGCGCTCCCTAACGCTCCCTGCATGGCCCGTTCAAAAGCCGGATGCTCAGACATATCGCGCTGCGCCACGGGCTGTGCCGCCGCCAGAGCCTGCCCATCTGTGTCCAGGTAGATCACATTAACCGCAGCGGTCTTGTCAGCCACATCCAACAACACTTTTCGTGCTGCTTGCTGCTGCGCCCCGGCACCAAGCGCCTGTAATGCAGGATGGTCCGCCATCAACGCAGCCACTTCCTGATATACTTGCATCTGTGTGCTCAACCGATCCGCCGCCAGCTCCAGATCCGCCTCGGCCTTTTCGCTCAGCTGCGACAAGGCCTGACGATAGCCATATGTCCAGACCCCAGCCGACAACAAACCAACTGCGCACAAAAAACCTGCAATGATCCAAATCCGTTGCATATCTAGGGTCTTGCATTCAGCGACGCCCATGGCAAGTGTGCAGCGCATGAAGACGCTCTACCAATCCCCGACTGACCCGGCATTCGTGCAAAACCCTTACCCGTTCTATGACACTGCGCGCCAATTCGGCGATCTGTTCTACTGGGAGGAGTATGGCTTGGTTGCAGCCGCTTCGTATAAGGCCGTGCACACATTGTTGCGTGATCGGCGCTTTGGGCGCGAAATACCAACGGAATTTGCAAAACCCGGCCCAAGCCACCTTGCCCCGTGGCTTGAGGTTGAGTCGCATTCAATGTTGGAACTCGAACCACCCAGGCACACAAGGCTGCGATTGTTAGTCCTGCGGGCCTTTACATCCCGCGCCATTGCCGCGTTGGAGCCCGCCATAGAAGAATTATGCAACGATTTGATCGAGAGATTTCCCGATGGCCCCTTCGATCTATTGCAGGCCTATTGCACACAGGTTCCTGTCATTACGATCTGCCGCCTACTGGGCGTTCCAGAACAGATGGCACCAAAATTCCTGCATTGGTCCCACGCAATGGTGTCCATGTATCAGGCAAACCGAACCCGCGTAATCGAGGATGATGCTGTTGAGGCCACGCAAGAGTTTACGGCCTATCTTGAAGACTACATCGAACTGCGACGTAGAGACCCGCGCGATGACCTGATCACGCGGTTGATCGCAGCGGAAGAAGATGGCGAAAAACTCTCACGCGATGAATTGATAACAACCTGTATCCTTTTGCTGAATGCCGGTCACGAAGCGACGGTGCATGCCATCGGCAATGGGGTGAAAACCCTACTGACAACACGCACCCAGCAGCTTGTCCTGTCACCAAACTCCATTGATGAGGTCGTCGAGGAAATTCTGCGATATGATCCGCCCCTCCATATGTTCACACGCTATGCCTATGAAGAAATAGAGCTATTTGGGCACCGCTTTTCCCGCGGAGATCAGGTGGCATTGCTTTTGGGGGCCGCCAATCGTGACCCTACGGTCTGGAACCACCCCAATACGTTCGATCCATCACGAGACATCAGCGCCAACTCCAGTTTTGGCGGAGGTCTCCATTTCTGCGTCGGCGCCCCTCTGGCACGATTGGAAATGCGTATCGCGCTTTCGATCCTGTTCAACAGACATCCAAAATTGCGGCTTGCAGATGAACCTGAATACTCGAACAGCTATCATTTCCATGGGCTAACCATACTGATGGTGGAACCGTGAATCCCAGACGCGCATAAAACATCAGCCGGTCAGTCGATCCCGGATCCGTTCTTCATCTGGCCAAAAATATCCCCGGGGGGTCGCCCTTGGGCGACGGGGGCAGCGCCCCCAATCACCCGCCTTATTTCAACCGACAGATTTTAATGGCAGCATGGTGGTCGACTTGATCTCTTCCATCGACAACAAAGCCGTAACGTTGTGCACCCGAACCTCTGATATCAGTGCCTGGTAAAATGCATCATAGGCACGCGCATTCTTAACTCGCACCTTCAGGATGTAGTCGATGTCGCCCGCCAACCGATGCGCTTCCTGCACCTCAGGACGGTCTCGCAAAGCTTTCAGGAACTTCTGCTGCCATTCCGCTTCATGTTCCGACGTACGGATCAGCACAAAGAAAGTGGCCTCGAATCCAAGCGCCTCAGCATCCAGCAGAACCGTCTGTTGACCAATGACCCCTGCCCCCTTCAGCTTGCGTATACGATTCCAAACTGGCGTCTTCGAACTGCCGACACGGGCCGCGATTTCGTCCAACGACTGGCTCGCGTCCCGCTGCAGCTCGGCTAGAATTTTCCGATCCGTGTCGTCTATCCGCACCGACATTCCAAATTTCCCTCTAAATCAAGACAATGGTTCTGCTCGCAGTCAATGGAGGAACATTTGTCCTTATTTGCTGGCGCATATGGCGATTTACCGGGAATATTTCCTATATTGCCATTCAAGTCAATTCAGTCACGAGATGATCCGATGCAGGTCAAACAGTCAGATGAACGCATGAACAAGCCCGGCTTATCCCAAGCCGTGTTCGGCCTGCACCTGATCTCTGTTTTCCATAAGGAGTTTGCCTGATGGCCCGCGCTTTTACCCCTAAAGTCGTCACCGCCAACGACCTGTTGGAAGGCGATGTGATTTACCAGACCGAAGATGACCGCTGGTCGCGCGATCTATCCGAGGCCGAGCTGATCACCGATGAAGCCCATGCGCAGGTTCGATTGCTGGATGCCGCGCGCCAGGCAAACAAGATCGTTGGCGCGTATCTCGCCGATGCGATCGCCGGTGACAAAGGACCTGAACCTACCCATTTCCGGGAGGATTTCCGCCGGACTGGTCCGTCCAACTATGCCCACGGCAAACAGGAAACCTCCCCGCAGCCCCGGGTCTGATTTCAGGCTCTTCTCTCTCCCCTTCAAGGCCCCAGGTCCGGGGCTGCAACTAAGGACAGCTAAACATGTATCGCTACTCCGAGTTCGACACAGCATTTTTGGCAGAACGCAACGCGCAGTTCCGGGCGCAGGTTGAGCGTCGCATTGACGGCTCATTGACCGAAGACGAATTCAAGCCCCTGCGCCTGATGAATGGCCTGTATCTGCAACTGCACGCATACATGCTGCGCGTCGCGATTCCCTATGGCACGCTCTCCAGTGCACAGATGCGTCAGTTGGCCTTACTGGCCGAGAAGTGGGACAAGGGCTATGGCCATTTCACCACCCGTCAGAACATCCAGTACAACTGGCCCAAACTGAACGACGTGCCGGATATGCTAGACGCGCTGGCCGAGGTTGGTATGCACGCCATCCAGACTTCAGGCAACACCATCCGTAACGTGACAGCCGACCACTTCGCCGGTGCTGCCGCGGATGAGATCGCCGACCCGCGCCCCTATGCTGAATTGCTACGTCAGTGGTCGACCGACCACCCGGAATTCCAATTCATGCCGCGTAAGTTCAAGATCGCCATCACCGGCAGTGAAAACGACCGCGCCGTGATCAAGGCGCATGACATCGGACTGCAACTGGTCGAGCGTGACGGCGTTCTTGGTGCCCGCGTCATCGTCGGTGGCGGTTTGGGCCGTACGCCGATGATCGGCAAAGAACTATCCGAATTTGTCGCCTTCGACGATCTCTTGGCATATCTCGAAGCGACTGTTTCGGTGTGGAACCAGATTGGCCGACGCGACAACAAGTACAAAGCCCGCATCAAGATTACGGTGCATGAACATGGCATCGACGCCATCCGCGCCAAGGTAAAAGAGCGTTTCCTGCAGGTCCGCCCACAGTTCAAGGGCGCTGACATGAACCTGCTGGAAGAAATCAAAGGCCACTTCGCTGCACCTGCCTTCCGCGAAGCATCCGTCGCCTCGTTTGAAAGCGCCTATACCAACGATCCGGTTTTCCGTTCGTGGGTCGACACCAACATCGCGCCGCATAAAAACGCGGACCACGCGATCGTTACGATCTCGATCAAAAAGCACGGCCAGACGCCGGGCGACGCAACTGCCGAGCAAATGCGCGTTATGGCCGATCTGGCCGATGAGTTCGCCTATGACGAGCTGCGCATCAGCCATGAGCAGAACGTGATCCTGCCGCATGTCCACAAATCAGACCTACCTGCGATTCACGCCAAGCTGAAAGAGCACGAACTGGCCACCGCCAATATCGGCCTGATCAGCGACATCATCGCCTGCCCCGGCATGGATTACTGCGCGCTGGCCACAGCCCGCTCGATTCCGGTTGCGCAAGAGATCGCAACCCGGTTCGAAGACCTGAAGCTGGAGCATGATATTGGCCACCTGAAGATCAAGATCTCGGGCTGCATCAACGCATGTGGACACCACCACGTCGGTCACATCGGCATTCTGGGCCTGGATCGTGCAGGCGTCGAGAACTATCAGATCACGCTGGGTGGTGACGCGACTGAAACGGCAGCCGTCGGTGATCGCACGGGTCCGGGTTTTGCCTATGATGAGATCGTTCCTGCCGTTGAACGCATCGTCGAAGCCTATCTGGACCTGCGTGATAGCGCCGAGGAAACTTTCCTCGAAACCTATCGCCGCGTTGGAATGGCTCCGTTCAAAGCTGTGCTTTACCCTGAGGCGCGGGCTAATGCCGCTTGACCTGATCCAGACGGAACTGGGTTCCAACAGACGCGAACTGAGCGAAAAGGTCGACGCGCTGAATACCCGGTTCCGTCATCATAGTGCTCATGACGTGATGCACGGCGCGATTGAAGAGATCGAAGAACTTGCGCTCGTTTCCAGCTTTGGGGCGGAATCAGTGGTGCTGTTGCACATGGCGGCAGTGGTCGACAAAGCCACACCGGTATTGTTCATCGACACGCAGATGCTGTTTACGGAAACGCTCGAGTATCAGCACGAGGTTAGTGAACGTCTGGGGCTGACCAACGTGAAAATCATCCAAGCGGATAAGGACGATGTTGAGCGTGACGACCCTTATGGGGCACTACATCTAAGTGACACTGACGCTTGCTGCAATTTGCGAAAGACTTTCCCGCTGCAACGGGCGCTATCTGGATATTGCGGCTGGATATCCGGGCGCAAACGGTTTCAATCAGGAACCCGCGCGGCGCTCGAATTCTTCGAAGTCGAAGACGGCACCGGACGGATCAAAGTCAATCCATTGGCCCATTGGGCGCCCGAAGATGTGCGCGCCTATATGACTGAGAACAACCTGCCCCGGCACCCGCTGGTGGCCAAAGGATACCCATCGATCGGCTGTGCACCCTGCACATCGCCGGTCAAAGAGGGCGAAGACCCCCGCGCCGGACGCTGGCGTAACAGAGAAAAAGAAGAATGCGGCATCCATTTTGTCGACGGCAAGATGGTGCGTGTTGGAGAGAAAACATGAACGTAATCGTGAATGACCAAGGCTTTTCGCCCGAGGACTGGACCGACGGCTTCGTTACTTTGGACGATGCAGCCAACGATGTTGTTGCACTCGACGTCAGCTCGGACACGGATCCGGATGAACTGATTGACCGTTTGGGCAGCGCTCAGATGGTGCGCGTCGACTTCCCGTCATCAGCAGACGGGCGCGGCTTTACGATCGCACGCGTGCTGCGGTTGAAAGGGTATACCGGTCGCCTTCGTGCAAAAGGCCAAGTATTGGCGGATCAGTACGCAATGGCACGTCGCAGCGGGTTTGATGAGGTCGAAATCGATCACAGCCTAGCAGCACGTCAGCCCGAAGATCAGTGGTTGGCGCGTGCCAACTGGCAAGAGAACAATTATCAGGCCCGTCTGCGCGGCTGAAACCCGCCATCGCCAGCTTGTGACGCGAAAGGGGCAATCTGCCCCTTTTCCTGACTTGGATCAAAGATTAAACGGAGATACCGGTTTAGCAGACCGGTGGTGAAATTATGACAGAGATGAAGCCCGTGAGTGAAGCAACCGCCGTAAAGGCCCCCGTCCTGCCCGACGCTCAGACCGTGACCGAGGTCAAGCATTGGACCGACCGCCTGTTCTCTTTCAAAGTGTCACGCCCTGCGTCCTTGCGTTTCCGCTCGGGCGAATTTGTGATGATCGGTCTGCTGGGTGACAATGGCAAACCTCTGCTACGTGCTTATTCAATCGCTTCGCCCTCGTGGGACGAAGAGTTGGAGTTTTATTCGATCAAGGTGCAGGATGGCCCGCTGACCTCGAAACTACAGCACATCCAGCCTGGCGATCAGATCATCCTGCGGCCCAAACCGGTTGGAACGCTGGTCCATGACGCGCTGCTGCCCGGCAAGCGCATCTGGTTCTTTGCAACTGGAACCGGCTTTGCCCCCTTCGCATCGTTGCTGCGCGAACCTCAGACATATGAGGATTATGACGAGGTCATCATAACTCATACCTGCCGCGATGTGGCCGAGCTGGATTATGGTCGCGAGCTGATCGAGAACATCCGTCAGGACGAGTTGCTGGCTGAACTGATCGGTGAAGGTTTCGCCGATAAGATCCGCTACTACCCGACCACCACGCGAGAAGAGAGCCCCAAAATGGGCCGCATCACCGAATTGCTGAAAGATGGCTCGGTGTTTGCCGATCTGGGCATCGAAGGTCGTATCAAACCGGACACCGACCGTGCCATGGTCTGTGGCAGCCTTGCGTTCAACCATGACATCAAAGCAATTTTGGAAGAGTTCGGCCTGCGCGAAGGCGCGAATTCCGAACCCAAGGAATTCGTGATCGAAAAGGCCTTTGTGGGCTAAACGGGTTTGCCGGTCGGGTCGTCGACAGCCTAAACCGGCAAAAACACCCGAATTTCATCGAAAATTCATGCGGCTTGCAATTTATGCCGCTTGAAACACCTCTCAGCCCGGTCTAAATTCCGGGCTCGAAATTCTGCAATCATCAAAGGAATGAACCCATAGCCCGCAGACCTCACAACGCGCCGCCACAGCGAGATACCGGCCCGCGCGTCAATGACAAGATCCGAGCTCCCGAAATTCGCCTGATTGGCGCCGAAGGTGAAAATGTCGGGGTGGTTCATCCCGCAAAAGCCATGCAGATGGCCTCCGATGTTGGCCTCGATCTGGTTGAGATTTCGCCCAACGCGAACCCGCCGGTCTGCAAAATCATGGATTTCGGCAAGTTCAAGTACGAACAGCAGAAACGCGAAAGCGAAGCCCGCAAGAAGCAAAAGATCATCGAGGTGAAAGAGGTCAAGTTCCGGCCCAACACCGATACGCATGACTATGACGTCAAGATGCGCAACGTGTTCAAGTTTCTTGAGAACGGCGACAAGGTCAAAGTCACCCTGCGTTTCCGTGGTCGCGAGATGGCACACCAAAATCTGGGCCGTGAGCTGCTGGAGCGTGTGGCCGAGGACGTCAAAGATCTGGGCAAAATCGAGAACATGCCCAAGATGGAAGGCCGTCAGATGATCATGATGATCGGCCCGCTGCCTCAGAAGTAACCGCGCTTCAGGACGTGCTCAAAGGCTCCGCCAGTCTGGTCGGAGCCTTTTTTCATGCCTGGCTCGTCTCGAATCCGCTCTGCAGATTTTCAACGTGCCGCGAACTATTTGAGAAGACAGCTATCAGATTTGTCAGATCACGTTTGAGATCGCGCGATCCAACTTGGCGACCAACTCATCGATCTGCTTGCCTTCTATAATGAATGGAGGCGCCAGAAGGATGTGATCCCCATGTTGACCATCGCGTGTTCCAGACATCGGATAGCAAATCAACCCTTCAGCGAACGCCGCCTTCTTGATCTTGCCTGCAACTCCAAGCGCTGGATCAAAAGGTGTCTTGGTCTCGCGATTTGCCACAAGTTCGATCCCCCGGAACAAACCGCGCCCGCGGATATCGCCGACATGGGGGTGCTGACCAAACGCAGTGTTCAGGGCTGACTGCAGTTTCTCGCCCATCAGCGCCGCCCTCAATGGCAGATCGTTCTGCGTAAGTTCCGTCACGACCGCCAATGCGGCAGCTGTTGCAACCGGGTGACCAATATAGGTGTGACCGTGTTGGAAGAATCCCGATCCGTTTTGGATTGCGTCGTAGATCCGAGCCGAACACAGCATCGCCCCGATTGGCTGATACCCGGCCCCCAACCCCTTGGCTATACACAAAATATCCGGTGCCACGCCGTCATGATCACAAGCAAACAGATGGCCGGTACGCCCCATGCCACACATCACTTCATCAAGGATCAGCAGAACACCATATTGATCACAAATCTCACGAATACGTTTGAAATATCCTTCAACCGCAGGAACGGCCCCTAAAGTCGCGCCGACCACGGGTTCTGCCATGAAGGCCATCACCGTATCGGGCCCCAGACGCAATATTTCGGCCTCCAATTCATTAGCCACACGCTGCCCGTAGTCGTAGCTGCTCTCGCCCTCAGGCTTTTCAGCGTATTCATAACAGGGTGCGATATGGGTCATCTCGATCAGCATCGGCGCAAACTGAGCCCGTCGCCATTCGTTGCCCCCCGCCGACAGTGCCCCCAGTGTGTTACCGTGATAGCTTTGCCGACGTGCAATGACATGACGGCGCTCAGGCTGACCTGATTCCAGATAGTACTGCCGTGCCAACTTGATCGCAGCCTCGGTCGCCTCGGACCCGCCCGACACGAAATACACGCGGTCCAAATCACCCGGAGCATGTTCGATCAACAAATCAGCAAGCGCCTCAGCCGGTTCCGAGGTCATGAAGCCGGTATGGGCAAACGCGATCTGCTCTACCTGCTGCTGCACCGCTTTGACCACAGTATCATTGGAATGACCAAGACACGAAACCGCTGCATCCCCGCAATCCAGATAGCGGCGACCGGTTGAATCAATCAGATAACAACCCTCACCACCTGCAGCGACCGGCAATTCAGACTTAGTGTGGCGCGGAAAAACGTGACTCATTTCGAAGTCCTTTTCAAAAGATCAATCAGAGCGGCAACGGATGCGGCGTTATCGGCCCAGGCCTGACCATCAAAGCCCGTAATACTGTTTTCAAACCCCACGCGCACATCACCACCAAGCTGTACAGCTTTTTGCAGGCACGCATGCTCTTGCCCGCCAAAGGCACAGACCATCCATGGGTCTGTCGTAGCCGGGAAGGCATCCAGATCTTCCGGTGTCGATTCCTGCGTTGTCGAGTAGCGGCCAAGTACAAACAGACGTTCGACCTGATGGGGTTTAACAACTCCATCCTTCTGCCAGCGGACCAACAACTCAACGTCGGTAGCGTCATAAAGAATGTGTTGAACGCGCGTCCCCTGTTCCGCGCACAGCGCATAAACGCTTGGCGCAAGCTCCGGCGACCTAGCAATCTCGCGTACCGAAATCGAAGCCCAATCCGGGTGGACGTTCTTCAAGCAATCGAACTGGGTCTGAACGTCAAAAATTCCGGCAGCCTCTGTAGTAATCTGGATGTCCATCTGCGGTACGGCGTGGTGCAATTCCGCAAGCGTCTCTCGATACAAACCTGCATCCAGAGAATGCTGACCGGCCTGATCACGGACATGCAGATGCAATCCATTGGCACCTGCCAAGCTGCAGGCTTTCGCCGTTTCGACGATTTCTTCCATTGTCACAGGCAAGGCAGGATGATCCCGATGCCCTCTGCGCGCTCCATTTGGCGCGACCAATATGTAAGGCAGGGCTTCGCTTACCGACATCCCGGAACCACCTTCTGACATTTCCAAACGGCTTAATCTGATCCCGAAATATATGCAGCCCTAGTGTTTTCAATTTGCATTCTCCATAACATTTGTTTTTCTATATCCATGCAAAACAAACCAGCTCAACTGACCGAGCAGCTGCGCGCTGATATCGAAACCCTGCCTCAACAGATGCAGGCCGCGGCAAAATACATCATCGACCATCCTGGGGACTTCGGGCTCGACCCTGTCCGCGTTACGGCTGAGAAAATCGGTGTAAGCTCAAATGTCCTCGTGCGTCTGGCATACCGTCTAGGCTTCGACAGTTTCGAGGCTTTTCGAAGACCATTTCGGCAGACCCTTGTCACCGACCGCGAGGATCGGTTGGGCCAAGATTGGTTGGGCCGCATGCGTTCAGGTGATGATTTTAGCGCGGCTCAAGCAGGGTTCGCGCAAAATGAGCTGAATGTCGTAACCCGCTCCCTGCGTCTGGCTGATCCCGCGTTGGTAAAGCAGGTCACGGACCACATGTTGTCAGCAAAACGCTGCTATATCACAGCAACCCGAGCCAGCTATGCTTTGGCCTATTATTTTCACTATGCCGGTCGGATGGCACACCCCGGATTTCAATTGGTTCCCCGGCACATGGGGTCAGCCGTCGATGATCTGCTCGAGGCCGATTCAGCGGACTGCTTGTTCGCTATCACCGTTCATCCCTATTCCTCGGACACTATCCAATCCATGCGTTTTGCGCGTAAACGCGGGATGCGGATCGTCTTATTGTCGGATAGCGAGGTTATTGCCCCTGGTGTTGACCCGGATGTCGTGCTGCCGGCCAGCACCCGCACTCAACATCACTTTTCCAGCTTCTCCGGGGCCATGGCTGTACTCGAATGCCTGATCGGTCACCTTTTTGCTGCAGGAGGATCGGCAGCGCGCGACCGCGTCGAACGGTATCAGACGGCCCGAGAAGACACTGGCGCATATTGGCGACCGGCCAAGCCGCCTCGGGTCAGAAAAAAGTAAAGCCCTGGCTTTCACCGGGGCTTATCTATTTGGCTACGAACCTGATTAACTGCAGGCTTCGACGGCCCGTTTTGTCATCACGCCGACCAGATGCGCCCGGTATTCTTTGCTGCCATGCAAATCTCCGATCATGTTCATCGGATTGATGTGCAGACCCATCAAAGCATCCGTACGGAACTCTTTGTTCAAGGCCTCCTCGGCCTCGGACCAGCGGAACACGCCATCTTCGCTGGCGCCGGTTACAGCAACCCGCACGCCATCCGCGAACCGGGCAAGATAGACCCCGACCAGTGCAAAACGGGACGCTGGTTGCAAGAACTTCTGATAGCTCGCAGCTTGCGGCACGGGAAAACGCACCGAGGTGATAATTTCACCCTCTTCCAGCGCAGTCGTAAACATGCCTTGAAAGAAGTCATCTGCCGCAATCTGTCGCGTATTAGTGACAACGGTCGCCCCTGAACCCAGCACTCCCGCCGGATAACAGGCCGCCGGATCATTGTTGGCGACAGAGCCACCAATGGTGCCGCGATTACGTACCGCCGGATCTCCGATCTGACCAGCCAAGGCCGCCAGCGCCGGATAGCTGCTCGCTGCATCCGCTGCTACATTTGCGTGGATCGTGGCACCACCAATGGCAACTGAACCATCATCCTCGACACAGACGCCCTTCATCTCGGCAATCCCGCTGACCGAAACCAGCGTTGATGGCGCCGCCAATCGTTGCTTCAACGTGGGGATCAGGGTCTGACCACCCCCCAACGCCTGCGCATCCTCACCCGCCAACGCGGCAACCGCGTCGGCAATGGTCGAAGGCTTCTCAAACTCGAAATTGTACATTTCGTTCTTCCTTTCCGAAAGGCGTGGATCCGCCCTTCATCTGGCTATAAATATCTCGGGGAGCGCGAGGGGTTGGCCCCTCGCACCCCAATCTTTCAACCATGCATTGCCGTCCAAACACGCGACGGGCTCATCGGCATGTCAATGTGATTAACAGCCTTTCCACCCGAATTCAGCGCATCCAAAACCGCGTTGACAACGGCAGGTGGCGAACCGATTGCTCCGGCCTCGCCACAGCCCTTCACACCCAACGGGTTGTGTGTACACGGCGTCTGGCTGGAATGGTCGACCTCATAGAATGGCAGATCATCGGCGCGTGGCATCGCGTAGTCCATGAAGGACGCGCTCAGCAGTTGGCCGTTCTCGTCATAGGCGCAGTTCTCTAACAGCGCCTGACCGATGCCCTGACCAATACCACCATGTACCTGACCATCCACGATCATCGGATTGACGATGTTGCCAAAGTCATCTGCGGCGGTGAACTTCTCGATGCTGACCTGACCGGTCTCGGGGTCCACCTCGACCTCGCAGGCATAGGCGCCGGCCGGGAAGGTAAAGTTGGCCGGGTCATAAAACGCGGTCTCCTCCAGCCCCGGCTCAACCTCCAATGGGAAGTTGTGCGGTACATAAGCCGTCAGTGTCACATCACCCCAGGCCACCGACTTGTCAGTGCCCGCGACGCTGAATTGACCGTCTTTCAGCTCGATATCGGCCTCGGAGGCTTCCAGAAGGTGGGCCGCGATCTTCTTGGCCTTGTCGATTACCTTCTCTGTCGCCTTGACCATGGCCGAACCGCAAACCGCCAGCGAGCGTGAGCCATAGGTGCCCATCCCGAACGGGATCTTCGAGGTATCGCCATGTACAATCTCGACCATCGACTCATCGATACCGATCATGTCGGCCACAACCTGCGGGAAGGCCGTCTCATGCCCCTGCCCGTGGCTGTGCGCGCCCACCATAACGCTGATCGAACCGGTGGCGTTTACCCGCACCGTGGCAGCATCATATAGACCCGCCCGGGCCCCCAACATGCCAACGATGTTTGATGGCGCGATACCGCAGGCCTCGATATAACAATTGACACCTAAACCGCGAAGCTTGCCATTGGCCTCGCTCTGCGCCCGCCGAGCGGCAAAGCCAGATAGATCGGCCGCGGCCTCGAGCTTGTCCATCGTCCCGTTATAATCCCCGGTGTCATAGGTCAGCGCGACCGGCGTGTCATACGGGAATTGGGTAATGAAGTTCTGACGACGCAGCGCAATCGGATCAACGCCCAACTCTCGCGCGGCCTTGTCGATGACCCGCTCCAACTGGAATGTCGCCTCAGGCCGGCCCGCGCCGCGATAGGCATCCACCGGCACCGTGTTGGTGAACATCGCCCGCACATTCACCTGAATGACTGGCGTCTTGTAGTTCCCCGCCATCAGCGTGCCGTGCAACCAGGTCGGAACCGAGCTGGAGAAGGTCGATAGATAAGCACCCAGATTGGCATGAGTGTTGGTGCGCAAACCGGTGAAGTTGTTCTCCGCATCCAGCGCCAACTCGATCGTCGTTACATGGTCGCGACCATGGGCATCCGACATGAACGCCTCGGACCGGCTGGACGTCCACTTGACGGGACGATTGCAGACCTTGGCAGCGAAGGTGCAGAATGCCTCCTCCGCATAGTGGAAAATCTTGGTTCCAAAGCCGCCGCCCACATCCGGGGCGACCACACGCACCTTGTGCTCGGGCAGGCCCAGAACAAACGCGCACATCAACAAACGGATCACGTGCGGGTTCTGCGACGTGGTGTAGAGCGTGTACTCATCCGTGCCTCGGCTGTACTCGGCCACGGCCACGCGCGGCTCCATCGGGTTGGCAACCAGTCGGTTGTTGACCAGATCCAGCGTGGTGACGTGGGCCGCATCGGCAAAGACCGCGTTGACCTTGTCATTGTCTTCTTCGCCCAAGTGCCAGTCATAGCAGATGTTGTTCTTCAGATCGTCGTGGACAAGCGTCGCGCCATCCTGCGCCGCAGCCTTCATATCCAGAACCGCGGGCAGTTCCTCGATCTCCACCTCGATCGCCTCAGCTGCATCGCGGGCTTGCTCTAGGCTGTCGGCCACAACGGCGGCAATCGGATCGCCTACATGGCGGACCTTACCCTGTGCCAGGATGGGGTGCGGGGGTTCCTGCATCGGGGCGCCGTGCCGGTCGGTGACTTCCCAGCCGCAGGGCATTCCGCCCACGCCTTCAAAATCCTTGCCGGTGAAAACCTTCACCACACCTGGCATGCCCTCGGCAGCAGATGTGTCGATATTGGTGATCCGGCCATGTGCGATGTCGGACCGTAGAAAATGCACATAGGCCTGGCCATGCACGTTGATGTCGTCGGTGTAATTGCCTGCTCCGGTCAGAAAGCGTACGTCTTCACGCCGCTTGGAACTGGCTCCGATGCCACTGTCTTTGGGCATTGCTTGTTCTCCTCCCTGGAAAAGAATTTTCGTCGAAAATTCTTACCCGCCTTACTCGGCGGCGATGCTGGAAACGTCCTGGCCCGAAGCGGCCATGATCGCCTTGACGATGTTGTGATAGCCTGTGCACCGGCACAGATTACCCTCAAGGTACTTCCGGATTTCCCCTTCGGTCGGGCGCGGATTATCCTTGAGCAGTGCCGCAGCGCTCATCACCATGCCAGGAGTACAAAACCCGCATTGCAGCCCATGATGATCCTGAAAGGCCTGCTGAATGACGTTCAGCGAACCATCTTCTGCAGCCTGCCCTTCGATCGTACCCACATCGGCACCATCCGCTTCCAGGGCCAGCATATTGCAGGATTTGACCGCCTCACCATTAACATGCACGACGCACGCACCACATTGTGCTGTGTCACAACCGACATGTGTTCCGGTCAGCGACAGATGATCACGCAAAAAGCTGGACAGCAGCGTCCGGCCTTCAACGTCACCACTAACGGCTTTCCCGTTCACGGTCATTGAGACCTGTGTCATGAGATCCTCCCAATTTATTGTTTTTCCTTAGCCCCGAGTTAAACACGGGAAATTTTGTTTGAGAACAAAAATATTTGCCCGATTTTTCCGCAACTTCTTTGCTCATCTCACTAATCATGAAGCGTATGATCGAAACGGCAAAAATGCCGTTACGTCACTTTTGTTTGGCAGCGCGAGGTTGCGGCCGTGTGGGGATTTCCTTCAGCAGCCCTCCGACACCCATCGCTGCGATGTCAGCACCCGTTGTCTCGATCCCGCAAGCGACTCGAGACAGCACCCAATCCGCCCCGTTCAGTGCAGGCGAACGGGCGCATCCAGGCAGACCGATGATTGGGCGACCACCCAAAGCCCCCAGAAACAACAGGTTTCCCGGATCAACCGGCATCCCAAATCGATCGACTGCGCCTCCGGCTTCTCGGACAGAGGCCGGTGCCACATCATTTTCATCCGACGTGGCCGATCCGGTCAGAATCATGACGATCTCGCCGCGAACGGACTTCAGCGAGGCTGTTAAATCACCCTGTCTATGCGGAACAACTTTAACATCGCATAGGTCCATCCCCAATGCCTCAACCCGTCCGCGAATGGCGGCAATACCTTTATCGTTCGAAGGCCCGCCGGCAATATCGGTGATGACGAGCCCGGCGTTCTTGTATTTCGGCACCGAAAGTCGAATGGATTTTTGCGCCTGTTCGGCGGCACGGCGAACGTCGGTTTGCTGCACCGCATAAGAGATGACTTTGATCGTCGCGACCATGCCGCCTGCCGTCATCTGTTGGTACTGCGGTACGGTTGCGACCGTGATCATCGGATTGACCCGATTGAAGTTTTGCAGTGCATCAGTGTCCAAAATTGCCACGCCTGGACCATCAGCCAGCAAGTTGACCCGCCCTGTAAAGGAGTCGGTCACGCGTAGGTTAGCCTTTGCAGGGTCCGGCACTAGGGCTGCAGACAGCATTGCCGCCGCCTCATTCTCATGACAATCGCCGGGCTCAAGCTTGGCGACCGTTACCTCAGTCAGACCAGCCTGCTGCAATTCAGCGATATGCTGGGGCGTCAGCGTGATGCCTTTGCGCAGCCTCTGGTCACCTGCCTTGACGGAATGAGCCAGAATCGCGCCTCTGGCGTCGGCAACGGCTACCGGACCGAACTTCACGCCTTGCCCCGCAGAACGGCTGTCATTTCTGCAAGGATGGCCACCGCGATCTCGGAAGGGCTGGCCGCACCGATATCCAGCCCGATCGGTCCGTGAATCCGTGAAATCTGCTCGTCTGTAAACCCGGATCGTTTCATCCGATCGATACGCTTGGCGTGGGTGCGCTTGGACCCAAGTGCTCCGATGTAAAACACATCGGCTGACAATGCGGCCTGAAGCGCTGGGTCGTCTAGCTTGGGATCGTGGGTCAGCAGAACAAGCGCCGTTCTTGTGTCCAGTCCCAGTTTCGACACCGCCTCATCCGGCCAGTCTGTCAGGATGGTCTCTCCGGGAAATCGGGCGTCCGAGGCAAAAGCTTCGCGTGGATCAACAATCGCTGGATCGTAGCCAGCGAGGCGTGCCATCGGCACAAGTGCTTGGGCAATATGCACAGCTCCTACCACGATCAATCGCAAAGGAGGATTGTGAACCGCAACAAAGGTTTGACCGTCTTCTTCGAACCCAGACCTATCCATGCGCAATCGTTCGGTATAGGCGTTTCGACGCAATGCTCGGTGGCCGGTTTCAGTGTTTACCTCATACGCCAAAGGTTCACGCCGCGCCCGTGCGGCGACCAGCTCAGCCAACATCGGTTCGGGCAGGACTTTTCCAACCGGTTCGACGAGAACCCTGATCGTCCCACCGCAGGCCAATCCGACGGCAAATGCGTCATCATCGCTGACCCCAAATTCCAGCAGCCGGGCCTCACCTTCTTCGATGGCCTCCAACGCCTCGACAATCACTGCGCCCTCTACGCAGCCGCCTGAAACCGAACCTTCGATCCGACCGTCGCCTGCAATAACGAGCTGCGCACCGACACGGCGTGGTGCGCTGCCCCAGGTCTCGACTACAGTCGCCAGAGCCGCACCCTTACCGGCGCGATACCATTCCAATGCGGTTTCCGGGCTGCTATCGAATCGTTCCATTGAGACCTCCGACCGTGCTCGGCTTCAACATAGTCAGCTTTACAACAATGAAAAGCGGTCCGAGGTTTAAGTTTCCGGCGCTAACAGGCCGGTTTTGAACTCATATTCATAAAAGATTGATTGTCATCTGACTGCACTCTAGCTTGGACGCAGTTTCGGGTACTTCCCGAAATCACCCCTGCATATTTCAAAGCGGAGACGAACAGTTGAAACGTATTCTTACACTGGGAACGGCGCTTGGCATGATGGCTGCCAGCGCCGGATGGGCTGATACATTTTTGAAGTACGGTGAGGTCGAAGGCTGGAAAGTCTTCATCGATCAAGACAAGAAATCCTGCCTGATCGAAGCGGTCGATGACTCGGAAAATGTCGTGCAGATGGGGCTGACCGAGGATCGCGGTGTCGGCTATGTGGGCGTTTTCACCAAAGCCAAAACCAAAATCAAGAAGGGCGAGAAAGAAGCCGTCGCCATCCTCATCGGAGACAACATTTATGTTGGTGAGGCCACTGGCATGAAAGGGAATATCACCAAGGGCTATTCAGGCGGGTATGTTCTGTCAGACGATCCTCAGTTCGCAGATGACCTTGCCAAAAAGAAGGTGATGGTCGTGTTCCCGGAAAAAGAGTTCGCCTTCACAGTTGATCTGACCGGCACTTACAAAGCCATGGAAATGGCGCGAAAGTGCAATGAAGAACAGCTGTCTTAATATCTAGTCAGAAAGCGCGGCCATCAGCCGCGCTTTCTGACCCTGATCGTCAGGCTGAGATATCACGGCGGCCAGATCTTCCAGCGACGCAATCGAATGCCCGGCGCGGAAGCTGTCGACATGTGGAAGCATTGTCGCAACGCCCTTAGCCTTTGGTGCGAACCCATCCCAGCGCAGCAATGGGTTCAGCCAGATCAAGCGTCGCGACGACAGGTGCAAACGCTCGATTTCCTTTTCCAGCATCTCGGGATCGCCCCGTTCCAAACCGTCGGTGATCAACAACACGACCGCCCCCTGCCCCATGACACGCCGCGACCAGTCGCGGTTGAACTGATGCAGGCATTCTCCGATCCGTGTTCCGCCTTCCCAGTCCTGCGCCTCGGCCCCGGCAGCGGCCAGAGCTGCATCGACATCACGTTGATGCAGATGGCGGGTGATGTTGGTCAGGCGTGTGCCAAACGTGAATGCGTGCACTTTGGCCCAACCTGCGCCTTTGGCATTCGAAACCGCGTGAAGAAAGTGCAGAATGATCCGACTGTACTGGCTCATCGATCCGGAAATGTCGCAGAGCGCTACCAAATTCGGCCAGCGAGGTTTTGGTTGCAGGCGCGCGATATCGCGTAGCTCGCCACCCTGCCGCATGGCTGACCTCAGGGTGCGTGCGCGATCGATGCGGTGACCGAGATGACTGGCCTGACCACGCCGAGACTCGATGGGTTTGACCGGTAGATTAAGGCGCGACAGCATGCGTTTGGCCTGGGCGATCTCGGATGTGCTCATCTGTTCGAAATCGAGGTTGCGCAAGCGTTCTTCGGTGGACGCGGTTTGGGTCGCGTCGATCTCGATCTCACTTCCTTCTTCCTGCTCCGTCGTTTCCGGCAAGTCGCGTTCGACGCCATCCAATACCGCCTCAGCCGCGCGCTTTTCAGCCGCATCCGCTTTGCGCTCCTCCTGCACACCGCGAATGGCGGGCAGCATCATGGACATCATATGTTCGAGATAGCGCGGATCGCGCCAATACAGGCGAAAGACCTGCGCAAAAACCGTGCGGTGTTCAGGCCGGCTCACGAAACACGCATGTAGCGTCCAGTAGAAATCTTTTTTCTCGGTGAAACCCGCAGCCTGCACTGCACGGATCGCATCAACCACTCTTCCGGTTCCAATCGGCAGCCCGGCCTTACGCAATGCGCGCGCAAAATGGGTGATGTTCTGGGCCAGCTTGGGGTTGTCCGGGATATCGAGTGGGAGTTGTTCGGCCATCACACCCCCGAAATATTTGCAAGCGGATGAAGCATCAGGCCGGTTCGAGGTCGGCCTTGGCCTGATCGAGAATGCGCTTGGCCTCGGAACCTTGCAGCTTTTGGATGTCGTCCTGGTATTTCAGGATCGCACCCAACGTATCGCCAATCACCTCGGGGCTGAGGTTGATGACGTCCAGCGCCAGCAGACATTTAGCCCAATCGATGGTCTCGGCCACCCCCGGTTTCTTGAACAAATCTTCAGTACGTAGGCGCTGAACAAAGGCGACAACCTCGCGGCTCAGCGCATCAGCCGCTTCAGGCGCTCGGGCGTGCAGGATTTCGATCTCTCGGTCAAAGTCCGGATAATCCACCCAGTGATAGAGGCAACGGCGTTTCAGCGCGTCGTGTACCTCTCGTGTGCGGTTCGAAGTGACGATCACGATCGGCGGTTCAGGCGCTATAACAGTACCTAACTCAGGGATCGTTACCTGAAAGTCACTGAGCGCCTCCAGCAAGAAAGCCTCAAATGGTTCGTCGGTCCGGTCCAATTCGTCAATCAGCAACACAGGCGCCCCGTTTTCATCCGGGCGCATGGCCTGCAGCAAAGGGCGTTCAATCAGATAGTCGTCCGAAAACAACTCGGTCTGTAGCGCGCCCCGATCCGCACCGCCCGACGCTTCGGCGGTACGGATCGCCACCATCTGGGCGGGGAAATTCCATTCATACACAGCGGAGGAGGCATCAAGGCCTTCGTAACACTGCAACCTGATCAAGCGACGCCCCAATCCCGCGGCCAGCGCTTTGGCAATTTCGGTTTTGCCGACGCCCGCCTCACCTTCCAGAAACAGAGGCCGACCAAGCTTCAGCGAAAGAAACACAACCGTCGCCAAAGCCCGGCCACAGACATAGCCCTCAGAGCCCAAAAGGTCCTGCACGGCATCGATGGAGTTTGGCTGTGTCATGAGTTCCCCTTTTTCCTGCGCCCCAACAGGTCATGACCGCAACCAGAGGTCAAGACCACCATCCATCAGAGACTTACGACGATCTGCCTCACCGGCAAGGGCAACAGGGTCTTTCGCCACCCAAGCGGCTGTGCTAGCCGGGGGCCATGACCCATTCCCTGACGATCCGCCGCCCCGATGACTGGCATCTGCATCTGCGCGATGGCGCGATGCTGCAAGCCGTCCTGCCTGAAACCGCGCGCCATTTTGCCCGTGCCATCATCATGCCAAATCTGGTTCCGCCCGTTGTGAAGGGTGACGATGCAGCAGCTTATCGGGATCGCATCCTGGCAGCGCTGCCTGAGGATATGGCGTTTGAGCCGCTGATGACGCTCTACCTGACCGAAGACACGGACCCGGCAGATGTGGCCGCCGCGCATACCAGCGGATTGGTCAAGGCGGTCAAGCTTTACCCGGCTGGGGCAACAACCAACTCGTCTTCTGGCGTTCGCGATTTCGACAAGGTGCGCCCGGTGCTGGAGAAAATGTCCGAGATCGGTCTGCCGCTGTGTGTTCACGGCGAAGTCACGGAAGCAGAGATCGATATCTTCGATCGTGAGGCCGTGTTCATCGACCGCGTACTGGATCCAATCCGCAAAACAACACCTGGGTTGCGTGTGGTGATGGAGCACATCACGACGTCAAACGGCGTGGATTACGTCAAGGCGAACGAGAAAGATTTGGGTGCGACGATTACAACGCATCACCTGATCATCAACCGCAACCACATACTGGTCGGCGGCATCAAGCCGCATTACTACTGCCTGCCGGTCGCCAAACGCGAAGAGCATCGGCTGGCGCTGTTGACCGCCGCGACCTCAGGCGACGCGCGCTTCTTCCTTGGCACAGACAGCGCGCCGCATACGGATGCGAACAAGGAAATGGCCTGTGGCTGTGCTGGGTGTTTCACAGCAACCAATACGATGTCACTGCTGGCTGAAATGTTCGAGCGCGCTGATGCGTTGGAAAAGCTGGAAGCGTTTACCTCGCTTAACGGCCCGGCCTTTTATCGTTTACCTGCGAACGAAGAGACCATCACGCTGACAAAGGGGGACGAGGTCGTCTATCCCGCCAAAATCGAGAGCGGCGACGGCCCCGTGACCGTATTCGATCCGGGCTTTCCGCTGCATTGGCGCGTCGCTTAATCAGTTAGCCTTTCAGCCAAATCCGCTGCGCGCCCACCGGTGCGCAGCATCGACCAGATCGCATCTGCTTCATCCCCACCGATCAGTTTTGACGCTTTGTCCCTGACCCGATCTTCGCGGTCTGAAAGAGACATCGCGGCGAGCAGATCATAGCTGGCCTCGCGGCGGGCGCCATCGCGGCGCAAGAGGGACAGATGAGCTTGGGTCTCGGACAAGCTTTCATCTGCCTCTACCGTAATCCGATCCCGCAGGGATTGAAGCCTCGGGTCCGCACAAATCTTGGCAGTATAGCTGCCCGGTAGTGCCGTATCGTACCCCATCGATTGCATTGCGATCACTGTGCGATAAGAAAACTTCGCACCCAACCCGCTAGTCGGCTGCAGTTGATTGCAAACGCTCATCCAGCGGGGGTGCGTTTTAACCTTGATCTCGGCCACCTCTGGTTCGGCAATGTCAAGATCGCGCGCGGCCTCAAGCGCCGCGTGCAGGCCATGGCAGCAGGCGTGGAACTTGTGGCTTACGTTTTCGAACAACCATTCATCACCCAACCCATCGAGCGCTGCATTGATATCGTCTGCCCCAAGATGTGTCGCCCCAAACCCAAACGGACCTTCCAACGCGTCAGAACCGGGTTGAAATCCATTGCGGATCAACTGAGCCGCCTCAACGCCATTCGAGGCCGCAAGCCCGGCATTATAGGGTTTGCCCATGGTTCCGAACTGTGATTTCTGTCCGGATGCTCTTGTTGCGGTCAGCCCCAACAGATCACGCATCTGCTTGGCATCGAAGGACATGATGCGCCCCGCAGCTACCGCAGCCCCAAACGCGCCCGCCGTGGCGGTCTGGTGAAAGCCTGCCTGATAGTGACCACGGCCCAACCACAGTCCAACGCGGATCGACAATTCCATCCCAACAAGCGCTGCTTCGAGCAAATCGACCAGCGGTCGATCCTCCCACACCGCAAGCGCAAGGGCCGCCGGAAATACAGCAACCGATGGATGACCGATATGGGCAAAATGGGTGTCATCGTAATCAAGCGCGTGGGAAACGGTACCATTTACCAGCGCCGCAGCGCGTAAAGGGGCTTCACCACCCCCGAATAGACGTGCTTGTGCTGCACCGCTTTCGGAAAAAACCATCTGGCGGATGATGCGGGAAACAGGCTCTTCCGCTCCTGCCCGCCCCACGGCGAGCCAATCCAACGCGGAAAGCGATGTCACGATTCGAGCCTGTGAAGTGGTCGACACAGGACCAGCGGCGAATTCGGCAAGGGCGGATGTGAGATCGGTCATGGCGCGCAGTCTAACGCGCGCGTCACGCGCGTAAAGCCTTAGCCGTAGAGGACGGCAGCACGTTGTTCGAATGCGCGCACGATACGGTGCATGGCCTCGTTGAACACGACACCAATGATCCCTTGCAGGACCGCATTTTTGAACTCGAAGTCAACGTGAAACGAGACGTTGCAGCCGTCATCCGTATCTTCGAACTCCCAATCGGAACGCATGTATTTGAACGGACCGTCCAGATACTCGGTATCGATCCGTTTATGAGCATCAAACAACGTAACCCGGCTGCCAAAGCGTTCGCGGAACACCTTGAATGAAATAACAAGATCCGCTTCCATCACCTTGCCTTCGCCCGCGGTATAGGTCCGACGGATACGGGCCGCGGCGCACCAGGGCAAAAACTCAGGGTATTTTGCAACATCCGCGACCAGATCATACATCTGCTGAGCGGTGTAAGGCAGCGGGCGGGTCTCGGAGTGGGTTGGCATGATATCCGGGATTAACTGGTGACAATGGCGCGTGATTTCGTATGTTGCGCGCCAAAGATCAAGGGGGCAGCGATGAGCCAACGCGCATATGTGATAGATGAGATGATCTCGGCCAAGGCAATTGCCGCCCGGATCGAAGAGCTTTGCCGCGAAATCACGGCTGAGTTCGGCGGCACCGATAAACTGGTCGTTGTCGGCCTGCTGCGGGGTAGTTTCGTTTTTATCGCTGACCTGGTGCGTGAGCTAGACCTGCCCATCGAGGTCGATTTTCTTGAGGCATCGTCCTATGGAGATTCGATGGAAAGCAGCCGAGAAGTTCGCATTCTCAAAGACTTACGCGGCGCAATTGAAGGGCGTGATGTGCTGGTGGTCGAGGATATCGTGGACACCGGCCATACCCTGAACCACGTCTCCAAGCTGCTCCGCACCCGTAAACCACACCGGTTGAAATCCATCGCCCTTCTGGACAAACCCAGCCGACGCGAGGTCGATTTCCGCTCGGATTGGATCGGGTTCGAAATCCCTGATGAATTTGTCGTGGGCTATGGGATCGACTATGCGCAACGCAATCGCAATTTGCCGTTTATTGGCAAGGTTCGATTTGTCGAAGATCAGGATTGATGAATTTGCGCCACTTCCTTCGCATGTCGCAATGGGGGCGAAATCCGCCCTCGGAACGGCGGGTGAAACTAGTGTTCGGCGCAATCCTTGTCTGTCTTTTGGTTGCCGGTGTTGAATATATGGGCTGGTGGCCCGAATGGGCAGAAAGCCAGCCCAGAAAGCTCAAGCCTTGAGCGTTTGTTCGATCGCTGCAAGAAATATGTCGGTCCCGATCGGGATCAGAGCATCCGGGAAATCATAGTCGGGGTTGTGCAGTTGCGGATGATCCCGGCCTGCTCCAAGCCAGAACATCGCAGTTTTCGCGCCTTTGCCGAACTGCCCGAAATCTTCCGAGAACCGCTGTGGCGTCGGCACCAGTTTGCAGGGTATATCGCGTGTTTGGCAAGCCTCTGACAGAATTTGCACGGCTTCATCCGTATTTACACAAGCCTCAAACACATCGTCATAGCTGATTTCGACACCCAGCCCATGCGCTTGAGCGCTTGTGCTCACAAGCTGCTCCGCCTCGCGGATCAAACCGGTCATTCGCGTATCTGATACCGTCCGCAGAGTAACCCAAAGCTCGGCCATGCCAGGGGCGACCCCGAACGTGGTCTCACCCAGTCGCGCATGGGTTACAGTCGTCAGAGCGTAATTTGAATCCAGCACCCCACCGTGTCCCAATGCGGCCAATGCAGGTATAAGCCCAGCCAAGGCTCCAGCCGGTGAAAGCCCATCCTGCGGTGCGGCTGCATGCGAGGTTTTGCCTGTCAGCACGATCCGCATCCCGCGGGAGGCGCAATTGGCTGGACCGGAGCACATCTCGACCGCTCCCAATTCCAGACCCGGAAGATTATGCAGCGAAAACACGTAATCCGGTGCAATATTGGCGAACTTGGGGTCGGCGCGAAAGGCTATAGCACCCTGCCCAGTTTCCTCAGCAGGTTGAAAAATCAGAACGACACACCCTTTTGCTGGGCGCTTATCACCAAGAACGAAGGCCACACCCAAAACCATTGCCATGTGACCATCATGCCCACACAGATGCCCCTTGCCCGGATGTTGCGACGCGTATCGCGCGCTAGATATTTCCTGGATCGGCAAACCATCCAGTTCGCATCGAATGCCTATCGTTGGCCCCGGTTGGCCGCTTTCGTAGACTGCCGCAACGCCATGACCACCGATCCCGGTCAATAACGCATCAGGGCCGCAAGCCAGCAGAAGATTGGAAATACTTGCGGCGGTTCCGCGCTCCTCGCCCGAAATCTCCGGGACCTGATGCAGCTCATGCCGTTTTTCAGTGAGCCAGGATTGAAGCTCGGGTTTCACACCTGATTCAACTTCTTTTGCCGGGCCTCACGCAAGCGAGCAAAATCATCACCCGCATGGTATGACGACCGGGTCAATGGGGTTGCCGAAACCATCAGGAAGCCCTTGCCAAAAGCAGCCTTTTCATAGGCTGCGAATTCCTCGGGTGTGACAAAACGATCAATGCCATGGTGCTTGGGCGTTGGCTGCAGATACTGACCAATTGTGAGAAAATCGATATCTGCCGCACGCATGTCATCCATGACCTGACGGACCTGTTGCTCGTCCTCGCCAAGCCCGACCATGATGCCGGATTTTGTGAAAATCGACGGATCCATCTCTTTCACCCGCTGCAGCAAGCGCAATGAATGGAAATAACGCGCACCGGGACGAACTTCAGGGTATAGCCCTGGTACGGTTTCGAGGTTGTGGTTGAACACATCCGGCTTGGCTTCGACGACGACCTCTAGAACCGAAGGATCACATTTCAGGAAATCCGGCGTTAGAATCTCGATCGTTGTCTTGGGTGACCGGTGTCGCACCGCGCGGATGGTCTGAGCAAAGTGGTCTGCGCCGCCATCAAGCAGGTCATCCCGATCGACCGACGTGATAACAACATGATTCAAGCCCAGCTTTTGCACCGCGTGCGCCACGCGCCCTGGCTCGAACGCATCCAGCGTATCCGGCCTACCCGTCGCAATATTGCAGAAGGTACAACCACGCGTACAAATCTCACCCATGATCATCATGGTGGCGTGGCCCTGGCTCCAGCATTCGCCTACGTTCGGGCATCCGGCCTCTTCACAAACAGTGACCAGATTGTTGTCACGCATGATCTTGTGCGTTTCAGCATACCCTTTGCCACCAGGCGCTTTGACACGAATCCACGCAGGTTTGCGCGGCGCTGCATTATCAGGCCGATGCGCTTTTTCGGGGTGTCTTTGTTCGGGTATTTTCAGATCACGCACGGCTGGCTTTCCTGACTTTGGGTCAATTTGCTTGGTGCTTAACATAAACTGACTTTGTTGGTTACACCAGCGGCGCATAGCCGCTATGCAGACCGCATTCGCGACTGCAGCAAAATCCTCAAATCAGCCACATATTATTACCTGTTTTCAGTCAAATGGCCTGCGAATAAGATATATCGCAAGTGCAGCATATCTAATGTTGAAGCCGCTCTGGAATCGTTCTAACCCTCACGTTAATCACATGTGAATCACAGGAGTTTGATGATGAAAACCGGTGCAAAACTGCCTGACGTAACTTTCCACACCCGCGTCCGCGACGAGGCAATCGAAGGCCCCAATCCCTTCCGCTGGGAAGACAAGACAACCGCAGATTATTTTGCGGGCAAGCGCGTCATCCTTTTTTCGCTGCCTGGTGCATTCACCCCGACCTGCTCGACCTATCAGTTGCCTGGTTTTGAAAAAGGTCATGCTGATTTCGCAGCCAAAGGCGTCGACGCAATCTACTGCATGTCCGTCAACGACAGCTTTGTCATGAACAAATGGGCTGCGGATCAGGGGCTGGAAAATGTCAAAGTCATTCCTGACGGATCCGGAGAATTCACCCGCAAGATGGGTATGTTGGTTGACAAGGACAATCTGGGCTTTGGCATGCGCTCGTGGCGCTATGCGGCCATCGTCAATGACGGCGTGGTTGAGGCATGGTTTGAAGAGCCCGGCCTGATGGATAACTGCCCCGAAGATCCTTATGGCGTGTCGTCGCCAGAGAATCTGATGAAACATCTGGACGAGGCCCGCGAACCAGCGCTGGCATAATCCGATCAGTTAAACCGCTACCAGGCTCGCCATATCGGCGAGCCTTTTTTGTCAGGTACGGGTTCCCGAGACCACGTCTTCCCCAACCTCACGGATCACCTGCGCCAACCGATTGAACCACTCCTCCGAACCAGTCGACACGCGACGCACCAAACCGATGGTTCTGGCTGGTTGCGGGTTGCCAAACCGAAGCAACCGCAGGCCAGGCACTGCATTTGTCTCGGCCTGTGCTGCGAGTTCTGGCATCAAGGTCATACCGAATCCTTCCGCGACCAACCGAGACAATGTCGCAAGCGATGACGCGCCCATATTTATCTGACCGCTGGTGCGATCCTGCCCACAAACTTCAAGTGCCTGATCAGTCAAGCAATGCCCGTCTTCAAGCAGCATCAACTGAGCCGTCTTAAGGTCCACCGGCCGCAACGCCTCGGGGCTGATTGTCAGCCGATCCAGCCGGGCTTGACTGCCTGCGAGCAAAAAGCGGTCTTCGAATAATGGTTCTTCGTGAAAGGCTTCGCTGCCTAGCGGAAGCGCCAGAATAGCCGCATCAATTTCACCTGAGCGCAGCATTGAAAGAAGTCGCTCAGTCCGGGCTTCACGAATTTGCACCTTTAACGAGACATCAGACGCGCGCAACCCGGCTAGCACCCCGGGCAGGAGGTACGGGGCGACGGTCGGAATTATTCCAATCGATAGGGAACGATGCCCGCCAGAATGATCACGCGCGAATTGGTCCAGACGCGCTGCCGCATTCAGTACATCCTGTGTGTATTCCAGCACATCTCGCCCAAGTGGGGTCAGCAAAATATCCCGCGCCTGCCGCTCGAACAGTGGCCCACCCATCGCGCCTTCCAGTGCCTTGATCTGAACGGACAGCGCAGGCTGCGATACATTGCAGACCTGCGCACCGCGACCAAAGTTTCGTTGTTCAGCGACAGCACGGAAATACTGCAATTGTCGAATGGTAAAATTCATAACCTCTGACTATCATTTGCAGCCCGTTACTCAAGACCATCCTAATAGGACATCAGCCGATCATGCGGTCTTGCTCGGCCTGATCCTGATAGTGTCGCTTTAGCCGCTGCAAAGCGATACGCAGAACGATCTTGCCCGACCGCGCCGACCAGCCCATGCGCTTTTCCGCCAACTCCAACCCTTCAAGGTAGCAGCAACAACGCAAGGCAACGTCGCTCAAACCCGGCCCTAAATCAGAAAGCGCCCTTGTCACACGGTCCCTGGCACTGGAATGGCCTTGCCCAATATGGGCATCTGAAACGAAATCTCCGCGCCCTCCACAGGTCAAAAAGCGATCCCAGTTCTGCGTGATCTGAGGGCCTATCTGTGCAAGTTCAAAATCCTCACGCAAACGCTCACCCGCGCCGACCAATGTCTCATCAAGGAACGGTTTACCGCTCTTGTCCCGTCGCCGCGCCAATGCGATCAGGGGGCTTTCGACCGTGTTATAACGAACCTTGGGTTGATTTGAGGTACATGTACCCGAGTTTGCGGGCGTGAATGAAGTCTGAGATTCGGCCATGCCAAATTCATTCTGAGTGCGCGCCCGGTTTTCCACTTCGGCAATCAAGTGGCTCAGTGCCGTGCGTCCCGCACTTGAAATACGATATCGTGAAATCCGACCGGTATTGTCGCACGATATCCAGTCATTTAACGCCAGCGCCTGCGCTGTTCGGCAATCCACAACTGCTGTTTTGGTTGTCCCGCCTTCACCGTTGTCCCGAACCACTACGGCCTTATCCATGTCTTCGGCCACTGCAAGCACAGCACCGGATTCACACAAACGTCTCAGAACACGCAGCGCTTCTCGTTCGAACTCTGCGTTTTGAGTTTCTGGTCGGTTCTCTTCGGATATTACGACTGCAAACGCAGGATTTTTGAATTCCGTGGGTGAAAAATGCGATTGGGCCAGTGATTGTAACGCGGCGTCCACCAAAGGATCATCGCGACGCATCTCGACCCTGCGGATCTGTCGCAATATGGTCGAGGCATGGCATCCAGCCGACCGCGCGATATCCCGTATCGACCGCCCAGATTCTGTATGGTCAAGATATCGTTGTGCTCCTTCGGGAACCCATGCCGGAACGGTGAAAGCCACGCTGTTTTCCATATTTCTTCGCCCTTGTCGACAAAACAAACTGACAGTTTTAGCCGTCGGATTCTTAGTTAACCAAATCTAACTAGAGGTGCTTTCGTTACTCGTTCGTTAATCACAGACGGCTCAGAGCAGAATTGATTCAAAAAGATAAACAGTGGTGAAACCATAGTTCGGGACGAACTACATCAAGGCAACACCCGCTCTGGTTGTGTCACATTTCAGACAGCGAAACTGAACAAAAAGGAAGCTGCCGTGCAGGACCTGATGACCTTGATTACTTCACTCCGCCGCCCGCGACTGCTGACCCGTGCTGCCAAGATCGGGGCGCAGGACTATAATCGCGACCGTCATCTGCAACGTCTTCTGGGTTATGGATCGGTTCCAGTAACGGGCGCTGCGTTACTGCGCCTGCTAGAGTTGGAACGCGAAGTGAATGCACAGCGGATAGAAGAAGACGCGGCCTATTCTCTGGTGCGTCATCTGGATTTGCTGATCGCATTGAATGGCGAGGCGCAACTGTATCAAACCAGTCGCGCCGCGCAATTTCAGTGATTAGGTGAAGGCATCCGGCATGGATGCTTTCTTTTCGGCGACGTATGCGTCCAGTGCCGCATTAACTTCAGGATCAAGTTGTGGCTGCTGATAATTGGCCAAAAGATGATCAACCCGTGCCGATGCCAGCGTCCGTGTGTCACGCGCGCCTTCTTCTTCCCAGGTTTCGAACGGCTTGTAGTCCAGCAAATCGGTTTTCCAAAACGCTTCCTTGAAGTTTGCCTGCGTGTGGGCGCACCCAAGGTAGTGCCCGCCCGGACCAACTTCGCGGATCGCATCCATGGCCTGAGCATTTTCGTCGTATGCGACGCCTTTGGCCAGACCGTGCAAAACACCCAACTGATCAGCATCCATGACGAACTTTTCGAAGTCTGCCACCAAACCGCCTTCAAGCCAGCCGCAGGAGTGAAGCATAAAGTTCACGCCTGACATCAGACCCATATTCAGTGAATTTGCGGTCTCGTATGCCGCCTGCGCATCGGGCAGTTTCGAGCCGCAGAACGAACCTGCAGACCGGAATGGCAGCCCTAAACGACGTGCTAGCTGACCCGCACCATAAGTCACGTGCGATGCTTCCGGAGTACCAAAAGTCGGCGCGCCCGAGTTCATGTCGATCGATGAAACGAAAGCCCCAAAAATCGCCGGAGCCCCCGGACGGATGATCTGGCTATATGCCACCCCGGCCATAACTTCTGCCAGAACCTGCGTCAGCGTACCAGCGACTGATACCGGTGCCATTGCACCACCGACGATGAAGGGCGAGATAATGCAGGCTTGGTTGTTAGCAGCGTAGACCTCAAGCGAACCCATCATAACATCGTCAAATGTCATCGGTGAATTGATGTTGGTTAGCGAGGTCATAACCGTGTTGTTCTGGACGAACTCTTTGCCAAAGAGAATCTCGCACATTTCAACCGAATCCTGTGCTCGCGAAGGATCGGTGACGGAGCCCATGAAAGGTTTGTCCGACAAGGTCATATGCGCCATCAACATGTCCAGGTGACGCTTGTTCACTGGAATATCCGTCGGCTCACACACGGTACCGCCCGAGTGGTGCAGCCATTTGGACATATAGGCCAATTTCACGAACTTGTTAAAATCGTCCATGGTCGCGTAGCGACGGCCGCCTTGCGCATCGCGCACGAACGGAGGGCCATAGACCGGTGCCAGAACAAGATTCCGTCCGCCTATGACGACTGATTTCTCAGGGTTGCGCGCATGTTGAGTAAATTCTCTGGGTGCGGATTTGATCAATTCACGCGCCAGACCGCGCGGCAGACGCACGCGTTCACCATCGACATCGGCACCAGCCTCGCGCCAACGTTCCAATGCCGCCGGATTGTCAACAAAATTGACACCGATCTCGGCCAGCACAGTTTCCGCGTTGGTTTCGATGATCTCAAGCGCTTCTTCATTGAGGACTTCGAAATTGGGAATGTTACGTTCGATGTATTTTGCGGTTTCGATCTTTACCGCCGTGCGCTCGGCCCGGCGGGCGGCGCCACCGCCACCTCGTGCTCTGCGCCGGGTGCTTGCCTCTGTCATGAGAAAATCCCGTTTATTGGTTGGTTCGACAAGTGTGTTACATCAACGAACCACGATGCCAGAGGTAGTTTACGGCGCAATAGAGGTAAAAGCGACATGAACTGGCAGCATCGCTATTTCCGACACATTTGCACGTCACGTCACGTTCTTCTGCATCATGACCGAGTTCCCGGTCACCTCGACCTCGTGCCAGCCAAGATGTGTATACATGGCGCGGGTTTCCCCCATAAGTCGATGCGTTCTTAGACAAAGCACGGACAACCCCGCTGTCAACGCATCGGCTTCAGCAGCAGCAAGCAATTTTCGTGCGAGGCCCCGCCCCTGAGCTTGCGGCACAACCGCGAGATTGAAGACCATCATCGCGCCAGCCTTCAGACCATAAATTATGACACCCAAAAGTTGCCCACCTTCTTCTGCGACAAGGACATTTCGGTTGGCAATATCGCCCTCGATTCCGCTTGCCACATCCGGGATATCGGCAATTTTCCTGTTCGCATCAGCGTAGGCGCTTGTAATACAGATTTCTATTGCATTTACGTCGCCTGGTTCCGCAGTTCTGAGAATTAGGTCAGTCATCTGAGTGCCTCCGCCACCAATTGACGTCATTGCGCTTGCACAAGCAAGGCTTGCAACCTAATAGCCAGTCATGACCCAAGCATCCCACGACCGCCTTCTGATCATCGACTTCGGCAGCCAGGTGACGCAGCTAATCGCCCGTCGCCTGCGCGAACTGAATGTCTATTGCGAAATTCATCCTTATCAGAACGTCACGATGGACTTTGTCCGACAGATGGCCCCCAAAGCTGTCATTTTCTCGGGCGGTCCGGACAGCGTTACACGAGAGGGTTCGCCCCGTGCGCCACAGGAAATTTTTGACTATGGCGTGCCAATCCTAGGCATCTGCTATGGCCAGCAGGTGATGATGCAGCAACTGGGCGGCCAGGTCGAAAGCGGTCACGGCACCGCCGAATTCGGGCGTGCTTTCGTGACGCCTCAGAACCAGTTGGACATTCTTGATGGCTGGTTCGCAGAGGGTGATGAGCAGGTCTGGATGAGCCACGGTGACCACGTCAGTGAAATCGCGCCGGGCTTTGAAGTCTTTGGCACCTCACCCAACGCGCCCTTTGCCATAACGGCAGACCCGTCGCGTCATTTCTATGCCGTGCAATTCCACCCGGAAGTGCACCACACTCCCAAGGGTGCCAAACTATATGAGAATTTCGTCAAACTGGCAGGATTCTCGGGTGACTGGACCATGGGCGCATATCGCGAGCAAATGATCGCGAAAATCCGCGAGCAGGTCGGAGACAAAAAAGTCATTTGCGGTCTCTCAGGTGGCGTCGACAGTTCGGTCGCGGCAATCCTGATCCACGAGGCAATCGGTGATCAGTTGACTTGTGTCTTCGTTGACCATGGCCTTTTGCGCAAGAACGAAGCGACCGAGGTCGTCGGAATGTTCCGCGACAATTACAATATCCAGCTGATCCATGCTGACGAGAGCGAGTTGTTTCTGGGCGAGCTGGACGGGCAAAGCGATCCTGAAACCAAACGGAAAATCATCGGCAAACTGTTCATCGATGTTTTTCAGAAACACGCTGACACCATTGATGGTGCCGAGTTTCTGGCACAAGGCACCCTGTATCCCGATGTGATTGAGTCTGTTTCGTTCTCTGGTGGTCCCTCGGTCACCATAAAATCGCACCACAATGTGGGTGGGTTGCCCGAGAAAATGGGCCTGAAGCTTGTCGAACCCCTGCGAGAACTGTTCAAGGATGAAGTTCGCGCCTTGGGTCGCGAGTTGGGTCTGCCCGACAGTTTCATCGGTCGCCACCCCTTCCCCGGCCCCGGCCTTGCAATCCGTTGCCCTGGAGAAATCACTCGCGAAAAGCTCGACATTCTGCGCGAAGCCGACGCTATCTATATCGATCAAATCCGCAAACATGGGCTATACGACGATATCTGGCAGGCATTTGTCGCCATTCTTCCGGTGCGAACAGTCGGCGTGATGGGTGATGGACGGACATATGACTATGCCTGCGCACTGCGCGCGGTGACATCGGTCGACGGCATGACCGCTGATTACTATCCGTTCAGTCACGAGTTCCTGGGTGAAACGGCAACACGCATCATCAACGAAGTCAAAGGCATCAACCGATGCACGTACGACATCACTTCGAAACCGCCCGGTACCATCGAGTGGGAATAAACGCTCACACGCAAAGCACAAAAATTCTGACACGGCTATTATTCGTTGCGTTGCCTCGTGAAACACCATTAAGTCGGCCTGCCATACGTCGGGACGTAAACCAAGTTTCATGAGCAGCAACTCAATGCAGATCGGCAAGGCCGCGCTTTGGATGACCGGAGCAATCGCCTCGTTTTCATCGATGGCAATTGCCGGACGCGAACTTAGCGTAACTCACGATACTTTTGAGATTATGTTCTATCGCAGCCTCGTCGGGATCTGCATTGTCGCTTTTTTTCTGACGATATCGCGCAAATGGCATCAAGTCTCGACACGGCGATTAGATTTGCATGGCGTTCGAAATGTACTGCATTTTACGGGGCAAAACCTCTGGTTCTATGCGGTGACGGTCATTCCTCTTGCGCAGGTCTTCGCGCTGGAGTTTACCCAACCGATCTGGGTGATACTCCTCTCACCATTGCTGTTGAAAGAAAGGTTGACTGCGCTTCGGTTGACCTCAGCACTAATCGGATTTGCCGGAATACTCATTGTGGCACGTCCTGGCGCGGCCTCGATCAGCCCAGGAGTGATTGCCGCAGCATTGTCCGCTTTGTTCTTTGCTCTGACGACGATATCGACGAAAACCCTTACTCGGTTCGCGAGCATCGGTTGCATCATGTTTTGGCTGACTCTGATTCAGGCGGGCCTTGGATTCATCGCATCGGCCTATGACGGACAGATCTCATTACCTAGCGTAAATACAGCGCCGTTTCTTCTGCTGGTCGGCGTGGCTGGTCTATTTGCGCATTATTGTATCACCAATGCTCTCGCGATCGCTCCAGCAACAATCGTGGTACCCTTTGATTTTGCACGCCTTCCGACCATCGCGATAGTGGGAATGATCCTTTATCATGAACCGCTGGACCAGTGGACGCTCTTGGGTGCAGCAGTCATCTTTGCGGGGATTTTCCTGAACGTCTGGTCAGAAAATCGTAACAAATCCGCAACACCCGTACGGCGTGCGCACACCGAGTAACGTTCCGTCACCAATTGACCAAAATTTAAAGTTTAAGACAGTAAAAGCCGGTAACAAGGCCGGGTGCGTTTGATGGGATGAGCATTACAGGCCGCAGGACAGTGTAGGGAGGAATATATGAAACGATCGTTGTTTCACGCATGCGCGTTGTGCATCGGGGCAACCAGTGTGCAGGCAGGTGGCCTAGATCGTAGCGGTCAGGGCGTTAACATTCTGTTTGAAGAAGGATCTGTCGTTCAGTTTCGACTGGGCTATACCAAGCCTGATGTCAGTGGCTCGATGGAAGATCAGATCCCGTTGAGCCCAACATTCGGGGAAACCATTGAGTCAGGCAATGTCTCGAACAGCTTCTTCACGCCACATCTGGCGTACAAGACATCGCTGACAGAGAAACTGGATTTTGCGCTGGTCTATGACCAGCCATTTGGCGCCGATATCGATTACTCTTCTGAGTACCCATTGTCGCAGAATGTGTTAGGTTTCTCTCCTCCATTTCCTCTAGGCGCAAACCAAGATGTGTTGAGAGCCAAGGCAGACACTGACGCAATTACGGCTCTACTTCGCTATAAACTGGACAATGGATTCAGTGTAATCGGCGGTCTCCGTGCACAAAGGCTGAAAGCAAGCGTATCAGTACCAATTGCAGGCGCGGGCTTAGAGCCGTTCCCATCGGGTGGATACCGTGTTGAAACAGACGCTGAAATCGATTTTGGCTATGTGGTTGGCGTCGCGTGGGAACGACCTGATATCGCGGCTCGCGTCGCATTGACATATAACTCAAAGATTAAACACGATCTGTCGCAGACCGAGTCAAATGATGCGCTCGCTTTCACGCCATTTCCCGAAATCGCTAGATCGAGCGCAGATTCTTCAACTGAGGTTATTACACCTCAATCTGTGAATCTCGACTTCCAAACAGGCGTCGCGCCAAAGACGCTGCTGTTCGGCTCGATCCGTTGGGTCGACTGGCCCCAAACCGTTTACGCACCGCCCGTTTATACCGGCCTGACAGGTATAAACCTCGTCGACTATGAAGAAGCAACTTGGACCTACTCGCTTGGTTTGGGCTACCAGTTCACCGATGAATTCTCGGGTGCCGTAACTCTCGGTTACGAAAGTTCGCAAGGGAACTCGGTTTCCAACCTCGGCCCGACAGATGGTTTCTGGAGCATCGGTCTGGGTGGCACCTATTCGCTTGAGAAAGCTAAAATCTCTGGCGGTGTGCGCTATACCGACATCGGTGATGCCACGGCAAACGGCACCGGTCCCGACAACCGCGCCACTTTCACCGGCAACAGTGCATGGAGCGTTGGTATTCAGGTGACTTACGCCCTGGATTGATCCCAGCGGCAGCAAACACATCGGAAAGCCCCGCCTTGGTATGGTGGGGCTTTTCCATTTACACGTCTTCTTTTTATTACGGAACACTGCAGCACAATTGACGCCGCGATCAGCCCGATTTAGCTAATGCAAAACAAGGGATGGTGGCGCATGATTTACAACTCGGCAAAGGACTGGCGCGACGCTGCGCGAAAGAAAGTACTGTTCTTCGGTATGTCCGGGTTGGGGAAATCCTATGTCTCGAACACTCTTCGGGATGCAGGTGATTGGTTCCACTACTCGATCGATTACCGGATCGGGACACGCTACATGGGCGAATACATCGCCGACAACGCCAAGGCTGAAGCGATGAAAGTGCCCTTTCTGCGCGAGCTTCTGCTATCGGATTCGATCTATATCGGATCGAACATAACGTTCGAAAACCTGACCCCCGTCTCCGCCTATCTGGGCAAACCCGGCAATCCCGCGCTTGGTGGACTTGAAATCTCGGAATACCGGCTTCGCCAAGAACAGTTCCGACTGGCAGAGATTCACGCCCTGTTGGATACCAAGTATTTTATCGACCGAGCCGAGCGCCTGTACAGCTATCCGCATTTTATCTGCGATACCGGTGGCTCTATCTGCGAGTGGGTCGACCCCGAAGATCCGAACGACCAGGTCCTGTCCGAGCTATCGCGCCAGGCGCTGATGATCTGGATCAAGGGCGACGAGGCCCATACTGAGGAATTGGTAAAACGCTTCGACAAGGCCCCAAAGCCCATGTCTTACCAAGCCGAGTTCCTTCAGCGGGTCTGGGATGAATACCTTGCCCTTAACGACTGCCAAGCTTCCGCAGTCGATCCGGACGCGTTCATACGCTGGACCTATGCGCAAGCGCTGGCGCACCGACAACCGAGATATGAAGCGATGGCGCGAAACTGGGGCGTCACAATCGCCGCCGACGATATCGCCAAGGTGCGTGACGGGGGTGATTTCGATGAGTTGATCGAACGCACCCTTGAGGCCCGCGCCAACCCCGCATAAGTTCCAGACTTCTTTCGCAGTTTCAACAGCGTGACCAAATGCCGATTAAAATTCCTTCCGACCTGCCCGCCTTTGACGTCCTGACCAATGAGGGCGTCATGGTCATGGCCGAAGATCAGGCCGCACGGCAGGATATTCGCCCCTTGCGGATCGGCCTGTTGAATCTGATGCCCAAAAAGATTCAGACCGAAAACCAGTTTGCGCGTCTGATCGGGGCGACACCTTTGCAGATCGAACTGTCCTTGATCCGCATGACCGAACACCAGACCAAAAACACCGCCGCCGAGCATATGGCCGAATTCTACCACCCTTTTCAGGAGGTAAAGGACCAGAAATTTGATGGGTTGATCATTACGGGTGCCCCAATCGAGCATCTTGATTTCGCTGATGTCACCTATTGGGACGAAATCCGTGAAGTGTTCGAGTGGACGCAGACCAATGTGCATTCCACCTTCGGCGTCTGTTGGGGTGGCATGGCCATGATCAACCATTTTCACGATGTTAAAAAACATATGCTGGATGCAAAGGCCTTCGGGTGTTTCCGGCATCGAAATCTTGCGCCAGCATCGCCATTTTTACGTGGTTTTTCTGACGATTGCGTGATCCCAGTAAGCCGCTGGACCGAGATGCGGCAGTATGAAATCGACGCGGTACCTGATCTGATCACACTGCTTGGCAGCGACGATGTGGGCCCCTGCCTGATCGAAGATCCAGCACATCGGGCACTCTATATCTTCAACCATTTCGAGTATGACAGCGACACGCTCAAGCAGGAATATGACCGGGACGTTGCCAACGGTACACCGATCAATGTCCCTATAAATTACTACCCTGACGATGATCCAAGCCAGAATCCGCAGAACCGCTGGCGCAGCCATGCGCACCTGCTTTATGGCAACTGGATCAATTCCATCTATCAGACAACCCCCTTTGATTTGGAAAAAATTGGCCAGTAAACTATTGATAACAATTGGCATTGCGCTGACAGCCGTTGCCATAGTCACTGCCTGGCGTGGTACGCAACGCGAAAGCAGTGCCGAAGCTTCGTTTCCTGCTGAAGGTCAGATCCTGGATGTCGATGGTATCTCTGTACATGCCGTCGTCATGGGCGAAGGTCCGGATGTCGTGCTGATCCACGGTTCCAGCGGGAATACGCGCGACATGACATTTGCGTTGGCACCGATCTTAGCAGAAAGCTATCGTGTCATCGTATTCGATCGCCCCGGACTGGGTTATTCTGAAAGCTTTAACCCAGACGGAGAAACCATTGTTGAACAAGCAGAAATCCTACAGAAAGCTGCCTCAGAACTTGGTGCTGAAAAACCCGTTGTTGCTGGGCAAAGCTATGGCGGGTCAGTCGCACTTGCCTGGGCAGTCACACGGCCTGACAATATCGCCGCTCTCGTTTTGATCGCTCCTGCAGCTATCCCTTGGGAGACGCCATTGGACGCATTCAACACAATGGGCGCAACAACCATCGGCAACGCACTTGGCCTGCCGTTGGTCAGCGCCTTCGTTCCTGACTGGTTCGTTTCGAAAGCACTGGATCAGGTTTTTGCGCCGCAAGTAGCCCCCGAAGGTTATGCGGAACATTTCGGCCCCGGTCTGACCATGCGCCGCGCATCGATGCATGCTAATGCCAAACAGCGAGCAAATCTGCTGGACGAAATCACCGAACTTCAACCTCGCTATAACGAGATTACGGTTCCAACTGAAATAGTCCACGGCACCGCCGATACGACCGTTGGGCTGGATTGGCATTCTGAGCGCCTGATAGAGCAAATACCAAGTGCGGAGTTGGTCGAACTGAACGGTATCGGTCACATGCCTCAGGTAGTTGCCGCACCGGAGGTCGCAGCCGCAATCGACCGTGCCGCCGCACGTGCGGGTTTGCGTTAACCCCATCCGTAATCCATAGTAAGTTATGGATTTTATGGCGAGGCCGCACATGACCAAATCAGAACATGGCGCTATCGAGAGCTATTTTCGCAATGACGCGCCCAAGACTGTTCAATCGGTCATTGAGCAGGCCAAAAAAGGGGAAATTCTAAACCCGACCTACCCTTACCCGAAAAAGATGAAGGGCAAGGAATATGACGAGCAGATGCAGGGTTTGCAGATCGAGCTGGTCAAGATGCAGCGGTGGGTCAAGAACACTGATCAGCGCGTCGCCATCCTGTTCGAAGGACGCGATGCAGCGGGGAAAGGTGGAACAATCAAAAGGTTCCGGGAAAACCTTAATCCACGGGGTGCGCGCAATGTTGCGCTTAGCAAACCATCAGATGCTGAACGCAGCCAGTGGTATTTTCAACGCTATATTTCACACCTACCCTCTGCCGGAGAAATCGTGTTCTTTGATCGCAGCTGGTATAACCGGGGCGTTGTTGAAAACGTCTTTGGTTTTTGCACGACAGATGAGCGTGAGCGGTTCTTCAGACAGGTTCTGCCTCTGGAAATGGGGTTCAAGAATGACGGGATCCACATGTTCAAGTTCTGGCTGAATGTAGGTCGCTCAGAACAACTGAACCGCTTTCTAGCCCGCGAGACCGACCCTTTGAAGCAGTGGAAACTCAGCCCAATCGACATAGCTGGCCTGCACAAGTGGGACGAATACAGCCAATCAATTTCCGAAACGCTGACCCGCAGCCATTCCGAAGATTGCCCCTGGACGATCATACGGTCCGATGACAAAAAACGCGCTCGCCTGGCCGCCATTCGCACAGTGCTCAGCGGGTTGGATTATGATGGCAAAGATGCCGACGTGGTTGGCGAGCCAGACAAAACGATCAGTGGTGGACCGGAAATCTGGGATGCCTGAACTTGGTATGGGGCAATACACGAACTGCGCTGGATTAGGTCATGACCTGTGCATATATACCCGTATAAGCACTTGAGGACGGGATGACAAAGCGCGGATATCACCACGGAAATCTGAAGCAGGCCCTGATCGAGGCTGCCTTGTCTCTGATTGAACAAAAAGGTCCGACCGGATTTACGCTGTCCGAGGCCGCCAAGACGGCTGGGGTGACGCCCGCAGCGGTCTATCGACATTACGAGGGGCGCGAAGATCTAATTGCTGAGGCCGCGCGACAAGGCTTTGAGATGTTCGCTGACCTGATGCAATTTGCCTATGACAAGGGGCAACCGTCGGCGCTGGCAGCGTTTGAAGCCACCGGGCGCGCCTATCTAGCCTTTGCGCGCAAGCACCCAGGCCACTACATCGCGATGTTCGAAAGCGGTATATCCCTGAACCGAACGCCCGAATTGGCCCTCGCCGCCAATCGCGCAAAAAATGTGCTGGAAAAAGCTGCTGGCGATTTGTCTCAACATATACCGCCAGAGAAAAGACCCCCTGCTTCGATGTTCAGTGCTCACATTTGGGCGATGAGTCACGGTGTCGTTGAACTTTATGCGCGCAATACCGGTGCAAGCTCTCCCTTCCCTCCTGAAGACCTTTTGGAAAGCGGGATCGGTATCTACCTACGCGGTTTGGGGTTAGTCGCGCAGGACGAATAACAGGATTGCCAATTCCAGAGCATGTCAATCTGCTGTCAGGGGCGCATTGTCCCGCTCCATAACTACACCAGCGGCTTTCATCGCTTCGACAAGTGCGTCGACCGGTTGTGGCTGTTGGAAAACCCGCCGTTTTAAGGTTTCCAGTGGAAAATCGGGCCAGGTCTTTTGGTAAACACTTGCGAGCCGACGCGCCTCAGTCTGCTCTCCGTTGTTCCAGCGCGCCGCCATCAGATATGCCGCGGAAATCGGGCCGAAGGGGCCACCACGCGCGATAGTATCTTCGTAGCTTCGAATCGCGGCCGTAAAATCACCAGAATGAAATTGAGCTGACCCGAGCACATTCCCGAACACAAGCGCACCGCTGCTTTCCGCCAGTTTTTCATATCGCTCTGATTGCGAAATGATATACGTAAAGTTCATTGTGTAGAGCGAGATTAGCGCATCAAATTCAGCTATATGTGGATCTGTTGGTGCAAGATCGACCGCCCTGCGGGACAACGCCGTAGCCTTGTCGTAGTTCCCCAACCCGAATTCCAACCAGGCGCGCGATGAAAGTGCCCATGCCGCATCCGGCTCGATTTCCAGCGCATGAGCACTGTTTTCGTCTGCCACAGCAAGCATATCAATGGCTGCAGGATCGGCAGACTGAAGAATGGCAAGCATGGTTTCGACCTGAGCGGCCCCCGCGTACCCGCAGAAATATAGCGGATCACGCTCAATCGCGGTTTTAAAGATCAATAACGCGGGTTTCAGGCGCGGCAAGTTAACAACCGGAAACATCACATCCTGTCCGGCACTACACAGATTCATCGCCTCGACCCGCGCCGGAGACACGTCATAGATCGCGGACTGCTCGGCTTTTACATCGCTCGATGGCCATTGCTTTGTAAGGACGGTGCCTCCGACGCCACCCAGCGCAACAAGGGTGATAGCCATCGCCGACATCACACTTATACGCCACAGATTTGTTAACTTTCGGTACTGGCGCGTACCCGGTCTGAACTCTGGTGCATAACGACCAACGGGCAGCGATATCATGATCGGATCAGACGCTCCCGCTCCACCGTAATAGGCCTTCAACTTTCGTCGCATCCGGCCAGCATCTACCCGCACAACACCTTCTCGTTTTGTCAGCTCGTCTGCGCCGTAGCCATAAACATCCATCGCAATCGTTTTTGCGCGAATTTCATCGGTGCGCCCGGCAAGAGCTTCGTCGACGACATAGGTCAGGAAAGATCGCATTCGGGCCGATCCCTTAAATCCTGCCGAGTCTAAAACACGCTCAAGCGCAGCACGTACATCATCAGCAGAGAAGTTACGCTTATTGTCGTCTTGCTTCCCATCCCCCATGCCGGTCAAGAACTATCCTTTCACAATAAGGACTTGTGGCCATGTTGCTACCGTAGCATGCGGCTTATTACGTTCAAGACAATTCCTGCGGAGCGCATGCTGACCGAGCAACCAGCTTCGAAAGTGCTGCCGATGGTCGATAGTGATTTCATTGAGGATCAGTTCCCTGAACACGCTAATCTTCTGCAAAGTTTACGCACCGAGGACAGTGAATTTGACCGGATATGTCTGGATTACCAAGAGATCTTTACTGAAATCGCTCTTTTGCAGCACTCAAACACGCCTCAGCAATCTCGGTTCCTGGCCGATTTGGCCGAAACCCTCGCCGATCTGCGCTGCAGTATCGAAACCAGAATAGTTGAAGCTCAAAACATGCCTCAGAATTTTGGCAAACCCGGAGATTAAAATGAAACTAATACCCATCCTGTCTTCGTTAATTCTGACCACCGGAGCGGCATTTGCCCAGCAGTCTCCGATCATTCACGACGGCGAGTTCAATTATCTGCGCGCTCAATTCGGCGATGCGTGGGACGCACAGGATGCCGAGATCGACGCAAAGTTAGCCGAAATTCGCGAGGCCAACGGCGGCAGTCCACCCAATTTTCTGTACATTCTGATCGATGACATCAGTTTTGGTCAAATGGGTGACCGCAAGATGAACTACGTTATGGGCATCGAGACACCTAGTATCAACCAGTTCGCCACCGAAGGCCTATCGTTGATGCGCATGTATACCGAGCCATCCTGCACACCGACGCGGACTGCCATGCTTACAGGTCGCCACCCTGTCCGCGCCGGGGTATCAGAAGTCAAAGTTGCGCTGGTAGGCGAAGGCCTGCCTGCCAGTGAAGTAACCCTGCCCGAGATATTGAAGGAAGTTGGCTACAACACCGTACATGTCGGCAAATGGCATCAAGGCGATATCGAACAGGCCTACCCGCACAATCAGGGCTTCGACTGGGCAGCGTTTCCCCTGCATCAACAGGTTCAACTAAGCCTTATGACCCCCGAGGCGATGCGTGCGAACGCCATGCTTGGATATGTGCCCGAAGGGCAAAACAATCAGTTTCTTCTGGACGAACGTTTCAAGCCATACGGGTTGGTGACCGGTGTCGAGGCCGAAGCAGGCGGCACTGCCCGTGAGGTGGACATGTCACCGGGGGAGATCTGGACCCAGGCCAAGTACGAAGAGATGAACGAGCGATATCAACGTCAGGCCCTTGAGCAGCTAGAACGTGCTGCAGCCGAAGAAGAACCGTTTTTTCTGCAATATTGGCCTCTCTACCCCCTTAATTTCGTCTATGCGGATAAGGCCCTCTCTCGCAATGGTGGCTTCCACGCTGATAAACTGCAGTTATTGGATGGGTGGATCGGTGATCTTCTGACCAAGCTTGAAGAGACCGGAGAAGCCGACAATACGATTGTGGTACTGATGGCTGACAATGGGCTGATGTACCACTACGAGGGGACCTCGGGCCTTAATCAGCTGATCTATCGCGGTGGTAAGACCCAACATCTAGAAGGCGGCGTACGCACGGACGCTTTCATACGCTGGCCCGGCGTGATCGAAGCGGACAGCGCAGCCGGTGATATCTTTCACGTGTCGGATATCTACACCACCATGGCGCGGATTGCAGGTGCGACTGATCATATCCCACGTGACCGCATCATCGACGGGATCGATCAGACGGCGCTGTTGCTGAATGGTGAAGGTCATGGTCGACGCGACTATGTGTATGTCTACGAAGGCCCTGTTCTGCGCTCAGTTGTCAAACAGGAGTTCAAGATGCACCTGCCCGCGCCCGGCCAACCCGGTGCGGCGGCCCCGACCTTCAACATCTATCGCGATCCACGTGAACTGCACCCGTTGGTTGGGTACTCGCTGTGGGCCGGAGCTTCGTTTCAGGACATGATCAAACGCCATCAAAAAATGATCGCCAAACATCCGCATTCCGAGATCGGGCGAGGCATCCCTTATGAGGGTATCGACAACCTGCGCCCTGAATCCGAACTGACGCGCGATGTGTTCATGGGCTGGCAGAATTGAAATCTACAGAAAATCTTGTTTACATATGATAATGTTTAAATGTGAAGGCAACTGCAGAAGCGTTTGCCTTCCACCAAGCAGATGACCGGGGGATATGGGATGAAGATTTCAGGGGTATTGGCTTTGTTTGTCAGCCTTGCAGCGCAGGCCGCGTCGGCACAAGACAATCCAATCCAACACGATGCCGAGTTTTACATTCTGCAAGCACAACACGCAGAACAATGGGCGCAGGATGATACCGCTGTTGATGATGCTCTGACCGCTTTTCGTGGCCGTAACAATGGGCAGCCCCCGAACATAATCAGCGTTCTGATCGACGATATGGGCTTCGGCGACATGGGCATACCCGAACTCAACGCGGTGCGAGGTTATGAGACGCCGAATATCAACGACTTTTCGGATCAGGCCATGCGAATGGTGCGCATGTATACTGAACCTTCGTGCACGCCGACCCGCGTGGCGCAGATGACCGGGCGGTTGCCCGTACGCATGGGTATGGGCGATACCACGGTGGACATTGCCGGGTTCGGCTTGCCGGAAAACGAGGTCACCCTGGCCGAGATTCTGAAACAGGCGGGTTACGCGACCAGCCATGTCGGCAAATGGCACATGGGTGATATCGCCGAAAGTTGGGCAATGAATCAGGGATTTGACTATGCCCAGCACGCCATCCACCAACAGGGCCAGCTGACGATCTTCAATGATGATGCGATCAAAGAACAGGTCTCGGTCGCAATCCAGGACTATGACGATAAATACACGCTGGACGGTTGGTTCCGGCCGGACTCTGCCGCGATGATGACAGTCATCGAAGGGGAAACCGGCGGGCCGATCCGCGAAATTCGCATGGAAACCGGAGAGCGCTGGAACGCTGCGAAATACGATGAGATGAACCAGGCGTTTCAAGACAAGACGATGGAGGAACTGGAGCGCCTCGCAGGTGGGGAAGACCCGTTTTTCCTGCAATACTGGCCGATGATCCCGCTGGACAACACCCGGGCCGGGCGATCAGGACCAGAGAGCGTGAATGGTGGTCTATATGTCGACAAGATGCAGTTACTGGATCAGTGGCTGGGCGACTTGTTTGCGCGCATCGAAGAACTGGGCTTAACGGAAAACACCGTGGTTGTGGTCATGGGGGATAACGGCCACTTCACCAAATACGCGCCGCAATCCGGGTTCACCCCGCTGATCTATGCGGGCGGCAAAGGCGACACGACCGAGGGAGGTATCCGCGTTGACGCCTTTATCCGCTGGCCCGGCATGATCGAGGCTGACGGGTTGCTCAACAGCATCATCCACGTCTCGGACCTCTATACAACGCTGTCGCGTTTTGCTGGGGCAGATCAGTACATTCCGCGGGATCGTCTGGTGGATGGCGTGGACCAATCTGCCGCCCTGTTGTTTGCTGACGAATCCAAGGCCCGACGCGATCACGTCATCGTCTATTCCGTGAACAAACCCGAGGCGATCGTGAAGGACCAGCTTAAGCTGAAACTGCCGGGACCTGGCGAAAGCGCTATTCTGGCAAAGTTCTTTGATCTCTACCGGGACACGCGCGAGGAATATTCAGTTTCGACCGAGGTTGGCGCCTGGGGAGGGCAGGAGTTCGCACGCATCCTTGGCCGACATATGGCCCGCAAAGAGAAATTTCCCGACACCGCGCCAGCGTATGGTGTGCCATATGAAGGGATCGAGAACATCCGCCCCGAAACCCAGCAAGCGGTCGAGGCTTTCCTGATCAAACGCCAATCCCCGCAGCAATAACACCGTGCAACGGAAATCACGCGCTCAAGACTTTAGGATCATGACATGATTGGACTACTTCTGTTTGCACTGGGTTTGATCGGATCACTCGGGATCGGGTTCATCTATTTCCGAGACCTTGGCGATGTGTCCCAGATGCTGCTGAAGGTGAAGCGCGAGAATATGGTGCGCTTCATCCGTCATGAATATCGCCTGATCGCCATTGGGTTGGGTGCATTTGCTGTCGCAACACTTGTACATTTCATACTTGGTGCAGGTCCGTTTTGGCTGTGGCTGGTGTCGGCAGTGCTGGTCCTTTTCTTCTATGGATTCCCCTACGTCTGGGTTCATCTGGGGCTGAGAAACCAACTAAATACCGCGCAGTACTTCCCCATTGACGAGGCCCGTAAATACGTGGGGCCGACCGCGCCCGTGATGGTGATCGACAACAACGGCCACGCTCGTGCACACCCCGACGCGCAGATCATGCGACCGCATCTTGCCGGTAATGAAAAAGGGCTTGGTGGAGAAGACGTCGTCATGACGTATTGTGCCATGGCCAATCTTGGTCAGGGGTACACTCCAAGAATAGAGGGTAAGCGCCTGAATCTCGAGGTTCTCGCCCAGCACGGCAATAACCTGATCCTGCGCGACAACGAAAGCGGCGAGCCGATTCAGCAGATATATGGCTTTCGTGAAGCGGACCAGAACCCAAACACAGATGGCCTCGCATGCCCTCTCCGGCCCGAGGCCCGGATGAAACCGTGGCCTACCTACCGGATGACATTTCGCGGCTTTCAGAAAGCCTACCCGGATGGAGAGGTTTTCCTGAATGAACCTTCCCCAAACCCATTGCTGCGTCTGCTTGATATGATGACCGAAATCACCTTTGGGTGGGGGATTGGCCGTCAACATCAGGAAGACGCTCCGGTGATGGACAACATGGATCGTTCAGACGACCGGTTGCCGAATAAAACCTATGTCTGGGGGATTACCATTGGGCAGGATGCCACCTGCTGGACCGATGATTTCGTCGTCGACAACGATTGGATCGTCAACGCAACGGTCGGAGGTCGGGATGTCGTCGTCAGCCTTGATCCCAAATATGAAAGTTTAGGCGTCTGGTACAATGACAGTGGGCAACCCGTGACCAAATGCGACTTTTGGGGAATGTCTGATCAAGGGCAACTGCAGCGGGTCGAAACTCTACGCGCAGGCATATTCTGGCATGTCTGGTCCGAGTTCTTTCCCAGCACTGATATCAATCGTGTTGGCGTTGGTTCTGGCAAAACCGAGGATGCAGTAGCCTGACCGCAAGACAAATCTGCGCAGATTTTCGCTGCGCAGAAACGAAAATTCGAAACAAGACTTTTGACGGGAGAGCAATAATGGGTGCGACACGAAATTGGAGAGGACCACTCCTCGGAATCTCATTGGCGGGCGCAATGGCGTCAATGGCCTCGGCCCAACAGTCCGACTGGTCATACGAGGCCTCAATCTACCTGTTCATGCCGGAAACAGAAACGTCGCTGGATACCCCGTTGGGCACATTAGATGGCACGCTAAGCTTTTCCGACGCGTTGGAGAATTTGGACTTTGCCTTTATGGCTGCATTCGGAGCAACCAATGGGCGTTGGTCATTCCTGGCAGACTACAATTATACAGATCTGTCTTTCAGCAGCGACACGCCTGGCCCGGCGAGCTCGGGCTTGGACACCTCTTTCACCACTCAGTTTCTGAGCGGATATGCAGGATATCGGGTCTATGACGATCAAGACGCATATGTTGATATCGTCGGCGGCTTTAGGTGGTTCAGCACTGAAACTGAATTCGACCTGCAACCCGGTGCTGCCCCTGGGCGCCGAACAACGGTTGATGCAAGCTGGACTGATCCTGTAATTGGTGCCCGCGCACGCGTCAGGTTCTCGGACAAATGGTCTGGTACCGGGTTTATTGATTATGGCGGTTTCCGGAGCGGGAGCGAAACATGGCAAGTTCTTCTAACTGCCGACTACGCAATCAATGACCGTTGGCTGATCCGTGGTGGGTATCGCTATATCTCGTTTGACCACGACATCGACGGTAACGACTTTAAGTTTGATCAATCCGGTCCGCTGTTAGGTGCAACCTACCGTTTTTGATCTGCGATATGCAGTTTGCATTGGCTCAACCAACGAAGGTTGGTAGGGCCGACAATGTTCAGCGACTTAGTCGGCCATCCTCTTTTCAGTTCACATAATGCAGCGTGTCAAATTCACGTCGCCATGCGGATACCTCTGACTGGATTTGTTCCCCGCCCAGGCCACGCATTATCAAATTAGCCAAACGCTCGGCATCCCCAGAGGTCATGCCCCACCGCACCAGCTCAGGTGTGCCGATACGAAGTCCGTTCATATCGCCTTCCACTAACTCCACCGGCAATCCAATACCGCAGGCGAGGAACCCGCATTTGCGAAGCTGCTTAGATGCGGCCTGACCTCCTCCATATGGGGCAGCCAATACCGCGAACTGGTGAGAGTTGGTGAAGCCCCGTGTTCCAGAAAAAACGGGAACACCCTTTGTATCCAATGCGTTGGAGAGAGCTTTGGCCATCGCAATCATCTCATTCGCATAGGCAGAACCAAACGCTTTCCAGTCCAGCATCGTAACAGCAAGCGCCGCAGTTTTGGCCGCATCGAAATTGGCGGTCATGCCAGGGAAAGCGATTGCATCTAGCGCTTTTGCGATTTCTTCGTCATCCGTTACGATCAGGCCCCCAGCCGGTCCTCCGAGGCTTTTGTAAGTGCTCATGGTCATGAAATGTGCACCCTCTTTCAACGGGTTGGACCAAGCGCGCCCCGCGATGATGCCGCATTGATGGGCCGCATCGAACATAACCTTGGCATCGATTTCATCAGCTATCGCACGCACTTCGGCGACGGGGTGTTCAAACAGGTTAAGACTGCCGCCGATGGTGATCAGCCTTGGTCGTTCGGTCTTTGCCAACGCTCTCAACTGATCCACATCGACGGTATAGCCATCAGCGTTAACAGGAGCTTCGATGGTACGCAGGCCAAAGAGACCCGCGCAACCCGCCGCATGATGTGTCACATGCCCCCCAATTGAACCAGGTGGGGCTATGATAGTGTCGCCAGCTTTACAGGTCGCCATAAAGCCATAGAGATTGGCAATCGCCCCGGAGGGCACCCGGACTTCAGCGAACCGAGTATCAAAAACCTCGGCGCAAAGCTCTGCCGCGACAACCTCGATCTGTTCGATTGCTTCCAGACCCATTTCATATTTGTCACCGGGATAGCCCAGCGAGGGCCGCGACCCAATCCCCGAAGACAAAAGCGCCTCGGCCTTTGGGTTCATGACATTTGTGGCAGGGTTCAGGTTAAAGCACTCTTGCTCGTGTATGCGGCGGTTTTCCTCTGCAAGATGCTCGATCCGCGCCATCAGGTCATCTGAAGATGCCGATGCCGCCTTTTTTGCGATATCTTGAACTAGTGCTTCGCTTGCGGTGGGCACCCAGTCTCTTTGTGCAAGTGTCATCTGACATCCTCCTAGTTTTTGCCACTTTGGCGGCAGTCGCGTGACATCGCAAAGCAGAAATGATATTTCTTGGTGTAGAAAAACTAAGGCTAGTGCAATGAGTGTTGCCCCCAAGCGCCCCAAAGGCCCTCCATTGAATGCGATGCGGGCCTTTGAAGCGGCGGCTAGAAACGTCAGCTTTGTTGCTGCAGCCGAAGAATTGAACGTTACGCCCGGGGCGATCTCGCAGCATATCAAGGCACTGGAAGGCTGGGCCGGTACACCGCTGTTTCGACGCAACGCGCAAGGCGTTGAACTCACACCTGAGGGGCAATCGCTTGTCCCGGTTTTCTCCGCTGCCTTTGATCAAATGGCTGATGCAGCCCGTGCCTTGCGCGACCTTAAACCAAACGCTGATTTTCATATCGCTGCCCTGCCCGCCGTTGCCCAGCTCTGGCTTCCAAAACGATTGCGACGGATCCGAAAAGAATTTCCGGAAATCAATTTTTCTGTCACCGCTATGGAAACTCCGCCCAGTCTCTCGCGAGAGATGTTTGATCTGTCGATATTTTTCGCAGTTCCTGACGGCTCGTCAAACCAAATTGCCTTGGCACAAGACGTAATCGCGCCAGTTTGCGCCCCTACACTTCTGGACCGAGCGCACTATTCAAACGGTTTCCGAGAGATACCGATTTTGCACGACCAGACCTGGAACGACGATTGGTTCACGTGGTCCCGAAATGTGGGCTTTGATTTGCAAATTGACGCAAGCGGCCCGCAGTTCTCGCTATATAGCCTTGCTGTAGAAGAAGCCAAAGCATCGGCTGGTTTGCTGATGGGGCATCTGTGTCTGATCGAAGACGCACTGGAATCCAAAACGCTTCTGCTTGCGCATTCGCGCTCTTGTCAGACAGGTCGATCTCTTGTTGTATCATTGCCTTCGAAGACGCGGCAAAGACCTGAAACGGGTCATGTCGTTGCGTTATTATCAAACTAATGAAGACCAACTGGGCATCTAAGCACCCGCGAAAATTTGGCTTGAAATAGTGGCGGAGAGACAGGGATTCGAACCCTGGAGACGGTTTCCCGCCTACACACTTTCCAGGCGTGCGCCTTCGACCACTCGGCCACCTCTCCGGTAGAGGTGACTTATGCGAATTTCTGAACCGAGCGCAAGGCCCCATTCGTAAAAACAGACGGCTCAAAATATGCGAAAGCTGGCGACAAATGGCAGATGGTCTGAAACCTCGTCCTTGAAGGCTTCGCGCCCCATATTCATCGTCCAGTGCATCGGAAACAGTCTCAGGCTGCCGCGAACGTAATCAGTGGAAAATGTGCGCGAGACGGCGAAACCATCCAGTAGGTTGGCGCGACCCTTTTCTAGAATATGCGAGAACCGGTCTTGCAAATCCCAGCACGAAACAAAGTCCATCATGTCATCCCCACCAAGATGGTGGAAATTGCTGACGTCCTGACCGGGGATCATGTTGAAATCGCCCATCAGCAGGATCGTGCGCTGAGTCAGGCCCGGTGTCGCTCGGATTTCGGCGATCTTTGCACCGATGATCTTACATTGGCTATCACGTATCTGTTGTTCAGGCCGGTCACGACCGGATTTCAGGTGCACCGCGATCAGTTTAGCTTTGAACTTGCCGACCTGCACATCGGCGATAAGGGCCTGACGCCCGCCGGAATCATCACCTTCCGAACCGTCAATCAACTCCAGCTCCGTCACCGAAACCCCTGGTTTGTGGAGAAATCCAATGTGGATGTTGCCGTTGGGTTGCTGCAGGATCTTGACCTGATAATCCAAGCCCTTGTCCGCCAAACCCGCTGCCAACCGGTTGATATGTTCTATAGGGCTAACCTCGACCAGCGTGATCAACTCGGCATCAAGCAGGGCCAAGCCTTCAATCTGGTGGATGACCCGCTCACTATTGGCGGGTATGCCCAGACTTGTGTTAACCGGGTTGAAACCCGCAAGGTTCCAAACCGCAATACGCACGAGGCTGTGTGAGAAAGTTACCATCGAAATTCCTCCTTCAAATAAAAATCAGACTACATCGAAATGTAACAATCCGATAATCACTTGGGAAAAATGCTTGATGTGTCGCGTTTAGCGACCGTCGCCATCCGCGTCTGCATCTGCGTCTCCGGCAGAGTCCAAATCATCAGCTGTCAAATCGGCAGGCTTCGCGGAAGGGGCAGTAAGAGATAGGTCTTCGTCGGGCTTAGCCTCCTCAGAATGGCCCGTCAGCACCTCAGGATTTCGCAGCCACAGATCGCGTTGAGCAAACGGAATCTCGATACCCTCTTTAACAAATCTGCGGTTGATCTCATGGTTCATGTCGGATTTGACCGATAGCACCCAGTTCACATCGCGCAGTATTGCCCGGATTTCAAAATCCAGAGAATCCGCACCAAATCCTTGAAACACGACACTCGGCGCTGGGTTGGCCAGAACCATCGGATGCCCATTGGCGATCTCACCCAAAATGGTTTCGACTTTTCGGGTGTCAGTACCGTAGGCCACGCCGACAGGAACGATCACCCGGCCAATGGTGTTGCCGCGGGTATAGTTGGTGACCACTCCGCTGATCAGGTCAGAGTTGGGGACGATCACATCCGTCCGATCAAACGTCTCGATCCGCGTGGACCTGACCGAGATATCACGAACATATCCCATCATGCCGTTGACATCGATCCAGTCGCCTTTTGAGATCGGGCGTTCGACCAGCAGGATGATCCCTGAAACAAAGTTCGACACGATGGTTTGCAGACCGAAACCGATACCAACCGACAAGGCACCAGCCACGATCGCCAAGGAGGAAAGATCAAATCCAGCAACAACAATGGCGACCAACGCCGCCAGGAATATTCCGACATAGCCGGTTCCCGATACGATGGCATTCTGCCCGCCGGGATCGATACTGGTTTTTGGCAGCAATGAGTTGCGCAACCCGCTTTGCAGAAGGCGGGTCAATGTGTATCCGATGGCAAAAACTGCGACGAAGGTGAGGAAATTACTGGGTGAAATCGTGACGCCGCCGATATCGAATCCCAGCAGCAATCGCGACCAGGCCTCGAGCAGGTCTGTCTTGCGTGCGCCCCAATACAGCGCCAGAATAGGCAGCGACAATATCGCCAGCGCAAACCCAACAAGAACCGAAAACAGAGAATCGCGCGCGGCCTCGCCCTGCCCCGATAACCAACCGTAAATCGTGGTGATAAACCGTCGTATGATCACAAGCGCCGCGATCAGAACCAGTGTTTTCACGGCTGGGAAGACGATTGCTTCGGCGGCATTGATATACCCTAATGCCGCCAGTATTGGTGTTGCAATCCCAAGTATGAACAGAGCGCGCCGCAGCAATTCAACCAACTGACTAAAACCAGCCGCTCTGCGAGACGTTTCTGAATCTGTCTGCTCTTCCTGTGGTTCTGATTGACGGATCTGACGCACACGTAGCAGCAGCAGCGCCGTAACCAATACGATCGGGAATCCAACAACCGCTCGTGTTGCGTCCGAAATATTCTCAATTTGCTCAAATAGCAAAACCAGATCATGCAAAATAAGCATGACGGCCAGTAGATCGATATAGACCCGCAGTTCTCGAATTCTGCCTGCCGACAATCGTTTGAAATTCTGAGAGGCCCCCATCAGGTAGACCTGTCGACCGATCCAGTCAAAGTAGAAGATGATGGCAGCCCAATAAGGGATATTCTGTATCAGCAACGTACCGCGCAAGCCCAGAACACCAGTCTGCACGATCGCCGTGACCAATGCCAGAACGCCCAACCAAGGCAGCAGTATGCGCAGCAGAGAGACGACGAAGGTCCAGACTCCACTTCCGTGCCCCCCCAGAGAACGCAGAAAAGCGCCCCCTTTTTCGGACCACTTGCGCCCAAATAGCAGCAATACCGCAGATATGGCCAACAGAACGAAAATGCCGAGACCACGCTCACGAATGCGCTCGTGAACGATGTCAGACCGCATGTTCGTGACGGTTTCATTGATCAGGCTCTGCGTCGCTTCCTTGACGTCGATCCAGGCTGGGCCCCAGTAAACGGGATTGAAAGGCGATGGCCCGCGTTCCAGCATCTCTTTTTTCTGACGATCGCGAATGATCCGGTCGATTTCGCTGATTAACCCGTTGGCTCGGCTGAAAGCCTCTTCCGAGATTATGCGCGGCACCCGCAAACTGTTAAGTTGCTCTTCAAGATGTGTGCGCAGCTTGGCAATATCTTCAGGCTCGGTCTCGCCGTCTGCCGGCTCCGCGCCAAGCGCCTTAAGCTGGCCCTCAAGCGTCTGAATACGATCCGTGTTTGCGCCGCGCGCCTTGTTAAAGTCTTCGCGGTAACCGTTTATTTCTGAGCGTAAATTCTCTAACGCGGCATTCGATGCCCGGTTCGCCCGGATCACAGATTCCGCCCGATCCGCCGTGCTGACCCAGCCCTGGTAATATTCACTCTGCCGGTCAGTGAGCTGGGCAGATGCGATCCCACCCAGCCCGATCAGGCAGAATAAACTTAGAAACAGAAACAGGCGGACCTGTCGCAGCATCACACGTCCTCGAATACGCCGGGAATGCTGCGCGGTGCTTCGGTCATCCAATCCGGAACAGGCAGTTCCTTTTCCCGCAGGAAGTCAGGATTGAACAGTTTGGATTGGTAGCGCGTTCCAAAGTCACACAATACGGTCACGATGGTGTGACCCGGCCCCATCTCTTTCGCGAGACGTACAGCGCCCGCGATATTGATCGCGGTTGATCCGCCCATCACCAGACCTTCTTCGCGAAGCAGATCAAAGATATAGGGCAACGCCTCATTGTCGGTGATCTGCCAGGAATGATCAGGGGTGAACCCCTCCAGGTTCTTCGTTATCCGAACCTGTCCGATGCCTTCGGCGATGGAGCCGCCCTCCATCGCGATCTCACCCGTAGTGTAATAAGAATAAAGGCCTGCCCCCATTGGATCAGCCAGTCCGATTTTTACGCCTTTGGGCTGCAAAACCTCGGCGACACCCGCTAGGGTTCCACCCGAACCGACCGCACTGACGAAGCCATCAACTTTGCCATCGGTTTGGTCCCAGATTTCAGGGCCGGTGGTTTCCACATGCGCCTGCCGGTTGGCGACATTGTCGAACTGGTTCGCCCAGATGGCACCATTGGGCTCGGTCTGGGCAAGTTCCTCAGCCAAGCGGCGGGAATAGTGCACAAAATTGTTGGGATTTCGGTAAGGCGCAGCAGGCACTTGCACAAGCTGAGCTCCGGCAAGTCGGAGCATGTCCTTCTTCTCTTCCGATTGAGTCTCAGGAATGACGATCACCGTCTTGAAACCCATTGAGGCCCCGACCAATGCCAGACCAATGCCAGTATTACCCGCCGTACCCTCGACAATTGTGCCGCCGGGCTTGAGATCTCCGCGCGCAATTGCATCGCGGATAATGAACAACGCTGCACGGTCTTTAACGGATTGACCCGGATTCATGAACTCGGCTTTGCCGAGGATCTCGCAGCCTGTCTCTTCGCTGACGCGACGCAACCGGATCAAGGGTGTTTTACCGACCGCGTCGGCAAGGTCTTTCGCAATGCGCATGGCGTCCTCTTGTCATATGGTATTGCAGCAGATTTACAGGCGCCCTGACTTGATCACAAGCCGGGATAGTTATGCGCGCAGACGTTCGCGATTTCGCGCCAGCCAATGTGCCAACGAAAGAAGCGGTAAGTCCTTGAAAACATGGGTATCAACCATGTTCATGAATTCGTCAAACGGCAGAATTTTACTCCGAATATCTTCCCCTTCCGTGGCAAGACCACCACTTTCAACGGTCGTCGTCAGATCACCCAGCCCGACATAGAGGTAGACGTATTCGGTTGACGATCCGCTGGATGTATAGGCACCGCCTGCATATTCCAGCCGAGACAGAGAAACATGCGCCTCTTCCTGTGTCTCACGATACGCTGCCTGCTCGGGTGTTTCGCCGGGGTCAATCATACCGGCGACCGGTTCCCACATCCATGGTTCGGGGTCGTCGATCAAGAACACAGGTGCGCGAAACTGCTCGACCAGCAAAACCGTATCGCGCCTGGGGTCGTAAGGCAGGACGATGACTGCAGATCCTTGCATCAAGCCGCTGCGGTGCAATACAGGCCCCATCTTGCCATCATACTGACGGTGCTGCAGCTCTATCTCATCGATACCGAAATAGTTGACATAAGGGTGATTGCGTTGGTGGATTACGACATCATGGTTGGTGTCCCGGGCATCTCCGGTGTTTCGCTCACGCGCTGCGAGTCTGGCCCATGCCCGTGTGCGGATCGCAGGGAAACTATTTGCAATCGTCGAGGCGTCAACACACCCATACTGGGCCATAACCTCTTGCGCCGCCAGCATCGACAAAGCGCTCCAATCATTTTTCCATGCCTCAAAATCCCAGAGAGTGTCGGTCTTCCATGCCTCCGAGTCGGGAAAGAACACCAATGCCTGATGATTCCCATCTTCACTGGTTTCAATCGTTAGCTGGCGCAGATCATATTCGAATCCGCCTTCATAAAAGGCCAATCGGGCAAGCTCGTCCTTGCCCAATCCTTGCACCAATACGCCATCTGCCGCTGCGCCTTTTTCAGCAACGATCATTGGAAAAGGCTGGCCTTTTACTGAATACACCGCGTGATCAGCTAAGATTGCCGGTTTCGCCGACAATTCGTCCGCAGATTGACCCATCACGAGTTCCAGCAAAGGCGCATGGCGCAAAGTGCCGTAGAAAAACAGGTTAGACAAAGTAGGAGCCCTGACTTGGCAGATCCGTTTTAACGCCAGCGTCGAAAGGCGATTTCGGTAAGTATCCCACTGACCACGGCACCAATACCAAGCGTAATCAAAATTTCACTGGGCAGCAGTTGTTCACCATAGGCCACTCCGATCTTGAAGATTTCCAGCAAGGCTTCAAATGGGCCACCATACCGATGGCGCATCGCCTGGCTAAACATCTCGTAGGTGCCTTGAACGAACAATCCCCAGAAAACCAGCGCGGCAACACCAGTCAGACCATTGTTAACTGCAGCCGTCCAACCCCGGCCTGCCCGCTTGCCCATGATAACCCAACCACAGGCCACCGCTAACAACATGTTCACATATGTGAACCAGCCATAGCTTTTACCCTCTTCACCATTGTTGATGATCATACTTGAAACAAGGAAGGCAATGACCAGCAGACACAACGCGGCGACGAGGCGGGAAGCTGTAGGCATTCGTAGTTCCGTTCTTCAACTTGGCTTAGCTATAGTGATCTGTGTCACATCACAATTGCCGGTGTCAAAGGCTGCGCCGCATGCAGTTAAATAATAATTCCACATGCGGCGAAAACGCTCATCAAACCCTAGCTCTGAGATCTGGTCCCACTTGGCGTTGAAGGTGTCGTACCAGCGGCGCAGTGTCAGATCATAACTTTGGCCAAATTCCTTTGAGCGTACCACTTGAAGCCCTGCCTGATCTATCTGCTCTTTCAGGATGGACGGGGCGGGAAGCATGCCACCCGGAAATATGTATTTCTGTATGAAATCAACACCATTCTTGTAAACTTCCCAGCGGTGATCCGCGACTGTTATGATCTGTAATGTCGCTTGCGCACCGGGCTTCAACCGGTCACGAACAGTGTTAAAATATGCTGGCCAGTATTTCCGACCAACCGCTTCGAACATCTCGATTGATGCAATACCGTCATATTGTCCCTGTTCATCGCGATAATCCTGTAATTTAAAATCTACAAGATCCGATAGCCCAGCCTTTTCAATGCGTTCCTTCGCGAACTTCAACTGTTCCTGACTGATCGTCAATCCAGTGACTCGGAGCCCGCGCTCTTTGGCGGCATATTCGGCGAAGCCGCCCCAACCGCACCCGATCTCAAGGATATGATCCCCAGGTTTGGCCCCCATTTCATCCACCAAACTGGCATATTTCGCGGTCTGCGCATTCTCGAGGCTTTCCTGCCCGGTCTCAAAAATGGCGCTGGAATAAGTCATCGTGTCATCCAGCCACATGCCATAGAAATCATTTCCAAGATCATAGTGATACGAGATGTTCTTCTTCGCCTGCGTCCGATTATTGCGGTGCAACCAGAACCTCAGACGCTCGTAGGCGCGAACCAGGAACTTGCCCGTGAAATCGTCATAAACGGTTTCAGTTCCCAAGTGTACCAAGTCCATAAAGCTGCGCAGATCAGGTGTGCTCCAGTCACCTTCCAGATAGCCGTCCGAAAACCCCAGTTCTCCTTCTCGTAGCAGCCTGGAAAATACGTCGGGATCATGGATATCCACATGGGCAACCGGACCGGCTTTAGGTGCATCCGCCCGAAAAACCCGACCATCCGGCAGAGCGATATCAAGGCGGCCGCTTTCCATGCGGTTCAGCATCTTGAAGACTTGTGCAAAATATCTTGGCAGGTCTTCCTGCCCTTCGGTGCTCGTCAGGAACATCCGCTCTCCCCTCTGCGGTTGCAGAATAAAGCTAGGACGGGATTCGGTTTATGGCAAGTTTTCAGTTCCTTACCGGAACTTTTCTGGTTTCATACGCGTCCAATGCTCGGATGCGACCTTCTTTCAGCCCTACCACTGGAGCGCCGTAGCTGTCTTCGTGAGAAAGCCCCCAAGACCGCGGTATGGCACTAAAATAGGCGCGTGCGGTTGGGGACGGGTCAGACCGACCCTCAGCAATCCAACGAATCAGATAATCCGAATGTGGATCAAATCGCTCGCGCTGTGTTTCTGGGTTGAAAATACGGAAATACGGGGCTGCGTCTGGCCCACAACCCGCCACCCACTGCCATCCCATTGCGTTTGCGGCTGGGTCCCAATCAATCAGGCAATCGGCAAACCAATCAGCACCAATTTTCCAGTGCGTCATCAGATGCTTGGTTAGATAACTCGCCACAATCATCCGTGCACGATTATGCATCCGCCCGGTCACGTACATCTGCCTTAGCCCCGCATCGACAAGTGGCACCCCAGTTCTGGCCAACTTCCACGCGCGGACTTCAGGCGTGTCGGGATCAGTATTCCACGGAAACGCATCCCATTCAGGTTTCCAATTATCGGTCAGGAGATGCGGCCAATGGTACATCAGGTGATAAGCGAACTCACGCCACACAAGCTGCCGTAGAAAGGCCTCGCCCCCGCGCGAACCAGAGCGATCCGCGTTTTGCACCCGGTGCCAAATTGTGCGCGGCCCGATTTCGCCTAACGAGAGGTATTCTGAAAGATCAGACGTACCAATCTGATCCAACCGATCTCGCGCTTCCTGATAATGATCGATATTTTCCAAAAACCTATCCAACTGATCCAAAGCCGCGGCCTCTCCAGGACGGACAAATGGTCGTACGATCGTCGCGCCACGCTGCATATCCCGATCCAGTTTCCAATCGGGCAGCCGATCAGAAGCGGGCCAAAGATCTGGCTTGGCAAATCGTGCCGTAGTCGGCTCCGGCATCGCAACATCTCGTCCGCTCACCGACCTCCACATCGGAGTAAACACTCGAAACGGTTGCCCCGCTTTGGTCGCAATCGTCCAAGGTTCGAACAAAAGATGCCCCGCAAAGGATCGCACCTCGATCCCCTGTTCGTTCAAGCTGGCCTTGATATGCTTGTCCCTTTTGATCGCCTTCGGGTCGTACGCTCGCGACCAAAATATGGCTCCTGCGCCGGTTTCGTGTATCAGATCTTTCAGGACATTCAGCGCAGTCCCCCGGCGCAGGATCAGCTTGCTGCCCATCTGATCAAGGGTCATAGCAAAAGCCTCAAGACCCAAACCCAGACGCCATTTGGGCGCTGCGCCCAATGCTTGAACCTGATCGTCCAGAATAAATACGGGTACAATGGGGCGACCAGACCGTTCCGCCGCCGTCAACGCCGGATGATCACTTAATCGCAGATCGCGCCTGAACCATAAAATGATCGGAGAATGCCCGGAATCCATATCCGCCTCTTGTTTCTACAAGAATACGAACCGGTACGAATATTGGATCACAAAACGCGGTCAAGCGCCTGCAAAAGCTGATCAATTTCCTGATGACTTGTATAGTGCGTGAAGCTGAGCCGCAGAACCCCCTGATCTGGATCAACCCCCATGGCCTGCAGCGGACGATGCGCATAGAAATCGCCACCACCTGCCATGATCCCATGTTGGGAAAGCTCGGCTGCAACAGCCTCGGCTTTTTTGTTCAGGCTTAACGCCACCGTCGGCGCGCGCCGTTCGGCCTTGGTCGGGCCAATCAAACGCAAAGCGTTTCTATCTTTGACTGCATCGAGCAGTGGCTGCAGCAATGCAATCTCGTGTTGGCGCATCAGGTCATGAACAAAGCCACCGCGCGCAGACGCCCCGGTTTCTGGCCCGCCGTGATGATCGCAAAGCAGATCTATATAATCGGCCATGCCAGCACTCGCGGCGATCTGTGCATGATCAGGGCCGGCAGGTGTAAACCGCTTATAGAGCGTGCCACCGTTGAAATAGTGGGCCTGGTTCGGAAGCATCTCACCCAAAGGGCGTCGAATAACCATGCAGCCTTGGTGCGGGCCATAGGTTTTGTAGGCTGAGAACAAATAGATGTCGGGTCCGAGATCACCGACGTTCGGCAGGCCATGTGGCGCATAAGAAACTCCGTCGACACAGACAAACGCACCTGCAGCATGCGCAATCGCCGTGATTTCGGTCACTGGATTAATCTCGCCGACGACATTTGAGCAATGTGGGAAGCAAACGAGGCGGACTTTCTCGTCCAACAGGTTTTCAAGATCCTGTGGGTTTAGCGATCCACTGTCCGGATCAATCTGCCATTCGCGGATTTCGATACCGTCTTCTTCCAATCGACGCCACGGGCCGGTATTGGCCTCGTGGTCCTGATTGGTCACAACGATGGCATCACCCTGCCGCATCCACTTACGAAAGGCCTGCGCCAGAACATAGGTATTCTGAGTCGTCGAGGGGCCAAAGCTCAGTTCATCCGTATCCACGCCCATGATCGCGGCCAACCGCATCCGCGCTTCATCCATTTCTTCGCCGCCCAGACGGCTGGCTTCGTATGGCGCATAAGGTTGGACCTTGCGCTGTGTATAAAACCGGTTCAGGCGATCAATCACCGGTTTACAGGTATAAGATCCACCAGCGTTTTCAAAGAAGGCCTGCCCGTTCAGGCTGGGTTCAGAAAAGGCCGGGAATTGCGCCCTAACGAAATCGATATCAAGTGTGCCCATCACACGTCTCTCCCTGATCGCATGCCTCATTTCGGAAATCCGCCCGCGCAAGGTCTGGGCACTTCCAAAACAACCAAGGCATTACTGTCCGGCCGCCATTCCCATCAGAGGACATGCTATGGCAGCAGTCCTTCTGATGGCAGCTTGCTGCAAACAAACAGGAACAGATAGTCAGACGGAAAAGATTAGGTCAAGTCACTGTGCTGATAACATTTTTCATATCTAGCGCAAAAAAAGAACCGGGCTGCTAGACCCGGTCTATGTGCTAATTGATGCGCTATCCCTGGACTTTGGTATAGGTGCCCTCACCCGCCAAAATACCGCGGAACCCGCCGGGCTCATCCAGACCAAAAACGATCAGCGGCAGATTGTTGTCACGTGCCAAGGCGATGGCCGATGCATCCATCACTCGCAGGCGTTTAGCCAGCACATCGTCATACGAAACGTTGTCATAACGTACCGCGTCCGAGTGTTCTTTTGGGTCCTTGTCATAAACGCCATCGACACCATTCTTACCCATGAAGATCGCTTGGCAGGCCATCTCATTCGCGCGCAATGTGGCGGCGGTGTCAGTGGTGAAATAGGGGTTCCCGGTTCCCGCCGCAAAGATGCAGACCCGTTTTTTCTCAAGGTGGCGTACAGCACGGCGGCGAATATATGGCTCACACACTTCGTCCATCCGAATGGCCGAAATGACACGGGTGAAGACCCCGGCCGCCTCAAGCGCGGATTGCATCGCGAGCGCGTTCATGACCGTTGCCAGCATGCCCATGTAATCTGCGGTCGTACGCTCCATCCCCTGTGCCGAGCCGGAAAGCCCCCGGAAGATGTTGCCACCACCGATGACCATACAGATTTCGACACCCAGATCGTGTACCGATTTCACCTCTTGTGCGATGCGCTGGACGGTTGGCGGATGAAGTCCGAATCCCTGATCCCCCATCAGGGCCTCGCCCGAAATCTTCAACATGACGCGGTCATACGTTGTTTTCGGGGTCTCAATGGTCTCGTCAGAAGGGGAAAGGCTCATGTTGCGCTCCGGGCTGGCACGGGTTTATTTTCCGGCGCAAAATGAAGCAAAACCTCCGCAGGTTCAATGCGGATAGTCAGGGATAAGGCAATCAGCGATGGCCGATACAAATGAGAACGGGCTTTGGGCGCAGTTGCCTCCGATTCCTGATGACAAACCGGTGCTGATCGCTGGGCCTACGGCATCAGGAAAGTCAGCGCTGGCGCTTTTGATCGCGCAGCGCTGCGGTGGTGTGATCGTCAATGCCGATGCAAGTCAGGTCTATGATTGCTGGCGCATCATATCTGCACGTCCCTCGATCGAAGAAGAAAAACGTGCCCCACATCTGCTGTACGGGCATATCGCATATGATCAGACTTATTCCACCGGACATTGGCTTCGCGACGTCACGCCTTTGCTTAAACAAAAACAGCGCCCTATCATTGTGGGGGGTACAGGTCTGTATTTCACTGCGCTGACCGAAGGGATGGCCGAGATACCTGCAACCCCTCCTGAAATTCGGGCCGAGGCGGACGCATTATCACTAAGAAAGCTGATCGAAGGTCTTGATCTTCAAACGCTGCAGAAGATCGACACCCAGAATCGAGCCCGTGTTCAACGCGCGTGGGAGGTTCAGACCGCAACCGGCCGCTCGCTTGCTGATTGGCAGGCTGATACACCCGCCCCGATTCTGGATCTGGGGAATACAGTTCCGATTGTATTCGACGTCGAAAAAAGCTGGTTACTGGATCGTATTAATCGTCGTTTCGATCAGATGTTGGATCAAGGTGCCATGGCCGAAGTGGCCGCGATGCAGAACCGATTTGACCCTTCTCTGCCAGCGTTCAAGGCCATTGGCGTGCCTGAATTGATGGCATGCCTAGAAGGCCGCATGTCCCAGGAAGAAGCCAGGGATCGGGCAACAATAGCTACACGTCAATTTGCCAAACGACAACGAACTTGGTTTCGCGCCCGCATGAAATCTTGGCACCACATTGATGCCGCGTCTCATCAGTAAGGAGCATTCCTCGGGCATTGGAAGCAGTTGGATTTCTTAGTTTTCTCCCCAAAATAACGACCGAATGTCTTGCTGCGTGACGGTCAATTCGATCCGCGATGCTTTCGGCTAGTTGTGCGAACACACCACGAAATAATCCTGAATGGCTTACTTTTCCGCCTGATGTCGTTTTTGTACCATCAATGACGATTTCCGACATTGACGCCGCAATGAAACTGGTGCCGAATGGAGGTCATGGGGATGTTCAATAGTCAAGAAAACAAGCCTGCGGCCCGGTCAATCGATCCAATTCGTTGGCCGTAGCGCCCGTTTCAATCAATCACAACGCGAACTTTACCTAATAACTAGTGTCACAGGGAGACATCTATGAAAAACCAGACAATCAATGGAAAGCCGATGCACTGGGCGGCAGAAATGCATGCTCAAGAGTATCGCGACGGCAATCTGAGTCGGCGCGAGTTCATGGCGCGGGTAACCGCACTTGGCGTCGCCGTTCCGGCGGCATATGGCATGATCGGTCTGCAATCACCTGCTGCAGCGCAGGAGCCCCAGAAAGGCGGCACCATTCGCTACCAGATGGAAGTGCGCGCATTGAAAGATCCTCGCACCTATGACTGGACGCAAATTGCGACCTTCACTGCGGGCTGGCTTGAATACCTTGTCGAATACAACAACGACGGTTCGTTCAAGCCGATGTTGCTGGAAAGCTGGGAAGCCAATGATGACGCCACAGAATACACGCTGAACGTCCGCAAAGGTGTGAAGTGGAACAACGGAGACGACTTCACCGCCGAAGACGTGGCGCGCAACATCGCTGGCTGGTGTGACTCGTCGCTCGAGGGTAACTCGATGGCATCGCGCATGGCGTCACTGGTCGACGAGTCAACGCAGAAGGCAGCCGACGGCGCCATCACCGTTGTCGACTCGCACACCGTAAAACTGAAATGCAACGCGCCCGACATCACAATCATCCCCGGCATGGCCGACTATCCGGGCGCCATCGTTCACAGCAGTTTTGACGCGAACGACATGCTCACCAACCCCGTTGGTACGGGCTTCATGATCCCGGAAAGCCACGAAGTGGGTGTTAAGGGTGTATTGGTTCGCAACGAAGGCTTTGACTGGTGGGGCTATGAGGCCGGCAAAGGCGGCTATATCGACCGGATTGAGTTTATCGACTACGGCACCGACCCGGCGGCCTTCCTGGCAGCCTATGAGGCCGAAGAGATCGACATGAACTGGGAATCGGTCGGCGAGTTTGTCGACATCTTCGACGGCATCGGCCTCGTCCGCTCGGAAATTCCATCAGGCTTTACCATCGTTATCCGTCCAAACCAGTTGGCCGAAGATGCGAATGGCAACAAGATCTATGGCGACAAGCGTGTGCGTCAGGCTCTGGCTATGGCCGTTGATAACGAAGTGTGCTTGGAACTGGGCATGTCAGGTTACGGCATCCCCGCCGATAACTGTCATGTCGGCCCGATGCACCCGGAGTATGATTCAGCTGTGACACGCATTCCGTATGATCCAGCGGGGGCGAAGGCCCTGATGGACGAAGCCGGAATGGGTGATTTCGAACACGAAGTTCAGTCGATTGACGATGACTGGCGTCGTAACACCACCGCTGCCGTAGTCGCTCAGTTGAACGATGCGGGCATCAAGGCCAAGCATACCGTTCTGCCGGGCTCGACCTTCTGGAACGACTGGACGAAATACGCCTTCTCGTCGACCAACTGGAACCACCGCCCGTTGGGCACTCAGGTTCTGGCACTGGCCTATAAGTCAGGCGTCGCGTGGAACGAATCCGGTTTTGCCAATGAAGAATTCGATACTCTGCTGGCCGAGGCAAACTCGATCGCGGATGTCGACAGACGTCGCGAAGTGATGGCCAAACTGCAGGCGATCATGATTGACGAGGGTGTGACCATCCAGCCCTATTGGCGGACGGCGATGCGCCACCATCGTGACAACATGGTGGGTGTTGAAAAGCACATCGCCGACCTGCCGCAGTTGTACAAGTTCGGCATCATCTCCTAACCAAACAGCAAAGGCCGCGCCGCTCTGGTGCGGCCTTTTCGTCCTGAACACGGCGACCATAATAACAGCGATGCATGAAGCCGTTTGGCATTCATGCTGGCCGACCAACAGGGGCTAATATGGGACTTTTCATTCTAAGGCGCGTCGGCATCATGCTGGTGACTGCACTGTGCCTGACATTCCTGGTCTTCTTTTTGACCAACCTCTACCCGAACCTCGAAAAGCTCGCGAAAACGCAGGGCAACTTCCGTATGTCGGATGAGCAAGTTGAGAGCTATTTGCAGAAAAACGGTTACCTCCAATCCACTCCGATCAAATACGGTGAATGGTTGGGGGTCTTGCCTTCGTATCGGCATACGAACGAAGATGGAACTGTTCAGGGCCGATGCATTCTGCCCGGGAAAACTGCTGAAGAGTCACCCAGTTTCTGTGGTATCCTGCAGGGGTATTGGGGTTATTCGACCGTCTTCAAGGAAGAGGTTTCAACGGTAGTTGGAAACAGGCTGGCATTAACCGGGCGGTTGATGTTCTGGGTTATGCTGCTGATGGTCCCTTCGGCACTGATCCTGGGTGTTTTGGCCGGAATGAAAGAAGGTTCAGCAACCGACAGGACGCTGTCGACCTTTGCCATCACCACAACCGCAACCCCAGAATATGTTTCTGGTGTTATCTTCATAGCGATTTTCACTTCGTCCGCTGTCGGTTTGAAGTGGTTCAAGGGTACTGCCACGCAAGCGATGGAGAACCCGACATTCGAGAACTTCTTCCTCCCGGTTTTGACGATTGCGCTTTACGGAATGGGCTATATCGCCCGGATGACCCGCGCCTCGATGACCGAGGTAATGACGGCACAGTATATCCGGACGGCGCGCCTGAAAGGTGTATCGTTCTCGAACATCGTCATGAAACATGCGCTGCGCAATGCGCTGATCGCGCCCTTTACAGTCATCATGTTGCAGTTCCCATGGCTGCTGAACGGCGTGGTGATCGTCGAGACCCTGTTCAACTACAAAGGGTTCGGCTGGGCGCTGGTGCAGGCGGCAGGCAACAACGACATTCAGTTGCTGCTGGCGATATCGGTCGTGTCGGTCTTTGTGGTGCTGGTCACGCAGCTGATTTCGGATATCGGCTATGTCTACCTCAACCCGCGCATTCGCATTTCTTAAGGAGGGTTAGATCATGGAACCACTTACCTGGACCGGCTCTATCGCCTTCCTCAACCCGCTACTGTTGCTGGCACTTGGGCTTTTGGCCTTGTCCATCGTTGTCTGGATGCTGGCAAGTATCGTTCTGCCCGAAGACCAAATGACAGTGAATCCAGACGGAACGCTGAGTTCGAGCTCGGGTCTTCGCAATCTAATACAAGCCGCGCTGCGCTATAGTTTCCTAGCTATTGTGGGTCTCGCAGTTGCCTATGTCGTGTTGGGCATTCTGATGGGTACCAGCGCCGGGATCATTGGCGCCATATCCCAGCAGTTCCTGCCGGTTTGGCTGTCGCTAATCATCCTTTATGCGATGTCGATAGCGTTCAAACGCAAGCTTGGACTTTACGGCAAGCTTTTCGACAGCCCCATTGGCATGATCGGCTTTGGCCTTGTGATGTTCTGGGTTTTCACCGGAATTTTCGGTGCACTCGATCTGATCGTCACTCATGACCCGTTGGCTCAGCTCTCAGGCATGAAAAACAAGGTGCCGGGTACGCCTCTGGCCAGTTTGGAAGAGGGTCAGTACGCCTGGTACCTACTGGGTGGCGATAACCTTGCACGCGACGTCTTCAGTCGCATGGTCAAGGGGGCCTGGATTGTTGTTCAAATCGCACCTCTGGCGACCATGTTTGCCTTCATGGTTGGTATCACTCTTGGTCTACCTGCGGGTTACTATGGCGGGCGGCTGGATACGCTTCTGTCGTTTCTTGCGAACCTGATCCTAGCCTTCCCAGTGATCTTGCTATTCTACCTGCTGGTCACACCCGAGATCGTTGCGACCGGCGTTCCTAATTATATGGCCGCCGTATTGTTCGTATTCCCAATCATCTTCCTGGGTGTTCTGCTGAATTCGCGGTACTACACACGGCCAAACTTTCGGACTCCGCTATTGATCGGAGTACTGGGCGTTGCGCTCTGGTTGTATCTCTCGCTGATTTCAACCAGCGGCTACATCATCAACACTGACAGCTACCGTATCTGGGGACTGCCGACCTATCTGGATCTCTTCGATATTCCGGGTGGTATTCTGGTGGTGTTTGTCTCGGTGGTCTTCGTGAACTCACCTACGGTGTTCCGCATCGTACGTGGCTTAGCGCTGGACATCAAAACCCGAGACTACGTGGCTGCGGCCCAGACCCGAGGTGAAGGCCCGTGGTACATCATGCTGTGGGAGATTCTGCCCAACGCGCGCGGCCCGCTGATCGTCGATTTCTGTCTGCGCATCGGCTACACCACCATCCTTTTGGGGACCTTGGGTTTCTTCGGGTTGGGTCTTCCGCCGGAAAGCCCGGATTGGGGGTCTACGATCAACGAGGGGCGTAAACTCTTGTCGATCTATCTGCACCCAGCCCTTCCGCCTGCGCTGGCTCTGTTGTCGCTGGTTCTTGGTTTGAACCTGCTGGCGGATGGTCTGCGCGAAGAAAGTCTGAAGGACTGATGTGATCGAGGCCGGGGGGCCAGCCCCGTCGCCATCTGGGCTCGAACCAGTGGCGCCACAGATGGCAATCCCCCGAGATATTTTTAGCCAGATGAAGGGGATCCCCCGGACTCTCGCGAGGAGATACAAGATGAACAAACTGGCGGATTATGACGGGCCCATCCTGGAGATCGACAAGCTGTCGATCTCGTTCTTTACCCGTCTGCGGGAAATTCCGGCTGTGATGGATTTTTCAGTTAGCGTGCAACCTGGTGAGGCCGTCGGACTGGTTGGTGAATCTGGATGCGGTAAATCGACCGTTGCCTTGGGCGTAATGCAAGATCTGGGCAAGAACGGTCGCATAGTCGGTGGTTCGATCAAGTTCAAAGGTCGCGATCTGAGCGAAATGTCCACAGAAGAGCTGCGCGACATTCGCGGCAATGAAATCGCAATGATCTATCAGGAGCCGATGGCTTCTTTGAATCCGGCGATGAAGATCGGCAAGCAACTGATGGAAGTTCCGATGATCCACGAAGGAGTCGGTGCGGAAGAAGCTTATTCACGCGCGCTTGAAGTGGTAACAGACGTGCGTCTTCCTGACCCCGAACGGATGTTGAATTCGTTCCCACACCAGCTTTCAGGCGGTCAGCAGCAGCGGATCGTGATTGCGATGGCGCTTATGTCGAAACCGGCGTTGTTGATTCTGGATGAACCAACGACCGCTTTGGACGTGACCGTTGAGGCCGCAGTGGTCGAACTGGTCAAGGATCTGGGCAAGAAATACGGCACCTCGATGCTGTTTATCTCGCACAATCTCGGGCTCGTGCTGGAAACCTGCGATCGGCTGTGCGTGATGTATTCCGGTGAAGCGGTCGAGCGTGGTTCGATCAAGGATGTTTTCGACGAGATGCAGCACCCATATACTCAGGCGCTGTTCCGGTCGATCCCATTGCCCGGAGCTGACAAGAACTCGCGCCCGCTGGTGGCGATTCCGGGGAACTTCCCCCTGCCCCACGAGCGGCCCCCAGGCTGTAACTTTGGCCCGCGCTGCGACTATTTCGAAGAAGGTCGCTGTGATGCCAAAGACATACTGATGGAAGCAGTGCCGGGAAATGACAGACACCATACGCGTTGTCTGAAATTCCAGGAGATTGATTGGAATGCGCCAATCACCGTGGGTGAGCAAAAAGAGAAAGGTGAAATCGGCCGGACTGTCCTGAAAATGGACAACCTCAAGAAATATTATGAGGTGGCTGCGAATGCCTTGTTCGGTGGTGGTGAGACCAAAGTGGTCAAGGCCAACGAAACCCTGAGTTTTGAGGCGCATGAATCTGAAACGCTGGCCATTGTTGGTGAATCCGGTTGTGGCAAGTCCACTTTTGCAAAGGTTTTGATGGGCCTGGAAACTGCAACCGACGGGCAAATTTTGCTGGACAATCGCAACATCGAACAGGTGCCTATCGAAGAGCGGGACGCGAAGACCGTGGGCGAGGTTCAAATGGTTTTTCAGAACCCCTTCGATACGCTGAACCCGTCGATGACTGTCGGGCGTCAGATCATTCGGGCCCTAGAGATATTTGGCGTCGGTAATTCAGAGGCTGAGCGGAAAAAGCGGATGCTTGAGCTGTTGGACCTTGTCAAACTGCCGAGGGCATTTGCCGATCGCATGCCGCGCCAACTGTCAGGTGGTCAGAAGCAACGCGTGGGAATCGCGCGCGCCTTCGCCGGAGACGCGAGGATCGTTGTCGCGGACGAACCGGTTTCGGCGCTGGATGTTTCGGTACAAGCAGCGGTGACCGATCTGTTGATGGAAATTCAGCGAGAACACAAAACCACTCTGCTGTTCATCAGCCATGACCTGTCAATCGTGCGTTACCTCAGTGACCGTGTAATGGTGATGTATCTGGGCCATGTGGTGGAACTGGGCACGACCGACCAAGTCTTTGCTCCACCATACCACCCTTATACCGAGGCGTTGTTGAGCGCGGTTCCGATCGCGGACACGTCAGTTGAGAAACAGCATATCGTTCTTGAAGGCGACATCCCTTCTGCCATGAACCCGCCGCCGGGCTGTCCGTTCCAGACACGCTGCCGCTGGAAGTCCGAAGTGCCAGATGGGCGGTGTGAGTCCCATGTACCCCCGGTTCAGACGCTTGCGGATGGACATCAGGTCAAATGTCACCTTGCCGAAGATATTCTGGCTAAAATGGAGCCTGTCATCAAAATTGCGGCCGAATAATTCCTCGTAAAAGAATGAAGAAGGGCCGGTCCTCGACCGGCCCTTTCGATTTGCGTCACGATTGGTGGGGGGACAGGCGACGCAGGTCGTGGGTGAGTGGCAGTTTCAGTTTGTAATCAGCCCGTCATCACGTTGTTGCCAAAGTGCATGAACTCCTGATTCATGCCCGCTACATCCCCGGCTTCCAGCTTTAAGCTGGCGCTGTCGAGCATCTTGTAACTCTGCTGGCTTTTGACCCAATCGTCTGCGGCCTGAAGCGTCGTAAGCGTGTATGACGTAACCTCATTGAGGTAGTGTGTCGGGATGATGATTTTGGGCTTGAGCTTGGCGACAATATCATTTCCCTGATCGAAGCTTAGGATATGTTCCGACCCATCGACAGGCAAAGTCAGCACATCGACCTGCCCGATCGCATCCCAGAACTCCTGAGGCGGATTGTGACGGTTGTCACCCCAGATCAAGGTGCGAATCCCGCCGGTTTCCACTAGGTAGACCACCATATCCATGTGGCCCACGTTGTTGGGCGGGCAAGCTTCGGCACCAAATTCGGCCAATGCGTTGGTCCATTCGTACCATCCCGGCGCAACGCAGGCATGTTTGTCAGCAAAGCCCGTGATCTTTAGGTCGGCAAACTCAAAATTCCCCGCCATCCTGTCCAAAACCATTGTGGAGCTAGGCCGTTCGATAGCGTCATGGTCAAAATGAGCATGTGTGGACATGGTTATATCAACGGGGATCTGTGGAAATTCGTTACGGAACCATAACCCCCATGCGCCGGAGGGATCATCCCGCCAAGGGTCGAATAACACGGTCGCTCCTTTTGGCGAGGTGATCTTGATGGCGCAGTGACCGTAGTAGTCGATCCCTACAGCTCCCGTGCTGGCTTGCCCAGTCGAGCCTTGCAAATCAATCACATGATTGTTGTTGCCCGGCTGCAACCAAGCCTGAGATTGTGCTTCGGCTGGTTTGCTGCTCAGCATTGAAGCCCCTGCCCCCACACCTGCGGCCCCGGCTGCCATAAAGAACGAACGGCGTGAAAGGCCTTTTGCCAGAGTGTCACGTTCCCCGTTCAGTATTGTCGGCTTTAGATCTTTGCGATCCATATTGATCCTCCCGATTGAGCGGGTGCGGCTGTATCCGCACCCTTCTGATCAGGTTAACAAGGTCATCGTGGAAGGCTCAGATCAGAAAAATCTGGGGGGAATATGGGGGTAATCCCCATATTCCCAGATCACGATATTGACAAAAGATGGCTGCGGAGGTTCTGATCCCGCCCTTCGAGTCCCAGTTTCCGGCGAATATTATTGCGATGGAAATCAATTGTTGATGTCTCGCGCGACATGGCCCGGGCTATATCTTTGGTGGTTTTGCCTGACATAACCAGCTGAGCGATTTCGATTTCCGTCGGTGTCATAACCGAAAACGCATCCGAGAGTTTGTCGGAAATCATCGTGGTGATGTCTTGCAGATTTCTCAATGCCAGTTCCAGATAAACTTGCGAGGCGTCGCCTTCGGTCATTTGGCTATGCAACTTGTCCAGATACGGCAGGACCATCGAACGAACCCGTTCAACAATGTCCTGATCGCGTTCTTTCCGGTCGTCGTCCAGACTCGTCAGCAATACCCGAAGTGCAGTGTTGGTTTCTTGTAACTCACGTGTCCTCAACTCAACGCGATTTTCCAACTGGGCCAGTGTTTCATTCAGCTTTTCCTCTAGCGCGCGCCGCAGATAAACCTCTTGAATCAAAGCCAAATCCGACTCAACCATACGTGCAAACTGCGCCAGACCCTCACGGAATAGCAAAGCGCGGCGATTGCGATGGCGATCCAAAACGCAGATGGTTCCGAAAACTGAACCATCCGGCCATTTCAGCGGAAAACCGATGTAAAAGGACATGCCGTGCTCCATGTCCTCATTGTCACTCCAGGCTGGATCGCAAGTAGCATCTTCGACTACAAATTCGCCGTCTCGTTCAAGGACACCCTGGCAATAAAGCTTGGGATTCAGGCGAAAATTCATGCCGACAGGGTACGGATTTTCCGGATGATCCGAGGTGATCAGGACCGCATGATCGGGTGCTTCGGTCTTCATGATCAATGTCGCTGGCACGTCCGCGAGTTGTGAAACTAGATCAACCAGGCGTTGCCAGTTGGCCATCGTTTCGGCTGGTATATCCGGTCGATCCTTGATCATTACAAACCGCACAAGTTTGAGAGCTATCTACCCAGACTAAGGCAGCGCTCTGTACTTGATCAAGAAACAGCCTCTCTGCGCCGCAGCACCGGGTTTTTAGCCGCCCCAGATCACTTTCACATAGTTCTGGGTCTCTTTGTAAGGTGGTATGCCGCCATGCTTTTCGACCGCTTTGGGGCCAGCATTGTACGCTGCCAAAGCAAGCCGCCAGGATTTGAACTTGCGATACTGCCACGACAGATAACGCGCGCCCCCTTCCAGGTTTTGGATGGGGTCATACGGATTGACACCCAGCAACCTAGCTGTCTGTGGCATCAATTGCGCAAGACCCAAAGCACCCTTGTGCGATTCAGCATGCGGGTTCCATCCGCTTTCCTGTTGGACAAGTCGCAAGAACAGCTCTTCTGGCACATTATGCTTTCGGGCCGCATTCCGGGCGTGATTCAGATATTGGCCCCGATAATTTCCGGTGTATCGCTTGGCAAACTTCCCGTTCTCAGTTTTAGGTCTAAGCCGATCTGAATCGCGATACTGGCTTGCAGCACGACCGTCCAATACCTTGGATTGCTTGAGGAAAAGCGCCTTTCGATTCTTTGTTGAAAGGGTTTCCGCCTGCGCCGAAAAGGACACAAGGCAAACACCTAAAACAGAAATACCACCGATCAGAAACCGCATTAAAGCCAATCCTGCACCCTCAACAACCAGCCGAATTATAGTTAAATCAGCCGGAAATGAAAGCTTGGTTAAAGTTGGCCTAATATTTTCCCATTCACCGTTGCAGCATCAATCATGTTTTAACCAAGTCTCAGCCCGTATAGGGTCAGCAGCAGAACACAGCGCCAGATTCGGGCGCCATCCAGTCAGAGTAAAACGAGGGAATAAATGGCGGGTTCAGTCAACAAGGTCATTCTGGTCGGCAATCTGGGCCGCGATCCTGAAGTGCGGACGTTTCAAAACGGTGGTAAAGTATGCAACCTGCGTATTGCCACTTCGGAAACCTGGAAGGACCGCAATACCGGAGAGCGCCGTGAACGGACAGAATGGCACTCGGTCGCCATATTCAACGAAGGACTTGTACGCGTAGCTGAACAGTATCTGCGCAAGGGTTCAAAAATTTACATCGAGGGGCAATTGCAGACGCGTAAGTGGCAGGATCAGTCCGGTCAGGATCGTTATTCGACCGAGGTGGTGCTGCAGGGCTTCGGCTCGACGCTGGTAATGCTCGATGCCCGCGGTGAAGGCGGCGGCGGTGGAGGCGGCTATGGCGGCGGACAAGCGGGCGGCGGATATGGCGACCCTTATGGCGGCCCCTCCAGCGCACCAGCCCCTGCGTCGGGCGGAATCGACGATGACGAGATTCCGTTCTAAACCAAGCGGAGACTAAATATGGCATGGTCCTTCTCACTTGGCCGATTACTCGGCTCGGAACTGAGGGTCCATGTCACCTTCTTTTTGCTGCTCGCCTGGGTTGGTTTTGCGGCCTATTCCAGCGGCGGCTTGCCTGCGGCGATTGACAATGTCGTATTCGTACTCGCCTTGTTTGCCTGTGTTGTGGCGCATGAGTTCGGCCACGCGCTGATGGCGCGGAGATATGGCATCCGTACCCCTGACATCACTCTGTTACCGATTGGCGGGCTGGCGCGCCTTGAGCGAATGCCAGAAAAACCGATGCAAGAGGTCTGGGTCGCCCTCGCTGGACCCGCCGTAAACATCGCGATTTGGGCAATTCTTGTTGTCTTGGGGGCAAGCATACAGCTTGGTTCACTCGACCAGATTGACTCGACCGCAACCGGCTTGCTCAGCCGTTTGGCCTATGTGAACCTGCTGTTGGCGGCCTTTAACATGATCCCGGCTTTCCCGATGGATGGAGGACGCGTCTTCCGCGCCTTGCTGTGCATGAAAATGGAACGCGCCAAGGCAACCCGCATTGCAGCACTCGGTGGTCAGATCGTTGCTGTTGGGCTTGGCTTTCTGGGGCTGACCTCAGGCAATCCAATATTGGTCCTGATCGCCGTCTTTGTTTTCATCGCTGCTAATGCCGAGAATCAGGACGTTGCGTTGCGTTCAGTTGCACGGCGCGTGATGGCTCGGGATGCGATGATCACCGAGTTTAAGGCGTTATCGCCGGACGATACATTGGCCACAGCAGCACAAGCAGTCATTCACACAACCCAGCACGAGTTTCCGGTACTGGCACAAGACGGCAGTCTTATGGGGTTCGTGACCCGTGATCGCCTGTTTACCGCATTGGCGGGTGACCATCCCCGCTCGGAATCGGCGGTCTCGATTATGGATACTAATATTCCGCAGGTTGAGCTGACCAGCGGATTGGACAAAGTCCTGAATGGCCTACACAAAGGTGCGCCCGCGATTGCCGTATGCACCAAATCGGGGCACATGGTCGGCTATATCACGCGTGAAAATATCGGCGAGTTGATGGTGATCCAGGGGCGCTAAGCCTCAATCACACCTCCAACGCGTCCTTTAGTACAGAAGCCACCGTCTCGCGGGGCACATCCGGTGTGACGAAAGCTTGCCCGATCCCTCGTGCCATAATGAACCGTAACCGACCGTCCATGACCTTTTTGTCCTGTGCCATCAGATCGATCAGCGTTTCCGCATCGGGCAACTCACCCGGGATATCGGCCAGATCGGTCTTCATCCCCATGGCGCGCAAATGCGCCCTGACGCGGCTTGGGTCTTCTTGCGGGCAAAGCCCCAACCGCGAGGAGGTTTCAAACGCCAGCGCGCACCCGATCGCAACGCCTTCGCCATGCAGCAATCGATCAGAGTATCCCGTTGCAGCCTCAAGCGCGTGACAGAAGGTATGACCCAGATTGAGCAACGCCCGGTCGCCCTGCTCGGTCTCGTCGCGTGCCACGATATCGGCCTTCATCTGAACCGAACGCGTGACAGCCTGCACTCGCGCTGCCATGTCGCCGGATGCCAACAGAGGCCCGTTATCTTCTAGCCACTCAAAGAACTGGGCATCACCCAACAGTCCGTATTTGACGACCTCACCATATCCAGCGAGAAAGTCTCGCGTCGGTAACGTGCCCAGCACGTCAGTATCGGCCAATACCAGTGAGGGCTGGTGAAACGCTCCGATCAGGTTCTTACCCTGTGGCGCATTAATCCCGGTCTTGCCGCCAACCGAGCTGTCGACCTGCGCCAGTAGCGAGGTCGGTATCTGAACAAAGCGCACTCCGCGCCGCATCACTGCAGCAGCAAAACCCGCCAGATCGCCGATCACCCCACCACCAAGCGCAACGACAATGTCGTTCCGTTCAACCTTTTCCACCAGCAACCATTCCACCGCGCGCTCAAAATGCGGCCAGCTTTTGGTCGCCTCACCTGCTGGAAGCGCCAGCGCGGTCATCTCGATCCCGGCTGAGGCCAATCCATCACGCAGGGCATCCAGATGCATTCCCGCGACCGTTTCATCGGTCAGAACCGCGACACGCGGGCGCTTTAACAGCGGGGCAATCCGTTCCCCGGATTGCGCCAAAAGTCCGGGGCCGATTTCAACATCATAAGAACGCTCGGCCAAGTCTACATGTACGGTTTGATGCATTAATATCGTTCCAAAATATCTGGGCGTGTCACCAAGGCGGCGATGACCCGATCCACCATATCTTCGATTGCGGTCTCACCATCCGAGTCCGCCACCAGATCAGATTGTTCATAGATCGGCACGCGCGCTTCATACAAGTCGCGCAGCGTCGCATAGGGGTCCGCTGTACGCAGCAGAGGCCGCGTATCCTTGTGTTTGACACGATTCCACAGCACATCCAAATCAGCCTTTAACCAAACCGAGGCACCACGATCCGAGATCATTTTGCGATTACCTTCGGCAAGAAACGCACCACCACCTGTCGACAGGATACCTCTTTCTTCGTCCAAAAGCCGCCCGATAATCTGACTTTCCTTGCTGCGAAAGAACGCTTCTCCATCCCGTGCGAAGATTTCAGGGATAGTCATGTTGGCTGCCGATTCGATTTCGGTATCGCTGTCAAGAAAAGGAACACCCAGCCGGGCAGCCAGCGCACGCCCCACGGCTGTTTTGCCTGCCCCCATCATTCCAACCAAAACGACGGTTTTGTGCAGTCGAAACTGCGTCGCTGTGTCAGAAGGCACCGTGTTATGCTTAATTTCGCTCATTTCGTCGTGAATGACGTGATCTTAGGGAAAATGCTAGTTATAACTTGGCCAAAAGCAAAAATTGAGGCAGCGTTCACCCATGGGCCGTTTGATCAAGTTCCTGATATACATCATTTGCCTGTGTTTCATCGGGCTTGTTGGGTATGCCTATATCGGGCCGTATTTCGGCGCGGACTTCTCCGCCCCGAAAAGTGAAATTCGCGAGCCGGTCATCCTGAATGCAGATTAAAGGCACCTTACTGGCGCTTTTTCTGGCCGGAACCGCACAGGCGCAAACGCAAGAGCCATTGTCAGTCATCGACTGGCTAACTGACCCGCCAGAAAACCTGCCGGGCACGGTGCTGATGGAACCCCCTGTGACGCAGACGGGACTCCAACCCGAGGTGCAGGTCACCCCCTTGGAGGCGCTGTCCCCTCCTCTGGGGTTGGTTGCGTCTTCAGTCACTGGTCTGCCGGTGGACCTGTGGCGCAGCAGCGATGCTGATCGGCTGGCGGATTTGATCTCGAAGGTACGGGTCAAGTCCTACCCGGCGATGCAGCGATTGTTGTTTACTTTGCTCTTGTCCGAAGCCCGCGCCCCAGCGGGTGGTCAGGCGGAAGATACATTGTTGATGGCGCGACTGGACCGTCTTATGCAATTGGGCGCATCCGATCCGGTGCAATCCTTGGTTCAACTCGCCGGTCCGACCGATACGCAAGACCGCTTCAGTCGTTGGTTCGATGCCACGTTGCTGACCGGTGATGAAGATCGAAGTTGCACAGCCCTGATCGCTCAGCCGAATTTATCAAAGAACTACTCCGCTCAGATATTCTGTAAGGCGCGCCGAGGGGATTGGGCCTCGGCAGCGCTTACACTTGAAGCAGCACATGCGTTGCAGGTCTTACCCGACGATCAGCTTGCCCTGCTCGATCGCTTTCTCAGCCCGGAATTGTTCGAAGGGGCCGAGTATCTTCCGCAACCCGAAGATCCTGACCCTCTCACCTTCCGAATATTCGAAGCCATTGGTGAACGCCTGCCCACGGCATCTCTGCCTCGGGCCTTTGCAAACGCTGATTTGCGGGATGTGGCGGGGTGGAAAGCTCAGATCGAAGCTGCCGAACGGTTGACGCGGATTGGTGCTTTGACGCCAAACCAGTTGCTTGGCCTTTATACCGAACGCTCACCTGCGGCCTCAGGTGCAGTATGGGATCGTGTCTCAGCCATACAAAAGTTCGAAGCCGCGCTCGAAACTGGCAAGCCGAGGCCAGTTTCAAATGCGTTAACAGCTGTTTGGGCACAGATGAAGTCGGTCGGCTTGGAAGTGCCCTTTGCCGAATTGTTTGCGCCGCGTCTGGCATCGATGAAGTTGCCCGATCAGACTGCAGAAAACCTCCGTTGGCGTATTCTGCTTTTGTCCGAGCTTTATGAAGACGCGGCACGCACGATGCCCTACGAGTCGGACGTCAACAAGTTTTTGTCCGCCCTTGCACAAGGCGATCCGCAGCGCGCGCCCTCTCCTACCCCACTCGCTGATGCCATTTCACAAGGTTTTGCCTGGTCTGCGCCTGTCCCTTCGGACATAAACGCCATGCTGCTCAATGATCAGTTGGGCGAGGCCATTCTGGAAACGATGCAGTTGTTCGCCCATGGCGCGCGCGGCAATCTGGTGGATCTGACAGCCGCGATTGCCACGTTCCGACGTGTCGGGCTCGAAGATACCGCGCGCCGAGCTGCATTACAGCTCATGATCCTGAACGGGGCCTGAGGATGACTGCACCCTCGTCTCAGGATCTGTGGGTTTCCACCTTCCTCGAAGCGCAAGCCGCTGAACTTGGGGCTGCAACCAATACCTTGCTTGCATACGGACGCGACCTTAAGGATTTCTCAGACTGGCTGGTACGACGAAAGTCTGGCTTTGCCGAGGCTGACCGAGACAGGATCGAAGGCTACTTGATCGACTGCGATGCGCAGGGCCTGTCCCGCGCCACCCGCGCACGGCGGTTGTCTGCGATCAAGCAGTTGTATCGATTTGCGTTCGAGGAGGGATGGCGTGACAGCAACCCCGCGATCCAGATCAAAGGCCCCGGACGTGCGAAACGACTGCCCAAAACGCTGGATGAGCCTGAGGTTGACCGCCTGCTTGCCGCAGCACGCCGAACGGGTCGGTCCGAAGCCGACAGAATACGCAACACCTGTTTGATGGAGCTTCTTTACGCAACAGGGATGCGGGTGACTGAACTTGTGTCGTTGCCGGTAAGCTCTGCCAGAGGCGACCCCCGGATGCTGTTAGTTCTTGGCAAAGGTGGCAAAGAGCGGATGGTCCCGCTATCCCCTCCCGCGCGCGAAGCGTTAAGCGGATGGCTCATGGTCCGCGATGCGGATGAAGAGCAAGCGATAAAAAAAGGTGCACAGGCATCACGTTTTCTGTTTCCTTCGCGCGGGAAATCAGGGCATTTGACACGGCATCGCTTCTTCCTTCTGGTCAAGGAACTGGCCGTCGAGGGCGGCGTTTCACCCCAGAAGGTCACCCCGCACACACTGCGCCATGCGTTTGCGACACATCTGCTGGCCAATGGTGCGGATTTACGCTCGATCCAGACACTTCTGGGCCATGCGGATGTCGCCACAACCGAGATTTATACCCATGTTCTGGATGAACGCTTGTCGGAACTGGTGCTGGAACACCACCCGCTTGCCAAGGATGACACCACAGATCAAGGCTAACCCCTTGATCGGACGTGGTCGCAGCCCCATAACGGATGCAGCAACAAGAATAACCTAGGACCGATGGAACCCACCTCTTCTTTGCTCGACAGTGCATTCTGGATCACGACAGGATCCATTCTTCTTCTCCTTGTGCTATCAGGCTTTTTCTCTGGCTCGGAAACCGCCCTGACTGCGTCATCACGCGGAAAGCTAAGGGCGCAGGCTGACAAAGGTTCACGCGGGGCGCAGAAGGCGCTGGATATTACCGACGACAACGAACGCCTGATCGGCTCGGTCCTGTTGGGCAATAACCTTGTCAACATCCTTGCCGCTTCGCTGGCCACAGCACTGTTTACGCGGCTATTCGGCGAAAGCGGAGTGGCATTGGCAACGCTAGTGATGACCTTGCTGGTGTTGATCTTTGCCGAAGTGCTGCCCAAGACCTACGCTATTACAAACGCTGAAAAGGCTGCCGCATGGGTCGCGCCTGTTATCGGTGTTGTCGTGACGGTGTTTTCGCCCGTCGTAGCCGCCGTCCGGCTTCTCGTGCGCGGAGTGCTGCGCTTGTTTGGCGTAAAAATCGACCCTGACAGCAACATTCTCGCGGTGCGGGAAGAAATCGCTGGCGCGCTGCAACTGGGCCATTCCGAAGGAGTTGTCGAAAAGGAAGATCGCGACCGTATTCTGGGTGCGCTGGATCTTGGTGATCGCGCGGTGGAAGAAATCATGCTCCATCGCTCGAATATTGAGATGATTGATGCCGATGATGAACCCGAGGCGATCCTTAAACAATGCCTGGAAAGCCCCCACACCCGCCTGCCGGTTTTTCGGGAGGAACAGGAAAACATCGTGGGTGTGGTCCATGCCAAGGACTTGTTTCGCGCGATGTACGCCCAAGTCGGCGGTGCAGATGGCGATCCGGAGCGGCTTAAGAATTTCGACATCGCAAAGGTGGCTAACGATCCTTATTTCGTTCCTGAAACCACCACTCTGGACGACCAGATGCGCGAGTTTCTTAGGATGCACAGCCATTTCGCGCTTGTTGTGGATGAGTATGGATCGCTGCGCGGATTGATCACGCTCGAGGATATTCTGGAAGAAATCGTCGGTGAGATCGCCGACGAGTTCGACATCGACGAAGAAGTACCCGTCACCCGCACCGATGATGGCCAATTCCTCGTCGAAGGTGCAATGACCATCCGCGACGTCAATCGCGCCCTCGACTGGGCCCTGCCGGACGAAGAAGCCAACACTTTGGCTGGTCTTGTCATTCACGAAGCACAGATGATCCCGATCGTCGGTCAGGTGTTTTCATTCCACGGCTTTCGGTTCGAAGTCACCGCACGCGAGGGCAACCGGATCACGGCCCTCAAAGTGCGACCTCTTTAAGTTCGGCAGCGCTCGCAATTGACAAGCGACGCGCAGTGTCGCGAACGGAATAGTATTGCGCCAGAGCCCTCGGCAGGCTCGGCCAAAAGCCGAGGGAGTTGCATCGTGAAAACCACCACCCGTGTTGTAGTGATTGGCGGGGGCGTCGTCGGATGTTCGGTCCTCTATCATCTGACCAAGCTTGGCTGGTCGGATGTGATGCTGCTGGAACGATCCGAGCTCACCAGCGGCTCGACCTGGCACGCGGCCGGTGGATTCCACACGCTGAACGGCGACACTAACATGGCCGCCCTGCAGGGCTATACCATACGGTTGTATAAAGAGCTGGAAGAGATCACGGGCATGTCTTGCGGCCTGCACCATGTGGGTGGCGTCACTCTGGCCGACAATCAGGATCGCTTCGACATGTTACTGGCCGAGCGTGCCAAACACCGGTTCATGGGCCTTGAGACTGAGATTGTCGGGCCAGAAGAGATCAAGAAGATCGCTCCAATCACCAACACCGATGGTATACTTGGCGCGCTTTATGACCCCCTAGACGGGCATTTAGACCCTTCGGGCACCACCCATGCCTATGCCAAGGCCGCGCGTATGGGCGGTGCCACGATCGAAACCCATTGCATGGTGCGCGAGACCAACCAGCGCCCTGACGGCACATGGGATGTGGAGACCGACAAAGGCACTATCCATGCCGAACATATCGTCAATGCAGGCGGACTTTGGGCACGCGAGGTCGGCGCAATGGCCGGTATCTATTTCCCGCTTCATCCGATGGAGCACCAATATCTGGTCACCGACTCCATCCCTGATATCGAGGCCATTATCGACGCAGGTGGCGAGCATCCGCATGTGATGGATCCTGCAGGAGAAAGCTATCTGCGGCAGGAAGGTCGCGGGCTGTGCATCGGTTTCTATGAACAACCCTGTAAGCCCTGGGCCGTTGACGGAACCCCTTGGGAATTTGGACACGAACTGCTGCCCGATGATTTCGACAAGATCACCGACAGTATCGAATTCGCGTACCGACGCTTCCCTGTTCTGGCTGAGGCGGGGGTCAAATCGGTCATCCACGGGCCGTTTACTTTTGCCCCCGATGGCAATCCCCTGGTCGGGCCTGTGCCCGGCGTGCGGAACTACTGGTCGGCCTGTGGTGTCATGGCCGGCTTTAGCCAGGGCGGAGGGGTTGGCCTGACCCTCGCACAATGGATGATCGAAGGCGAACCTGAACGCGATGTGTTTGCGATGGATGTGGCCCGGTTCGGCGACTGGATCAGCCCCGGCTACACGCGCCCCAAAGTGATTGAGAACTATCAGAAACGGTTCAGCGTCGCATATCCGAACGAAGAGCTGCCTGCCGCACGCCCAAACCGAACCACGCCGATGTATGACATCTTCAGCGATCTCGGTGCCGTATGGGGGCAGCAGTACGGATTGGAGGTTCCGAACTACTTTGCCAAAGGGGATGAACCAGATTTCGAAACACCCTCCTTCCGCCGCTCCAACGCTTTTGAGGCCACCGGCCGAGAAGTCCGCGCCGTACGCGAAGGTGTGGGGATCAACGAGGTTCACAATTTTGGCAAATACCGCATCACCGGTGCCGGTGCCCGCGCATGGCTGGATCGCATCATGGCTGGCCGAATTCCGAAACCGGGTCGTGTTTCGTTGACGCCCATGTTGTCGCCCAATGGCAAGTTGATTGGGGATTTCACCGTGTCCTGTCTGAGCGAAAATGAGTTTCGCGTCACGGCCTCATATGGCAGCCAGGCGTTTCACATGCGCTGGTTCCTGCAAAATCAGGACGAAGGCATAAACATCGAAAACATCAGTGACCGGCTGAACGGCTTTCAGATTGCTGGCCCCAAGGCCACCGAGGTCCTGTCGGCCTGTACCCGGGATGATGTTAGTTCACATAGGTTCCTTGACGTGCGCGAGATGACCATCGGCATGACAGACTGCATCGTTCAGCGCGTCAGCTATACCGGTGACCTGGGATATGAGATCTATTGTGATCCGATGGCACAGCGGCAGCTTTGGTGGACCTTATGGCAGGCCGGCAAACCTCATGGCATCGCACCATTTGGCATGCGTGCGATGATGAGCCTGCGTTTGGACAAGTTCTTTGGGTCGTGGATGCGCGAGTTTTCGCCGGACTATACCGCCGCGGAAACCGGTCTGGATAGGTTCATCTCATTCGCAAAGAACAGCAACTTCATTGGCCGTGCAGCTGCCGAGGCCGAACGCGCTGCTGGCACCAATCGCCGTTTGGTTGCGTTCGAGGTCGATGCAGCCGATGCCGATGTTAACGCGTACGAACCGATATGGATTGATGGTTCAGTTGTCGGCTTCTGCACGTCAGGCGGGTATTCCCACTATGCACGCAAATCGATAGCAATGGGATTCCTGCCAACCGAACAAGCAACCGAAGGTTGTGAGGTTGCGATTGAGATATTGGGCAGGATGCGCGCGGCCCGTGTGATCGCCACGCCTCTATTTGATGCCGACGGTGCAAGAATGCGGGGATGACACAATCTGACCTTGGCGGCATGGTGGCGAGATGAAAGAGATTCCCATCATATTGCTCGCCGCTGGCCAATCCAGCCGTATGGGTGGGACCGATAAGCTGATGCAGCCACTGGGTGGCGTGCCGCTGCTGCGCCGTGTAGCGCAAAGAGCGATTGCCGTTGGTCCTGTATTCGTTGCCCTGCCCCCGATACCTCATCCACGCTATACGGTGTTGAAAGATCTCGATGTGCTGCCGGTCGAAATCCCGGACGCACGGGAAGGTATCAACGCCAGTCTAAAAGGGGCGATGGCGGCTATCCCAGCCGATGCGAAGGCCGTGATGATCCTCTTGTCCGACTTGCCGGATCTTACGACTGCAGATCTACGCAATGTCCTGCAATCGGTCAAAACCCATCCTGCCAATCGAATTTGGCGCGGTGCGACCAACCAGGGCGTCCCTGGGCACCCGGTGATCTTTGATCGCTCTCTCTTTGCAGAACTAACAGAACTAAACGGTGACATTGGTGCACAATCTGTCGTACGGCGTCACAAGGATGCAGTTCACCTTCATCGCCTGCCCAGCCAAAATGCGCTGTTGGATCTAGATACACCAGAGGATTGGGCAGAGTGGGCAGCCCGCCAACCTTCTGGGCTTCACCCGAAATAAACACGGCCCGGTCGTTTTCGACCGGGCCGTATGCCCAAAAACAGGACTACCACTTTCACCAATCTCTAAAGCACTATCAGATCGCCAATCAGGCTGTCCGACTTTGAGCTGCAGAACCTAAACAAGACCCCCTCGTTAACATGCCGCTCAGCGCTGTGGAGACTGAGATGTGCCTTTGACACCCCCTAGTGTCTCAGGCCCCCTTCACTTGGGCATAACCAATGTCGCCGATCAGATGCGTTCAAACAATGTAAAATTGGACGAAATGGTAAATTTGAGCGAAGACGGTTTGGCTTTTGCGCAACAATACAACACTCAAGACTCTACCAGTGGTTGCAGCTCCTTAGCTCTATTCGGAGCAAATACAGCGTTAATAGTTCATCGATACGCCCATTGCGCCTATTTCATAGACACCTACACACGCACTCAAAGATTAGATCGATTGCGCGATACAACTTTAAGGGGAGAAATTCGACGGGCCGTCCACGCGCCGTTTCTTTGTTAACAAAAATGATTCAATTCAATACTTTTCCGAAATTATTGACTTCGTCGGCAACAATCCACCGATTCGCCCCGATGCTCACAAGCTGATTCTCGCTGTTTAGCCCTTTCGAACAGAGTCATTAAAGCGGCGAAACGTGGCGAAATTAAGGTTTCTTAATTTTTCTCTCAGGATATCCCAAGGTTGCTGGGGCATCTCCTGTCTGAATGCGCGGGATCAACCGCCAAACACAGACAGGAGTCAAAATGAGCATCCGGAAATCCTCACTGCTTCTACCAAGCACATCCAGCTGGATGGGGGCTGGCGCACTGGGCGCGGCAATGCTGGCCACAACCGTTCTGCCCGCAATGGCAGACGAGGCGCTGGCTGATCTGGTCGAAACGGTTTCACCCTCGGTGGTGACAATCATCGCCAAACAAGACGCAACGCCAAAACAGGCGCAGGGGCAGGACTTCAATTTCGAAGGTCACCCCTTTGGTGAATTCTTTGAACGCTTTGGAGGCCCGGAAGGGTTCAACATGCCACAGCGCGGTCCAAGCCAGGGTTTGGGCTCTGGATTCGTGCTGGACGAGGCGGGTTACATCGTGACCAATCACCACGTTGTCGACAACGCAACTGAAGTGACCGTCCGCCTGAGCGATGACCGTACGTTCCAAGCTGAAGTCATAGGCACTGATCCGCTAACGGATATTGCCGTACTCAAGATCGATGCCGGTGAAGACTTGCAGGCCGTCGAACTGGGTGACAGCGATGTCATCCGCGTCGGCGAAGACGTGGTGGCCATCGGCAACCCGTTCGGTCTGAACGCGACTGTTACGACTGGCATCGTATCGGCGAAGGGCCGCAATATTTCGGAAGGACCGTACGCCGAATTCATCCAGACTGATGCCGCCATCAACAAGGGTAACTCGGGTGGACCGCTGTTCAATATGGAAGGTGAAGTAATCGGGGTGAACTCGGCAATCTATTCGCCAAGCGGAGGTTCGGTTGGATTGGGTTTTGCGGTCACATCCAATATTGTCGATCACATTACAGCTGATCTGCTGGATGACGGTGAAGTCAGCCGCGGGTGGTTGGGTGTTTCGATTCAGAATGTGAGCCCCGAATTGGCGGCAGCAATGGGAATTGATGTCGCTACCGGCGCCCTGGTATCCGATGTTGTCCCGGACAGCCCCGCCGATGGCGCGCTGCAGCAAGGCGACGTGATCCTGACTTTCAACGACGATACCGTTGAATCCAGTAATGAACTTCCCGTTCTGGTTGGAACCACCAAAGTTGGCACCGACAGCACATTGACAGTTCTGCGCAACGGCAAGGAAGAACAGATCAAGCTGACGATCGGCCAACATCAGGCGGCATCAGCGGCTACTGACAGCGTGGCGGAAGACAAGTTCGAAGGCACCAAACTTGGCGTTATCGTGGCTCCTCTGACTGAAAGCGCCCGTGCAGAAGTTGGCGTCGCGGAATCTGTCGATGGCGTTGTTGTCACCGATCTCCAGCCTGAAAGCCCTGCGGCCAAAGCTGGTTTGCAACGCGGCGATGTTATCGTCCGGCTAGGCAATCTGGATACGGTTTCGCCGGATGCGCTGAAGGAAGCACTGGAAAGCGAAAAGACCGATCCTGCGTTGGTTCTTATCAACCGTGGCGGCAACCAAATATTTGTCGCGGTCGAAATCGTCTGACCCCACACCTAAGCGCGCCACATGATGGGGAAATCTGGTGCGCTTATTTCTGGCCGACGCGGATTGTCCACGCGCCGCCGGAACAGCCGGGTGCGGCATCGCACCCGGCATGTTTTTTTCAAACAGTATGTGTGTTTAAATCCCGATGTGAAGGAGCCCTGATTATGAGTAGACGCCTGTTAATCGTTGAAGATGACCAAGACACACGGGACTTCATTGCCAAAGGGTTTGGCGAAGAAGGGTACGTTGTCGAAGTTGCATCAGACGGCCGCGAAGGGTTGTACCACGCCACCGATGGCGGATTTGACGCAGTCGTGCTGGATCGAATGTTGCCAGGCTTGGACGGGTTGTCGCTGATCAAATCAATGCGTGCAGCCGGGGTAAAAACACCTGTGCTGATGCTAACCGCCATGAGCGCGGTCGACGAACGCGTTAAAGGCCTGCGTGCTGGCGCTGACGACTATTTGGTCAAACCATTTTCGTTCCAGGAGCTCCACGCTCGGATCGAGGCGCTGCTGCGCCGTCCACAAGAGTCAGAAGAAACCCCTTCCCTCGCCTGCCGCGATCTTGAGATGGATTTGTTGACCCGCAAAGTCACGCGCAGTGGCCGGGAAATCACTCTAACCCCGCGCGAATTTCAGATTCTGGAGTTCTTTCTGCGGCGCAAGAACCGAGTCGTCTCGCGCACCATGTTGCTAGAAGGGGTGTGGGATTATCACTTTGATCCGAACACCAATGTAGTCGACGTGCATATCTCGAAGCTTCGCCGCCAACTCGATGAAGACGGGGCCGACCCGATTATTGAAACGGTCCGTGGGGCCGGTTACATGGTTTCGGATGGATAACCTGCGCCTGTCGCTCAAAAATTCACGTACGCGGCTGGTTCTGGCCAGTATGGTTCTCAGCACGTTGCTAACAGCGGCGGTGCTTGCGATGGTCTATGTGACTGCCAACCGCACGATTACGGGCGAAACGCGCTCGGTCGTGTCGGCTGAGCTCACCGGATTGGCGGATGAGTATGAACGGCACGGCATGATCGGTTTGATCACTGCGATCGAGAGGCGATTGCCAACAGCGGCCGAGCGCGATGCGTTGTATCTGTTAACCGGTCGGCAGGGTACAAAGCTGGCGGGAAATTTATCTCATTGGCCCGAAGGAATCACAGCGGGCAGTGGGTGGGTCGACCTGCAGTTGCGCAAAGGGGATACCGATCAACACGTTCCGATTTCTGCTGCTTCCATCAGATTGCCGGGTGGTGAAAGATTGCTGGTTGGGCGAGATGCGCTGGCCAGACAGCAATTTGATCGTGTTCTTCTCCGCTCGGTCGCCCTGGCACTGGTGACCGCACTTGCGCTAAGCCTGTTGACCGGTTGGCTGCTAACTCGGCTTGTGTTCTCGCGGCTAAAGGATATTGCCGACACCGCCGACAATATCGTTTCAGGCGATCTGGCGCTGCGCATGCCCTTGCGTGGAACAGGTGACGAATTCGACCAAGTTGCAGGCACTTTGAACAACATGCTTGATCGCATCGAAGAGCTGATCAGCAACCTGCGCACAACTTCCAACTCAATCGCTCACGACCTGCGCTCGCCCCTGTCGCGACTTCGTCAGCGCGTTGAGTCTCTGGCCGAACCCGGAAAAAGCGAACAGGACCGTGATATCGATTTGGCCCGTGCGACTGGGGAAATTGATCATCTGCTGCGCGTCCTCAGCCAATTGACCGAGATCTCGCGGGCAGAAGCCGGTTTGGGGCGCGAGCAGTTCGAGCAGGTTAATTTGCTGCAACTGGTCGGGGATGTGGTTGAACTGTATGAACCTGTCGCTTCTGATCAGAACATCCGACTTGAAGTTGTTGGTAACGCCGAACCGATCCAGGGTCACCGCCCACTTCTCTCTCAGGCATTGTCAAACCTGCTCGAAAACGCGATGCGCTATGCGCCTCCCGGCACTGCGATCACCATCGAAATCCGGGAAGAGGAGGATTATGCATTGCTTAGCGTCCGTGATCGTGGCCCCGGTGTTCCGCAAAACGATCTGTCCCGGTTGCAGATGCCCTTCGTCACACTTGATCCCGCACGGACTGGGCGTAATGCGGGGCTAGGTCTCGCACTTGTAGCGGCCATCTCGCATATGCACGGGGGCAGCTTTCAGGCCCGGAACTGCAAGCCCGGTCTGGAGACGACTCTGAGGCTTTCACGCAAGTTTTGATAATTGAAATTCAAGCCGCAAGGCATTGTGAAATAACTAAAGAATCGCAGGCAGCGAGGCGTACCCGTGAAAGCGAATGCGGCCGCCTCGCACCCTAGGTCCCTGAACTTGGTAATCAGGAAACCGGTTCAGCAATCGCCCTAGCGCCACGCGACCTTCAAGCCGCGCAAGAGTCAGGCCAACGCAGACATGCGGACCGCCTGCGAACGCCAGATGCCGGTTCGGTTTGCGCGTGATGTCAAAACGCGTGGGGTCGGGAAAGACCTCGGGATCGCGGTTCGCTGCCCCGATACAAAGGTGCAGGTTCGTTCCTTTGGCGATCTGATGTCCCCCGATCTCAACCTCTGCCGTGGTTTCCCTGTTACCAAACTGATTGGGCGACCGAAAGCGCAAGACCTCCTCGACTGTCGAAGCGATCAGGTCAGGATTATCCAGCAGGCGTTTGCGTTGTTCCGGGTGGTCGTTCAGCAATGCCAACCCATTGCCGATCAGATTGGTAGTGGTCTCGTGACCCGCGTTCAGGATGAAGATGCAATTCTGTAGCAGCTCAATTTCGCTTAATTTTTCATCTGCACCCTCACCTCGGATCAGGCGGGTCAAAACATCAATCTCAGGATCACCCGGTTTTGCACGGCGACGGGCAACGAGGTCCTGAAGGTAGGCTTTAAATTCACGTACCGCGCTGTGGCCTATTTCCAGTTGTGTCTCCGTCAAAGCGGGTTCCAAAGCACCAAGAATGGCTAAAGACCAATCCCTTAGCGGTGCACGTTCATCCATAGGGACGTCCAGCAGATTACCAATGATCTGGATCGGAATCGTCGATGCAAAATCCTCAATCAGATCCACCTGTGCTTTGCCTTCCATGTCGTCGAGCAATACATCAACAGTTTCGATCAAACCCGGCTCCATCCGCGCAATTGCGCGCGGCGTCAGGGCCGAGGTCATGATTTTACGCACCCGTGTGTGGAGCGGCGGGTCAGAGAACACCAGCGACGTTGTGTGATGCTCGAACAGCGGCGAGCCAACTCCAAATTTCGGACCAAACGCTGCCTCTTTGTCCGAAGAATAGAGCGTCGTGTTGCGATAAATCGCATCCAGATCTGCATGACGAGACAACAGTACGGAACCATCTGGTTGACGCAGTATCGGTGCGTATTCGAGCAAAGCATCGTAAAAGGAAAATGGGTCATCGACAAACCCCTCGGGCGGGTTTGTTAGGTCTAGATTTTGCGCAAGATTCTTTAGGCTTATGTCGTTCATGCTTCGCTCCCCTGACGTTTGGGTAGCGGAATAGACTACAGCAAACAACCTTGTCAGATGACAGGCCACGTCGGACCGGATAAGACAAGGCATGTCTGACCCGATTTCATCAATCCGGAATCTTGGCCCAGCGTTCGAACAGGCCTGCGCACGGGCGGGAATTATGACAGCTCAGGAGTTGCGCGATCTTGGTGCTGATGAGGCATATGCTCGCCTGTTGCAGGCTGGAACCCGCCCGCATTTCATCGGCTACTATGTCTTAGTCATGGGCTTGCAAGGACGCCCATGGAATGACTGTAAAGGCGAGGAAAAGAAGGCATTGCGTGAACGGTTCGATGCGATCAAGGCCAGCACCAGTCGGGCGCCTGAAAGCCAGTTGATTTCAGATCTGGATGCCGTTGGCGTGCGTGTAACGGCAAGTGACCTCAAACCTGTCTAAGCAACAAAAAAGGCCGCGCCCAACGAGGCCACGGCCTAAACCCTGATCTGACGACAGATTAGCCGACCAGCTCGATGCCCGAGAAGAAGTAGGCGATCTCAACCGCTGCAGTTTCGGGAGCGTCCGAACCGTGGACCGAGTTTTCGCCAACCGACTCGGCGAACTCGGCGCGGATGGTGCCGGGAGCCGCGTCAGCGGGGTTGGTCGCACCCATAACTTCACGGTTCTTCGCAATTGCTCCTTCGCCTTCCAGAACCTGAACAACAACCGGTGCCGACGACATGAATTCGCACAGTTCGTCATAGAACGGACGCTCAGCATGGACGTCGTAGAACTTGCCTGCTTGGGCTTTGGTCATGTGGATGCGCTTTTGCGCAACGATGCGCAGGCCAGCTTCTTCGAACTTGGCATTGATCTTGCCAGTCAGATTGCGGCGGGTTGCATCGGGCTTGATGATCGAGAATGTGCGTTCCAGTGCCATATTGGCCTCTCCTTGACTTAAGGGCGCAAAACCTGCGCCGAAATCCATCGCGCGCCGCCTAACACGGTATTTGTCTCATGAAAAGCGTTATGATCGTTTATCGCTCAGATCGCCTCAGGCAGTGGGTCGGTACGATCCAACCGTCGGACATAGAGCACTGCCAAAAGACCCGCAAAGCTGCTGCCGCACATCATGCTCAGCACTAGATAAGGCCCGTTTTCAGGGCTTACGAACGTCCCGGTCATCATGGTCAAGACTGCACCCAGTGCCACGATCAGTGCGCCTGACAGGCCGGCAGCACTGCCTGCCAGTTTCGGGCGCACCGACATCACCCCGGCCGAGGCATTTGCATTGGTCAGACCATTTCCGAAACCAACGCAGATGGCGGAACCGAAAAACACCCAGACCGAGCCCGTGTTGCCGATGAATAGCAGCAAGCCGCAAAACGGCCCGACCGACGCCACGATCCGACCGAATAGGATCATTGTGGTGAGTTGAGTGCGCTTTGCGATGCGCCCGGTGACAAAGTTGCCGACCATAAAACCGCCCGTGATGATCCCGATCCCAAGGCCCAGCATGGCGGGGCTGAGATCAAACCAGGCCGCAGCGACCAGCGGTGCGCCGGTGATGAAACTGAAAAAACCGCCGATAGAGAACGCAGCGCATAAGGCGTAGCCCCAGAACCTGCGTGCGCGAAACAGATGAGGGTATTCGCGCAGTTGCGCGGCGAAGGTTGAGGATCGGTTGGTGTTGGTTTCACCCATGTCGAACCACAACAGCAGCAGTACCCCTGCTCCAAGAAACGAATACATTACGAACCCGGCGCGCCAACCGAACAGCATGTCCAGCGCACCGCCCAGCATCGGTCCAAGCATCGGTGCCAGCGCCATCGCCATCGCGACGTAACCCAGTTTGCTGGCTGCTTCATTTGGGGGATATCGGTCGCGGATCGAAGCGCTCGACAGAACTGGCCCGGCCACCACCGCCGCCTGTACCATCCGAAATGTAAGGAATGCCCAGATCGAGTCTGCCAGCACGCACCCGATTGATGCGGCAACAAATATTGTCATCGCGATCAGCAGGACGGGCCGACGCCCGTAACGATCCGACAGCGGCCCGACGATCAACTGCAAGAACGCCGAGACACATAGATACCCGGCCACAGATACGTTCATCAGGCCATAATCCACACCAAAATCTTCGCTCATATGCGCAAGCGACGGCAGGAACATGTTCAGTGTCAGAACCGAGAGTGCCGTTGCAAAGATCAGCGTTATCAGGGTCGGAGGTGATTGAGCCGCACGCATATCGAAACCGTTTGGAAGACGAACCGGAACAGCGCTAACACATTGCTTCTGGCTTGAACATGGTGACCTCTGGCGGCGTCTTTGATGCTCTGATAAGAGCGCCTCATGCTACGGATTGAGAATATAAATTATGCCGTTGAGGGCCGTCCCCTGTTCGACGGGGCCAGTGCGACCATTCCCGACGGCCACAAGGTCGGCCTTGTTGGGCGCAATGGTACCGGAAAGACGACGCTCTTCCGGTTGATCCGTGGTGAGCTGTCGCTGGAATCAGGCAATATCTCGTTACCGAAACGCGCGCGGATCGGCGGCGTGGCGCAGGAGGTGCCGTCGTCGGATGTCTCGCTGATCAACACCGTTCTGGCAGCGGATGTCGAACGAAGTTCATTGATGGTCGAAGCTGACAGCGCGACCGATCCGGATCGGATTGCCGAGATTCAAACACGTCTGACTGATATCGACGCTTGGTCGGCTGAAGCGCGCGCGGCCTCGATCCTCAAAGGACTGGGCTTTGACGATGAAGATCAGCTGAAGCCCTGTTCGGATTTCTCGGGCGGCTGGCGGATGCGCGTGGCGCTGGCGGCAGTGCTGTTTTCTCAGCCAGATCTGCTGCTGCTGGACGAACCGACCAACTATCTGGACCTCGAAGGTGCGCTGTGGCTGGAAAGCTATCTGGCGAAATACCCACATACTGTCATCATCATCAGCCACGACCGTGGGCTTCTAAATCGTGCGGTGGGCTCAATTCTGCATCTCGAAGACCGCAAGCTGACCTATTACGCGGTTCCCTACGACAAGTTTGCCGAACGCCGCGCCGAACGTCTGGCGCAAGCCGAATCCGAAAATGCCAAAGCCAAGGCACGCATCGCACATCTGCAAAGTTTCGTGGATCGTTTCCGTTACAAAGCGTCAAAGGCCGTACAGGCCCAATCTCGCCTCAAAATGATTGAGCGCATCCAGCTGGTCTCAACCCCACAAGAGGCAGCTTTGCGCGCCTTTTCCTTCCCCGAGCCGGAAGAGCTGTCGCCCCCGATCATCCAGCTTGAAGGAGGCGTGACCGGTTATGGTGAGACCGAGGTTCTGCGACGACTGAACCTACGCATTGATCAGGACGATCGCATCGCTTTGCTGGGCAAGAACGGTCAAGGCAAGTCGACCCTTTCGAAACTGCTGTCCGACCGACTGCCCCTGATGGCGGGAAAAATGACCCGCAGTTCCAAGCTGCGCATCGGCTATTTTGCGCAGCATCAGGTGGATGAGCTGCATGTGGACGAAACGCCCTTGGATCACCTGCGCCGCCTGCGCCCGAATGAGGCACCCGGCAAGTGGCGCTCGCGCCTGGCGGGGTTCGGGTTGAATTCGGATCAGGCGGAAACGCTGGTCGGTCGTCTGTCAGGTGGGCAAAAGGCGCGTTTGTCGCTGCTGATTGCTACAATCGACGCACCGCACATGCTGATCCTTGACGAGCCGACGAACCACCTGGACATCGAAAGCCGCGAAGCGCTGGTCGAAGCGCTGACAGCCTATTCCGGCGCGGTTATCTTGGTCAGCCACGACATGCATCTACTGTCGCTGGTCGCTGACCGGCTATGGCTGGTCTCGGATGGCAACGTGAAGCCCTTCGACGGCGATCTTGAGGCCTATCGCTCCCTTCTGTTGTCCCGCGAAAAACCGGTCAAAGAGAAGCCACAGACCGCCAAACCCAAACGTGCATCACGCGAGACGGTATTGGCGCTGCGCGCAGATCTGCGCAAATGTGAAGATCGGGTCGAGAAACTCACGGATATGCACGACAAGCTATCGGCCAAGCTGGCGGATCCGGCGCTCTATGAAGACGACCGGATCAACGATCTGGAAACCTGGAACCGCAAGTTCGCCGAGGTGGTCGAGGCCATGCAAAAGGCTGAGGCCCTTTGGGTCGCCGCCGCAGAACGCTTGGAACAGGCAGAGAGCGCAGCATGATCGACATGGCCTTTTTCATAACCGCTTTCACCACGATGTTCGTGGTGATCGACCCGTTCGGCACTACGCCGGTCTTTGTTGCTTTGACACAGGACATGGATGCCGCAACGCGCCGTAAGATTGCCATTCGCAGTTGCTTGACCGCCGTTTTCATCCTGATCGCCTTCGCCGCGTTTGGTGAGGCGGTTCTGGGCTTTATTGGTATCTCGATGCCTGCGTTCAAAGTGGCCGGCGGCGCATTGTTGTTCCTGACCGCGCTCGACATGCTGTTCGAGCGGCGCAACAAGCGGCGCGAGAACCGTGCGGAAGAGGAAGAGCATCCTGACCCGTCGGTGTTCCCGTTGGCCATTCCGTTGATCGCAGGCCCCGGGTCGATTGCAACCATCATTCTATTGGCGGGACAAAACCCCGGCATTCAGGGGATCGCAGCCGCCTGTGCCGTCATGCTGGGCGTCATGCTGGTTGTTTTTGTGTTCTTTCTGGCCGGAGGTCTGATTGCTCGCATCTTGGGCAAAACCGGGTTGAACGTACTGACACGGCTGCTGGGTATGCTGCTGGCCGCACTATCGGTTCAGTTCATCCTGGATGGCCTCAAAGCCTTTGGTTTCGCCTCCTGAGGCACCATATTGGCATCAGACAACTGTATTCGGGTGATTGAATGGACGGCGAAGATTTTGGGCGATTGACCTATCTGGTTCTGCTGGGAGCCGCCCTGTTGATGTGGTTTTTCACTCAAAACCGCCAGTCATTGGGCAAAACCATGCAGCAGGTCGCGGCTTGGGTGTTCATCTTTATTGGCGTTATCGCCGTAGTCGGACTGTGGGATGACATCCGTTCGACCGTCAGCCCTACCCCACAGCTGACCGTAACCGATCAGAGGATCGAAGTGCCCCGTTCGTATGATGGACACTACTATTTGCCGATGCTTGTAAATGGCAAAGCCGTAACCTTTCTGGTCGATACCGGGGCCAGCAATATCGTCATTAGTCCGAAAGATGCCGAACGAATTGGAATCGATACGGATCAATTGAACTATCTCGGCCGCGCCTCAACGGCCAATGGTATCGTGCGCACCGCGCCGGTTCGGTTGGACAGCTTGTCTCTGGGCCCGATTACTGATCGCAATATCCCGGCCTCGATCAATGAGGGCGATCTGGATCAATCGCTGCTGGGGATGGAATATCTGCATCGGTTCTCGAATATCCAGTTTGCTGACGGACGCCTGATTTTGTCGCGCTGATGGCAATCCTCAATTGAGAACAAAGTAGGAACATGCTAGTTTGATCAGCATGTCCACCCATCTTCTTGGCCGCAAGCCCGCGCGCACCCCGCCCGGGGTGGCCCTGCACCCACAGATCAGCCTACAACTGGCCCGTGTGCACGAGGCCTGCGGCCCTGCTCGACGCAGTTTTGCCCTGTGGGTGGCGGGGCAAACTCAGGGTCCGGTAATGTGGATTGCCCCGGCGTGGGAGGTCGTCCAGCTGCATCCCGAAGGCATGTTACCTTTTGCTGACCCGTCCCGGTTTCTGCTGATCCGCCCTGATAAACCCGAGGACCTATTGTGGTGCATGGAAGAAGCCTTGCGCAGTGGTGCCGCGCCCCTGGTTATCGGCGACCTGCCCGGCCCGCCGGGTCTGACCCCTGTTCGGCGGTTGCATCTGGCCGCCGAACAGGGTGGCACATCGGGTCAGGCCCCTCTGGGACTGTTGCTGACACCTGACGATGGCGGCGCGCAGGGGATCGAGACGCGCTGGCATATGGAGCCGACTTATCGGGACGAGGCCTGCAGTTGGCACCTGACCCGCCGCCGCGCCCGCGCCCTGCCCCCGGCCAGTTGGCACGTGACGCGGACGGCCCCCCATTTCGGCCTGCAGTTACAACAGATCAAAACCGGAAACGCACCCACGTTCACATAACTTGTGACTGGTCAAAGCAGAACTTGCACCCTAGCGTGCCCGCATGACACATCCGATCCATGACAGCCGATACTCCTGGCTTCGCCTGCTGATCACTCTGGCCATCGCAATGGTGGTCAATGTGGGTATGTGGGCTGTGGTTGTCGTGATGCCCGCCATCGAGGCCGATTTTGGAGCAGGCAGAGCTGCCGCATCGATGCCCTATACGCTCACCATGATCGGTTTTGCCTTTGGCAACATGTGGCTTGGCAAGCTGGTGGATAATCTGGGCGTGACAAAGGCTCTGATCGGGGCCGCCCTCTTAAGCGCATTAAGCTATTTGCTGGCCACCCTTGCACCGAACATTGCCCTCCTTTCAGTCGCGCATCTGTTGCTGGGTCTTGGAACATCGATCGGGTTTGGACCACTGATCGCCGATATCTCGCATTGGTTCATGCGCAGGCGCGGGGTTGCTGTGGCGCTGGTGGCCAGCGGCAACTATCTGTCAGGTGCAATCTGGCCCACGCTGTTATCGGGCATTCTACAGCGCGAAGGATGGCAACAGGTTTACCTGAGCCTCGCCCTCATCACTCTGGTCGTTGTCATACCCCTGTCACTGCTCTTGCGTCGCCAAGTTCCGGTCGAAGCGCACAGCACCGCAGCAGCAGCAGCACAGATCAAGGCTCAGAGCGTCGGCTTTTCACCCCGCGCCCTGCAATACATCCTCGGGTTGGCGGGTATCGGCTGCTGCGTGGCAATGTCGATGCCACAGGTCCATATCGTGTCCTATTGCATCGGCCTCGGCTACGGCCCAGCGGTCGGGGCTGAAATGCTGTCACTAATGCTACTGGGAGGTGTGGTCAGCCGAATAATCTCGGGGCTGGTTGCGGACCAATTGGGTGGACTTTCCACGCTGCTGATCGGCTCGACCCTGCAATGTATCGCATTGTTCCTGTTTCTGCCCTACGACGGAATGGTTTCGCTATACGTTGTCAGCATGCTGTTTGGATTGGCGCAGGGTGGTATCGTGCCAAGCTACGCGCTGGTTGTGCGCGAATACATGCCGCCACAAGAGGCCGGCGCGCGCGTCGGCTTAGTCTTGATGATGACCATTCTGGGCATGGCTCTGGGCGGCTGGATGTCCGGCTGGATCTACGATGTAACCGGCAACTATCAACTCGCCTTTATCAACGGCATCGTTTGGAATGGCATGAACATCGCCATCCTGCTGATGCTCTTGAAACGCTCAAGGCCACGCGGCGACACGGCATTGGCATGACCGACCTCACGCGCCGCACACTCATCGCTGGCCTTGCGGCTCTACCGTTCGCGCGCGACGCTCATGCAGCACTCACCCCGTACGTTCTGGCAACGGCGCGCAGCTCGGTTGAATTTACCTACACTCTGTCTGGCACAGCACAAACAGGTACGATGCCAGTTCAGACGGCGCAGATTCTAATCGACACGAGACGCCTTCAAAACAGTAGGGTCGATGTTGTGATGGACGTGGCCCGAGCTCGTACGAAATTGCCCTTTGCGCGCGGTCCAATGCTAGGCAGTAGCGTGTTGAACGCTGCCCGATATCCAACCATTCGGTTCGTCACGACCAAAATTCAACTTGGACCCACTGGTCGCATCTCGGAAGGCGCGACAGTAACGGGTGATCTGACAGTGCGTGATGTAACCCGTCCCGTAACGCTGAAAGCCGATCTTTATCGAAGACCGGGCAGCGCAGTGGATGATCTAGACAACCTGTTCATAAGGTTGGTGGGCGCGCTTAATCGGCACGAATTTGGTGCGTCAGGCTATCCTGATCTGGTACAGCCAATGATTGGTTTAAACATCCGAGCTGAAATCATTAAACAGTATTAACCAAGGAACGCCAAAAAACGACGCTAAGGTGTCGAATAGACACGCGCAATTCGTGACAATAAAGACAAGCTGCCCCCATCATGCGTACGATCATTTCATTTGCCGCACTTTTTCTTTCGGTCATACTATTGCAATTGTCGACCGGCGGTGTCGGGCCATTGGATGCGATCTCGGGCCTGACACTGAACTTTTCGACAGAACAGATCGGTCTGTTGGGGTCTTCGCATTTCCTCGGCTTTTTCATTGGCTGCTGGTGGGCACCGCGCCTGATGGGAAGCGTCGGACACTCGCGCGCATTTGCCGTTTGCACCGCCTTGGGTGCGATGGGGTTGTTGGGACACACGCTGACTGAGAACCCCTATGTTTGGGCCATCCTACGGATCGCGTCGGGCACTTGCGTTGCCGGGTGCTACACGGTGATTGAGGCGTGGCTAAATGCAAAGGTCACAAATGAATCACGTGGACGTGTGATGGGAAGCTATCGCATCGCAGATCTGGGCGCCTCGCTTTGCGCGCAGTTGATCATCGCGGTTCTGCCTCCGGCATCCTATGTTTCATATAATCTTCTGGCCATCTTATGCTGCGCATCGCTACTGCCTTTGACGCTAACACGCGCGAGCCAACCCAAAACCCCGGACGCACCACGCTTACGGCCCCGGCTGGCGTGGCAAAACTCACCGCTTGCAGTGGCCGGAGTGATCGTCGCGGCCCTAAGCTCGGCCTCATTTCGAATGGTCGGCCCGGTTTACGGTCAGGAGGTGGGGCTGGCTGTAGATCAGATTGCGTTCTTTCTGGCCTCATTCGTTCTGGGCGGCGCGCTGGCGCAGTACCCGCTGGGTTGGCTGGCCGACAAATATGACCGACGCTGGGTGTTGATCTGGTTATCGGCCGCAGCGGTCTTAAGTTGCGGCATCACAATGTTGGCCAGCGGAACCGGCACAGTCGGCGTCATGCTGACAGCGGGCTTTTTCGGCCTGACCACATTCCCGATCTTCTCGGTTTCATCAGCCCATGCAAATGACTTTGCCACCACCGAACAACGCGTGGAACTGGCCGCGGCGCTGATGTTTTGGTACGCGCTGGGGGCGATTGCCTCACCATACATCTCATCCACGTTGATCCAGCAGTTCGGCCCTGGCGCCCTATTTGCCTTCGTGGCTCTGGGTCATGCATTCCTGATCGTGTTCGGCCTTGCCCGCATGCGCTCTCGCCCAACGCCCGACGAACGGACAAATTACGTCTATGCGCCGCGTACTTCGTTTACGATTGGCAGATTGCTGAAAGGTTCGCGTGAAAAGCACTAAGCGCGATTTCAGTGTGAAATACACAGAGTCGCAAAACCCGGCCTTTTGCTAACCGCCGACATACTGTAGACGGGCGCGCAGACAGTTATCTGGAAACGCAAAATGGCTCGGATTCTCATCACCTCGGCGATCCCTTATATCAACGGGATCAAACACCTCGGCAATCTGATCGGCTCGCAGTTGCCCGCCGATCTATACGCGCGCTATCTGCGTGGTCGGGGGAATGAGGTCATGTTCCTGTGCGCAACCGACGAACACGGCACCCCTGCGGAACTGGCTGCGGCGAAAGCGGGCAAACCCGTCGCGGAATACTGCGCCGATATGTATGCGGTGCAGGCAGACATCGCCAAACGCTTTGGTCTGAGTTTTGACCACTTTGGCCGTTCATCCAGCGATCAGAACCGTAACCTGACCCAGCACTTCGCAGGCAAACTGGATGAGGCCGGGCTGATCCGCGAGGTCAGCGAGAAGCAGGTTTATTCAAACGCCGACGGCAGGTTTCTACCTGACCGTTATATCGAGGGTACATGCCCCAATTGCGGCTATGATCGCGCGCGTGGTGATCAGTGCGAGAATTGCACCAAACAGTTGGACCCGACCGACCTGATCGAGCCCCGCTCAGCGATTTCCGGTTCGACTGATTTAGAGGTGCGCGAGACCAAGCACCTGTATCTGCGCCAATCCGCTATGAAGGATCAGTTGGATGCGTGGATTGACAGCAAGACTGACTGGCCGATCCTGACCACCTCGATTGCAAAGAAATGGTTGCATGATGGCGACGGTCTGCAGGACCGCGGGATCACCCGCGATCTGGATTGGGGTGTTCCGGTTAAGAAAGGCGATCAGGACTGGCCTGGAATGGAAGGCAAGGTCTTCTACGTCTGGTTCGACGCGCCCATCGAATACATCGCCTGCGCAAAGGAATGGGCGGATGCCAACGGTAAGTCCGATGCCGAGTGGGAATGCTGGTGGCGCACCGACAAAGGCGCAGATGACGTGCGTTACGTCCAGTTCATGGGCAAAGACAACGTGCCGTTCCACACGCTCAGCTTCCCGGCTACCATTCTGGGATCGGGCGAGCCGTGGAAGATGGTCGATCACCTGAAATCATTCAACTATCTGAACTATGACGGCGGCCAGTTCTCAACCTCACAAGGGCGCGGCGTGTTCATGGATCAGGCGCTGGAGCTTCTGCCTGCCGACTACTGGCGCTGGTGGCTTTTGAGCCATGCGCCGGAAAGCAGCGACAGCGAATTCACCTGGGAAAACTTCCAGCAATCGGTCAACAAAGACCTCGCTGACGTTCTGGGCAACTTTGTCAGCCGGATCACCAAGTTCTGCCGCTCCAAGTTCGGTGAGGCCGTTCCGGGTGATGGTGAATATGGTGAGCATGAGCAAACGCTTATCGCAGAACTGACCCGACGCATCCGCGCCTATGAGGGCCACATGGAAGCAATGGAAGTGCGTAAATCTGCGCAGGAGTTGCGGGCGATCTGGGTCGCGGGCAACGAATACCTGCAGGCCGCGGCCCCCTGGTCAACTTTCAAGGAAGACCCGGCGCTGGCTGCGGTTCAAGTTAGGCTGGGGCTGAACTTGATCCGACTCTATGCGGTTCTGAGCGCGCCGTTTATTCCTGAAACTTCGGCAAAAATGCTCAGCGCGATGAACACGCTGGACACTAGCTGGCCTGATGACGTCGACGCCGCACTGCGTGCCCTACCCGCAGGCCACGACTTCACGGTTCCCGATGTGCTGTTCGCCAAGGTCACCGATGAGCAACGTGAAGACTGGCAGAATCGCTTCGCAGGGACGCGTAAATAACAACAAATCTTCATCTGTGAATGCAGCGGCAGAGGGCTGAGCAATCCTCTGTCGTGTTTTATTCAGCAGACCCACTGGCCCTAAAAAGGTGCCCTTTCCTCTGCAAATCTGCTGTTGGCGCAAGCTAAGTCTGCCAATTGGAAAGAAATTCTTTATCATCTGAACTTCGCAGGAAGTCTCAACATGCTTGAGAAACTGCGCCAAACCCGCCATCCTGCCTGAAACATCACTCGACTCGTCCGCGCATATCTTATGCCCGGGCGCATTATCTTTAGTATGAACGAGGCGCCATCATGTCCTTTGCATTTAAGAAGCCCACATACCGCCGTCGCGGATATTTCAGGACAATAGGCGCATCTCTCGCTGTAATCGCATGGTCCATCCTTCCGCACTCAGTTACGGCACAGGATCAGTCAGACGCCCCCGCGCCAAAGGTCTCGATCGCGGCGGCCTATACAGAAGAGATTACTGATCAGGCGACGTTTATTGGGCGGGCCGAGGCCATCGACAAGGTCGACATCGTCGCGCGCGTCAGCGGGTTTCTGGACAGTCAGAACGTAGATGACGGCGCCCCCGTGTCTAAAGATGACTTGCTGTTCACGATCGAACCAGACCTTTACCAAGCAACTCTGGAAGCGCGCAAAGCTGATCTTGACCGCGCCGAGGCCAACCTTGAACTGGCCAAAGTCGATCTGGCACGTAAGGAAGAACTGTACAAGCGAGACGCCACACCCGAATCCGAACGTGATATCGCACGTGCCAACGAATTGGTTGCGGAAGCCGAGGTAAAAGCTGCGAATGCGGCCATCCAGCAGGCCGAGCTTGATCTCAGCTATACCCAGATTCACGCGCCATTTTCTGGTCGGATCGGTCGGGTCGAAATTAGTGTTGGCGACGTCGTCGGCCCCAATAATCCACCCCTCGTCACGCTGGTTAGCGAGGCCCCCATCTACGTGAATTTTTCATTGAACGAGAAACAGTTCACCTCGGTTCTTGAACAAATTGGTGAAGATCCAGCGACCCTGGCAGAAAGCAACAAAAGTCCAAACGTCCATGTGACCTTGCCGAATGGAACCGCACTGGATGAGACAGGCGAAATCATTTTTGTAGATAACCGCATTGACCCGTTGACTGGTGCGATCACCCTCACAGCTCAGTTCGAAAATGCCAAACGTCTGCTTGTCGATGGCGCGTTCGTAAACGTCCAGATCGAAGCGTTGGAGCCAACGCTGCAGGTCTTGATCCCTCAAGCGGCCCTGCAACGTGACCAACGCGGGGAATTCGTATTGGTCGTCAATGACAAACAGATGGTCGAGCAGCGCTACATCACAACCGGAGACCCCGTCGACTCGGCCATTATCGTAACGGATGGTCTGCGTGAGGGCGAAAGTGTGATCGTCGAAGGTCTGCAGCGCGTTCGTCCCGGCGTCGCCGTCGATGCCGTTGTCGCCTCTGAGCAGCCAGGAGAATAACAGATGTTCTCTGCCCTGTTCATCAGCCGGCCCAAGCTGGCGCTTGTAATTTCGCTGGTCCTGACCATCTTGGGCGGGATCGGTTATATGGTTCTGCCGGTTGCGCAATTCCCTGATATCACGCCTCCGGTTGTCAGTGTAACCGCCACCTATACCGGCGCGAATGCCGAAACTGTCGAGAACACCGTAGCCGCGCCAATCGAGGCGCAGGTCAACGGCGTGGACGACATGATCTATATGACGTCAACTTCGTCAGATAACGGTTCTTATTCTCTGAATGTAACGTTTGAAGTTGGCACCGATCCTGATATTGCATCGGTCAACGTGCAGAACCGCGTCGCGCAGGCCATGGCCTCGTTGCCGAGCGAAGTGACCTCATCGGGCGTGGTAACCCAAAAAGCGTCAACAAACATGCTGCTGCTGGTCACGCTGACCTCGCCCAATGGCACGTATGACAGCGTGTTTCTTTCGAACTATGCCTCGATCAACCTGAAAGACGCGCTGGCACGCGTTCAGGGCGTAGGTAAGGCGGATGTTCTGACCAATCTGGAATACGCGATGCGGATATGGATGGATCCGGATAAGATGGCCGCGCTGTCGATCACTCCGGGTGATGTCATAAACGCAATCCGCGAGCAGAATATCGAAGTATCGGCTGGATCGATTGGATCACCGCCTGTTCCAGAAGGGCAAACCTTTCAATACACGATCAAGACCAAAGGCCGCCTAACCTCCGCTGATGAGTTCGGAGATATCGTTATCCGCACCGGGGATGCAGGCGCGATCGTACGTGTCAAAGACATCGCACGCACAGAACTTGGTGCGCAGTTTTATTCAGCTTCGGGTTACTTTCAAAGCGTTCCGGCAACGGTTATCGGTATCTATCAGGCCCCTGGCGCGAACGCGCTTGCGGTTTCCGAACGTGTTGAAGCCGAGCTAGACCGTCTGTCCCGAGCCTTTCCGTCGGATGTAGAATATGCCGTTCCGTTCAACACGACAGACTTTGTGGAACAATCGCTCAATGACGTGGTGTCAACACTGATCCTGACATTCATACTCGTGATTACGGTCGTGTTCATATTCCTTGGCAGTTGGCGCGCGACTATTATTCCCGCGGTGGCAATTCCCGTTTCACTGATTGGAACATTCGCTTTCCTTCTGGCATTCGGCATGTCGCTCAATACGATCTCTCTATTTGCGCTGGTGCTAGCCATCGGCATCGTGGTGGATGACGCCATTGTCGTAGTTGAAAATGTCGAGCGTATCATCGCGGATGAAGGGCTGCCTCCTGCGGAAGCGACACGCAAAGCGATGGGCCAAATCACCGGTCCGGTGATTGCGACAACCCTGGTTTTGCTGGCAGTGTTCGTACCCGTCACTTTTATGCCTGGCATTTCAGGGCGGCTTTATTCTCAGTTCGCAGTCACGATCTCGACCGCTGTTGTGATCTCATCGATCAACGCCCTGACATTGTCCCCGGCCTTGTGTGGGTTGGTTCTAAAGGCACGCTCCGGTCCCCCAACCGGGCTGCTGGCTGTGTTCGAAGGGTTCATCGGTACGATGCGCAACGGATATACCGCAATCGTACGAAAATTGCTGATCTTGCCGGTGATTTCACTGGGCATCATCGCAGCCTTCGCTGCCGGTACAGGGTCCATCATGGGTGCCACCTCGAAAGGGTTTATCCCGCTCGAGGATAATGGCTATCTGTTTGTCGACCTCCAACTGCCCGACGCCGCAACTCTGGAACGCACCGAAACTGTCTCGGCACGTCTGGATGCGCAGATCCAAGAGATCCCCGGTGTTGCGAGCACCGTTCTGGTGAACGGGTTCTCGCTGCTGAACGGTACGACGACAAACGGAGCAGCCATTTTCGTCAACCTCACCAACTGGGAGGAGCGGCAAGAACCTGATCTAAGCGCCGATGCCATCCTGGGCAAAGTTCTGGCGATTGCAAACCAGGAATCCGCAGCGTCGATTGTGGCCTTCAACCCGCCACCCATTCAGGGCTTGGGCATGTCCGCTGGCGTGGAAATGGAGGTACAGCAAACCGGAGGCGGATCGCCGCAGGATCTGGCCTCGGCTGTTGGCTCATATGTTTATGCCGCGAACCAGCGGCCTGAAATCGCACAGGCCTACACCACTTTTCGCGCTAACGTCCCGCAGCTTTTCGTTGATCTGGACCGGGAAAAAGCCAAGACGCTGCAGGTCTCGGTGGCCGAGATCTTCCAGACCATGCAGGCGCAGCTTGGTTCATATTACGTAAACGACTTTAACCTGTTTGGTCGTGTTTACCGCGTCATGATCCAAGCCGAAGGCTCGTACCGGAACAAGGTCGAGGATATCTCGGACCTCTATGTACGCTCCACCAAAGGCGAGATGGTGCCGTTGGGCACATTGATCGACGTCGAGAACGTACTGGGCCCGGTTCTGCTGAAACGGCACAATCTGTTCCGTTCTGCGACTGTGACCGCAGTTCCAGCGGCCGGATTGTCAACCGGTGACGCCATCACCGCTATGACCGAAGAATCGGCGACCGCTCTGCCCCCCGGTTATGCTTTTGAATGGACCGGGACCGCGCAACAACAGCTGGCATCAGGCAACCTGGTTGTCGTGATCCTAGGATTAGCAATCCTGTTCGGGTACCTCTTCCTTGTCGGCCAATATGAAAGCTGGACGATGCCCGTTTCGATCCTGATGTCGGTGACCGTGGCCTTGTTCGGTGCCGTCGCAGCGGTGGCAATCGTGGGCAGCGACATCAACCTCTACACGCAGATCGGGATGATCATGCTGGTCGGGCTTGCGTCAAAGAACGGGATTCTCATCGTCGAATTTGCGATGGAACAAAGGGCCAAGGGGCTGTCCGTTAAAGACGCCGCGGTCGAAGCTGCCTTCCAGCGTTTCCGCGCCGTGATGATGACCGCGTTGTCCTTCCTGCTGGGCGTGGTTCCATTGCTGGCGGCAAATGGTGCCGGGGCGGCAAGTCAGAAGGCCATTGGTGTGGCCGTATTTGGCGGTATGCTTGCTGCGACACTGTTCGGCGTCATTCTGGTTCCCGTCCTCTATGCCGTTATGCAAAGCATGCGAGAGTGGATCAAAGGGAGCAAGAATGATCCAGGACCGTCAGAGGAAACCGCGTAAAAACGGCAATAAAACGAATACGCCCCGCAGAACAGCGGGGCGTTTTTTTCGTGTGAAGCGACTGGTTGTTGCGTTACCGATTTGTCATCCAGTCATCGAGCCGATCAATCTGCTCGGGGCTTAGTCGTAGTCCCAACTTGTTGCGGCGCCATATAACGTCCTCGGCGGTGCGCGCGTATTCCTTGTCCATCAACCAGACAAGTTCGGTCTCGGTCAGGGTCGCCCCAAAATCCTCGCCCAAATCGGTCTGATCTTTGGCCGCCCCCAGAATGTCCCAAGCTTCGGTGCCGTACGCTCGGACCAGCCGATGCGCCCAAGCTTCGGTGAGGAAAGGATAATCCGTCTGCACCTGCCGGACTAAATCTGGCGCACCATCAACGGGGAAATCTCCTCCGGGCAGCGCTACCCCGGCCGTCCAAGGCCCTGCAAGATCTGGGAAGTACTCTCCGATCTTCTCCAACGCGCTTTCCGCGAGGCGCCGGTATGTGGTGATTTTGCCGCCAAAGACATTCAGAACCGGAGCGCCGCCTGTGGCATCAACCTTCAGCGTATAGTCTCGGGTCGCTGCGGTGGCACTGCTTGCGCCGTCATCATAAAGTGGACGCACGCCGGAATAGGTCCAGACGATATCAGCACGTGTCACCGGTTTCTTAAAATACTTCGTGGCAAATGCGCATAAGTACTCCTGCTCGGCCTCGGTGCAAACTGGCCGCTCCGATGGATCAGAATGATCCTGATCTGTGGTGCCAATCAGGGTAAAATCCTGCTCGTAAGGAATGGCAAAGATGATGCGCCCATCCTCACCCTGAAAGAAGTAGCATTTGTCGTGATCAAACAGTTTGGGCGTCACGATATGACTGCCCCGCACCAACCGGACCCCTTCGCGTGAATTTATGTGGATCTTGGTCTGAATGATATCGCCCACCCACGGGCCACCTGCATTGATCAACATCTTTGCCAGAATTGTCTCAGTCTCACCGCTCTGCTGATCACGGATCGTGATATGCCACATGTCATCAACACGCCTGGCCGCAAGAACTTCGGTCCGAACCCTGATCTTCGCGCCCCTTGCCTCAGCGTCACGGGCGTTCAGAACCACCAGCCGAGAATCTTCGACCCAGCAATCCGAGTATTCGTAGGCTGTTTCGAACTTGTCTTGCAAAGGCGCGCCCTCAGGCACAGAGCGCAGGTTCAACGCGCGCGTTCCCGGCAGGATTTTGCGGCCGCCAAGATTATCGTACAAAAACAAACCCAACCGGATCAGCCAGGCCGGCCGTCGCCCACGCATCCATGGCATCACCGTACTCAGCAATCGCGAGGTTGGCGTCTCAGAATCAAAACGCATATCGGCGTGATACGGTAACACGAAACGCATCGGCCAACTGATATGCGGCATCGCGCGCAGCAGCGTTTCCCGCTCTATCAGAGCTTCGCGGACCAAACGGAACTCAAAAAATTCCAAATACCTTAGCCCACCATGGAACAGTTTGGTCGACGCCGAGGAGGTGGCAGACGCCAGATCGTTCATCTCTGCCAAGGTGACAGACAATCCCCGCCCCGCAGCGTCCCTTGCAATTCCGCACCCGTTGATGCCGCCACCGATTATGAAAAGATCGGTTACCTGACTGCTGTCTGATGACATATCCAAACGATTCCCCAAAAGTGGCAGTTTCGATGGCATTAGCATCACAACACTTCGTATCGTCAACATAACTTTTCGTAAATGTTCGGTTGCAATCAAAATTCTCGAAATTTTTGCAATAACTGTACAATAAGTCTTGTCAGTTTCAAAAAATAGAACAAAAACGAACTATCCCAAGCGCAGAGCTGATCTATGTCACTATCCTTCCGTCAATCAGACATTCTTGAAATCGCCAATGTAGAAGGTCGCGTTACCGTCGACGGACTGGCCGAACGCTTTCAGGTGACGGTTCAGACCATCCGCCGCGACCTGTCCGAGTTATCAGATGCAGGAAAACTGGACAGGGTGCACGGAGGGGCCGTTCTGCGTTCGGGCGTGTCCAATATTGGTTACGAAGACCGGCGTGCCCTGAACCATGAGGCCAAGATTCGCATCGCCGAACGCTGCGCAGCTGATATTCCGGAAGGCAGCTCGATCTTTATGAATATCGGCACCTCGACCGAGGCCGTCGCACGACAATTGCTCGACCACAAGAACCTGATGGTCGTAACCAACAACATGAACGTGGCCAATATCCTTGTAGAGAACCCGGATTGTCAGATTGTCGTTGCAGGTGGTGTTCTGCGCCGATCGGATAGCGGGCTGGTAGGCAATCTGGCAGTTTCAACCATCCGACAATTCAAATTTGATCACGCCATAATTGGGTGCTCGGCCTTGGATTTGGACGGAGATTTGATGGATTTTGACCTACAGGAAGTACTGGTCAGCCAAACAATCATTGAACAGGCACGACAGATCAGCCTCGTCGCTGACAATTCCAAGTTCCGCAGAACCGCACCTGCGCGCATAGCGTCGCTGGCGGATATTGATACGGTTTATACAGATTCTGACTTTCCTGAAACGCTGGCCCGGAAATGCAATGACTGGCAAACGCAAATTATGGAATGCAAATAGCCCTCCACTGCGCCTTTCGGTTGTCTTTGCTTGCCAGACCACAATCCAGATGACAAAGTCGTGATCAATTGCAATTGGCGCAAGGGGGGCGGCAGCGGACCATGATCGCGCTTTTATTTTCGTTACTTACAGTCACAATGGGATTAAATTACTTTGGCCGGACAAACGCCGGAATGGCCCTGTTTCTGATCACTCTGGCGTTGAGCGTCTATTGGCTGAAATTCCACGCCACCAGCACGCTCACCATTCAGTTGTAGGGAGCGATTCAATGACACCTGAACTGTCTCGCACCCTGAATGCCGTTGGCGCATTTGCTGTCAGCCTCGTACTTGTATTGGCCTACGCCTATCAGTTTTCGCTGAACGAGTTGCCCTGCCCGCTTTGTTTGTTGCAGAGGGTCGGCTTTGTCGCCGTCGGCGTTGGACTTGGGCTGAACCTGCTTTACGGAGCGCGCGCGCGTCACTATGCGCTGATGCTGCTTGCCGCACTTTACGGAGGCAGCGTTTCGATCCGTCAAATCCTGCTGCATATCGTACCAGGCACGGGCCACTATGGCTCTCCCGTTCTAGGACTGCACTACTACACCTGGGCCGCCATCTGCTTTTTTCTGGTCCTTCTGGGAACGGCGATCATGCTGATGTTTGACAGGCAATATGTCAGTGACGCTCAACAAGGCCCGCGTTTCGGAGGACGCGGGTTGGCCAAGGCTGCATTTTTTACGTTGTTGGCTCTGGCGGGGCTAAACGCGATCTCGACCCTGATCGAATGCGGCCCAACCATTTGTGCGGACCCGCCGACCAGTTACAAATTGATTGACGAACTGGGCAACAACAACTGAGGATGGCACAACCTTCCCAACAGGAGGCGCGAGCATGGGACTTTTGGGGCAGCCGCTAGGCTACTATGACTATTTGACATTCGTGGCGCTTATTCTGCTGTTGGCAGCGGTGATGGCGTTGTTTCTGTTCCTAATGGGCCTACCCGGACGGATTGCGATCAAACGCAACCACCCGCACGCCGAAGCCGTCAAGATCATGGGATGGATGGGTTTTTTGGCTATAGTACCGTGGGTGCATGCCTTTATCTGGGCGTTCCATGACGGGGTGACAGTCGACATGCGCCGTGGCCCTGATGAAGAACGCAAAGCGATCCGGGATGAGATCAAGCGTCTGGGCGGCACCGTTAAACCGGAATACCAAGACCCGCTGGACACCGACGAAACCAAGCAAGCCTAACGCCAAAGGAATTCAGCACTCATGTTTGTCGCCCTTGGCATCACGCTGTTCTACATCATTTTTGTCTGGTTCATCTTTTTCAAGATGGAATGGCTGAAATTCAACATCATGTGGGGGATCGTCTCGTTCTGGGTCGGCGCTCATCTGCTGCTGATCTTTTTGGTCGCGCTGCGGTTCTTTCAGCCCTTCTCAGTCGACAGCCACGTTGTGCGGTCCACGATCCAGATCGTACCGCGCCTGACACAGCCCACAATCCTGTCCGAGGTTCTGGTAGAGCCCAACACATGGGTCACGAAGGGCGATCCGCTGTATAAGTTCGACGACACGGTGTTTTCGCTGGCCGTGGACAAGGCAAATGCGCAACTGGTGGCGGCGCAGCAAAACGCGAAAATTCTCGAACAGGACGTCATCGCTGCAAGCGAAGCGGTTGAGCGTGCAAATGCGCAATTGGCGTATGCCCAAACGGAACAGGCGCGATACGAGAACCTTGTTCCGGCTGGTGGGGCACGTCAGGACGAACTAGATCGCTGGAACGAACAGGTCGCGGAAGATCAGGCGAAAATCAAAGAGGCTCAGGCCAATCTGGAAAAGGCCAACCTCGCGCTGGATTCACAGATCGACGGGGTGAATACCGGCATTCTGGAAGCTGAGGCCCAACTGGCCGAAGCAGAGTACTTTCTTGAAAACACAACGATCTACGCCCCTGAAAATGGCATGATCGTTTCGCAACAGGCCCGCCCGGGGATGGTTGTGGGGGAAATTCGTCTGGGTGCCATTGCCAGCTTCGTCACTGAAGAAAGCCCCTATATTCTGGCCACCTTCCGACAGCAAAATCTCAAATTCGTAGAAGTCGGCCAACCGGTTGAAGTTGCGCTGGACCTGTACCCCGGCGAAATTCTAACCGGGAAGGTCGAAGCCGTCTGGTGGGCCACACGGCAAGGCCAATACCTGCCCTCAGGCCGCCTGCCCGGCTTTGAGCTGCCGAAGCTTCCCGGTCGGATCGCTGTTCAAATCTCAGTCGATGTGCCTGAGGGGCACACCTTCCCCGCTGGTGGCCATGCGGCCGTGGCAATCTACACGGGCATGGGCCAAAGTTTTGAGTTTCTGAGGCGCATCAATATCCGCCTCTATTCCTTCGCCAACTTCATCCGGCCACTGGATATCTGAGGATGCGTACGATGACACTCCGCCGGTTGTTGGGCACCGCCCTTTGCGCTGCCACCCTCGCCGCCTGTACACCGGTCGGGCCTGATTTCGTGCGTCCCAACTCTCCAGTTGTGAAGCAATGGATGGAGGTCAACAACCCCAGCGCGGGTCAAAGCGGGCTGACCTCGCGCAGCGCCCCCGTTGTGCGCTGGTGGGAGACATTCAACGATCCGACGCTGAACAAACTAATCGCCGAAGCCTATGCGCAAAACCTGACCTTGCAGGTCGCAGGTGCCCGCGTACTGCAGGCCCGCGCGCAGCTTGGCATCGCATTTGGTGAGCTTTACCCGCAATCACAAGCCGTGGGCGGTTCGCTGCAACGTCGACAGATCAGCGACAACCTTGGGCCGATTTCGGATATCCGGCGTATCATCCCTTTGGACACCGAATTCTCAACCTCGCAAGTCGGTTTTGATGCGCAATGGGAGCTAGACGTTTGGGGCCAGCAACGTCGCGGCGTACAGGCCGCGCGGTCTAACCTTGCACTACAGGTCGCCAATTATGACGACGCTCTAGTAACGCTTACCGGGGACGTTGCAGCGCTGTATATCAACATCCGTTCGTTGCAGGAGGCGCTGCGCATCGCGCGGGAGAACATCACGATCCAGCAGGAATCGGCAGACCTCACCCAGTTACGCTTTAACAACGGCGTAACGACCGAGCTGGATGTGCAGGAATCAACTGCTCTGCTCAACAACACGAAGGCGCTAGTGCCCGAGCTGGAAAGCGATATCCAACAGGCCAAGAACGCACTGGCAGTTCTTTTGGGCAAAACCCCTTCCCAGATGGCGGGCCTGATTGGAAACTCGGGTCGCATTCCAACAGGGCGCAGCAACGTAGCTGTGGGAGTCCCTGCCGAATTGCTACGGCGGCGGCCCGACGTCCGCGCCGCCGAACTTGCGGCTGCCACCCAGTCGGCGCAGGTGGGGATCGCTTTGGCTGATCTCTATCCGCAATTCATCCTGTCTGGGTCGATCGGATTGCAGGCTTCGGGCGGGCGTGATCTGTTCAGCACCAATAGTGCCACGGGATTGGCCAGTGCAGGCGTTGTCTGGAATGTCCTGAACTATGGCCGCATCAAGAACAACGTCCGCGCTCAGGATGCGGCTTATCAGGCGTTGATCGCAAATTACCAGAACACTGTGCTGACCGCCTATTCAGAGGTTGAAAGTGCGATGGTCGCCTATGCACAGGCGCGCAAACAGGTCACCTTTTATCAGCGTAGCGTTGAAGCATCGCGCAAAGCTGCTGACATAGCCGTTGATCAATACCGCGATGGCATCGCCAGTTATTCCCGTATCTTGAATACACAGACTGCCCTGCTCCGTTCACAAGCAAACTTGATCGAGGCGCGGCAAGAAGTCTCGTCCAATCTGGTCGCGATCTACAAAGGTTTGGGTGGCGGCTGGCAGATCCGTCAGAATCAGGAGTTCCTACCCGAGACTGTTCTGGCCGAAATGGCCTATCGCACCGATTGGGGTGATCTGCTTGAGAAAACGCCAACACGCGCCAGCCTGAACTAAACGCTATTTCGTCAACCCGCGCAGGCCACCCGAGATCAGGATGTTAACTTCGTAGAGGATACGTGGCGCCGCCAATCCGCCGGGGCTGGCCAGATAGTTGGGGCTCCATTCCGGATCGAATTTCTGCTTGAAGGCGCGCAGGCCTTCGAAGTGGTAGAACTGCTCGCCATGTTCATAAACGAACCCACCGATCCGATTCCAAAGCGAGGCCAACTGCCGGTTCTCAATCCCTGAAAATGGTGCAGCGCCCAGCGAGAACCAGTGGAATCCCTGCTCGGAACCCCAGACCATCATCTCGGCGAACAGCGCGTCCATGACAAAACTGGGGCTGTCGGGTTCGTAACGCATCAGGTCCAGAGACAATTCGGATTTGTTTCCGCCTTGAAACAGGTTGGCGAAAGCCATGATCTTGCCTGTCTCATCCCGCAGAACGGCGTGGTTGAAATAGGACAGGTAGGCATCATCAAAGCCGCCCAGTGCAAAACCTTTTTCCTCACCCGCCTTTTGCGCCAACCAGTCGTCCGAGATCTGACGAAGCTCGGGCAACACCGGAGCAAGCTGTTCCTTGGGGATGATTTCGAACTTGTACCCTTCACGCTCGGCCCGGTTCTTGGCCTGACGAAACCGTTTGCGCGATTTTCCATCCAGAGAGAAATCCTGCAGCGGCACGCGGGCCACTTCTCCGATCTTCAAGATAGATAGGCCGAGGTCGAGGAAAGTTGGCAGATACTTGGTCGATACACTGTAGAAGGCACAAAGCTTGCCTTCGCGATCGGCCATTTCTCGCAATTGCCAGATCAGTTGTTGCCCTGCCTTTTCATCTCCCACCGGCTCACCCTTGGTGATGAGCGCGTTGCCAGTATCGGCATAAGCGAGGAATGCGGTTTCGTCGGGTGAAATCAGGAATTGCTTGTCGCCCGTAAGCGAAATCTGAGACTCGGTGTCTTCGCTTTCCATCACAAGCCGTTCCACGACTTCGGGAATTTCAGTGCGAACCGGAGCCGGAATTTCTCTCCCAAACAGAGAGTCCACCGCCACAATGCCAAGGATCACAGCGACAACAAGGCTTGAGCGTAGGAAACGTGAGGCATCGCCGCTCCAGGCAAAATCCCACCACAAGGCGTTCTCGTATTCAACATGGGAATAAGCGAACAACCCGATCCAGAAAATTACCGCCAGCAATGCGACTACGCTGACCAACCATGGGATATTCAGCCGAAAGATCGAAGCACCACTAACCCGGTAGAAAGCCCCCCGAAACATCGCCAGAAGGCCAATCGTAAACAGCAAGGACAGGGCTTCGTGTGTATCCAGCCCCTTGGCGAGCGAGGCAAAGAAACCAGCCGCCATCAACAACATGGCCACCACCCATGCGCGATAGAGTTTGCGGAATAGTCCACGCGATACCAACAGCAGCAAAACGCCCACTGCGCTGCCTGCGAGGTGTGAGGCCTCGACAAACGACAAGGGCAGCACCGCACGCAGTACGCCAAGGTTTTGGGAACTGGAAGGTAAGGCACCTGAGACCAGCAAGATCACCCCGGCCACTGCCGCAACACCCGCGGCCACCATCGGGACAATGGGGCGGATTGCACGATAAACCCAGCTCATCGCGCCCCCGATGCGTTGGCGCTGAGTCATTGCCGATGCGACCGCAATCGACAGGCTGGCAATGGCAAATGGCAAAAAAGTATAGATCAGCCGGTACAGCAGAAGTGCAGCAATGACATCAGACCGGCCCGATGCCCCGAGGCCTGCAATCAGGGTCGCTTCGAACACGCCTATCCCACCCGGTGCATGGCTGAGGATACCCACCGCGATCGCACCGATATAGACCGCGAAGAAATATGGATAGCCAACACCCAAATCGTCAGGCATCAATACCCAAAGCGCCATGGACGCGCCGAACAGATCGCCAACTGCGGCGACTGTCAGCAAGCTGGCCAGCTTACCACCCGGCAGGTTGAACCCAAAGCCGCCATACGCCAATCGCCGCCCACCGCTTGAAAGCCAAACAAACAGAACAATCAGCCCCGCAAGCATGCAGAGGCCTATCACAGTTTCCATTGTCTCACTGATGGGCAGGACCTTGGAAATACCGTCAGGATGGATGGTAAGCAGCAGGCCCAGAAGCAGAACCAGCCCCATCCAGAACGCCACCCACGAGGTCGCGATCACCCCCGCAACGCGCCCCAAATCCAGCCCGAGCGAGGCATAGATCCGATATCGGATCGCGGTGCCGGTGATGTAAGAGAATCCAAGGCAATTCGACACCGCGTAACCGCTCGCCCCAGCCATTCCGGCAACAGGCAAAGGCACCTTTCCACCAGCCACGCTCTGCACGGCAAGGACATCATAGAATGATAGAGACAGAAAACTGAACGCCGTCCAACACAGCGCGAAGAACATGAACTTCCCAGGCTTCGCCGCGATATCACTTTGGATATCTGACCATTTCACATGTGCAGACAGGTCGTGCAGAACCGCGAGTGCTATTCCGGTGATCAGTAGCGGAACCGCAATCTTGACCAATGGCTTTTCCAACAACCCTGTTACGCGCTCGGCTAAATTTGCCACGCGCGTCTCATTGGTGCTCGCCTCTGTGGTCATACTGTACGTCCCTGCCCTATGATCTTCAGATCAGTGTTAATTCAAAGCTTTGCACGATTCTCGAATCCGTCAAAGTGGCTTGAACAGCCAGTTACGAACGGCCCTTGCGCGTAGAAAGCAACAGGTTTGTCTCGGACCGCGTGATGCCTTCCATCCGCCTGATCTGGAACAACACTTCATCAAGCTCGTCCAGAGTATCTGTGCCGATCTCGGCTATCAGATCCCAACTGCCATTGGTCGAGTGTACCGCCCGAACTTGCCGCATCGCAGCCAGCCGGGACCGGATCCGCTCGGTCCCGCGACCTTCGATTCCAAGCATCATCAATCCACGTACGGGGCTTTCCGACACACCCTGCCGGGTCACCACAGTGAACCCCACGATTTCGCCAGATTGCTTGAGACGCTGCAGCCGGCTGCGCACAGTCGTTCGGGTTACGCCAAGCATTTCGGCCAACTCTGACAGCGATGCGCGTGCGTCCCTATGCAGCGCATTCAGCAACCTATTATCCAGTTCGTCCATACGTATTTACCAAATAGAATTTTGTTGATCCAGTTTGATCAATTTGCCCTCTTCTCTCAACTCATATCGTATCGATAGATAGACTTATGAGCAAACAGAACATCATTCTCGCCGGGGTTCCGATGGATGCTGGCAAACATCGTCAGGGCTGCCGAATGGGGCCCGACGCCTACCGTGTTGCCGGGCTTGAACAAGCGCTGTCTGACCTGGGACATACCGTGACCGACATCGGCGATACTCACCCGGATCAGGTAGATGTGCCAGCAGACGCCCATCTGTTCTCGCTTCCGGAATGCGTCGGCTGGACACAGGCGTTGAGCCGGACTGCGAATGAAGTCGCAGAGCAAGGTTTGCCGATCTTCATGGGCGGCGATCACGCGCTGTCGATGGGGACGGTGACAGGGATGGCGGCACATGCGGATAAAATCGGGCGCCCGCTCTTTGTTCTTTGGTTGGATGCACACAGTGATTTTCATACACCGCGCAGCACAGATAGCGGCAATTTACATGGAACACCCGTCGCCTATTTCACCGGTCAACCGGGGTTTGAGCCCTTTCCTCCTGTAACCACTCCAATCCCAACCAATCGCGTTGGGATGATAGGATTGCGCTCGGTTGATCCAGCCGAACGCGCGGCGCTGGAAAAGGATGACGCGATGCTGGCCGATATGCGCAGCATCGATGAACACGGCATCAAGACCCCACTTCTGGCCTTTCTCGACAAAGTACGCGAGGCCAACGGCATCCTGCATGTCTCGTTGGATGTGGATTTCCTTGACCCCTCGATCGCACCAGCAGTTGGCACCACAGTCCCCGGAGGCGCGACCGAGCGTGAGGCGCATCTGGTCATGGAACTCCTGCACGAAAGCGGCCTCGTTTGTTCGCTGGACCTCGTCGAGTTGAACCCGTTCCTTGATGAGCGCGGCCGGACCGCAAAACTGATGGTCGATCTTGCAGCCTCGCTTATGGGGCGTCGCATCTTCGATCGCCCAACCCGGAGCTTCTGATGATATCTCTTCAATCTCCTTCGGTTGTAGTGATGGTGCGCCCCCATGCATTCGCGTCGAATCCAGAAACCCGAGACGACAATGCGTTTCAAACGCTGGCAAATCGATCTGCCGCAGCGACTTCAGCGGCTGCGCGGGATGAGCATGACAAAGCAGTAGAAAAGCTTCACGCTGCTGGTGTGACCGTTCATGTGTTTGACGATGAAGGTGAGCGCGATACACCCGACAGCGTGTTCCCGAACAACTGGTTTTCGACCCACCCCGGCGGTCATGTCGCCGTATATCCGATGTTCGTACCATCGCGTCGACGCGAGAGACGCTCAGATGTAATCGAGTTGCTGAAGCGGGAATATCGAGTGCAGGACGTCATCGATTATTCCGGCCTCGAACAGGACGACCTGGCGCTTGAGGGTACGGGCGCAATGGTTCTGGATCACGTGGGCCGTATTGCCTACACCGTTCGATCCAATCGCGCTGATCCGGTGTTGTTGGAACGTTTCTGTACGCATTTCAACTATGAGCCGATCGCGTTCGATGCAAAGGATGCCGAAGGACGCGATGTCTATCACACCAATGTTCTGATGGGGATCGGGACGCACTACGCGCTGATCTGTTTGGACATGATTTCCGACCCAGAACGTCGGGCAACAGTTCGGGCACGGCTTGAGGAGTCTGGTCGTACTGTCATCGATCTGTCTCATGAACAGATCGCAGATTTTGCAGGAAACGCGATTGAGCTTAGCGGCAACGATGGTCTTGTTCTGGCGCTGTCCAGCCGTGCGCTAAAGGCTCTTACGCCCGCTCAAGTCGCGGTTATCGAAGCAAGCGCAACTCCGCTGCCGCTCTCGGTTCCCACAATTGAAACAGCCGGTGGATCCGTACGTTGTATGATCGCTGGTATCCATCTTTCCCGCCGATAGGAGTCTTTGATGCAACCCTCTGATAAGGCCCTCGTGCCGTTTGTATCCGTCGACAACATGATGCGTCTGGTTCACCACGTCGGGGTCGAACAGATGATCACACAGATTGCTACGCAGATCGAAGCTGATTTCAAACGCTGGGAGAGTTTTGATAAAACGCCCCGCATCCCGGCTCACTCACCGCACGGCGTAATTGAATTGATGCCAACCTCGGATGGTGAGGCTTACGGGTTCAAATACGTAAACGGTCACCCCAAGAACACGTCTGAGGGCCTGCAAACCGTTACAGCGTTTGGCCTGCTGGCTGATGTTTATACCGGTTACCCGACATTATTGACCGAAATGACTATGCTGACCGCACTGCGGACGGCGGCAACCTCGGCGCTGGTTGGCAAGTACCTCGCACCCAAATCGGCGACGACGATGGCGATGATCGGAAACGGAGCGCAATCCGAGTTCCAGTGTCTCGCATTCAAAGCCATGTGCGGGATCGATACTGTCCGGCTCTACGACACCGATACGAACGCGACGGCGAAATGTGCTGCCAATCTGCAGGGCAAAGGGCTGACAATCGTGCCCTGCAAAACGCCAGAAGAGGCGATCGAAGGCGCTCAGATCATAACGACCTGCACCGCTGACAAGAAATACGCCACCATCCTGACAGACAATATGGTCGGCCCCGGCGTCCACATCAACGCGATTGGAGGCGATTGCCCCGGCAAAACCGAACTGCACCGCGATATCCTTCTGCGCTCGGATATCTTTGTAGAATACCCCGAGCAAACGCGGGTCGAAGGTGAAATACAGGCTCTGGAGGATGATCACCCGGTCACCGAGATGTGGGAAGTGATGACCGGACAGGCCAAAGGCCGCACCGACGATCGACAGATCACGTTGTTTGACAGTGTAGGTTTCGCAATCGAAGATTTTTCGGCACTACGATACATCAAATGTGCAATTGAAGGCACTGATTTCTATGAAGCATTGGATATGCTCGCAGACCCTGACGACCCAAGGGACCTGTTTGGGATGTTGATGCGGGCAGGATAAAGAACCCGCACATCAATAACTGTGCCCCGGCCTTTGGCCGGGGCTTTTTCTTATCCGGCCAGCGATGGCAAGTAGAGAACGATCCCCGGAAAAGCCACCAGCAGCGCGATGGTCAGTGCATCTGCAATGAAGAAAGGAGTAACACCCTTGAACACATCCTGAACGCTGAGATCAGGCCGCACCCCGGCAACGACAAAGCAATTCAGGCCAATGGGTGGTGTGATCAGGCAGAACTCGGCCATTTTCACCACAAGAATACCGAACCAGATCGCACACATTGGCCCGGACATGCCAAATGCGCTGTCTGCGGCGCTGACGGCCTCGCCCCCATTCAGGGCCATAACGGCAGGATACACGACAGGCAGTGTCAAAAGCAGCATGCCGATCGCATCCATGAACATGCCCAGCACTGCATAGGCCAGCAAGATGCAGATCAGGATCAGCATCGGCGACATCTCGAGCGAGGTGATCCAGTCGGAAAACGCTCCGGGCAGATCAGCGAATCCCAAAAAGCGGACATAAATCAGAACGCCCCAGATGATCGCAAAGATCATGGCGGTTAGTTTGGCGGTTTCAAGCAAGGCCGACTTGAACTCTGGCCAGCGCATCCCATGGATCAGGGCAAAGCAGAACACGATGAACGCCCCAATGGCTCCTCCCTCGGTCGGAGTGCCCCAGGCCTTGTCGCCAAACGGGTTATAGACGAAGCAGATGATGATGAGGATCACTGCCACGATGGGCAACGCGCCCGGAAGCGCCGCAAATCGTTGTTTCCAGGTAAATCCTGTCACAGGTGGCCCGACGGATTTAAAAATCACGGCGATGCCAACGATCAACAACCCATAAATCACCGCCGAGAACGCACCGGGAATAAAACCCGCTAGCAGCAGTTTTCCCACATCCTGCTCGACGATAATCGCATAAATCACAAGAATCGCGGATGGAGGGATAAGCGAAGCCAACGTCCCTCCAGCGGCGACCACCCCGGCGGCGAAGCGCTTGTTGTAGCCGACGGCCAGCATCTCGGGGATGGCGATTCTTGCAAAAACGGCTGATGTGGCGACCGAGGCGCCTGAAACCGCTGCAAAACCGGCGGTTGCAAATATTGTTGAAACTGCCAATCCGCCGGGCACCCATGCCACCCAGCGTTTTGCCGCCTCGAACAGGGCGCGCGTCAGCCCGGCGTAATAGGCCAGATAGCCGATCAGGATGAATGTCGGGATCAGGCTAAGCGTATGAGACGCCACCTTGGAATGCGGCACCTGCCCGGCCGTTTTGACCGCCACCGTCAGTGCCTTTCCAAACCGCCCGGGATCATACCCAAACTTGGCCCAGAATATCCAAATAAGGCCAACCAACCCTGCCAGCCCAGCAGCAAAAGCCACGCGCATACCAGTGACGACAAGAACCAGCAGGCCGGCGGTGACCCAAAGGCCGATATCAATCGTATCCATGGGTCAGTTACGTCCTTCGAATTGTTCAGCCTCGGCTGCGGCTTGTGCGGCGGCATCTTGTATCAACGGGACGGCCACCGGGGTTTCGAGCCCCAGCAAGAACGCGCGTCCATAGCCCCAGACCTGCAGGACCAGCCGAGCACAAAGAATCGAAAAAGCAACGGGCGCCAACAGCTTGGCTGGCCAAATAGGAATCCCGATATCGATTGAGCTGTCGCGGCTCCACATCGGGGCGCCAAAATCAAAGGAGCGGTCGAAATGGGACCAACTGCCCCAAACCAGTGCCAGCATCAGCAGCAGGATCAACAGAACCGAGATCAGTTCGAACAACCACAGCGCCCGCCCTTTCAGGCGCGAGATCAAGATATCCATTCGGATATGCCCGCCATCGCGTTGCACAAACGAAATGCCCAGAAACGCGATCAGGGGCATCGCCTGTTCTATCCAGTCAACATAGCCGGGCAACGGCGCATTCAAGGCGTTTCGGCCGCTGACTGACACAACAGCCAGCACCATCAGTCCGAAGACCGCAAATCCACTGATCAACGCCATAAAGCGCTCCAGTCGCAACAATCGGTGATCCAGCCGACTTATAAGACTGCCATCCTCAAGCACCGTGGCATGTCCTGCCATCTCAGCAACCCTTTGATTGTAGGAAAGGCCGGGTGCCCAATGACACCCGGCGAGGGGCGATTAGTTACCGCCGCGTTGCTGTTGCAGTGTTGTCTGCACCAGATCGTACAGGTCCTGCGCTGGCAGACCCTGAGCCGTCATGTCTTCAATCCATTTTGCGCGGATTGGATCGGCGGCCTTGGCGCGGAACTCTTCAAGAACTGCGCCGTCGATCTCGACCTTTTCAACGCCCTTTTCTTCCAGAACGCCGTCCCACTTTTCAAGCAGTCCACCGTAGTTGGCCAGATAATGTGCGATCGCCTCATCAATCGAGCTATCAAGCGCCTCACGGTGTTCCACTGGCAGGGCTTCATAGGCGTCTATATTTACCACAACTGGGCAATTCACGGTTCCCGGATTGAGGTTCGCCGTCCACCAGTCGGCTTCGTTGATGGTTCCAAACGACAGATGCGCATGCTGGGCGAAGGCCACTGTATCGACCACGCCCGATTCCATCGCATTGTAAGCTTCTGTCGCGGGCACGGACGTAGGTACTCCGCCAACCGCTTCAAATGCTTGCCCCAAACCACCGGTGGCACGAACACGCATCCCGTCGAATTCGGCAAGTTCATCACGAGGGTCACCGGTGCCAACAAGGTTATATTGAGGCATCGGCGAGGTCATGATGATACGCGCGTTCCATTGCGCCATCTCATCTTTGACCGCCGGGTGATCATAAACCGCGTGGCTGACAGCCACTTCTTCATCCAGTGTGTTCACACCCAGGAAGGGCAGTTCCAGTACAGTGATCGCGCGGTTCTTGTCGCGGTGGTAGCCCGCGCAGAACTGCGCCATCTCAAACGCACCAATCTCGATCCCGTCCAGATTTTCCTTGGGCTTCGACAGGCCACCATAGCTGACATTGATGGTGAAATCGCCGCCGGTTTTCTCGTTCACCAGTTCAGCCAGTTTTTCAACATGTTCGGTAAAAGCACGACGTTTACCCCAGACCGAGGCATTCCATTCGGTCGCGGCTGCCTCGGTGACAAACGCCACGCTCAGGGCGGCAAAGGCCGCACCACTCAGTATCTTATTCATTGTGATCTCTCCCATAGATGCGCCCCCTATCGAGGCGCTTGAAAGAGAAGCTAGCGCCTAGTCTGGAATCTGCCAACCCCTGCTCGGATAAGCGGTGTTACCGCCATCAATTCAGCTCAACAAAATGGGGCTATATATTAATATTCCAGAACCGATCCGGTGAGCTTTCTGCATGTTACATTCATATTATTGTTATTATTAAATAATTACTGATAATTTCATATTTGTTTACAAGTAACGCGATTATTCTGAAACTTATTTACAAAGAAGTTCAAGGATTATCGCAATTTATTTATTTCTTTTCTGATCTCCGTATTATTCAACTCGGGGAGGAAATGGATCGACATTGTCTGATCGGCTGGCAATATCGGTCCCATGCAATCCAGTCCAGAGGGAGGAGCCTCAAAAATGACCACCGCTGCCCAGGCAGATGCCAAGACATATCCGCCATCCGCAGAAATCGTCGCCCGCGCCCATGTCGACGCCGACAAATACGCAGATATGTATGCTGCGTCGATCAACAACCCAGAGGCGTTTTGGGATGAGCAAGGCAAGCGCGTTGACTGGATCAAGCCCTACACTCAGGTCAAAGACGTCAGCTATGAATTTGGTTCGGTTGGCATAAATTGGTATGCGGACGGTACGCTGAACGTCTCGGCCAACTGCTTGGACCGTCATTTGAAGACGCGTGGCGATCAGACAGCCATTATCTGGGAGCCAGATGATCCAAATGACACGGCTCAGCATATTTCCTATGCCGAACTGCATCGCCGCACGTGCCGGATGGCCAACATCCTTGAGTCGATGGGTGTCCGCAAAGGCGACCGCGTTGTCATCTATCTACCAATGATCCCCGAAGCTGCTTACGCGATGCTGGCTTGTGCACGGATCGGAGCGATTCATTCGATTGTATTTGCCGGATTTTCACCCGACGCGTTGGCGGCACGTATCAACGGCTGCAACGCCAAAGTCGTCATCACTGCCGATGAGGCGCCTCGTGGTGGCCGCAAGACCCCGCTGAAGTCTAACGCAGACGCTGCACTGCTGCACTGTACGGACACCGTAAAATGCTTGGTCGTTAAACGCACTGGCGGGCAAACCACGTGGATTGACGGTCGTGACTACGATTACAACGAAATGGCGCTTGAGGCGGACGACTATTGTGCACCCGCTGAGATGAACGCGGAAGACCCGCTGTTCATCCTCTATACCTCTGGTTCGACAGGTCAGCCCAAGGGCGTTGTTCATACGACCGGTGGCTATTTGGTCTATGCGGCCATGACGCATGAGATCACGTTCGATTATCACGAAGGCGACATTTACTGGTGCACTGCGGATGTGGGCTGGGTCACTGGCCACAGCTATATCGTCTATGGCCCATTGGCCAACGGTGCGACCACACTGATGTTCGAAGGTGTACCCACCTACCCGGATGCTTCACGCTTCTGGCAAGTTTGCGCAAAGCACAAGGTGAACCAGTTCTATACCGCCCCAACTGCGTTGCGCGCTCTGATGGGGCAAGGCAACGAGTGGGTCGAGAAGTGCGACCTGAGCGACCTGCGCACGTTGGGCACGGTCGGCGAGCCGATCAATCCGGAGGCCTGGAACTGGTACAACGAAGTGGTCGGCGGTGGACGTTGCCCGATCGTTGACACCTGGTGGCAGACCGAAACTGGCGGTCACTTGATGACCCCCCTGCCAGGTGCTCACGCGATGAAGCCCGGCTCGGCGATGAAACCCTTCTTCGGCATTCAGCCCGTGGTTCTGGACCCTCAGTCCGGTATTGAGATCGAGGGCAATGGCGTCGAGGGCGTTCTGTGCATCAAAGACAGCTGGCCCGGTCAGATGCGCACGGTCTGGGGCGATCATGAGCGGTTCGAAAAGACCTATTTCTCGGACTACAAAGGTTACTACTTCACCGGCGACGGTTGCCGTCGGGATGAGGATGGCGACTACTGGATCACGGGCCGTGTGGATGACGTGATCAACGTCTCGGGTCACCGGATGGGTACCGCCGAGGTGGAAAGCGCGCTGGTTGCCCATGCAGCTGTCGCCGAGGCCGCCGTGGTCGGATATCCCCATGAAATCAAGGGGCAAGGCATCTATTGTTATGTCACTTTGATGAATGATCGCGAGCCTTCGGATGATCTGCTGAAGGAGTTGCGCACATGGGTCAGGACCGAGATCGGCCCGATTGCGTCGCCTGACGTGATCCAATGGGCCCCCGGCCTGCCCAAGACTCGCTCGGGCAAGATCATGCGCCGAATTCTGCGCAAGATTGCCGAGAACGACTTTGGCTCGCTTGGGGATACTTCCACACTGGCCGATCCTTCGGTGGTCGAAGACCTGATCGACAACCGCGCGAACAAGTGAGGATGTGATGGACGCTGCCACGACCATATCTCCCGCTGTTCTGATCCTTCTCGGCCCTCCCGGCGCCGGGAAGGGCACGCAGGCCCGTATGCTTGAGGAGAAGTTCGGGCTTGTACAACTCAGCACCGGTGATCTGCTGCGCGACGCGGTTGCGGCAGGCACCGATGCCGGAAATGCGGCCAAAGCGGTAATGGAGGCCGGTGATCTTGTCAGCGACGGCATCGTCATCGCCATCCTGCGCGACCGCATGGCAGAGCCGGATTGCTCCAAAGGTGTCATTCTGGACGGGTTCCCGCGCACTACGGTTCAGGCCGAAGCGCTTGATGGCTTGCTTGCCTCTTCAGATCAGAAGATCAATGCGGCCATCAGCCTTGAGGTTGAAGACGCCGAAATGGTTACCCGGATCTCAGGCCGTTACACCTGCGCCGGATGCGGTGAAGGATTTCACGATACGTTCAAGCAACCCGTCGAAGACGGCAAATGTGACAAGTGCGGCCACACTGAATTCAAGCGCCGCGCTGATGACAATGCCGAGACGGTCGCCTCGCGGCTGGCGGCCTATCACGCGCAGACCGCACCGCTGATTGACTACTATCAGGCCCAGGGCGTGCTGAAAGGCATCGATGCCATGGGTCAGATCGACGACATTGCGCAAGACCTTCAAGGGATTGTTGGCGAAGTCATGAATTAAGGGGAGGAGATAAGCCTAAGGGCTTTGATCCTAAAACAGAATACTTCAATGGACCCGCCTTGGCGGACCGGAGAAGTTATGCCTGACGTCACGGGGCGTTTGGCACAACCGAGAAGCGGCCCACCGCACTGGAGGAGTTGGGCAATGGGCCGCCAATGAGGGAAGCGAAGGAGGAACCCGCGATGGCGGATCATTCAACAAACTCCGCGCAGACTGCCGAAGCCGACAAGGGCTATTGGCAGGCCAACCTGCGCCTCATCTACATCAGCCTCGCGATTTGGGCGCTGGTGTCGTTTGGATTCGGCATTCTGCTGCGTCCGCTGCTGTCTGGCATCGCCGTTGGCGGTACAGATCTGGGCTTTTGGTTCGCTCAGCAAGGATCGATCCTGGTCTTTCTGGTGCTGATCTTCAACTACGCCTGGCGCATGAACAAGCTCGACGCTGAACACGGCGTGGACGAGGAGTAAGAGCCATGGATCAGTTTACCATCAACCTGCTGTTTGTGGGCGCGTCCTTTGCGCTTTACATCGGCATCGCGATCTGGGCCCGTGCGGGTTCCACATCGGAGTTCTACGCCGCCGGTCGCGGCGTTCACCCGGTCACCAACGGTATGGCGACAGCGGCGGACTGGATGTCTGCGGCCTCGTTCATCTCGATGGCGGGCCTGATTGCCTTTACCGGCTATGACAACTCAACCTTCCTGATGGGTTGGACCGGTGGCTACGTGCTGCTGGCGCTGCTGCTTGCGCCTTACCTGCGTAAGTTCGGTAAGTTCACCGTCTCGGAATTCATCGGCGACCGTTTCTACAGCCAAACCGCACGTATCGTGGCGGTTATCTGTCTGATCGTTGCGTCGGTGACCTATGTGATCGGTCAGATGACCGGCGTGGGCGTGGCCTTTGGCCGCTTCCTTGAGGTTTCCAACACCACCGGTCTGCTGATCGGCGCGGGCGTTGTGTTTGCCTACGCCGTGTTTGGTGGGATGAAGGGCGTGACCTACACTCAGGTCGCTCAGTACTGCGTGCTGATCACCGCCTATACCATCCCGGCCATCTTCATCTCGCTGCAGCTGACCGGCACACCCGTCCCGGCGCTGGGTCTGTTTGGTGACACAGCAAGCGGTGAACCTCTGCTGACCAAGCTGGATGCGATCGTGACCGAGCTGGGCTTCAATGAGTACACGGCACACCACTCGAACACGCTGAACATGGTGCTGTTCACCCTATCGCTGATGATCGGTACAGCGGGTCTGCCGCACGTCATCATGCGCTTCTTCACCGTTCCCAAGGTATCTGACGCACGTTGGTCGGCTGGCTGGGCACTGGTCTTCATCGCTCTGCTGTACCTGACCGCCCCTGCGGTTGGTGCCATGGCGCGTCTGAACATCAGTGACATGATGTGGCCCAATGGCGGCATCGAAGGTGGTGCTGTATCGGTCGAGGAAATCGACAACGATCCCCGCTATGACTGGATGGCCACGTGGCAGAAAACCGGTCTGCTGGATTGGGAAGACAAGAACGGCGACGGCAAAATACAGTACTACAACGACAAGTCAGAAGCCATGACCGCGATCGCGGAAGAAAAGGGCTGGGTCGGAAACGAGCTGACCAAGTTCAACCGCGACATCCTGGTTCTGGCCAACCCCGAAATCGCCAACCTTCCAGGTTGGGTGATCGGTCTTGTTGCTGCCGGTGGTCTTGCGGCTGCTCTGTCTACCGCTGCGGGTCTGCTGCTGGCGATCTCGTCGGCTGTGTCCCACGACCTTGTCAAAGGTGCAATCAACCCGTCGATCTCTGAAAAGGGTGAGCTTCTGGCGGCGCGGATTGCCATGGCTGTAGCCATCGTTGTTGCAACCTATCTGGGTCTCAACCCTCCGGGCTTTGCGGCGCAGACGGTTGCATTGGCGTTCGGTCTGGCGGCTGCCTCTATCTTCCCGGCGCTGATGATGGGGATCTTCTCGACCCGCATCAACAACACCGGTGCGGTCGCAGGTATGCTGGCTGGTCTGACCGTAACTCTGGTCTACATCTTCCTGCATAAGGGCTGGCTGTTCATTCCGGGCACCAACTCTTTCACCGATGCTGACCCACTTCTGGGTCCGATCAAGTCGACCTCGTTCGGCGCCATCGGTGCGATGATCAACTTTGCGGTCGCCTACTTTGTAGCAGGCGCAACCAAAGAGACTCCGCAGGAGATCAAAGATATGGTCGAAAGCATTCGCATTCCCCGTGGTGCGGGCGCAGCTCAGGATCACTGAGTGTGATGCGGTCGACGGCTCTTGTCTTCGATCGCGTCTTTCGACTTACTGTTCCCGCCCGGCACACCACCGGGCGGGATTTTTATTCGGAACTCCGGAGAGCGTAAATGCCCCTGTCCCATGACGAAATCACCCGGTTTCTGAAATCTGTGCACCCCTATGACGCCCTGCCCCACGATGCGTTGGACGAGCTGGCCCAGCAGATCGAAGTGCGTGAGGTCGATGCCGATGGCAGCATTTACCAGTTGGGCAATGCCCTGCCCGGCGTCTTTGTGATCTACGAAGGACAGGTGGAGATTACAGATGAAAACGGCGCTGTCGTTTCGCATCTGGGACTGCGCAATTCTTTTGGTGAGCGCGGATTGCTGAAGGACGGCAAGGCCGCAACCCATGCGCGGGCCCACACGCCGACGGTGCTCATCGTGCTGCCACCAGATTTGGTGAAAAACCTGATCGACGGGCACGACGTGGTGTCCAAATTCTTCAACCGCACACGCGGTGGGCGCAGCGGGCCGCAAAGCCTGGCCACCAGTGCAATTGACATTTTGATGGCGCGCGATCCTGCCACCTGCCCGCCCGATACGCCGGTTCAGAACGCCGCGCAGATCATGCGCGACCGACATATATCATCCCTCTGCGTGACGGAGGGAGACAGTTTGCTGGGCATCACGACCCTACGCGATATCTCGGGCAAATTCGTCGCCGAGTCGATGCCAGCAGACACTGCGGTTTCAGCCATCATGACCACCAACCCGATCACGCTGTCCCCTACCGATATCGGCTCGGACGTGCTGCATGTGATGATGGAGCGTGGCATCGGGCATATCCCGATTTCCGAGGCCGGGCGGTTGGTTGGCATCGTCACTCAAACCGACCTCACCCGTTATCAGGCGGTCAATTCTGCCGAGTTGGTGGGCCGGATCGCCCGCGCCAATACTGCCGATGAGATGGCTACAGTCACTGCCGAGATACCCCAACTGCTGGTTCAACTCGTTGCAGGCGGCAACCGGCACGAGATCGTGACACGACTGATCACCGACATTGCTGACACCGCAACACGGCGCTTGCTGGCACTGGCCCAGGCCGAGCTTGGGGCACCTCCGGTGCAATACCTGTGGCTGGCCTGCGGCTCGCAAGGACGGCAGGAGCAGACCGGTGTTTCGGATCAGGACAATTGCCTGATGCTGGATGACCGCGTAACCAAAGACGACATGGCGTACTTCGCCGAGCTGGCGAAAATTGTGTCGGACGGGCTGGACACCTGCGGGTATTTCTATTGCCCCGGCGACATGATGGCGACAAATCCACGTTGGTGCCAACCAATCAGGGTCTGGCGCGATTACTTCAAAGGATGGATCGACCGGCCGAACCCTGAGGCACAGATGCTAGCCTCAGTCATGTTCGATCTACGCCCGATCGGGGGCAATTTCGACCTGTTCACTGACCTGCAGTCCGAGACTTTGGCCAATGCCAGCGCAAACTCGATCTTCGTGGCGCACATGATCTCGAATTCTCTGAAACACACGCCACCATTGGGGCTGCTGCGCGGTTTTGCAACGATCCGGTCGGGTGAGCACCGCGATACGCTGGACCTGAAGCACAATGGCGTCGTGCCTGTGGTTGATCTGGCACGCATCTACAGCCTTCAGGGTCAGTTAACCGAGGCCAACACACGCGCGCGGCTCAGCGCTGCTGAGGCTGCTGGTGTCCTAAGCGCTACTGGAGCACGCGATCTTTTGGACGCCTATGACCTCATCGCTGAAACCCGGCTTGAACATCAGGCACGTCTGGTCAAGGTCGGTGATGCGCCCGACAACTACCTTCCCCCGGCTGACCTGTCCGACTTTGAGCGAAGTCATCTCCGCAACGCCTTTGTCGTGATAAAAACGATGCAATCGGCGGTTGGACACGGCAAGGGAATGCTGGGGTAAGCAACTGGAAATGAACGGAGAAACCTTATGTTTCTGGAACTGATCGGCACAATCTTTGCGGGCTTTGCTTTTGCGGGTGTTGTGATGGTTGTGAACAAGCTGACCGGGGGACGCCTACCCAAATGGGCCGCGCCGGTTGCAGCGGGTATCGGGATGATCGCGATGACGATCACCAGCGAATACTCGTGGTACGATCGAACACGTGACCAACTGCCCGACAGTTTGACTGTGGTACAAGAAGTCGAGAGCCGTGCCTTTTATCGTCCCTGGACCTACGCGGTACCGTTTGTAGACCGCTTTGCCGCAATCGATTCTGCCTCGGTCCGTACCAATGGCAGCGTGCCCGACGAACGTTTGGTCGATCTGTATTTCTTCGGTCGCTGGGCACCAGTGTCGAAGATGCCCGTTGCGGTCAATTGCGCTGATAACAGCCGGGCCAATCTGGCTGACGGGGCAGAATTCGCTGATGACGGACGTTTGCTGAACGCCAGTTGGATCAAGATTGACGCCGATGATCCGGTGATCGAGGCAACTTGCGGGGTCTGAAGATGTTGAATCACCTTAGCTTGCGCCTGCGGGTCTTTCTATTCTTCCTACTGCTGGCGGCAGGCGGGCTGGTTATCAGCGCTTTGGCTTTGTGGGTCGGCTATCAAAGGGCACGTGATCCCGGACTGTTGGACGCGTTCATCTTTGCAGAGATTCTGATTGCATTTGGGATGTTGGCATTGGTTGCCGGAGTTTGGCTTCTGTTCGATGACAATGTTGCAAAACCAATCGAACGGCTTTCGGCCCAATTGCGCGCGCGCGCTCATGCCGGGGTCAGCGCTGATCTGGACCTTCAGGCCGCACGCTATTTGGGTGATCTGGCCCCCGCCGCCGCCGGGCTGGCCGAACAATTGGCCGCAAACGCCATGAACACGGCAGAGGCTGTGGCGGCAGAGACCGCTCATTTGGCTTCGGAAAAACAGCGCCTCACCGCGCTGCTGACCGAAATCCCGGTCGCCATGCTGCTGGCGGGACCCAAGCATCAGATTGTCTTGTATGACGCTCAGGCAGCCGAGGTTCTGGCGCAAATCGCGCATCCCCGTTTGAACGCCTCGCTGTTTGATTACCTCGAAGCAACTGGCCTGACCGACGCTTATGCCAAGCTGATCAAGACCGGAAAAGACGTACATTGCACACTGACCAGCGTTGACGGGCGGCAAACCTATTCGGCCCGAATAAAACCCTTGGGCGATGCACCCGGGTATATGCTGGTTTTCGACGACAGCGCTGCACAGATCGAACCGGACGAGGCGCGCCCACTGGTCTATGATTTCGAGCTTCTTGAAACGCCCGGCGACGACGCGTTTGAAGAAAGGCCATTACTGGATCTTTGCTTTGTGGTGTTTGACACCGAAACCACGGGGCTTCTACCGCATAAGGACGAAATCGTTCAGATCGGCGCGGTGCGCGTCGTGAAGGGCAAAATTGTCGAGGGCGAGCGGTTGGACACGCTGGTCAATCCCGGCATCCCGATCCCGCCAGCCTCGACCAAGGTACACAAGGTCAGTGACAGGATGGTCCAGGGTGCACCCGATATTGCCCAGGCTGGCCGCAGCTTTCACCAATTCGCTCGTGACGCGGTGATTGTTGCGCATAACGCACCGTTCGACATGGCATTTCTGCACCGCCACGCTGAGCGTATGCAGGTAGAGTGGACCCATCCCATTCTGGATACCGTCTTGCTGTCGGCGGTGCTGTTCGGGGCGAGCGAAACGCACACGCTGGATTCGGTTTGCGAACGGCTGGGTATCACGATCCCCGAAGCCTTGCGTCACACGGCATTGGGCGATGCGGTCGCCACGGCAGAAGTGCTGGTTCTGATGCTGCCAATGCTCAACGCGCGCGGCTTGACAACCTTTGGCGACGTCATTGCGGAAACCCGCAAACACGGCCGGTTGCTGGAGGATCTAAACTAGCCGGAAAATCCACAATTCACCGCAGCTTTTCGTGGACAATCCCTGCGCCACATGGCACCTGAGACAGGCCCCTTGAACGAGCGCGTGATGACGGAAAAAACATTCATTCCTGGCCCTGAGGACAATCTTGCCTTTCGCGAGGCGTTGGGCTGTTTCGGCACCGGGGTCACCGTTGTCACCACCAGCACCGCCGACGGCCCCGCCGCGATCACGGTGAACTCGTTCGCATCCGTGTCTCTGGACCCACCTTTGGTTTTATGGTGTCTCGACCGGAACTCGAACCGGTATGACGCCTTCAGCGCCTGCGAACATTACGCGATCCATGTGATGGCGCAGGACCAGCACGATCAGGCCCTGCAATTTGCGCGTAACGGGTTCGATTTTTCTCATGCCGACTGGCAGGAAGATGATGCAGGGCGTCCCCGTCTTGCTGAATGTCTAGCCCGCTTCGACTGTCGCTTGTCGGCGCGTCACGCGGCAGGTGATCACCTGATTCTTGTTGGCCATGTCGAGAAAGTCATGCACCGCCCCGGTCAAGGATTGATCTTTAAACGCGGCCAGTTTGGTGGTTTCGCAGATTTGATCTAGTCGTCCAGCGATCCGTGGACGGCCAATGCTTCAAGCTGCGCTTCTTGCGGCGTGATCACGCGAAACGCCTCGTGCACCCCTGCCGCTGTCAATTCCCGGGCCACAGTCAGCAACGTGTTCGGGGCATGATCCTCGCACATCTCGGTCATGTGCGCGATTTCGGTCTGCGCGACATCCATCGCCGCCTCGACCGATGGTGCGCCGTATAACTGCACAAAATGCTCAGCCAGATTCTTTGTCAGTTGGTCAATTTCAGCCTGCTCAATTTGCGTAACCGCAACGAATGTCACGCGCCCAAACGTCTCAAGCCCCAGCCAACCGTTGGCAAAGGCCTGACGTGCCTTGCCTTCCAAGTCGGCCTCTCCCCAATTCGAAAACTCGAAACCACCCGGGATGCACCACTCACCGGTTCGTGCAGGTGAATGGAACACGTTCATGTCGCTTTCATCAAAATGGATTGCGCGGGCGAGATTCATCAGACGGTCTCCAACAGTTCTGTCAGCGGGCGTATTCGGGTGTCTGCGCCCTCGCGGATCAGCATGCCAAACCGTTCGTCGGTGCCGAGAAATACACCGGAGTCCGCGATGGGTTCTCCAACCCCGCGCAGTAGCCCCATCCATTCGGCATGGAGCGGCGCGTTGCCCTCTTCTTGCCAGCGGTTGAGCCATGTCAGCATGTGGCGCGACCAGCTTTCGACCAGTTGCGTCGCCGACACGTCAGCACAACCTTCGTCATAAAGCGCAGTTACATCCGGCGTTTCCCCGGGGGCGTCGCTGGTCGGCAGCAATGCTAGCTCCCAACCGACGACAAGCCAATTAGGAATCTCGCCTGCCTCGGCAGACGAGGCTGCAACCTTCATCGTCCCGCATGATGCGCCATTCACGCAGATCACGCCGTCCCAGCCTAGATGCACAGCAACTTCTGGAGGAGCCAATGCACCCAGAGCGTTCTGGAAACCGACTGCACATAGCGGCAACATCGCTATTGCATCCTGCAGTGGCACCTCGGGGGCAAAAACGATGGCAACGCGCAAACGATCCGCCTCAATACTATAGACCACGGTTCCCCCATCACAGCCTAGCGCCGCCATGGCCTGAGCCTTTTCGAACGGGTCCTCTCCGGCCTTGGCAGGATGCCCGCTGAGCAATGGGGGAAAGACCGGGTGGCTCATGCATTCCCCTTGGCAATCATGTCGCGAGCGATCTTTCGGAAGGCTTCTGCTTGTGGGCTGTCGGGTTTGCTGACTACGATCGGCGCCCCCCCGTCTGCTGCCACGCGGATATCCAAATGCAGTGGTATCTCACCCAGCAGTGGCACTCCCAATGCCTCGGCCTCTAACGCCACACCGCCATGACCGAATACGTGCTCTTCGTGTCCACAATTCGAACAGATATGAGTCGACATATTTTCAATCATCCCAACGATGGGTGTTTTGAGCTGATTAAACATGTCGATCCCCTTGCGAGCATCGATCAAAGCCACGTCTTGTGGGGTTGAAACAACGATGGCGCCATCCACCTTAAACTTCTGGCTCAACGTAAGCTGCACATCACCCGTGCCAGGAGGCAGGTCAACGATCAACACATCGAGCGCGCCCCATTGTACCTGACCCATCATCTGCTGCAATGCGCCCATCAGCATCGGGCCACGCCAGACAACCGCCTGTCCTTCGTTGGTCATCAACCCCATCGACATCATGGTAACACCGTGATTGCGCAAAGGCAGAATCGTCTTGCCATCAGGGCTTGCCGGACGACCCGAAACCCCCAACATCCGGGGCTGCGACGGACCGTAGACATCCGCGTCCAACAGACCCACGCGACGTCCTTCTGCGGCTAGCGCGCAGGCAAGGTTGGCCGACACAGTGGACTTGCCGACGCCCCCTTTACCAGACGCCACCGCGATGATCCGGTCCACACCCGGCACCGCCTGCGGTCCGGTTTGCGAAGGCTTAGGCTTGGGCTTCAAATCGGGTGGGGCCTTGTCCGAATGCGCGGTCATCATGGCCGAGACGTTAGACACGCCGTCCACCATCTGCGCCGCTTTCTCGGCTGTGGCGCGCACGGGCTCCATTTTCTCGGCCTGTTTGGGATCGATCTCAAGTACAAAGCGTACCGTATCCCCCTCGACATTCAGCGCGCGCACAATACCTGCGCTGACGATATCCTGTCCGGAAACAGGATCAGTGATCTTCTTTAGGTTCGCCAGTACGGCGTCACGGATGCTCATGCGATCACCTCCGTTGCCCGCCCTTCGATTAGGGTCTTGCGTGTCGACTGATTGCGGTCGCCGCTCATTGCATGATACTCCGTCTCTTTTCGTTCATTTGACGCAATTGGCCTGACACCGTTAGGTTTGGCCATGCGCTTTGTCCTGTTGTGCCTGAGCCTGACGCTCACCGCCACCCCCTCTTGGTCACAAGAGGCAATTGGACTCGCAGCGCCAGATGAGATTTCAAACTCGGGTCTTCTGCAACATATCCTTCCGCGCTTCTCTCTCAAGACCGGGGTTCGCGTTGTCGCAGACGACGATGGTGTAATGGCTCTTGCTCCGGCACCTCCTGGCGATCCGGTTTTTGCCCGTGACGAAACAGTCTATCACCTGCGCATTAATGCCAGCGCAAAGGAAATCAAGTTCCGAGACTGGCTGTTGTCCGACATTGGGAAACGTACGGTCGAAAGCTTTGTTCCCGCTGAAGGTGGGCCCTTTAGCGCGAACTTCGAAATCGCAGATGTTGTCGAAGACGCTAAAATCGACGGAAATGCTGCTTTGGGTCAGGATTTGTCGTTTAATCACTGTGGCCGGTGCCATGTGATCGGGCCGCAAAACCGCATGAACGGATTGGGTTCCACGCCGTCTTTCGCCGTCCTGCGCGCGATGCCTGATTGGTCCGAGCGGTTTCAGGCCTTTTTTGCCCTGAACCCACATCCCGCCTTCACCCAGATTGAAGGCGTAACCGAGCCCTTCCCGCCCGAGCGTCCATCGCCGATCCATCCGGTGGAAATAAGTCTGGATGATCTCGAAGCCATTTTGGCCTTTGTCGCCGCCATCAACGCCGCCGATCTGGGCGCACCGCTGCAACTTCAGTGATCCTTACGCTTTGAAAAATAATCGTCCGTCGTCACGACACGGGGTCTAGGAGATGACTGGAACGGATTGTCGGTGCTGTGGAACTGAGCATTTACCCTGCAATCATCACACATCTGGATCAGCCTTGCCTGATCCGAAGTTGCAAACATCGGATGTGTTCCCGACAGTTTGTCCATTATGCGCTCGATCGTCGATCTGACGCCAAAGGCCGCACCACATTCGATGCATTCGAACGGCTCTTCCTCATTGAGAACCTGCTGCGACAGGGCCTTGTCGCTTAGGTCAAGCTGCGGCACCAGATCAATGGCGTGCTCAGGACAGATCGTGCGACAGATACCGCATTGCAGGCAGGCATCCTGCTGAAAGTTCAACTGCGGCTTGTCTGGATTGTCGATCAGCGCACCTGAGGGGCACAAAGATACACAACTGAGGCACAAAGTGCAGGTGCCAGTGTTTACTACGACGGCGCCATATGGCGCGCCATCGGGCAATGCCAACGGTGATTCGGTCTTGGCATTCAGCGCTTGTGCCGCCAGTCGGGTGATTTGTCGCCGGTTCCCCAATGGAAGAACCGGATCGGTCAATGGTAGCGGTACCTCTTGCGCGTAAAGCAGATCAGCAAACGCATCCGGGTCAACCTCGTCAATCAGGCTCAGGGCACCCTGCCCCGCGATGGCCTGCGCCAAAACCAGTTCCCGATCCAGCGCGTCCCGTTCGACTTTGGGCCCCAACAGGACGTCGACGCGGGCGAAGCCATGTGCCAACCCGGCCAGCATCTCGGCATGACCAAAGCCTGAAACCACGTTCAATTCTAGTGGAATGACATCCGCTGGAAGACCTCGGCCAAACCGGGCAACCATTCGGATCATCTGCGCCCCGTGGGCATCGTGCACCAGCAAACGCGGCGCTGTACCCCCTGCCCGACGAAAAGTTCGCGCCAGTATGTGCATCCTAGAGAGAATGGCAGATACCGGCGGATCCTCGTAAGTAATGGCTGTAGACGGGCATAGGGCAGAACACTCACCACACCCGGCGCAAATCATGGGGTCGATTGCCACATGATCTGTCGCTGATGTGATGGCACCGGTCGGGCAAATGTCCAAACAGTTCGAACACCCGGTCTGTCCTGCGCGCGAATGGGCACAAAGCGCTTCATCCAGTCGCACGTAAAGCGGTTTTTCAAAGGTACCGACCAGTTGCACCGCATCGAAGGCTAGACGCGCAACCGCAACCGCATCACGAGGATCGGCGCGCAGGTAGCCTTCGCGCTTATCCGGGGCTGCAACCAAAGCCGTACCTCCGGTCAAATCAACAACAATATCACTGCGCGATGTGGCCCGATCCCTCGGCGCGCTCCACGCGAAATCACCACGCCCGCCGGGTTCTAACTGTTGCACTTGATCCAGATGCCACGTGAACCCACCCAGTGCGCCCGACAAGTTCCGCACCTTGGCACGAATAACATCAAAAGCACGGCTCAGCGGTTGAACCTCATCTGTGACCAAAACCGTTACGGCCAAGCTGTCCGATAATTGTTCAGCCAGATCATAAGCGATCTCGCCCGACCCGATGATACAACAAGTGCCTTTGCTGATCACATCAACTGCAGAAGTGATCGGCTGCGGCAACATCGCTTCAGCTGCCAACGCTGCCATTTTAGGCGCTGCATTTTGGCCCTGTTCCGACCAGCCAGCACGGTCTCTGAGGTCAACGCATCCCGGCTGATCCACACCCAGATCATCTGCAAGGTCAGAAAACACGACAGTCTCTTGCCCGCAGGCAATCACCACCTGATCGTCGGTCTGAAGCATTTCAGCCACCACGCCAAGTTCTCGGGTACAAAGCGCAGTATGTACCTTTGAACAGCTCAGTTCACAGGCCGAAGATATGCGATCTGCGTCAATTGATTGCGTCCCCTCGCAATCACACAACAAAAGCTTGCTGGTCATGTCTTCTCCCGGACTGTTTGCTGCCCCAATTCACACTAGACCTAATCCGCACCGTGGCAATGCGGTACCGGGCAGAATGGCAGATTTGTGCACTATTTTTCATCGACCCCCAAGCCATCCACGAGCCATTGAGGTCAATAACGAATAAATTATCGAAGAAAACGACCTGATCAATGCAAGTGGACTTGGCACAGCGCCAATTTATGTACCATAGTACATCATAGGGAAGGCAGGGGAGAGCCTTCCGGGGAGGAGCCAGTGGCCAAGGCCGCAAGCCAGATTGAAATGCCGGTTGGCGTCATCGTGCGCAAAACACCCGGGGTCACTCGTTGGGCCCGCTGGAGCTGGCGCGCAGTCGCCTTGTTGCCTGGCGCCGGACCTGCGGATTGGCAAGAGCTGCGCCGCGAAGGTGAAACCGTCGAATATCACGCTGCCACACTGCCTCTATCACTCTGGGCTGACGAGACAGAGGCCTATATGGTGAACCTGTCGGACGGACAGCCCTCGCTTTACCTGGTGCTTCGGGATGAGTTGAAAGGTGAAACTCACTTGAATGCAGTGCTGATCACGGCCTCTCCGTTTGAAGGTCAGGACTACGCTGATACCGGCGAGGAGATTGTCGAGAAGATCCCGATGACAGAAGGTCTAATCGCTTGGGTGCGCGATTTCACGCTGCAGCATCATCGGGACGAAGTGTTCGTAAAGCGCCGTCGAGATAAGAAGCGCATAGATTTGGTTGAGGACGGAAAAGGCGACGCTCGCATCCGTCAGGACACAGATGTCTACCGCGCACCGCGTCGGGTGCTGCAATGACCCAAGCGCGCGATTTCTGGTCCCGCCGCAAGGCCGCCGTTCAGGCCGAGACCGAAGCAGAAGCTTTGGCCGCAAAGGAACAGATCATCACAACGCGGCAAGTTGAGCTGGAAGAAAAAAGCGACGCCGAAATTCTGTCCGAGTTTGATCTGCCCGATCCCGATACGCTGCAAGCAGGTGATGATGTCTCGGGCTTCATGGCCAAAGCCGTGCCTGACCGCCTGCGCCGCCGCGCCTTGCGGCGCCTATGGCGGCTGAACCCTGTTCTGGCCAATGTCGACGGGCTGGTCGACTACGGCGAGGACTACACCGACGCAGCCTGCGTGATTGAGAACCTTCAGACCGCGTATCAGGTAGGCAAGGGCATGTTGGCTCATGTCGAAGCGCTCGCTGACGAGGCTGAAGAGCAAGAATGCGATCCAGAGACAGATACGCTTGATGTGATCGAGGCGCGTGAAGAACCGGCCAAGGCAGAAGAACCTGCGCCGGAACCCATGACCGTGGCTAATGTGGAAGAACCAGAGGAGCTTGAAGTCCCCCCTGCTCCGCGCCGCATGAAATTTGAATTCGAAGGATAACTCTATGACCGCAGACAACGCGCAAACCATTGATATCTCGGCCGAGGATCGTCTGCGCGCGGATTTCTACAATTTTCTGGGTTTGCTTCTGGCTGGTCCACCCGATCAGTTGCTGCTGGACCAGATGGCAGGGCTGAGCGGTGACGCCTCTGATCTGGGTCAGGCCATAGAGGCGATGGCGCGCGTGGCAAAGGTCACTAAGCCCGCCGCTGCCGAGCGTGAGTTCAATGCGCTTTTCATCGGATTGGGGCGTGGTGAATTGTTGCCTTATGCCAGCTTCTATCTGACCGGTTTTCTGAACGAAAAACCGCTGGCCCAGCTTCGCAATGATATGGCAGCACGCGGTATCACGAGGGCGCAAAATGTTTACGAACCCGAAGACAACATTGCCTCTCTGATGGAGATGATGGCGGGCATGATCGTCGGGCGTTTCGGCGCGCCTGCCTCGCTGGAAGACCAGAAGGCGTTCTGGAGTAAACACATCGGCCCCTGGGCCGCACATTTCTATTCAGATTTGGAAGGCGCTGAGAACTCGGTTCTCTATGCCTCGGTCGGCACCGCCGGTCGGGTGTTCATGGAGATCGAGCGCGAAGCCTTCCGAATGACGGCGGATTAGTCCGCTACTCGCCGGTGCCTTGCAGCGCCAAACCGCAATTGGGACAGGAGGAGCCCATGAGCAAGACAAAGGAAGAAGGCGCAACCCGCCGCGACTTCCTGAAACTGGCCGGAACCGCAGCCCCAGCTGCTGTTGCCGCAGCCAGCCTGACCGGACAGGCCGAAGCAGCCGAGCTGCCAACGGACGAAACCCGGATGCAGGATACCGCGCATACGCGCGCATACATCGAAAGCACCCGGTTCTAGGACTGGACGTTTTCATACCTGACAGACGGTTGCGATTGGCCCTGACGTCAGGATCAGCAGTACCAAGCCAGCCGTGGCTTACACGGCGCGCAAGGGAGGAAAGAAATGCTTAGGAAAAAGACCAACGGGGTTGCGAGACGCCCCCAGCGGACAAGTATCCTGTCCCAGGTCGGCGAGAAAACCGTCGATCGCCGCGCATTCCTGCGTGGCTCGGGCCTGACGATCGGCGGCCTTGCCGCGATCAGCGCCACGGGTGGAACCGTGACGCCCGCCAGCGCCCAGACAGCGGCAAACACCGCTGTTGAGAATATCAAATCCGTATGCACTCACTGCTCGGTGGGCTGCACGGTCGTAGCCGAGGTACAGAACGGCGTCTGGATCGGGCAGGAACCCGGCTGGGACAGCCCGTTCAATCTGGGCGCACACTGCGCCAAGGGGGCCGCGGTCCGCGAGCACGCCCATGGCGAGCGCCGCCTCAAGTATCCGATGAAAAAGGAAGGCGGCGAGTGGAAGCGCATCAGTTGGGAAGAGGCGATCAACGAGATCGGCGACGGCATGATGAGCATCCGCGAAGAATCCGGTCCGGATAGCGTATACTGGTTGGGTTCTGCGAAGCATAACAACGAACAGGCCTATCTGTTCCGCAAGTTCGCTGCCTACTGGGGCACGAACAACGTGGATCACCAGGCCCGTATCTGCCACTCAACCACTGTTGCGGGTGTTGCGAATACATGGGGCTATGGCGCCATGACCAATTCGTACAATGACATGCACAATAGCAAGGCGATCTTCATCATCGGCGGCAACCCGGCCGAGGCACACCCTGTCTCACTGCTGCATATTCTGCGCGCGAAAGAGCAGAATAACGCCCCTCTGATCGTCTGCGATCCGCGCTTTACACGCACGGCAGCGCATGCGGATGAGTATGTCCGCTTCCGCCCCGGTACAGACGTTGCGCTGATCTGGGGAATCCTGTGGCACATCTTCGACAACGGTTGGGAAGACAAAGAGTTCATCCGCACCCGTGTCTGGGGCATGGACCAGATCCGCGAAGAGGTTGCTAATTGGAACCCGGATGAGGTGGAACGCGTTACTGGAACTCCGGGATCGCAATTGAAGCGCGTTGCCCGCACAATGGCGAACAACCGTCCAGGTACAGTCGTCTGGTGCATGGGTGGTACTCAGCACACCAACGGCAACAACAACACCCGCGCCTACTGTGTGCTTCAGCTGGCACTTGGAAACATGGGCACCACGGGTGGTGGCACCAACATCTTCCGTGGCCATGACAACGTGCAAGGCGCGACGGACCTTGGTGTTCTGTCCCACACCCTGCCCGGCTACTATGGTCTGTCGAAAGGCGCATGGGGTCACTGGGCGCGCGTTTGGGGTGAAGAGCCCGAATGGCTCGCAGGCCAATTCGCCACGATCAAGGACAAGGAAGGCAAGGATAAACCGCTTCAGAATGAGCGCGGCATCCCGGTCTCTCGTTGGATCGACGGCGTTCTGGAAGACCCGGCCAACATGGACCAGGACAACAATGTCCGCGCCATGGTTCTGTGGGGCCACGCGCCCAACTCGCAGACCCGGATGACGGAAATGAAGACGGCGATGGAGAAGCTGGACATGCTGGTCGTGATCGACCCGTATCCAACAGTTTCGGCCGTTCTGCATGACCGTACTGACGGCGTCTATCTGTTGCCTGCTTGTACGCAGTTCGAAACCCGTGGCTCGGTCACGGCATCGAACCGGTCGTTGCAGTGGCGCGACAAGGTGGTTGATCCGTTGTTCGAAAGCCTGCCGGACGAGGTCATCATGGCCAAGTTCGCCAACAAGTTTGGCTGGGCAGACCGGTTCTTCCGCAATATCGAGATGGAAGATCCCGAAACCCCGAATGTTGAAAGCATCACGCGTGAGTTCAACTCGGGTCTCTGGACCATCGGCTATACCGGTCAGTCGCCGGAACGTCTGAAAAGCCATATGGCCAACCAGCATACGTTCGACAGGACCACGCTGCAAGCCATTGGTGGACCAAACGACGGCGAGTATTACGGTCTACCGTGGCCCTGCTGGGGAACCGCCGAGATGGGTCATACAGGGACACCAAACCTCTATGACATGTCCAAACCGGTGGCCGAAGGCGGCCTGACCTTCCGCGCCAGATTCGGCGTGGAACGTGACGGCGACAACCTGCTGGCCGAAGGGGTCTATAGCGTTGGATCGGAAATTCAGGATGGCTATCCCGAATTTACGATGCAGATGCTGATGGATCTTGGCTGGGACGGCGATCTAACCGCAGAAGAACGCGCGGCCATTGACGCTGTTGCGGGCGAGAAAACCAACTGGAAGACCGACCTTAGCGGCGGCATCCAGCGGGTTGCAATTGCCCATGGCTGTGCGCCCTTCGGGAATGCCAAAGCCCGCGCGGTTGTCTGGACCTTCCCGGATCCGATCCCACTGCACCGCGAGCCGCTTTACACGCCGCGTCGCGATCTGGTGGCGGACTATCCAACCTACGAGGACCGGCATGCCTACCGCCTGCCCACGCTTTATGCTTCGATCCAAAAGAACGACTTTTCAAAGGATTACCCGATAATCCTAACGTCTGGTCGTTTGGTCGAATATGAAGGCGGCGGTGATGAGACACGATCGAACCCGTGGCTGGCCGAGCTTCAGCAGGACATGTTCGTCGAGATCAATCCGCGCGATGCCAACAACCTTGGCATTCGTGACGGATCACAGGTCTGGGTCGAAGGTCCTGAGGGTGGCAAGGTCAAGGTGATGGCGATGCTGACCAACAGGGTTGGTGCCGGTGTCGCCTTCATGCCCTTCCACTTTGGCGGCCATTTCCAGGGCGAAGACCAGCGGCACAAATATCCCGCCGGTGCAGACCCCTATGTGCTGGGTGAAAGTACCAACACCGCCCAGACCTATGGCTATGATTCAGTGACCCAGATGCAAGAGACCAAGTGTACTCTCTGCAAGATCTGGGCAGCGTAAGGAGGACGATAATGGCTAGAGCAAAGTTTCTCTGCGACGCTGAACGCTGCATCGAGTGCAACGCTTGCGTAACCGCGTGCAAGAACGAGCACGAGGTGCCTTGGGGCATCAACCGCCGCAGGGTGGTGACGATCAATGACGGCAACCCGGGCGAACGCTCGATCTCGGTGGCCTGTATGCATTGTTCGGATGCGCCTTGCATGGCGGTGTGCCCGGTCGACTGCTTCTATCAGAACGAAGAAGGCGTCGTCCTGCACTCCAAGGACCTGTGCATCGGGTGTGGTTATTGCTTCTACGCGTGCCCCTTCGGCGCGCCGCAATATCCGCAGGCGGGCAACTTCGGATCGCGCGGCAAGATGGACAAATGTACCTTCTGTGCTGGCGGCCCCGAGGAAACGCACTCGACCGCGGAGTTCGCCAAATACGGTCGCAACCGGATCGCCGAAGGCAAACTGCCGATCTGCGCCGAGATGTGTTCCACCAAAGCCCTGCTTGCCGGTGACGGCGACGTGGTGTCTGCCGTTTACCGCGAACGCGTCGTGGCGCGCGGCTTCGGCTCGGGCGCTTGGGGTTGGGGTACAGCCTACGACCAGAAAGACGGATAACTCCGCTTTCATGAACCAAACAGGCGACCCGCATCCGTGGGTCGCCTGATCAGGGATTTTGACCGAGGTTCAGATGTTCCGCTTACTCTTCGCATTGCTGTTCACCATCGGGCTGGTCCACGCTTCCGTTGCCCAAACCAACGATGCTGAGGCACCCGCAACCACTAATGAACGCGCTTCGACTGGCGGAGCGACAACGCTTGAGGACATTCTGGCCCGTCAGCGCGGCGAGAAGGTCGACAACAGCTATCGGTCGGAAAATACCGGACAGGGCAATGTGGAAGGTCTGCTTGGGCAAATCGGCACGCGCGGCGTCGCCTCAGACAGCGATGTCTATCGCGCGCTGCGCTATGGATCGGCAGATGTCACCGTTTCATCCCATGGACCAGCAGACAGCGTTTTGATTCAAGATGGCGGTATGTGGTGGCTGAGTTTCCGTACCGGGCCACTGCGCGAATACGGTACATACATCATCGCGGGAATGCTTGCGGTCATCTTTCTGTTCTTCCTGATCCGCGGAAAAATCCGCATAGATGGCGAAAAGACCGGGCGCAAGGTCCTGCGGTTCAACAGTTTCGAACGGTTCGGACATTGGTTATTTGCCGGTTCATTCCTGATCCTTGGCATCACCGGCCTGCTGGCGCTTTATGGCCGTGACTTCCTGATCCCGATCTTCGGCAAGGAAGGGTTCGCAACCATCGCTCAGGGGGGTAAATGGCTACATAACAACCTCGCCTGGGCCTTCATGCTTGGTCTGATTATCGTCACCGTGAACTGGATTTCACATAACATACCCAACAAGACCGACCTGAAGTGGCTCGCAGCCGGTGGTGGTTTGTTCACCAAGAACAGCCACCCGCCCGCAAAGAAGTTCAACGCAGGTCAAAAGGTGATTTTCTGGGCCTGTATACTACTCGGCGCCTCGATCAGCCTATCGGGCCTTTCGCTACTGTTCCCGTTTGAGCTGCCGATGTTCGCAAAGACATTCCAAATCGCCAACGCAACCGGCATTCCACAGATGCTGGGCCTGAACCTACCCGTGCAGATGTCGCCTCAAGAAGAGATGCAATATGCCCAGGTTTGGCACGTCATGGTGGCCTATGTGTTCATTGCGATCATCATAGCGCATATCTACCTCGGCTCAGTCGGCATGGAAGGTGCTTTTGACGCCATGGGCACTGGTGAAGTCGAAGAACAATGGGCGCGCGAGCATCACTCACTGTGGCTGGAAGAGGTGCAGGAAAAAGAGGCCAGCAAAGCGGCGGCCTCACCCGCTGAATAAATGCGCTGGCTGGTTTTGACGCTTGGCTTGATCCCCCTGCCCGCTTGGTCCGAGTTCTTCACGCTCAAAGGCCATGGCGGGCCGATCATGGGGATCGCAATCGCACAAGACGGGCGCATTGCAACGGCGAGTTTCGACAATTCGGTTGGCCTATGGACCGGACAGACCCCGGAATGGCTGGAAGGCCATGAAGCTGCCGTCAACACTGTCGTGTTTAACGGTACCGCAATCTATTCAGCTGGTGATGATTTCACGCTACGGCGTTGGCCCGGAGGCGAAATCGTTGGACGACACAAAGGAAAGATCGTCGGGCTCACTGCATCAAAAACTCATGTCGCGACGGCAAGCTGGGACGGAATGATCGGGCTTTGGCCGGTCGATGGGTCAGAACCTATGTTGCTCGGGCCAACGGGCAGCGGGGTAAATGCCGTGGAGTTCACTGCTGATGGGTCACAGCTTTATTCGGCGGGTGTGGATGGTTCGGTCCGCCTCTGGGATGTCGCGAGCGGTCAGGAGGTGGATCGCCTTATCGAGCACGGGTTCGGCGTGAACAGGTTGGTCTTGAATTCTATCGACAACTGGATCGCCTACGGTGCCGTTGATGGCGTCACCCGCATCCTTGACCTAGCAACCGGCGAGGAACGCGATTTCACCCTGGACCGAAGGCCGATACTGGCGCTTGCCCTCAGCCCTGATCGAAGCCTTCTCGCTGTCGGTGATGGTGAAGGTTTTATCATGGTCATCGACACCCTGAACTGGCGTATCTCGCAAGATTTCAGGGCTACGCTACGCGGGCCTGTCTGGGCTCTGGCTTTTTCGAACGATGGGCAAAATATTCATGCTGGCGGAATTGACGAAGCGATGTATAGCTGGCCGATCGCGGCCTCGGAAGACCGCGAGCAGATGGCGGCGGCCGAACCCAGTTTCCTGAAGAACCCGAACGAGATGGGAAATGGGGAACGCCAATTTGCCCGCAAATGCTCAATCTGTCATAGCCTTTCACCGGATGACCAGCGGCGCGCGGGTCCAACCCTGTATGGGGTGTTTGGACGCAAAGCAGGGACAGTACCGGACTATCTTTATTCAGATACACTGCAAACTTCTGATATCATTTGGGATGAAGAGACAATAAACGCTCTTTTCGACAAGGGCCCGGATCATTACATTCCGGGATCAAAGATGCCAATGCAGCGGATTAGCGGATCGCAAGACCGCATTGATCTGGTCACCTTTTTACGACACGCCACGGCACCCGAAAACTGAGCCGGAGGAAATAATGAAAGCCTTCCTTTCCGCCGTCGTTGCGATGGTCGTCATTGCCGCTGCCGCGCCGATCGTTCTGGACAAGATCGGATTCAGCGCTGCAGCGTCGGGTTCCGGCTCTTCGGTGCGTCTAGACTGAATGTCGCAATACCTGACAACACGCGAATTGGCGGATCTGCTGCGCATTGGTGAGCGGAAAGCCTATGATCTGGCGTCCTCTGGTGAAATCCCTTGCGTGCGGGCAATGGGAAAACTGCTGTTCCCGAAGGCAGAGATCATCGCATGGCTCAATGCCTCGCGCTCTGGTCCGCAGGTGGCTGAACCGCCCCTGCCCCCCATTGTCGCCGGCAGCCATGATCCGCTGCTGGATTGGGCGCTGAGGGAAAGTGGCTCGGGGCTGGCCACCTATTATGACGGTTCATTCGACGGGCTGAACCGCCTATCTGACCGCACAGCACAAGCGGCTGCGTTGCATATCCATGAACCCGAAGGCTTTAACACCCAGTCTCTGCGCGACAGAATGGGCAACGCTCCAGTGATCCTCTACCAAATCGCGCATAGGCAGCGCGGTCTGCTGCTTGCGACTGGCACACCTGAGATCTCTGGTATTCAGGACTTGAAAGGCCGTCGCGTCATCCTACGACAGGACAGTGCCGCCAGTCAGCATCTGTTCGATGCAGAGCTTGGCAAGCATGGGCTCGGCCGAGAAGATTTGAATGCCCTCCCAATCTGCGCCCGCACCGAAGAAGAACTGGCGATTGCCGTACGGGATGGCAAAGCCGAAGCAGGGTTCGGCCTCGGTGCACTTGCGGGTCCTTATGGACTGAGCTTTGTGCCCACTCACTCTGAACGGTTAGATCTTGCCATCTGGCGACGTGCTTTCTTTGAGCCGCCGATGCAGACTTTAATCCAGTTTCTGCAATCCGAGCGTTTCTCTGAACGCGCTACCGACCTGGGCGGATATGACCTCAGGAATCTGGGCCAGATTCACCACAACGGCGCAAGTGGCTGATCTTTCCATTTTTCCAATGATAATTGCCAAAGATGAAATTCATTTTGCGTTCGGAAAGAACATCTGCTGCCCATCCAACTCATAGGATTCAATCGCCGCCTGACCATCAGGGCCAATCAACCAATCAATGAACCTCTGCCCCGAAGTTGCACGAACTCTTGAGTGCTTCTCTGGGTTCACCAGTATCACGCCATATTGGTTGAACATTCGAGGGTCGCCTTCAACCAGGATTTCCAGATCACCTCGATTTCCAAATGAAAGCCATGTTGCGCGATCCGTCAGGATATAAGCGCCCATTCCGCTCGCGATATTAAGCGATGCGCCCATGCCCGCTCCGGCCTCGCGATACCATGTTCCCGACGCAACTGTCGGGTCGACATCTGTCACCTGCCAATAACGCATCTCGGCCTTGTGGGTTCCGCTGTCGTCGCCGCGCGAAACGAAGGGCGCTTTGGAGCTGGCCACTGCCGCAAGGGCTGCGATGATATCGGTATCGCCCTTGACCTCGGCCGGGTCAGATTTCGGGCCGACGAGAACAAAGTCATTATACATGACATCAAACCTCTCAACCCCCCAACCATCAGCAACGAACTGCTCTTCGGCTGTTTTGGAATGAACCAACAGGACATCACCATCCCCGTTGATTGCATTTCGGATCGCCTGACCAGTTCCAACAGCCACAACCCGCACGTCAATACCGGTTTCGGCCTCAAACCCGGGCAAAATATAATCCAGCAAACCCGAGTTTTGAGTAGAGGTCGTAGACTGCACGATAATAAAGGGTTCTTCCGCCAAACTTGCGCCAGCGGTTAGCCCAAGCGCAACAATTGATGCCCGAATGAAATCAGGGATCATCCCATTTCTCCATCTGTATAAATCAGGTAACGAGGCCACCGGCCAGATACCGGCGCGACTCGTCGCTTTCTGGTGCTTCCAGAACCTGCATTGCTTTACCGTGTTCAACAACTCGCCCTGCTTGCATCATCACTATGTCAGATGCCAACCGGCGTGCTTGTCCAATGTCATGCGTCACCATAACGATGCGTACGCCCCGCTCAGAGGCGCGCAGGATCATCCGTTCGATCATCTGCGTTGCGCTGGGATCCAGTGCGCTGGTGGGTTCATCCAAAAACAACGTCTCGGGGTCCAAGGCCAATGCGCGCAATATTGCGAGCCTTTGCGCCTCACCACCGGAAAGCGAACGCGCGGGTTGACGCGCCTTGCCACCTAGCCCGCCCTCATCCAGCAAGGATTCAATACGATGCTTCCTTTCCGCGCGCGGCATGGATCGCCGTTTCAGAACAAAGTCCAGATTGGCAGCAACAGAACGGCGCAGCAAAACAGGGCTTTGAAATACCATCGCCTGTCGTGCCTTGTGGCGGGCATTCAACACAGCACCGTTCTGACAAACCCGTCCCCGATCTGGTTGTATCAGTCCGTGCAGGCAACGCAGCAGCAGACTTTTACCCGCCCCATTCGGTCCAAGAATAAGGGTCGGGCCCGGACCATCCAGACAAAGGTGCGGGACGTCCAGCAATGCCTTGCCATTACGTGCAATACTCAGGCCGCTCACGTCCAGAATACCCGGCGCCCCGGTCACGACATCACGCATGGCGCAGCCCTTCCCGCTCGGCACGAAGTGTCAGCGCACTGACCATCGCGTTTACCGCCACGGCCAAGCCGATCAGGATCACCCCCAAGGCCAGCGCCATCGCAAGGTTACCTTTGGAGGTTTCAAGAGCGATCGTGGTCGTCATCACGCGTGTGACGTGATTGATGTTTCCACCCACTATGATCACCGCACCAACCTCGGCAATCGCCCGGCCAAACCCAGCCAACAAGGCGGTAACCAGCGCCAACCGCGCGTCCCACAATAACACCGGAACCGAGGCCAACCTCGATACCCCAAGCGAGCGGAGCTGTTCGGAATATTCCTCGGCCAGCATTTCAACCACCTGGCGGGTAAGCGCGGCCATGATCGGCGTCACCAGAACCACTTGCGCTATGATCATGGCGGTAGGTGTGTAGAGCAGTTCCAACACACCCAATGGGCCAGATCGGGATAACATCAGGTAAACCAGCAATCCGACGACAACCGGTGGCAATCCCATCAGAGCGTTCATCAAAATGATAAGCGCGCGCCGCCCTGGAAATCGGGCGACTGCCAATGCTGCCCCGACAGGCATTCCAATGACTGCCGAAATCAGCACCGCAAATACCGAAACACGCAGCGACAACAGAACAATTGCCCACAACTCGGCATCCCCATTCAGGATCAACGAGATCGCTTGATTGAATTCTGATGCAAAACTATGCATTTTCTACCTGATAGGTTTTACGGCGTCACTAATTGCCGGTAATTTCAGTGAAATACTATACCTTTCAAGCAGTAAGTACAGGCACGATTCCGGCATCTACAACAGAAAACGCGGCCCCAATGGGACCGCGTTTAGATGTTGCGCGCGTTGCTGAACTTAGTTCAGCGCAGCATCCGTGATTTGGTGTGTCCAAGCACCATCAGGCTGCTTGGTGATAACTGGATCGGAACCACCGGCCAGCAGAGTCTCAACCGTACGATTGAAATCAGCCGGGTCCAGAGCACCATTCGACCCTGCGGTTAGCTTGGCAATCTCACCCATCATGCGTTTCTGATGCTCTTCGGTCTGGGCACCGGTTGCATCATTTTCAAGAACGATCTCAGCAGCCTCATCCGGATTCTCTTCGGCGTATTTCCAGCCTTTCATCGAGGCACGGACAAAACGCTCCATCTTGTCGGCAAAGGCCGCATCGCTCAGGTTTTCCTCAAGCACATAGAGGCCATCCTCAAGCGTGGCGACGCCTTGATCTTCGTATTTGAAGGTCACCAGTTCCTCGGGCGTGACACCGGCATCGATGACCTGCCAGTATTCATTGTAGGTCATAGTGCTGATGCAATCAGCTTGGCGCTGCAGTAGCGGGTCAACGTTGAAGCCCTGCTTAAGAACCTCGACACCGCTGTCGCTTTTTCCATCGGTGCTGATACCCAGCTGGCTCATCCAGCTCATGAACGGGAATTCGTTGCCAAAGAACCAAACACCCAAAGTACGGTTCTTCAGGTCCTCGGGTGCAGCAATTCCAGCATCCTTCCAGCAAGTGAGCATCATGCCTGAGCTTTTGAAGGGCTGTGCGATGTTTACCAGAGGCAAACCCTTTTCACGCGCGGCCAACGCGGCTGGCATCCATTCAACCGTCACGTCTGCACCACCGCCTGCAATCACCTGAGTGGGTGCAATGTCGGGACCACCGGGCAGAATAGTAACGTCCAGCCCCTCTTCTTCATAGAACCCCTTGTCTTTCGCCACATAGTAGCCTGCAAACTGGGCTTGCGTGACCCACTTCAATTGCAGCGTCACCTCATCCGCAGCAAGTGCCGCGCTGGCTGCCAGACTAAAGGCGGCAACCGCCCCGCTGAGTAGCTTCTTCATCATCATATCTCCTAGTTGCTTATGTTTGCCCCGTTTGTGGGGTCTGTTGAATTATTCCATTTATCCTCTCTGAGACGGATGCCAGAAGGTCACCGCCTTTTCGATCATCGCCACAAGGCCATAAAAGGCCGTCCCGGCCAGCGCTGCGACCACGATCTCGGCCCACACCATATCCAGCGACAATTGCCCGACGCTGGTGGATATCCGAAAGCCCATGCCCAGGGTGGGTGAGCCAAAGAACTCAGCCACGATAGCCCCGATCAGGGCGAGTGTGGTAGAAATCTTTAACCCGTTGAAAATGAATGGCATCGCGGCAGGCAGGCGCAGTTTAAGAAAGCTTTGCCAATAGGTGGCCGCATAGGTCTCCATCAAATCCCTCTGCATCGCAGTGGCTTCGCGCAGCCCCGCCACCGTGTTCACCAGCATTGGGAAGAACACCATCACTACGACAACGGCCGCCTTCGAATGCCAGTCGAAGCCGAACCACATTACCAGAATAGGCGCGGTGCCAACGATCGGCAGTGCTGCGACGAAGTTTCCGACGGGCAGCAACCCGAGACGCAGGAAATCCCAGCGATCCACCGCAATCGCCATCAGGAATGCCGAGCCACAGCCAATGATGTAGCCGCTCAGCGCACCTTTGATGATCGTTTGTACAAAGTCCGCCCAAAGAGTTGGCAAGCTGTCCCAGAAACGAACCCAGATGACAGATGGTGCCGGCAGGATGACCAATGGCACCTCGAGGCCGCGCACGACCAACTCCCAGATGCCAATGACGGTTAGACCGAAGATCAAAGGCGCAAGAAACCGCACCATCCGTGTGTCGGAATAGGGTCCGCTGGCCAGACGGCTGTTCAACCACCAGCCCAATAACCAGACAGCTATTGCACCAAGAATAGGTATCATTGTGCCATCCCCATCCGTTTCAGAACCGTCCGCTCAATCAGCCCCAACAACCCTACAAGACAAGCGGCAAGAATGGCCGCGGCAAACAGCGCTGACCAGATTTGCACGGTCTGGCCGTAATAGCTGCCTGCGAGCAATCGCGCGCCCAACCCCGCCACAGCACCTGTCGGCAGCTCTCCAACGATGGCCCCTACCAAAGACGCAGCGACGCCAATTTTCAGCGATGTAAACAGATAGGGCATCGAGGCCGGCAGGCGCAGCTTCCAGAACCCCTGCGAGCGGCTGGCACTATACGTCCGCAGCAGATCAAGCTGCATGGCATCCGGACTGCGCAGACCTTTGACCATGCCTACGACAACCGGGAAAAAGCTGAGATAGGCCGAAATGATCGCCTTAGGAATGATCCCCTGCACGCCGACCGAATACAGGACAACAATGATCATCGGCGCCAACGCGATGATCGGGATGGTCTGGCTAACAATCGCCCAAGGCATCACCGACAAGTCCATCACCCGGCTATGCACGATTCCAACGGCCAGAAGAATGCCCAGCCCGGTCCCGATAACGAAACCCAACATTGTGGCACTTAACGTGACCCAGCCATGATAGATCAGCGAGCGTTTAGAGGTGATTTTCTTCTGAACCGTGGTCTCCCACATTTCAATCGCAACCTGATGGGGCGCTGGAAGGCGCGGACGCTCTTGCTCCCATGTCGCAGGTATGGCGAAAGCGTTATTCAGGGCCAATCCGATCTCGCCCATGTCTCGGCGATCTTTGGCTGAGGGCGGCTGGACTTCGGCCCCCGCACGCTCCTGTTCAGTCAGAACCCCTTTGATATTCATCGGGATACAAGCCGCGTACCACACGATAACAATGGCGGCGAGGACAGTGAGGACTGCAATAATTTGCTTCATGCCTGCCACTCCATCCGAATGACAGGTACCGTGTCAGGCGGCACCGGAGGCTCCCGTCCCGTCTCGATAAACCCTTCACGACGATAGAACCGCTGAGCGTCCACATTCGGCACATGCGTCGTTAGCCAAAGATGGTCGCGCCCCTCCTTCGCTTTATCCAACAACCGTTTTCCGACACCCCGTCCCGTCCGCAGACAATAAAGCGCGCCCACTTTGTTCTCGACCGGATCAACCGACATGTAACAATCAGGCGGATCTCCGGCGACCCAGATGTCCCGGTTGGGAAACGCCTCACGGATCAGGCTTGCAAGTTCCTCTTGCGGCAGTTCATCGGGCATCCAGCCCGTCTGCTTCGCCCAGGTCCAAATGATCCGCGCGCAATCTGTCACATCATCCAAAGATGCCCGTCTGATGCCGTCACCCGCCATCAAACATCATCCCCATGACCGGCCCTCAGCCCCTCGCGCACGCGATGAGCGACTTCGATAAACTCGGGCGTATCGCGGATATCCAAAGGCCGCTCTTTCGGCAGAGGACTATCGATCACATCCGTGATCCGACCAGGCCGCGGACTCATGACCACGATCTTGGTGCTGAGATACACCGCCTCGGGGATCGAATGGGTCACGAAGCCGATGGTCTTCTCGGTCCTCGCCCACAACGCCAAGAGCTGTTCGTTCAGATGGTCGCGTACAATCTCATCCAAAGCACCGAACGGTTCATCCATCAGCAAGATGTCTGCATCAAAGGCCAGGGCTCGCGCAATGCTGGCTCGCTGCTGCATGCCGCCTGATAGCTGCCAGGGGAATTTGCCCCCAAACCCTTCAAGATCAACAAGTTCCAAGACCTTTTTAACCCGCTCATCCTGCTCAGCAGACAAATAGCCCATAATCTCGAGCGGCAGCTTGATATTTTTCGCAATCGTTCGCCATGGATACAGCCCCGCTGCCTGAAACACATACCCGTAAGCCCGGTTTCTCCGCGCCTCATCCGGCGTCATACCATTCACGTTCAAAGACCCACCCGTCGGTGTCTCAAGCGCCGCGATGCAGCGTAGGAAAGTGGTTTTGCCACAGCCAGATGGGCCGATGAAACTGACAAACTCCCCCTTGCCAATCGACAAGTTCACATCTTTCAGCGCATGAATAGGCCCATCATTCGTCTGAAATGTAAGATCCAGCTGCCTTGCCTCAATAACGGGCTTAGTAGTATTTTCTGTATTCATTCCATTGCCTTGAAGAAGCTCAGACCCGGGTCGCCGGAAAGGCGACCCAAGAGGTTTACACACCCGTTGCCGGTATACCTGTCCGCTCAACAGGCCGGGGCGCTGTCAACTCTTTCCAGGTGCTTAGCGCCTTGTTCACATGGGTATTGGCCTCACGCGCGACGAACTTCCCGTGCCCTTCCTGAGTCTGAATCTCACCATCATGTACGGCTACCGCACCGCGGGTCAGCGTGAACCGAGGCAACCCGCGCACCTCTTTGCCCTCGAAGACGTTGTAGTCGATGGAGGATTGCTGTGTCTCGGCCGAGATTACCTTGGCCTTGTCCGGGTCCCAAACAACCAAATCAGCATCCGCGCCCACAAGAATTGCGCCCTTTTTCGGATAGCAATTCAATATCTTGGCGATGTTAGTTGAAGTAACAGCCACGAACTCATTCGGCGTCAGACGCCCGGTATTCACCCCATGGGTCCATAGCATCGGCATCCGATCTTCCAACCCTCCGGTCCCGTTCGGAATCTTGGTGAAATCACCCACGCCATACCGTTTCTGCTCCGTCGTAAACGCACAATGGTCTGTGGCCACAACGCTCAACGTTCCAGACTGTAGACCATTCCAAAGGCTGTCCTGATGCTGCTTGTTCCGGAACGGAGGGCTCATAACCCGACGTGCCGCGTGTTCCCAATCGTGGTGGAAGTACTCGCTTTCATCCAAGGTCAGGTGTTGGATCAATGGCTCGCCCCATACACGCTTGCCCTGCATCTTGGCGCGCCGAATGGCCTCATGCGCCTCTTCGCAGGAGGTATGCACCACATAGAGCGGCACACCTGCCATATCTGCGATCATGATCGCCCGGTTGGTTGCCTCGCCTTCCACCTGCGGTGGACGGGAATAGGCATGCGCTTCTGGCCCTGTATTTCCTTCGGCCAACAACTTCGCACTCAGCTCAGCAACCACATCTCCATTCTCGGCATGGACCATCGCGGTGCCACCTAGCTCCGCAAGACGTTTGAACGAGGCAAAAAGTTCATCATCGTTCACCATCAGCGCGCCTTTATAGGCCATAAAGTGCTTGAAGGTGTTGATGCCGCGGGTCTCGATGACGGCTTTGATGTCATCAAACACCTGCTCACCCCACCAGGTCACCGCCATGTGGAACGAATAATCACAGTTTGCACGCGTTGACTTGTTGTCCCAGCGTTTCAGCGCGTCTAACAGGCTTTCGCCCGGATTGGGCAGCGCAAAATCCACCACCATCGTGGTCCCGCCCGCCAGCGCTGCGCGCGTCCCGCTTTCGAAATCATCGCTGGAATAGGTCCCCATGAACGGCATCTCAAGATGCGTATGAGGATCGATTCCACCCGGCATCACATAACAGCCCGACGCATCCAGTTCCTTATCACCTCGCAGGTCCGGCCCAATCTCAGTAATCACGCCACCTTCAACCTTCACGTCCGCCTTATAGGTCAGATCAGCGGTCACAACGGTTCCGTTCTTGATCACAGTGCTCATGTTAAACTCCCTGATGCGGTCTGCGCCGCTTGCTTCATCTGGCTAAAAATATCTCCGGGGGACTCGCCCATCGGGCGACGGGGCCAGAGCCCCCTATTCCACGATCTCGGCCGTTTCAACGACGGCGTGCAGCAAAACATCCGCCCCGGCTGCAGCCCAATCCTTGCTGATTTCTTCAGCCTCATTGTGGCTGAGCCCATCCACGCAGGGGCACATCACCATCGCTGTCGGGGCAACTCGATTGATCCAGCAGGCATCATGTCCCGCGCCTGAAATGATATCTGTATGTGAATAACCCAACCGTTCAGCCGCGTCGCGCACCGCAGCAACGCAACCTTCATCGAATTTTACTGGATCAAAGCCGCCAACCTTCTCGAATTCGATCTGCAATCCCATCTCATTGACGATATCCTCTGCCGCGACGCGCAGCCGGTTCTCCATATCGGTGATCACATCCAACTCGGGTGATCTGAAATCGACCGTAAACACCGCCTTTCCCGGGATCACATTGCGCGAGTTCGGGTACACGTCGATATGACCCGCCGCACCAACGGCATGAGGCGCATGTGACCACGCAATCTCATCCACTTTCTCAAGAATACGTGCCATTGCCAGCCCGGCATTCTTACGCATCGGCATCGGAGTAGACCCGGTATGCGCATCCTTGCCAGTCACTGTGACTTGGGTCCAGCTTAGCCCCTGGCCATGCGTGACAACGCCGATATCCTTGCCCTCGGCTTCCAGTATGGGGCCCTGTTCGATGTGCAGTTCGAAGAACGCGTGCATCTTGCGCGCGCCCACCTCTTCATCACCGCGCCAGCCGATACGGTTCAACTCATCCCCGAATTTTTTGCCCTCGGCATCCTCACGATCATAGGCCCAATCCTGCGTGTGCATTCCGGCGAATACGCCCGAAGACAACATCGCAGGCGCGTATCGCGTCCCCTCTTCGTTGGTCCAGTTGGTCGCGACGATGGGGTGCTTGGTTTTGATCCCAAGATCATTCAACGTGCGAATGATCTCCAATCCACCCAACACGCCAAGCACACCGTCGTATTTGCCGCCAGTCGGCTGAGTATCCAGATGCGACCCAACATATACCGGCAACGCTTCAGCATCAGCGCCTTCTCGACGGGCGAACATGTTACCCATCTGGTCCAATCCCATGGTGCAACCCGCGTCCTCGCACCACTTTTGAAACAATGCGCGCCCTTCGGCATCCTCATCAGTCAACGTCTGGCGATTATTGCCACCCGCCACACCGGGCCCGATCTTGGCCATCTCCATCAGGCTGTCCCATAACCTGTCGCCATTGATCCTGAGATTCTGCGCCGGAGCTGCCATCTTTTTCTTCCCTGTTGCTTGCGATTTAGCTCGCTTTTAGTGTCTTGATTTGACCATCTGGTCAAACTCACGCTATCACGGGTTCGACATCAGTCAAGAAAATGCATGGTATTGCCGAAATTTTCGACATATCCGCCACGCAGAAAACCAAAAATAGGCACAGGGAAACATGCCCAAGGACCGCGCGCCAACACGGATTCAGCAAAAAAACCGAGCAGCGATTCTGGACGCTGCCCTGAATGTGTTCTCTGCACATGGATATCGCGGGGCCACCGTTGACCAAATCGCCGCCGAGGCGGGATTGAGTAAACCCAATCTGCTCTATTACTTCCCGTCAAAAGAGGCGATTCACACTGCCCTTCTAACTGGCTTACTTGAGGTATGGTTGGCACCTTTGCACGAGCTTGACGAAAACGGAGAGCCGCTGGAAGAGATCTTATCTTACGTCCGCCGAAAGCTTGAGATGAGTCGCGACCTCCCCCGCGAAAGCCGCCTGTTTGCAAATGAACTGGTTCAGGGAGCGCCCCGCATTCACGATGCTTTATCCAGCGATCTCAAGAATCTGGTCGATCAAAAAATAGCCATCCTTACCCGTTGGATGGATCAGGGAAAGATTGCGCGCCTGCATCCCTATCATTTGATTTTCTCAATCTGGGCTCTGACCCAGCATTATGCAGATTTTGACGTGCAGGTTCGCGCAATCTTGGGCGACGAAGATCCTTTTGAAGGCGCCGAGACTTTCGTTGATACACTCTATCGCAAACTTCTAACGCCATAGACGTTACTTCGCCGGTTTCAAGGCAAGAATACGCTTCAAAATTACGATGGTCATGGCCAGAATTATGGTCAAGTCGCCCATTGTATTGACTGTATTGATTTTGGGTACTTTTCTGGCATCCCGTACAATTGCGGTGTACATCTTGGGCTGCTGAACACCTACCGAATGCTCACGTTCGGATGCTTTGATGAAAGCGCTAAAGTCCTTGAGAGATTTAACCTTTTTTGTAACTTGGTTCAGAAATCTCTGATCCAGTTGCCGGTCCTCTTTCAGCTTCTTAAGCATCTCTTCGATCGAGCGTCGAAGTTTGATCAATTGTTCCAGATCCTTTTTGACCTGCTTTTGATGTTTCACAAAATTTTTTGCAGCAAGCGCGTCGCGTTGTTTCGCTTTGGAAAGGGCGACATTCTTCTTGGATGTATCCCGATCAAGCTTTGTGACCCGGTTGCCACCCTTGTTCCGACCCATTGGTGCCGCTGACATGACATGCTCCTTTGATCCTGTCCGTCAGCGGCAGTGTATCACCGAACCAGTTGTAGCGGGATTCCGGTATCTCTTACTCGGCGGCTTTGGCCATCGGATTGTTCGGATGCGTTGTCCAGTTGGCATATTCGGGATTAACCACTTTGCCCGTGCGCGGATCAACCTCTCCGGCTGCCATTGGCTCCATCGAGATACAGCCTTCGACCGGGCAGACATCTACACACAAGTTGCAGGCAACGCATTCTTCATCGATGACTTCGAATACCCGATCTGCCGACATCGAAATCGCCTGATGGCTGGTGTCCTCGCAGGCGGCATAGCAGCGGCCACACTTGATACACTGGTCCTGATCAATTTTCGCTTTTGCGATGTAGTTGAGATTCAAATATTGCCAGTCAGTGACATTGGGCACCGCGCGGCCGATCACCTGATCGATGCTGGTATAGCCTTTCTCGTCCATCCATTCTGACAAGCCTGCAGTCAGTTCGTCGATGATCTTAAAGCCATAGGTCATTGCTGCGGTGCAGACCTGAACATTACCACAACCAAGCGAGATAAACTCGGCAGCGTCACGCCAAGTGGTCACGCCGCCGATGCCCGAGATCGGCAGGCCACGCGTGGCTTCGGCACGCGCAATCTCGGACACCATGGACAAGGCAATCGGCTTCACCGCCGGACCACAATAGCCACCATGGCTGCCTTTGCCGTCAATCGATGGTTCGGGGCTGAACGTATCCAGATCTACACTGGTAATCGAGTTGATCGTGTTGATCAGCGACACCGCATCCGCACCGCCGTTCTTAGCGGCCGCGGCGGGTTTGCGGATATCGGTTATGTTCGGCGTCAGTTTCACGATAACCGGGCGATCGTAATACTGTTTGCACCACCGGGTCACCATTTCGATATACTCCGGCACCTGCCCCACAGCCGAGCCCATGCCGCGCTCGCTCATCCCATGTGGGCAACCGAAATTCAGCTCGATCCCATCTGCGCCCGTTTCAGCGACACGCGGCAGAATGGCCTTCCACGCAGCCTCTTCACAAGGCACCATGATCGAGGCGATCAGGGCGCGATCCGGATAATCCGCCTTCACGCGGGCCATTTCCTCAAGGTTCACCTCTAGCGGGCGGTCGGTGATCAGTTCGATGTTGTTAAGACCCAACAACCGGCGGTCCGCGCCGTAGATCGCGCCATAGCGTGGCCCGTTTACGTTTACGACCGGAGGGCCTTCGGACCCCAAAGTCTTCCATACCACACCGCCCCAACCGGCCTCGAAGGCGCGGCGAACATTGTATTCCTTATCCGTCGGTGGCGCGGAGGCCAGCCAATAAGGGTTTGGACTTGAAATTCCCAGAAAGTTTGATGTTAAATCAGCCATTTATCCGGCCTCCCTGATGCAGTTCTGCATCTTTGTCTTTGAGTTTCACGCGCTCAGAGCAGCATGGATATCCATCGCTGCATCGCGGCCCTCGGCCACTGCGGTAACGGTCAGGTCTTCGCCACCTGCTGCACAGTCTCCGCCAGCCCACACACCGGTAATCGAGGTGCGTCCTGCCCCGGTTACAGCAATCTTATTGCCATCCAGCCTTAGCCCTTCCGGCGCACCGTCAAGCGTCTGACCGATGGCCTTAAAAACCTGATCGGTAGGCACACGAACGGTTTCTCCTGTACCGGTCAGTCGACCATCATGACTAGCAGTATACTCCAATTCGATCTCTGCCGCGGCTCCATTTCCGTGAATGGCCACAGGTTGAACGTTGCACAGAATACGAACACCGTGCGACGCCGCCAAATCCTGTTCGTACCGGCTGGCCCCCATTGCGTCGCGACCTCGGCGATAGGCGATGGTGACGTGCTCTGCCCCCAGCAGCTTCGATTTCACTGCCGCATCCACCGCAGTCATGCCGCCGCCAATCACAACGACATTCCGACCGACCGGGAGATCAGCCAGGTCGCTGGCCTGTCGCACATCCGAGATAAAGTCGACCGCCGGGCGCACCCCGTCTTTATCGACCCCATCTGCACGTAGCGCATTCACCCCTGCCAGTCCGATCGACAGGAACACAGCGTCATAGTTATGTTGCAGCCCTTCCAGTGAAATCGTCTCACCCAGAACCGAGTCGGTCTCAATCGCAATTCCACCGATTTTTAACAGCCAATCGACCTCGGCCTGCGCAAAATCATTGGTCGATTTATACGCCGCAATGCCATATTCGTTCAGACCGCCCGGCTTGGGCTTGCCTTCGTGGATCACCACATCATGCCCCAGCATCGCCAGACGGTGGGCACAGGCCAGACCAGCGGGCCCTGCCCCGACCACTGCGACCGTCTTGCCCGTTAGCGCGGCGCGCTCGAACGGATGCGCGCCCGAGGCCATCACGTCATCGGTTGCATATCGCTGCAGGCGTCCAATCTCGACCGGCTTGCCTTCGGCCGTCTCACGCACGCATGCCTCTTCACAAAGCGTCTCCGTCGGACAGACCCGGGCGCACATGCCGCCTAGGATATTTTGTTCCAGAATAGTCTGCCCTGCTGCCTGCGGTTGCCCGGCCTGAATCTGACGAATGAACAACGGAATATCGATATCCGTCGGACAGGCCGTTACACATGGTGCGTCATAGCAGAAATAGCAACGATCCGCGGCCACGGCTGCCTCATGCGGGGCCAGTGGCGGATGCAGATCGGTGAAATTCGAGGTCAGCTCATCGCTGGAAAGCCGCCCGGAGACGATCCCGGGTGCCATCTGGCCCTGTGCCATCACTCTACTCCCTGTAGATATGTTTGTTATGAGCTTCAGCTTGCCACATTCTGATTTTTTATCAATTGGTAAATTTACCAAATGGTCAAAAAAATAGAAATCCGGGAAAAATGGCCCGGATTTCCTTAATAATTGCTCACATTGTTAGCACGTTTGGCGTCAGATCATCCCACTTAGGTGGCCGGATTTGATCCAAACACGGGCTCCACCCTCTCCTGCGATGGCTGTCGAGCGTGATCCAGGTGGTAGTCGCAGCCAATCCCAAACACCAAATTCTTCGCCTGTCTCGATAAAGCTGCCTTCGAGAACGAAGACCTCAAGCCCCTTGCCAGAGTCCAGTTCAATTTGCTCACCAGCAGCCCAGCATTGCACCTGAACATCCTCATGCGCATCCTTAAACAAATCGATATCTCCGCCCCCGTTGATGGAACGACGCACTTCGGTGCGGTCTTTGGGGTCGAACTGGTGAAGCTTGACGAGGATCGTCGCGCCTTCGCTGGCCGAAGGAGTGTGGGATGAGGTCGGAGGATTACGCACATAGCTGCCGACCGGAAAATCTCCGGTTTCATCCTGAAACACACCATCCAGCACCAGATATTCCTCGCCTCCGTCATGGGTGTGCGCTGAAAATGCGCTGCCAGGGGCAAAACGCACGATGGTTGTGGCCCGCGCCACTTCCTCGCCAATGCGGTCCAGCATCTTACGTTCAACGCCGGCAGCCGGTGACGCGACCCATGCGGTCTGATCAAAGTGAACGGCGACCCGCTGGGTGAAATCTGCATTGACGCGCATCTGCAATCCTCCTGCGTTGCTGTCACATTAGATGGGAGCATGACGCGGAATTTCAAACCGGGCACGTCTGGGGTTTTGACGCCCTTCACAGCTTGTTGTACTTCCGGTCGAGACCGGTGCCCAATTCCGGCCCGTTTAGAAAGCGCGAAAAGATGCAGGCAAGCCCAACGACGTTCAACATCCTCATCATCGGGCAAAACAACCGTCTGCAATACGAGGCACTATTGTTCGCGGCATCGCTGCGCCATAGCTCACCCGGATTTACCGGACGTTTCTTTGTTGGCGTTCCTCAGAAAGGCCCCTTGTGGTCCCAAGACCCGAGCATTCAGGATGAGGACGTGTTGCAAGCCTTGCGGCAATTGGGTGCTGAGATCTTGCCCTTCGAATCGCAAATCTTTGGAGCAAGCTATCCCCACGGCAACAAGATCGAAGCGCTGCTGGCGATGCCGGAAGGCGAGCCATTTGTCTTCTTCGACACCGATACATTGATCACCGGTGAAATTGCCGATGTACCATTTGATTTCAACCGGCCCGGCGCCTCGCTCCGTGTCGAGGGCACATGGCCGAAGCCCACACTTTATGGCCCCGGTTATGACGGCATCTGGCGCGCGCTTTATGACCGATTCGGGCTGGATTTCGAAAGCTCGCTCGATTCCAGACAGCCACCGGGATATTGGCGACACTACCTGTATTTCAATGCGGGATACTTCTTCTACAAATGCCCTCACCAGTTTGGTCGGCGGTATCTTGATTACGCCCGTACCATTCGGGACGAAGGTATCCCCGAACTCACCGGGCAGGTCCTAGACCCCTGGCTGGATCAGGTGGCATTGCCGCTGGTCATCCACTCGTTCGGCGGTGGTCGGGATGCGCTGCCAGAAGGTCTGTTGGATGGGTCAGTCAGCTGCCATTATCACCTGTTTCCGATGCTCTATGCGCGAGAAAGCGATCATGTGGTCGAGGTGCTAGAGACCGTTGTGGCCCCCAACAAGATCAAGAAGGTGCTCAAAGGCTATGACCCGATGAAGAAACTGGTGATCCAGCGCAAAGGCGCAAAAATCCGGGCAATGTTCGACAGAAACAACCTACCAGCACGCGAACAGGTCATACGCAAGACCATCAAGGCCAAGGGACTTTGGCTGCGGTGACGTGGACGTTGTGTGGTGCAAAGCAATGTCCTAGAGATTTACTAACGCTCATTCCAACAGGAGATTTCGAAGATGTCTGATGGCCCCACCTATGGTTTCGACACGCTGCAGATTCACGCCGGGGCCCGCCCCGACCCCGCTACCGGCGCGCGTCAGACACCGATCTACCAGACTACGGCCTATGTGTTTCGCGATGCCGACCATGCTGCTGCGTTGTTCAACTTGCAGGAAGTTGGGTTCATCTATTCGCGTCTGACCAACCCGACCGTCGCTGTTTTGCAAGAACGCGTGGCAACGCTTGAGGGCGGCGTCGGCGCTGTCTGCTGTTCCTCGGGTCACGCGGCGCAGATCATGGCGCTATTCCCACTGATGGGTCCGGGCTGCAACGTGGTCGCCTCAACCCGCTTGTACGGGGGCACGGTCACGCAGTTTAGCCAGACCATCAAACGTTTCGGATGGTCGGCCAAATTTGTCGACACCGACGATCTGGACGCCGTAAAAGCCGCCATCGACGAAAACACCCGCGCGGTGTTCTGCGAATCCATCGCCAACCCTGGCGGTTATGTCACTGACATCCGCGCGCTTGCGGACGTCGCAGACGCGGCTGGCATCCCGCTGATCGTCGACAACACCTCGGCCACGCCTTACCTGTGCCGTCCGATCGAGCATGGCGCGACTCTGGTCGTGCATTCAACCACCAAGTACCTGACCGGTAACGGCACTGTCACCGGCGGTTGTATCGTGGATTCGGGTAAGTTTGACTGGTCTGCGAATGACAAATTCCCCTCGCTCAGCGAGCCCGAGACTGCGTATCACGGCCTGAAATTCCACGAGACTTTCGGCCCGCTGGCCTTCACTTTCCACGGCATTGCCATCGGTCTGCGCGATCTGGGTATGACCATGAACCCGCAGGCAGCACATTATACCCTTATGGGGATCGAGACACTCTCACTGCGGATGGAGCGACATGTCGATAATGCCCAGAAGATCGCCGCCTGGCTGGAAGCGGATGATCGCGTGGACTACGTGACCTATGCGGGCTTGCCCTCGTCACCTTATCATGATCGGGTCAAAGCGCATTACCCGCGCGGGGCTGGTGCGCTGTTCACATTTGCAGTCAAGGGCGGATATGACGCCTGCATCAAGCTGGTCAACGCGTTGGAAATCTTCAGCCATGTGGCCAACTTGGGCGATGCGCGCTCGCTGATCATCCACTCGGCCTCGACGACCCACCGGCAGTTGACGCCTGAGCAGCAGGAAGCTGCAGGCGCGGGCCCGGGTGTCGTGCGCGTCTCCATCGGCATCGAAGACGCAGACGATCTGATCGCCGATCTGGATCAAGCGCTGTCCAAGGCGAGCGCCTAATCCAATGACCAAGCACAACACAAATGAACTGGGTCAACCCATCGGCTTGCCGGTCACGGGCGAATTTCCTCGCCCCACCCCGCCTTACACACCGATGCAGGGCCGGTTCTGTTCCGTTGTGCCACTGGATGTGAACCGGCACGCGCCCGGATTGTACCGGGCGTTTGCCAGTGACACGGATGGCCATAACTGGACCTATTTGCCTTATGGCCCCTTCGCCTCTGAGGCTGATTTCACCACATGGGCGCAGAACAACTGCATGGACGCCGATCCCATGTTCCATACGGTGTTGGATGCCGAAGAAACGCCCGTGGGTATGGCCTCGTATTTGCGTGTCGAACCAGCAGCGGGTGCAATCGAGGTGGGCCATATCCATTTCTCACCCCTGCTCCAACGTAAACCGCAATCGACCGAAGTGATGTATCTGATGATGCGTCGGGTGTTCGATGAACTTGGCTATCGCCGCTACGAATGGAAATGCGACGCTTTGAACGCACCCTCAAAGCGCGCGGCCGAACGCTTGGGATTTACGTTCGAAGGTATTTTCCGACAAGCGACCCATTACAAAGGGCGTAACCGGGATACCGCTTGGTTCTCGATTATCGACAGCGAATGGCCGCGCATTCGCGCAGCATTCGAGAATTGGCTTGCACCGGGGAATTTCGATGCAGCGGGCCAGCAGCGACAACCGCTGCAAGCCCGCGTTGAAGCGTAGCTTAGTCCGCGATTTCGAACTCCATAGCGATATTGACTGATACGGAAATCTCTCCACCCGCTACAGGAACGCCACCGGCGTCAGACATCGCCATTTCGCGCATCTGGGCCATCGGGCGAACGCCCCCACCGTGATCGTTTATCGAAATCACCGGACCCAAAGTCACGCCTGAGGCCTCGGCCAATTGTTGCGCCTTATCGGTTGCGTCTACGACCGCTTTCGCGCGCGCTTCAACCTCAAGCGGCTTAGGCTCCTGTACACTGAAGCTCAAGCCGCCAAAATCATTGGCCCCGTCCTTGATGACGGCATCCATAATCTGACCCAGTTTATCCAAATCCCGAACTCGAACAGAAACACGGTTTGAGGCTGTAAATCCGGTGATCTTGGGTGCTTCGTCGTTTGAGTTCCTGTGCCCAGACCAGACTGGTGACAACGACAGATCGCGGGTCTGAACATCCCGTGATTCCAAGCCCATCTCATCCAACCGTTTTAGAATCTGTGTCACAGCGTCAGAGGTCGCCTGCATCGCAACCGATGCCTGGGCGTCCTGGTTCGTCACGCCAAGCGTTATGGTTGCCATATCTGGCGCAGCCACGGCCGTTCCGGTTCCACTGACGGTGATGCGACGTTCTTCCGCATGGGCAGGCAACGCCGCGACGGCTGCGGTCATGGCAGCCAGAAAAGCAAGTGTCTTCAAGGTGATCTCTCCTTATGACTTGTCGCTAAGATGGGTGTCATACTCCGTACACGGCAAGGGGGAAACGCGCCTTTTTCTTTCCCTCGGCGAGTTCCTGCTCTAATCTCGTCGGGCAGACATCCAAGCGTTTGCATTGAAGCTGACAATTATGGTTCATCGCGATCATGAAACCCGCCTTTGTGCTGTCATTTTCTGAAAACGGTATTTCCTTGCATCACCAGTCGGATGGAGACTGGTACTGCATTGGCACTATCCCGTTGGATGCACCGGATTTCACTGATCAGATCCGGACCCTTCGCGATCAGGGATTCGCACTAGAAAACAACCTAAGCTGCAAGCTCGTGATTCCTTCGGATCAGGTACGTCTTTTGACGGTCGATACCGATGGAATGGATACCGAAGCGGCAACGCAGAAAGTTGAAGAAACATTAGCCTCAGCAACACCATACCAGTTGTCCGAGCTGACCTTTGTCGCAACTCCGAACGGTTCGGACATTCACGTCGCAGCAGTCGCGCAGCAAACTTTGAAAGAAGCGCACTCATTTGCGGTGGAACATGGATTTATCCCAGAAGGGTTCTGGCTTAGTGCCAATGGTGAAGACGCTCTATCAGGGTCCGTTTACGAAGTGCCTGCGTCTGAGATGGACTTCCAGTCAAATGAAATCAGCTCTGCGCTCGTGGCAAAATCGCCGGCAGCCACGCCTGATGAGGCATCGAGTATTCCCATTCATCCCATCGCGGATACCGCTGATCCGACCGCTTTCCGTTCCGCTCAAAGCGCTGAATCGCCCGCGATCTCTTCGTCGGTAGAGGTGAAAAAATATGTCATTCCGGCGGTTGCTGCATCCGTTCTATTGGGCATGGTACTTGGTCTCTGGTCACTGAACAGCGATGAACCTATGGTCGATGCCCCAGAACCAGTCGTGGCAGAGGCGCCCGTTTTAGTTCCAGAGCCACAGCAAGATGTCCCGACAACTGTGGAACCCAGCGCACCAGATGTTGCGGAACTCGCAATTGAACCTGAACCCGCCGAGCCGAACACCGGTGACGAAACTGATCTGTCTGCAACTGATGAGGCCATTCTCGAAGCTTTGAAGGTTGCTCCTGAACCGGTTGAAGAAATTTCTGGCCTGCCAGATTTCGGGACAGAGTTTCATGACTTCACTGGGACCGCGCCTGTTGAACCGAACCCGTTGGCCGAACCACCGCTGGAACAGCTTGCTGATGTCTATCTAACTTCGGTTGATCGCGCTGATCTGTCGACCGACACCGTTGCCCTGCCACCGCATGAAAGCCTCGAAACTGACGAAGCTTTTGAGTTGACCACCCTGCCCGGCGCCGCGGGTCAGAGGTTTGAGTTGGACGAACGTGGTCTGGTGACGCCGACCGCAGAGGGCACTCTGAATCCAGCCGGTGTGATGGTCTACCTGGGCCGCCCTTCATCGGTGCCTCCGGAATCCCCTACACGGTTTGAGACAGAGCCCGTTGTTGTTGAAGAGGTTGACGAAAGGCTCGCATCAATCCGACCCCGCCCAAGGCCCAACAACCTCGTTGATCAATTCGAAAGACAACAATTGGGTGGCCGGTCTCGTCAGGAATTGGCCTCGGTGCGACCAAAACTGCGCCCGAAAAGCCTGCAATCCAAGCCCGAGGTTGACGAAACACCAACCGCTCTGGCGGTGGTTCTTGTTCCACGCCCCAAGCCACGCCCTGCGAATATCGCCGCATTGGTTGCCAAGAAACCCAGCACCCAAAGTGCTTCGCTGGGATCGACCGCGAATGTGGCAACCAGCAGTGATGAGGCCGGTTCATTCCAGCCCAGGGCTGTAAAACCCAAGATACCGACAACCGCCTCGGTTGCGCGACAGGCGACCATCGACAATGCCATCAACCTACGCAAACTCAACCTGATCGGTGTATATGGCACCCCGGCCAATCGCCGTGCCCTGGTGCGCCTGCCCAGCGGGCGCTACAAGAAGCTGAAAGTGGGTGATCGTATCGATGGTGGGAATGTCGTGGCCATCGGAGATAGCGAATTGCGCTATCAGAAACGCGGTAAGAACATTACCCTCAAGATGCCACGCGGATAAAAGAAGAGCGCCCTGTTTGGTAAACAGAGCGCTCAGTTATTTTCATTGATCTCAGATCAGGCGGCCGAAATCTCACCTGATTCAATCTGCTCGCGTTCAATCGATTCAAACAGGGCTTTGAAGTTACCCTCACCAAACCCATCGTCGCCTTTGCGCTGAATGAATTCAAAGAAGATCGGGCCGATTACGGTTTTCGAGAAGATCTGAAGCAGGATCTTGGTCTCACCCCCATCAACAACGCCTTCGCCGTCGATCAGAATACCATGCTTCATCATTCGATGCTTGGGCTCATCATGGCCAGACACACGGTCGTAAGACATGTCATAATATGTCTCGTTCGGGCCAGGCATGAACTTCAACCCCTTTTCGGCAATCGCATCGGTCGAGCCATAGATATCATCGCTACCCACCGCGATATGCTGGATACCCTCGCCATTGTATTTCTTCAGGTAAGACACGATCTGCCCGGTTTCACCCCGGTCCTCATTGATCGGAATGCGGATGCGACCGCAAGGAGAAGTCAGCGCTCGGCTGAAAAGACCTGTATGCTTGCCCTGAATATCAAAGAAGCGAATTTCGCGGAAGTTGAACAGGTCGCCGTAGAATTTGAACCACTTGTCCATGTTACCCTTGAACACGTTGTGGGTCAGGTGATCGAGGTAATAGAACCCATCACCGCGCGGTTTCGATTGCTCCAGCCACTCAAACTCCTCGTTATAGGGCGAGGTGTCATAATACTGATCGATGAAATAGATCAGCGAGCCACCGATACCCTTGATCGCCGGGACATTCATGGTCTTGTCGGCACCGTCATAGGGCTCGGCCCCTTTGGCAATCGCGTGCTCATAAGCCTTCTGCGCATCCACAACACGCCAGCCCATCGCAGGGGCGCAAGGACCATGCTCGGCGACGAATTTCGCGGCAAAGCTGTCGGGGTCCGCGTTCAGGATGTAGGTGACATCGCCCTGCTGCCACAGCTCGACCTTGGGGGTGTCGCGGTGGTAGCCGACATATTCGAACCCCATCCGCGCAAACAGATCGCGCAGTTCCTGCGGTTCGGGGTGGGCAAATTCAACGAACTCGAACCCGTCGGTGCCGGCTGGGTTTTCTTCGCTGATGACAGATTTCGGGGCGTTATGCGGGAAAGGACCCATGGCGCGTCTCCTCGGAAAACAGGAATTTCTTTGCTGATTCAAAAATACGCCTTATTCGGTGCTGTTTCTGCGCATTGTTTTCATGTAGACTGAATTTGAGCGCGGAACATCCGCACGAAACACACAAAAACCGGAGATTCACCGCACATGCTGGATGCAACAGACACACGACTGTTGTCAGCTTTGCAGAAAGATGCGCACCTGACGGCACATCAATTGGGTGAGATTTTAAACCTGTCGGCCAGTCAGGCGGGCCGCCGCCGACAGCGCCTTGAGGCTGAGGGCTATATCACCGGATATACGGCCCGGCTGGACCCGCTGATGCTGGGGTTGCAGGTTCAAGGGTTCATTCAGGTGCATCTGGGCACACATGGCCCCGAACAATCCGCCAGCTTCTCCCGCATGGTCAACACGCGCCCCGAGATCACGAGTGCCTGGACGATGACGGGTGAGGCAGATTACCTGCTTCATGTCTATTGTGACGACTTATCCGCACTCAACAGCTTGCTTCACGAAGTCATCCTGCCGCATCCTGCAGTAGCACGTGTGCAAAGCCAGATCGTGATGGACCAATTGAAACGTGACGCGCCGCTCCCGACCTGAGCGGATTTAAGAGGACAATAATGGACGAGTTCCTTTATCAGGCATCGATCTATTTGGCAGCAGCGGTGATCGCCGTTCCGTTATCCGCGCGTCTGGGCCTGGGTTCAGTGCTGGGATATCTGGCCGCCGGAATTGCAATCGGACCGATTCTGGGCCTTGTAGGCGCAGAAACAGAAAGCCTTCAACACGTCGCCGAGTTTGGCGTTGTCATGATGCTGTTCCTGATCGGGCTGGAACTTGAGCCCCGCGCCCTTTGGGACATGCGCGACAAGTTGTTGGGGCTGGGCGGGCTGCAGGTTGGCCTGTCCACCGCCGTGATCGCAGCTGTGGCGTTCTACGCGGGCCATCAATGGTCGGTGGCGCTGGCTGTCGGCCTTACGTTGTCACTGTCATCCACCGCTATCGTTCTGCAAACCTTGTCCGAGAAAGGGTTGATGCAAACCAATGGCGGGCGCGCCACATTTTCGGTTCTGTTGACACAAGATATCGCCGTCATACCTATTCTGGCCTTTCTGCCCCTTCTTGCACTGCCCGCCAGCGTCCACATTGAAGACGATGGCTCGATCAATCGAGGTGTGGATTCCGCCCACGGAGCCGATCATCACGCCACACTATCGCTGGTCGAGGGTTTGCCTGGTTGGGCCGTCACCCTGGTTACAATCGGAGTGGTCGCCTTTGTCGTGTTGGCGGGAATCTACTTGACCCGCCCCCTTTTTCGGTTCATCCACGCCACCCGCTTGCGCGAGATGTACACGGCACTGGCGTTAATGATCGTGGTTGGCATCTCGTTCTTGATGACCCTGGTGGGCCTTTCCCCCGCCCTTGGCGCGTTTCTTGCGGGCGTTGTTCTGGCCAGTTCGGAATTCCGGCATGAGATGGAAAGCGACCTTGAGCCCTTCAAAGGTCTGCTGCTGGGTCTGTTCTTCATCACCGTTGGTGCCGGGATCGATGTGGGCTATTTCTTCGCCGATCCATTTGATCTGATCGGGCTGGCGCTACTTGTGATCTTGGCCAAAGGTATCATCCTGTTCATCGTTGGGCGTGCTTTCAAACTACGTGGACGTGATCACTGGCTGTTTACTTTGGGATTGGCCCAGGCTGGCGAGTTTGGGTTTGTATTGCTGGCATTCTCGACACAGCAAAACGTGATCCCTCCGGGCTTGTCGCAAAAACTGCTTATGATCATCGCCCTGACCATGCTGATCACCCCTCTCCTGTTTATCCTCTACGATCTGCTTTCTCGCTATATCGGCGAGAACAAGCCAAAGGTCGAACCAGATGAGATTGATGAGAGAGGGCCTGTCATAATTGCAGGGATCGGTCGCTTTGGTCAGATCGTGAATCGCCTGGTACAGGCAAGCGGATTCAAGACCGTGGTTCTGGATCACGACATTGAAACCATCCAGCTTATGCGCCGGTTTGGCGTGAAAGGATTCTTGGGCGATCCGACGCGTCCCGAACTGCTGCGCGCCGCCGGGATTGAAAAAGCCTCGGTTTTGGTCGCGGCCATGGATGATTACAAACAGGTCACTCGTCTGGTCGGATATGCGCGCCGCCAGCGGCCTGACCTGCACATCATCGCTCGGGCGCGAGATCGCACTCATGTTTACGAACTCTATCAGGCCGGGGCCAATGACATCGTGCGCGAAATGTTCGATGGGTCACTACGTGCGGGTCGCTATGTTCTCGAGAATATCGGCCTTAGTGAATATGAAGCCGCGCAAGCAGAACAAACTTTCTATCACCACGACCGAGGATCGGTGCGCGAGTTGGCAGAGCTGTGGATACCCGGCATGCCCACGGCAGAAAACAAAAAATATATCGAGCGTGCGCGGCAACTTGAAAAAGATCTAGAAACCGCGCTGCTGGAACTGGCGGAGGAACACGCCAAGAAGTCGGCTTAACCGTCTGTAACTCCGGCCTCGGCAAACGTTGCCATGCCGGAATGACAGGCCACGGCGCTTTTAAGAATGTTGATCGCCAGCGCCCCGCCCGAACCTTCGCCCAAGCGCAAGCTAAGGCTTAGCAACGGTTCCTTACCTAGCTTGTTCAGCATTGCGGAATGTGCACCTTCGGCACTTTGATGGCCCGCAACAGTGTGATCCAGCGCAGTGTCCGAAAGTTGCGCCAAACAGGCCGCTGCTGCCGCACAGATGAATCCGTCCAGAATGACTGGAATGCGCAATACACGTGCAGCGGCAATCGCCCCTGCCATGGCCGCAATCTCGCGCCCGCCTAGGCATTGAAGGATACGCAGACCGTCGCCTTGACCGTGCAGGGCAACGCCTTCGGCAACAACGCGTGTTTTGTTCGCCAACCCTGCATCATCTACGCCTGTGCCGCGCCCGGTCCAGTCAGATGCATCTCCTCCAAACAGCGCACAGGCGATGGCGGCTGCAGGGGTGGTGTTGCCGATACCCATCTCTCCCACAACCAGCAGATCAGCCTGCGGGTCGACGGCTTCCCAGCCTGTGCGCAGCGCGCGCAGCAATTCATCTTCGCTCATCGCGGCGGCTTGGGTGAAATCTGCGGTCGGACAGTCCAGATCCAACGCATGCACATCCATCTTGGCGCCCGCAGCCTTGGCCAGTTGATTAATCGCAGCACCGCCGTGTTCGAAATTCATGACCATCTGAACAGTGACCTCAGGCGGAAATGCTGAAACACCCTGCGCGGTCACGCCGTGGTTGCCAGCAAACACAATGACCTGAGGCGCACTGATCCGTGGCCGCGCATCACCACGCCAACCCGCATACCATATCGCCAAATCCTCAAGCCGTCCCAAGGCTCCGGGTGGTTTGGTTAGTTGGCCATTGCGCTCTTGCGCGCCCTGCACGGCAGAAGTATCCGGACCGGCCGCACCGGTCAGCGCGTCGCGGAAACTGTTCAGATCGTCGAGTTCAGGCAGCATTGAAAGCCTCGTTGCATCAGAGTGGTCCTGTGTGTTTAACCAAACCTGACAAAGCAACAAGACCCTGAAAGGCCTGGGAGTGACCAAAAACGACACTGCCCCATTTTCCATATGGGATATTCCGCTTGCGCTGGTCTTGCTGACACGCTTGCCCTTGCCACGCTTGCCGGAAGAGGCGTTTACTCGCCAGTCGCGCGCCGTCTGGGCATTTCCGCTTGCAGGGCTGATAGTTGGTGCCCTGGCGTGTGGTATCGGGTGGATCGCAGTCTGGGCGCAGTTGCCCGAATATGCAGTCGCTGGCCTGATCGTTGCCGCGTTGATCGCAATCACAGGTGCTATGCATGAAGACGGGTTGGCCGATACGTTCGATGGCCTTTGGGGAGGGTTCACGCCCGAGCGGCGGCTCGAGATCATGAAGGACAGCCATATCGGCACCTACGGCGTGCTGGCACTGCTGCTATTTCAGATTCTACGTATCACAGCCATTGCAGCCCTTGTTGGCGCCGAGATGATGACAGGCGTGCTGGTTGCATGTGTGTTTTCCCGGTCTCTCATGCCCGCCTTGATGACTTTTCTAAAAAATGCACGGCACTCAGGGCTAAGCCATTCAGTCGGCGCGCCACCGGTATCGGCGGTTTTGGCGGGGTTGGCAGTGGCCGCAGTGTTGGCATTGGGTTTATTAGGCGCTCTGGCGTTGATCCCAATGCTTTTTGCGATGATCGCCAGCCTGATTGTGGCGAAGATCGCCAAGGCCAAGATCGGAGGTCAGACCGGCGACATTCTGGGGGCGACGCAGCAGATAACCGAGATCACATTCCTGCTGACGCTGATCGCTTTGATCTAACTGGCACCCCCCGTCGCGATCCGCAGCGTCGCGCCGCAGTGCTTGCAATGCACAGCGTCCGGGTCGTGGCGAAACAGACCACAGCTGGGGCATTTGTAACGCACTTTCTGCGGCATGAAGATCGCCTGCGCCAGACGCACGAACAGGGCCACACCAACAACCATGATGAAAACCGAAAACAGCTTACCGCCCGGCGTCGACAACGTGATGTCACCAAACCCAGTTGTCGTCAGTGTGGCCATCGTGAAATACAGCGCGTCGATATAGGGCGTCTGGGTGTCTTCCGGCACAAAAAAGACCAATACAGCGGTCGAAGTCGCAAAGACAAAGACCAGCAAATTGATTGCAGCGATCACCGCGTCTTCATGGGTTCGGAAAAACCTGCTGTCACGCCGCAAATCCCTGAGCAAATGGTATGAATGAATCAAACGCAAGGCGCGCAGAATGCGCAGAAACGCCAGGTTGCCGGTCAGAAATGGATCAAGGAAAAGCGAAACGATAACAACAATGTCCGCCAACGTGTAGATCTGACGTAGTAGCTTCCAACGATCTTTCGATATCCAAAGTCGGGCAGAAAAATCCATGAGAATGAGCACGCCGACACCAATACTGGCTGCGGTAATACCTGGACCGTGCGGAATATGCGCGGTCGCAACAAAAAACACGATCGTTGCGATGTCGAACAGGATCAGACCATACCGAAACCAGACCGAAATTGGGTCGTGGCTGATGTATAGAAACTTCACAGCCTGCTTCATCTTTACCCCGTATCAGCCTAATATTCAGAGAAAAATACCCTGAAACGACTACAGCACCAAGCGACGGTTCATAAAAAAAGCCGCCCCGATACCGGAGCGGCTTTGAAATGGGTGGTGCCTTTGATCAGGCAGCGCGCGAGGTCAGCACCTCATCCACCTGCTTGGCGGCCGAGATTTCATCTGCACCAGACACTGCAGCAACTTCGCGGGTCAGACGCTCAAGCGCGGCCTCATAAAGCTGACGTTCGGAATAGCTCTGCTCGCGTTGGTCGTCGGTGCGGTGCAGGTCACGGACCACCTCAGCGATCGAGATCAGATCACCCGAGTTGATCTTTTGCTCATACTCCTGCGCCCGACGCGACCACATGGCGCGCTTGACCTTGGCCTTGCCTTTAAGCGTTTTCATGGCCTGACTGATCACATCAGGTGAGCTGAGTGAGCGCAGACCAGATTCGGTGACCTTGTTGGTTGGCACGCGCAGCGTCATCTTGTCTTTTTCAAAGGAGATTACGAACAGCTCAAGCGAGAAGCCTGCAACCTCCTGCTCTTCGATCGATACGATCTGACCTACACCGTGAGCCGGGTAGACGACATAATCGTTCGGGCGGAACTCAAGCTTTTTCGATTTCGACATTCAGATTCATCCTTCATTACTGATCGGGATATGAGACGACAAAAAGACCACAGCCGAGGCCTTAAACGGCCCCGTCAGGCGGCTTATTTGTCATAAAATCAGAACTCCAAAGCGAGCATACTTACGGAGCACATCCCAATCACAGTCATCATTCGACCTCAAGTATATCACAAAATTGCGACACTCAAAAGACCGACCTGAGGCAAATGGGAGATTCCCTTTTTACCTCAATGTATTATAGCGCAGATTGTTGTCTAACGTACGGTTAGGGGCCGCCGAATCGGTTAACCACCTTCGCCGGGTGCTTCCGAGAAATATTTCTCCATCTTGCCTTCTTCGCCGTCGCGTTCCTCGGCCTCGGGCAAGGGGTCTTTCTTAGTCACAATCACCGGCCACATTTCCGAGTATTTCCGGTTGAACTCGACCCACTGCTCCATCCCCGGCTCGGTATCGGGGCGAATTGCGTCGGCGGGGCATTCGGGTTCGCAAACACCGCAGTCGATGCATTCGTCGGGGTGAATGACCAGTGTATTCTCACCTTCGTAGAAACAATCCACCGGACATACCTCGACACAGTCGGTGTATTTGCAGCCAATGCAGTTTTCGGTGACAACGTAGGTCATTTTGGAATTCCCGTTTGCGCTTTGGCGACTAGCTAATCCAGTCTGCCCGCCTCTTCAAGGTCAGATCACCCCTTTGGGGTGCGAGAAAGATCAAGCGCGCGCCTTTCCTTCTTGGTTGGACGACCTTTTCCTTCAAATCCGGGATTCTTGGGCGGTACATCCTGCTTTTCGGTCATATCGAAGTACAAACCATGCGCCTCGGGGGCCGGGCCACGACGCGCCCCGAGCGCCTCGATACGCACAACGCGGACGATCCGCCCCTGGGGAAAGGTTAGGACGTCCCCGGGTGCCACAGCTTGCGCCGGTTTCAGCACCCGGTTTCCGTTTAGTCTGACATGGCCGCCGCTGACCTGTTTAGCGGCCAAGCTGCGGGTCTTGAAGAACCGCGCCTGCCACAACCATTTGTCGATCCGCAGCTTGGCCTCGGCCATCGCGGATCAGTTACCGTCCTTCAGACCCATCAGCGCTGCTGCGAACGGGTTGTCGGGATCGATGGCCTTTTCCTTCTTGGGCGGCCGAGACGAGAAGGACTTGGCACCCTGAGGTTTGCCACTTTTCTTACCATGCGGCTTGCGACCATCTTGCGGCTTACCACGCGGCTTGCCTTTACCCTGCCCCTGCTCGCGACGTGGGCCACGGTTTTGCTGGCGCTGGCGACCCCAGGTGAAGGTATAGAACACCTCGACCTCGGGTTCGTCCGCAGCAGGTGTCTCGTCTGCCGTCTCGGTGCTGTCGGAGGCCTCGGCTGACGCCTCGGCGGGTGTCGCGACGTCTTCGGTCGGCGCATCTGGCGCAGAGTTATCTTCAGCGACAGGTTGCTCGGGCGCGTCTGTCGTAGTTTCGGGTGCGGTTTCGACCGGTACTGGCTTCACTTTCTCACGTTCGCCACGTTCAGCCTTGTAGCCCAGCCCCTGCATCAGGTCGGCAAACTGATCCAACGTCATACCAGTGATCGACAGCATATCAGGCTTGGCTTCGAAACCACCCCGGCTGTCCTCGGACCGCAGCATGTCGGCCAGACGTTCGAGCATGTCGATCCGGATTGAGCGTTCGCCCGCATCGCGATAACCGCACATGGTGTCATAACCCTGCGGTGCATCCTTCGCGACCGGCACGGTGACCAGACCCGGAGGCGGTGCTTCGGGGAATTCCTGCAAGCCGCTGGACAATGCCCACAGAACCAGACGCAGGCGCGTTGGTGCAGGTTTCAGCAGCAGTGGCATGAAGATGGTGAACTGACCAAATCGGATGCCGTGCTTGCGAAGCGCGCCGCGCGCGTCCTGATCCAGATCCTTGACCTCTTGCGCGACCTGCGCACGGGGCAGCACGCCAAGCGCCTCAACCATGCGGAATGCAAAGCCTTTGGCAAGACCGGTCAGTTCTTCGTCGCGCGACAGATTCAGCAGCGGCTCAAACAGCGCCGCCACTTTGCGGTCGATGAAATGCTGCAACCGGCGCTGCACTTTCTGTTCGACGTCCGGGCCTGCGGCCTCATCGACAAAAACCTCGACCACTGGCTTGAGAGGCTCGGCTCCGGCAACCAGCTTGCCGACAGCATATTCGCCCCACATCAGTCCGCCCTGATCGGTGAAATCTATTTCGGTATCGGGCGCGTTGTAGAAGCGATCGGCACGCAGATGGAATTGCGGCGCGAGTGCTTGCAAAGAGGCCGATTTCAAAGCTTTCGCCTCGGTTCCTTGCGCGCTTTTGTCCGGCGAAAACCGGAACCCTTCCAGACGACCGACGAATTCGCCTTCGACGGTCACTTCACCCTTGTCATTTACTTCGGCCAAAAGGGCCTCCTTCTGTTTGAGCCGGCGCAGCAAAACAGATGTACGCCGGTCCACAAATCGTTGGGTCAGACGGTCATGCAGAGCGTCCGACAGCCTGTCTTCTACAGTGCGCGTCTCATCACGCCAATGGGATTCGTCACGCACCCAACTGTTTCGTTGCGCAACATATGTCCAAGTGCGAATATATGCCAACCTTTTGGACAGCGCATCAATATCTCCGTCCGTACGGTCTATGCGGCGGATTTGCCGCGCCATGAAATCGTCAGGAATGGATCCGCGCTCATGCAGGTGGCCATAGATCACTTCGAGCAGGCTGGCATGTTCGGCGTGGCTTATACCGCGAAAATCGGGGATTCGGCATACATCCCACAGCAATCGTACCGATGGTCCATCGCTGGCGCGGGCGACAACTTCGGTGACTTGGGACAAAGATTTCAGAACGTTCAGGTCGTCGGCGGGCCGCGCCTTGATCAGGTGCTCATTGTCGGGGCTGATCTCGAGCGAGTCGATCAATGCCTCGATCGAGCCAAACCGCAAAGCGGCATTCCGCCAGTTCAGCTTCTTCATCGGCGTGAACCGGCTGTCCATAATGGCTTGGGCCACGCCCTCCTCCAGCGGAGGGGCTTCACCAGTTACACCAAAAGTGCCATCCGACATACCTCGCCCGGCCCGCCCTGCGATCTGGGCCAGTTCGTTGGGAGCCAAAGGCCGCATTCGGCGGCCATCAAACTTGGTCAGGGATGAAAACGCCACATGATTCACATCCAAGTTCAACCCCATGCCGATGGCATCGGTGGCCACCAGATAATCAACCTCGCCGTTCTGGTAGAGGTCAACCTGCGCATTCCGCGTGCGAGGGCTGAGCGCCCCCATGACCACCGCCGCCCCGCCCTTCTGACGACGCAGCAATTCCGCGATGGCGTAGACATTGTCGACCGAGAACCCGACAATCGCGCTGCGCGAGGGCATTCGGCTGATCTTTTTGCTTCCAGAATAGACCAGTTGAGACATCCGCTCGCGCCGGACAAACTGCGCCTCGGGAACAAGCGCGGCAATCGCACCCCGCATGGTGTCAGAGCCGAGGAACAACGTCTCATTCGTTCCACGCGAGCGCAGTAGACGGTCGGTAAAAACATGGCCGCGTTCAGGGTCGGCACAGAGCTGGATTTCGTCGATAGCAACGAAATCGGCGCCCATTCCTTCGGGCATCGCCTCGACCGTGCAGACCCAATATTGCGCCCGCGGCGGCACGATACGTTCCTCGCCCGTCACCAGCGCCACGACCGAATGACCGCGAATGGCAACGATCTTGTCATAAACCTCGCGCGCCAACAGACGCAGGGGCAAGCCGATCACACCTGTCCGGTACCCCAGCATACGTTCAATCGCGTAATGGGTTTTACCTGTGTTCGTTGGGCCAAGTACGGCCACGATTCGGGATGACCCGCTCACCTTCGCCCCCTGCGCCCTGAGACTTACAGCGCCTTGCCTTCAACCTGAGGCTTCAGCCGATTCACGGCATTGGTTACTTCTTCATGATAGGGATGTATAGCCAATGCACGCGAATAGGCCTCGAACGCCTGCTCGGGCTTACCTACAATCTCGAAGATCAGCCCAAGGCCATAGATAGCCTCATAATTGTTTGGGTTAAGGGTCAAAGCGTGTTCAAGATCAGCAGCTGCCATACCAAACCGCTCCATGCCGAAAAAAGCCGATGCACGCACGTGCCAGCCTTCGGCGAATTCAGGTGCGTGATCAGTGAGCGCTGTCAGATGGTCCAGAGCAGCCTCGACATCGCCATCATCCAACGCCTCTCGCCCGCGCTCAAGCAGCAAATCAGCCGAGGCCGAACCGGATTGTGACCACAGCGCCTGCAATTGCCGATCCAAACCGATGGCCTGCTCGGGCGTCGATTGCGCCAGTTGCTCTAACAACGCCGCCTCGTCGCGCGAATCCGCCTCTTGCGCAGTGCAAGTGGTGGAAAACGTGACTATGACGGCAAGTGCCGCGACGGTACGTTTGAGATTGGTGATTGCAATACCCATAACAATGGTCAGTGTAGCGTTGCGACCGGGGATGTCCATTCACGGCGCATGAACAATATGAGGAAGACCATGAGCGATATTCTGGAAAAAGCCGCGGCGGCATTGAATGAGAAACTGTCGGGCGGCGATTTCGACGCATCAGCAAAGTTCGCCATCGCCGATCTGGGATCTATCATCCTGGATGCAAGCGGTGCGCGCGTCAGCGATGATGAGGCTGATGTGACCCTCAGCGCCGACGCGGATACGTTTGAACAGATCCTCAGCGGTGATCTGAACCCGACAGGCGCGTTCATGTCCGGCAAGCTGAGCGTTGACGGAGACATGGGAATCGCCATGAAACTCGCCTCGGTGCTGGCCTGATGGAGTTTTCGCCGGCCCCCTTATTCGAAGACGTGGCCGGCGGCCCTGTTGGTGGAGTGGCCCATTGGCTGACCACCGAAGACGGCAAACGCATCCGCGTGGCACATTGGCTGCCCGAAGGCGATGCGCGCGGCACGGTGATGCTATTCCCCGGTCGTACGGAATATATCGAAAAATACGGTGATACCGCCAAAGAGTTCGTGAGCAGGGGATTTGCCTGTCTTTCTGTTGACTGGCGCGGACAAGGTCTGGCGGATCGTTTGCTGGATGATCCGAGAATCGGCCATGTCGAACAATTCACCGATTACCAGCATGACGTTCGATCCACCTTGGCACTCGCCACGCAACTGGATTTACCCAAACCCTGGTTTGTGATCGGCCACTCGATGGGTGGCGCAATTGGGTTGCGCGCGGTTCTGGAAGGGGATGACTTCGCGGCTTGTGCCTTCACGGGGCCGATGTGGGGTATCTTCTTTACACCGGTCATGAAACCGCTCAGCCAGTTGACCGCCTATTGGGGGCCGCGTCTGGGATTGGGAGAGAAAAAGCCGCCCACAACTTCGCTTGAAAGCTATGTGGTGTCGCAACCTTTCGAAGGAAACGTGCTGACGCGCGATCCAGCGATGTACCGAACGATGCAGGACCAGTTGGCCGCGCATCCCGAGCTGGCTTTGGGTGCCCCGTCCACCATCTGGCTGCGCGAGGCGCTGGATGAATGCACCTGGCTGATGGAACAGACCGCGCCCGACATCCCTGCCCTGACCTTCTTGGGTAGTCACGAACAGATTGTGGATCGCAAAGCGATCCGAGCCCGGATGGCCGACTGGCCCAGTGGTACTCTGGTCGAGATCCCCGACGGCGAACACGAAGTTCTGATGGAGGCACCCGAGGTGCGCGAGCCGGTCTTTGATCAACTGGCTGCACATTTCGCGGCAGCCGCGGCGAAACCAAAACCCGAGCCCTGTCATTAAGGCCCAAGCCGACAGCTTGCTTGTGATCCGGACGTGCCGCGCCTAAATGTTTGCCAACGCAGTTTATTCGAGGTGTTCCATGCGCGACCTTCCCTTCCCCGTCCGTGATGCAAATGCAAGTGGCGGTGCCGATGATCTGGGCAATTTGCCGGAATGGGATCTGACGGACCTCTACGCCTCGGAAGATGCACCTGAACTGGCCCGCGATCTGGACTGGCTGGAAGGCGAATGTGCGTCCTTTGCCGCAGATTATGAGGGCAAGCTGGCCGATCTGGACGCTACTGGCCTGTTGACTTGCGTGCTGCGCAACGAAAAGATCAACGCCATCGCTGGGCGGATCATGTCCTTTGCTGGATTGCGCTATTACCAACTGACCACCGACGCGGATCGCGCCAAGTTCCTGTCGGACATGCAGGAAAAGATCACCGTTTTCACCACTCCGCTGGTGTTTTTCACGTTGGAACTGAACCGCATCGACGATGACGTGCTGGCCGCGCATTTCGCCGCCAATTCTGATCTGGCGCGATACGAACCTGTGTTCCGTCGCATCCGTGCGATGAAACCGTATCAGCTGTCCGACGAGCTTGAGAAATTTCTGCACGACCTCGGCGTTGTCGGTGACGCGTGGGAACGCCTGTTCGACGAAACAATCGCGGGCCTGACCTTCACCGTAGATGGTGAAGAGCTGAATATCGAAGGTACGCTGAACCTACTGACCGAGCAGGATCGCGCCAAGCGTGAAGCCGCAGCGCGAGAGCTTGCAAGCATTTTCCAAAGCAACATCAAAACCTTCGCGCGCGTTCATAACACGCAAGCCAAGGAAAAAGAGATCGTCGACCGCTGGCGCAAAATGCCATCTGCCCAGACCGGTCGTCACCTGTCGAACGATGTCGAACCCGAAGTGGTCGAAGCCCTGCGCGAGGCCGTTGTGGCCGCCTACCCCAAGCTGAGCCATCGTTACTACGAACTGAAACGCAAATGGCTTGGTCTGGACGTGATGCAAGTCTGGGATCGTAACGCGCCGCTGCCGATGGAAGACACCCGGATCGTTGACTGGGCCGAGGCCGAGAAGACGGTGATGGATGCCTATAACGCCTTTGATCCTCGAATGGGTGAGATCGCAGCCCCCTTCTTCTCGAAGGGTTGGATCGACGCGGCGGTGAAGCCCGGCAAAGCGCCCGGCGCCTTTGCGCATCCCACCGTGACCGAGGTTCATCCCTACGTGATGCTCAACTATCTGGGCAAACCGCGCGATGTGATGACCTTGGCGCATGAATTGGGCCACGGCGTACATCAGGTATTGGCCGCCGATCAGGGTGAGATGCTGTCTTCGACTCCACTGACCTTGGCCGAAACTGCCTCGGTCTTTGGTGAAATGCTCACTTTCCGAAAAATGCTGGATCAAGCCGAGACCCCAGAACAGCGCAAAGTGCTGCTGGCGGGTAAGGTCGAAGACATGATCAACACGGTCGTCCGTCAGATCGCCTTCTACGACTTCGAATGCAAGCTGCACGCCGCCCGCCGCGAAGGTGAACTGACCCCGGACGACATCAACGCTCTTTGGATGAGCGTTCAGGCCGAAAGCCTTGGCCCCGCATTCGAATTCATGGACGGGTACGAGACCTTCTGGGCCTATATCCCGCACTTTGTCCACTCGCCATTCTATGTCTACGCCTACGCCTTCGGCGACGGCCTCGTGAACGCGCTCTATTCGGTCTACGAAAGCGGTGCGGACGGGTTCGAAGACAAATACTTCGAGATGCTACGAGCCGGTGGTTCCAAACACCATAAGGAGTTGCTTGCCCCGTTCGGCTTGGACGCCAGCGACCCGGAATTCTGGGGCAAAGGATTGTCAATGATCTCAGGCTTCATTGACGAACTTGAGGCGATGGAAAGTTAAGGAACTGGGGGCAGTCAACCTTGGCTGCCCTTAATCGTCTTGGGCTTTTTTCATAGTGGTCAGAAAAATGGCAGCCACGATCAAGACTGCCCCGATAACAGCAAGCGGCGTTATAGATGCCCCCAAAAACAACGCCGAATTGATGAACGTGAATACAACTGAGGCAGCGAACATCAGCGTTGCCGTCAACGTCGAAACCCGCGCCGCTGCTTCATACCAAAGGTAGTACGCCAGCGCTGTCGGCAATGCGCCCAGCAGCAACAGGAAGACCAAGTCGTTCGCCGTCGGCATCTGTAGCGAAAACGCCGCCAATGGCACCAAAAGAACACCGGAGCACAGAAATATACCGAACAGGAAATTCAACCGCTCACCAGTCGTTTCTGACATCTGCATAGCCCGGCTGCTTGAAATCAGAAAAACCGCCCAGCTTAGACCCGCGCCAATTTCCAGTACGTCCCCGAACAAGGGTTCTCCACCCCCTTGAAAATCCTGATAAACTGTTAGAAAAACACCAAATATTGCAAGCAGCGTTGCAAGTACTTCAGTACGTCCAACAGGCGTATCCGCGAAGAAGTACAAAAAGATCAGCACAAAAACCGGCGCGGTGTTTTCCAGCACCATCGCATTGGCAGCACCGGTGTGTTCAAGTCCTATGTGGAAAAGGATGTAGTTTACCACCGTAGACAGGACCGCCAGTCGGAAGTTCCAATCTCCCAACTGGATTGAGGTTCGGATACCCATCAGGCGCAACATACAAAAGATCGCGAGTGCGGCAATGAACAAGCGCGATACTGCAATCTGCAACCCGCCGAGATCGCTGGTCAAGTAACGCACAATGACACTGTGCGTTCCCCAAAGAAATGCCGCCAGAAAACCAAGGATCACCCCATTGTGCAGCAACGATGATCTCTGCGGCTGATCCTTCACCGGGTGCTCCTCGCGTTATTTCAGCTGACTGTCTTTCGAACCTCGCCGATTGATCCCGCCGCGGGTCTTGAAGCTGCTGTCACGCTCTTGCTGGCAGTCTAGGCACAACTTTACGCCTGGCAAAGCAAGGCGGCGTTTTTCGGGGATCGGTTCCTCGCATTCGGCGCAATGGGTCAGGCTTTCGCCCACAGGTCGCTTTTGCGCCTGCATCCGCGCCAGCTCATCCGAAATCGACGCTTCGATCTGTTCACTCACCGCGCCATCGCGCGCCCAACCGCCCGCCATTTGACCCTCCTGATCCGGTCGGGACAGGATACGCGAGACACCAAGGGCGTGGCAAGCTAGAGCGATACAGCTGTATCAAAGACCTGATCGATAACCTCTTGCGTGCCCCGCACGAATTCCAACGGACAGGGGTAGTCAGCCCGATCGCGGACTGAGCGGCAGAATGCCTCGACCTGCAGCTTATAGTGATCGTCCCCTGGAAAGCGCGTCACCTGTACCACAAGCCCAGGGCGGTGCAACTCGACCCTTGCTTCGCCAAATACACGCGCATTGAAAGGCGCGGTCAGACGGATCAAACCACCTTCGCCGTGAAACACCATCTCCTGATGCGGATGCATTCGGGTCGAGACGTAGGCGGAGTAGGTAAAGTCGGGAAACTGCGCGCGAATTTCGGTGAAGACGTCCACGTCATTCTCCCATCTGATCGCACCGCTGACCGAGATCGGCTCTTGCCCCGTCGCATAGCGTGCGCCGCCGATCACATACACCCCGATATCGCGCAGCCCACCCCCGCCGGTTTCTGCGCGGTTGCGAATGTTGGCAGTATCCGCCCGGTTGTCATAGCTGAACGCGCCGCTGACATGGACCAGCTTCCCGATTGCTCCGTCGGCGATCATATTGCGGGTCAATTGCCACTGCGGATGATGTACGATCATGTAAGCTTCGGCGGCCAGCAATCCGGTCTGATCCCGCTTGGCAATCAGAGTTTCAAACTCATCAGCCCGCATGGTCATCGGCTTTTCGCATAAAAAATGCTTGCCCGCATCCAGCGCCTTCAGGCTCCATTCGACATGCAGATGATTAGGTAATGGGATGTAGACAGCTTCGATCCCCGGATCAGCCAACAGCGTGTCATAGCTATGGAAAACGCTGATATCGGGGCAAAACTGTTGAAATGGCGCTGCTTTGGTCGGATCGGACGTGGCCAGCCCAGCAAGGCGAGCACCATCAGCGGCGTGGATAGCTGGCCCCATGTGCTGAAGCGCAAATTTCGAAGCCCCTAATATGCCCCATTGAACCGGCTTTTGCATGATCACCATCTCCTCGCGATGTTAGCGCCACCAATCATTAGCAGCGAAGGACAGGACTGTCATACCCCTTGGGCAAGAAAAAACCGGCCTGACGTGGATCAGACCGGTTGGCGCTTCGAATGCGAGCGGCTCAACTTGAACTCAACATGCCCTTCTCGCGCGCAAGCTCTCGCATCTTCTTCTGCAACTTCTCAAATGCACGCACTTCGATCTGACGAATGCGTTCACGGCTTACATTGTATTGCGTGCTCAATTCCTCAAGCGTGACAGCCTGATCCATCAGCCGGCGTTGGGTCAGAATATCTTTTTCACGATCATTCAAGACGTCTAAAGCAGCGGCAAGCAGCTCGCGCCGGGCTTCCAGTTCATCGCGCGCCTCATAGTCGCCAGCCTGATCAGCATCTTCATCCTCTAGCCAATCCTGCCATTGCATTGTGCCTTCGCCTTCGGACCCGACGGTCGCGTTCAGCGAGGCATCACCACCGGACATCCGGCGGTTCATGCTGATCACTTCATCTTCTGTCACACCGAGGTCTTCAGCGATCTTGGCCACGTTTTCAGGGCGCAGATCGCCCTCTTCCAACGCGCCAATACGCGCCTTCGCCTTGCGCAAATTGAAGAACAATTTCTTCTGTGCCGAAGTTGTGCCCAGCTTCACCATCGACCACGACCGCAGGACGTATTCCTGAATCGAAGCGCGGATCCACCACATGGCATAGGTCGCCAAACGGAATCCCTTTTCAGGGTCGAATTTCTTGACCGCCTGCATCAGGCCCACATTGGCCTCGGAAATCACCTCGGCCTGCGGCAAACCATAGCCGCGATATCCCATCGCGATCTTGGCCGCCAAACGCAGGTGTGACGTGACCATTTTGTGCGCTGCCTCGGTATCCTGCTCCTCGACCCAGCGCTTGGCCAGCATGTACTCTTCCTCTGGCTCCAGCAGAGGAAACTTACGAATCTCCTGCATATAGCGGTTCAGTCCACCTTCAGGTGTCGGTGCTGGAAGATTTGAATAATTTGCCATTTATTTCTGCCCCTTGGACAAATGTTTAAGCCCTTAACATGGGATATGGGTGCCAGACCCGATACATTCAAGAGGATCTAATACAAGTCTGGGATTAACCCTATGTAAAGGAAAGCTGAAATTGCGAATTTCACAAGCCTTTGCAGATTATTTCAGCGGCTTTCTCAGGTTTTCCAACAGCATTGACATATCCTGCGGCAACGGCACCTCAAATCGCAGCATTTCGCTGGAAACTGGGTGCTCGAACCCAAGCACCGCTGCGTGCAGCGCTTGACGCGGGAATGCTCGCACAGCTTCAATCGCCTCGGGTGCGAACGCACGCGCTGCCAGTTTGCGTTTGCCACCATAAACCGGGTCTCCGACAAGGCCATGGCCAGCGTGTGCCATATGGACACGGATTTGATGTGTCCTGCCCGTCTCGAGCCAGCATTCGACTAACGATAGGCCACCGGGCGACCCGAATACCTCGACAATCCGCGCTCGTGTCACCGCATGCCGACCACCGTGAAACAGCACGGCCTGCTTTTGCCGATCCATTTTGTGTCGCGCCAGCTGAGTCGTCAGACGCATAATGTTGCCGGGCTCAAAGCTAACGCCCTTTATCCCACGCAATCGGGGATCGTTGGCGTCGGGCACGCCATAACAAATGGCGCGGTAGTAGCGCTCGACGCTATGCGCCTCGAACTGGGCCGCCAGCCCATGATGCGCCACATCCGATTTGGCCACGACCAACAGGCCACTGGTTTCCTTGTCGATCCGATGTACGATTCCTGGGCGTTTGACACCGCCGACTCCTGATAGCTCTTCGCCGCAATGATGAAGCAGCGCATTGACCAGCGTGCCGTTCGGAGAGCCCGGTGCCGGATGCACCACCATACCAGCGGCCTTGTTGATCACGATCAGATCGTCATCCTCATAGACAACTTCCAGAGGGATATCCTCGGGGCCGATATGGCTGTCTTCGGCCTCAGCCACTGTAATCCCGATCTGTGCATCTTCGGAAATTTTGGCCTTGGGGTCTTTTATGACCGCTCCATCGACGGTGACTGCCCCCTCGCTGATCAATCGTGTCAGTCGGGTACGCGACAGGTTCTCTTCCGCTGGCACATCCCGCGCAAGCGCCTTATCAAGGCGGGGCGGCGGAGCGGCCGCGATTTGAAACTCTATCAGGCGAGTGCCCATGACTGTCCCTTCCGAACCTCAGGAACCGCAGGAAACACCGCAGCTTCGACTGCTGCGGCGTATGGTCATGCTGTTGACCGCGGTTATGATTGGCGGGGTTCTAGTAACATTCGCCCTGATTGTCATCCGCCTATCCGATCGCACACCCAAGCTGCCCGATCAGATCGAGTTACCTGACGGAGCAAAGGCCCAAGCATTGACCATCGGCAACAATTGGTATGCGGTCGTGACCGAAGACAACCGTATTATGATCTTTGACAAGACAACCGGAAAACTGCGGCAAGAGATTGCGCTGGACTAGGGCCGCGTCTACTCCGAAAGCCTGTTCAACTGATTGGTAAACCGCTTGTAGGGCGGATAAAGATCGCGCGCTTTCTCAAGATACGGTCGCGCCTTTTTCTTGTTTCCACGTCGCATGTGGATCTGACCCGCCATACCCTGAATGGCGACACTGACTTCATCCTGATCAGCGGCTTGCAAGATCAGCTTCTCGCCCTGTCCGATCTGACCCGTCCGCTTCAGCAAACGGCCCATTGCGTACAGAAGAAATGGGCTTTCGGGGTCGCAGGCCAACGCCTCGGCCATTGTTTTTTGGGCGGCGTCGGCATCGCCCTCCGCTTCATAAAGCTCGGCCAGTCGTTTCTGATAAAGTGTGTTTTCCGGCATTTCGGCTACGATCTGACGTGTTCTGTCGATGGCCTGGGCGCCGGAGACCTCGCCCAGATGCTTTTTTAATACCACCTGCGCGCTCTGCAATCGCGGGTCGTCTGCGGGTATGTCAGGCAGTTCGTCCAATGCTGAGCTCAATGCTTCCAGCCTCTTACGCTGATCAAACAGACGTCTTGCGCGTTGATCCAGCGCCAGTTCCGCCCAATCCAGCAGAACGAAATCAAAGTTGCACGGCCGCCATGATACCACTTTGTGCTGAACCAGATACAGGTTGTTGAACGGCGGAAAGCGGCGCTGGCGTACCATGCGCTGTAGCGACCAGTCGACCGGCGGCAGCAGTCGATGTGCCAGATGTGACCGGTACAACATTCTGGACCCCAGCACTACAACATCCGGCCGTAATGGCTTGGCCCAGAACGCTTTTGCGAAATGCCGTGTCGCCGCCCAGCGTTTGCCCTGCACACCCAGAATGGCGCCACGCAAGGCGCACATAACTGCATAATCTTCGGGCCAGAGATGCGGATTCTCCAACCCCTCACGGGCAAGCGTCTCGCTTTCCTGCCACTTGGACAGGTAAAAACAATTCAGTGATTGCAGCAACGGCATAAAGGCGTTGTCGGCCCCAGTGTCTAGGATGGGTTTGGCACTTTCATACGCCTCTTCACAGCGATCCCGAGCCGATAGATATTGCGCCGCTTTTGCATAGATATGCGCAGCCTCCGATGGGTTCAGAAACTCTGCTGGTCCTTGCGCGACCCGCTCGATGACGCGCTCATTCGCCCCTTGCAATTCCTCCTCAGTCAATACATCGCGAAACACCTTGCGCTGCTGCCCCGATATCCGCGCCGCTGCCATCGAAAAGGCCGAAATATAAGGTGCAATCACCTGATCCGCCCGCGACATTGCGTAGAGTTCCAGAAAGTCTCGTTGCGCTCGTGTCAGACCCGACAACTCAGCAATGTCCGACATTTGCATAAGCTGCGGAAACCGCTGCTTAAACCGTACGATCAACTCGGGCTGATCTGAGAACATGATCGCCGTCTGGCCCCTGGATTTTTCCAGATGGGCCTCATAAAACTCTTCGGGCTCGATCTTGGCGGGCCAGGTTGAGTGTTTCCACGGCAATCCATTCAAGATATCGCCACGACGGATGTGATAGGCAGAAACCCCCTGCCCTGAAAGTTTTTCATCCGCCCGATCCATGATCTGACGAACCTTATCGACGAACCCAACACCGCGGATGAAATCGCGATAACGGGGGCGGATGGCTTCGATATCCTCCCAAGGGAACGCCAACACCTCAAACCCTTCTTCGACCAGTACCGAACGGCCCGAGGCTAAATGGTCCATCAACCGCTCTGGCGATGGGTCGTTCTGGAAAGCCCAAATCGGCAGAGCGGTCTCATTCAGTGCGTCGAACTCTGGCTGATTAAGAAAATGCGCATCCATCCAATCAGTAGTGAACAGCTCCTCGGGCTGATCCAGTTCCGGTGCGTCCGCGCCCTGTGGGAACCAGTTCACGCGGTAGTCGGTCTCAAAATCTTCAGCCAGACGAATACAGGTCAGGATCATCAACAGGCGCGCGCCCATACGATCCTTGCGCTGCCCAATGAAAACGCCTCGCTTCTGGGTCATGGCAAAATCTGGGCAGCCGCCCTCATGTCGATTTTGCCAATATCTTGAAACATTAGGACATTCCCAAACCGTGTTTGCCTAACGTCTTACACAACCGCAGCGGCTGCGGCGAGATGCGAAATCTGTGGTGTCATGAGTTTCGCCAAAAATGGCGTTCAACCTGCAACAACCGGTCGGGCCTGTGACAGATCCGGGGAAATTCGAATGGCCTGCGTGAGCGTGCTCAGATCAGAGATGGCTCTTTGCGAGATGATATCTCCGGGAATGCGCGTTGCCGCTGCCAAGGCATCGGGCAGTGATATTCCAACTTTTGTCGTCAACACACGCAAGGCAGTGGTCAGATCAAGATCAGCCCCAGCCAGTGTTCCGTCCTGCAAGGTTAGCCTGCCGTTTTCTCGTTGGATGATACGCCCTTCCAACTTGAACTCTGTCAAGTCTGTCCCAGCGACGGCCATCGCATCACTGACCAGAAACAGGCGGCCCGGCCCCTGCTTGGCGGCGAAGGCCGCGCGCATTGTCTCTGGGTGAACATGAATCGCGTCTGCAATCAGACCTGCGGACATTGCACCTTGGGAAAGGACGGCGCCAACGAGGCCGGGTTCGCGGTTGCCCAATTGGCTCATGGCGTTGAACAGATGCGTCGCACAATGCGCGCCTGCCTTAACGTAAGCCACACAGGTTTCAAACGCAGCATCACTGTGCCCCATTGAGACGATGACTCCCGCTTTGGTAAGCGTTTCGACCTGAGCCGTCGTGACACTTTCGGGTGCAATCGTGACCATAAGCGCAGGCAGCACCTTTGCTGCATCTAACAGTTGCTGAAGATCGGCACCTTCCATGGGCCTGATCAGTGCAGCGTCATGCGCGCCTTTGCGACGCACGGACAGGTGCGGGCCCTCAAGGTGCAGTCCTGAAATCCCGTGCACCCCCTGTTTGATGGCCTGCGTTGCGGCCGCAATCGCGGCTCTGGTCTTTTCAGGTGTATCCGTAATCAACGTCGGCAAGATAGATGTCGCCCCAAGTTGGCGATGTGCCCCTGCGATACGCCGCAGTGTTTCGACTGACGGATCATCATTGAACATGACACCTCCGCCGCCATTGACCTGCAAATCTACGTAACCAGGGCTGAGAATGTCACCCGACAGGTTCTCGATCACTTCACCCGCAGACAGCTGAGATTCGGGCAAGATGCAATCCAACCTCCCGCCGACGAAGCGGGCCGCGTGCCCTTCTACCAGCATTTCGCCGTCGAAAATCGGCCCTCCGGCGAAGGTGATCGTCGCAGCGGTCATACCGTTTCCGTCACTTTCCGCAGGTGGCGTGGTGCATCAGGGTTGATACCGCGCCGCGTGGCTACTGCCTCGACCATACCGTAGAAAGACGCAATCGAGGCGACCGGGTCCGTCATCCAGTGCGATGTGCGCACATGCGGCAGCGACGCAGCATCAGCTACCTTGTTGGTTGTCGCAAAGACCTTTGCCCCTTTGCCCGCAAGCGCATCTGCAACCTCGGCAATATTGGCCTCGGCCGCATCACCTGAGGCGAAGGCAATCACTGGAAACCCCTGATCGACAATCGAAACCGGACCATGCAATACCTCGGCCGAGGAATAACTTTCCGCGTGAATCTGGCAGGTTTCCTTGAATTTCAGAGCCGCCTCATTCGAAATTGCCCAGGACATGCCACGCCCAAGCGTGAACAGTGATTGGCCATCAACGGCGTCTACGACAGCCCCCCAATCGCATGTGATGGCGCGCGACAAAACATCCGGCAGTTTGTGGATCGAAGACAGCAATTCCTCATCGCCCTTGACCTCGGCCAACAACCAAAGCCCGGCAACCATAGAGGTGACGAACGTTTTGGTGGCAGCCACGCTCAGTTCAGCGCCTGCGTGGATCGAAAGAGCCGAAGAGGCGACCTTGGCCAAGGCCGATCCCGTATCATTGGTAATTGCAACCGAGTATGATCCGCCTTCAGTCAGGGATTTTGTCAATTGAACGATGTCTGGGCTTTGGCCCGATTGTGACACCGAGATACACAGAGCGCCGGGGCAGCGCATGTCTACCCCGTAAATCGATTTGACGCTCGGCCCGACCGACGCTATGGGCAGGCCCAGCAGCAGTTCAGACGCGTATTTCAGATAGCTGCAGGCATGATCCGATGATCCGCGTGCGACTGAGATCAGGAAATTAGGATCATGCTCGCGGATCGCGCCAGCAGTCGCGGAGATCGCCCTGGCACCTTCGGTTAAAAGTCGATCAACGGCAAAGGGTATCTCGTTGATTTCCCGCCGCATTTGAGTTTTTTCGGTGGACATATGTCCCGCCTTTCAGGTTGATAGACGCAGCTCTGCCACAAAATCGTAGGCATCGCCGTGATAGATGGATCGGGTGAGTTCGGCGACGCGCCCGCTTTCGAGGTATGAGGTACGCTGAATGCGCAGCCCCGCTGTACCCTCTGCAACGTCAAGCAAGCGTGCCTCGGTGGCTTCAAGGTTGATGGCCGAGATCTTTTGGATCGCGCGCACCGGACGGTTCCCGGATCTTTCCAGGAACGCATACAAGGACCCAGTGACTTCGGTCGGGTTGGGCAGGATATCCAGCGGCAAAGCTGCGCGCTCTAACGCCATTGGCCGTCCTCCAGCAGCGCGCAAACGATGAATTCGGGCGACCTGATCATTGGTCGAAAGCCCTAGTGCCAACATCTCGTCCGGAGAAGGCAGAAACACCCCGCGCTCCAACCAGGTCGAGGTTGTTTCAAAACCACGTCGCTCCATATCCTCGGTAAATGAGGTCAGGTGAGACAATGATTGCTCAACCCGTGCAACAGGCTGACGCACGAATGAGCCTGAACCCTGCCTCTGTTCAATCGCACCTTTGCGCACCAATTCCTGAATCGCCTTTCGCACCGTGACGCGCGACAGGTCCGTGAGCTCAGCGATCTCGCGTTCGGGTGGAAGTGAACTGTTCGGGGCTAGAATTCCCTCTTCTATCCCCTGCTCCAACCGATGGCGCAATTGCACATAACGCGGACCAGCGGTCTGACCCAGCCATCCTTCGGGTTTCAGGAAGTCAGCAACGCTCATGTTCGATCTCCTCATGAAACGCACGGGCCAGCGCGATTGCACCGGCCAATGGATCGCCCAGTGGTTCAGTCAGGTCCTGCTGCATGATCTCCGAGAGGTAAGGCGCGTATTGCGGACCGATCCCTCCGGTCAGACAAATCGATAGACCGGGCTTCCAGCCCATCGCCTCGATCTGATCCGCCAGATATCGTGCACCGGCCTCCATGATAGCGCGCGCAAGCGCATCCCCCTGCTCAGCGCTAAGCGTGACTACAGGGGCCAGCGCACCAAACTCGGTGGGCGTCATCATGGATGCAGCCCCTACAATCCCGGCGGCACCATCAAAGCGTGCCAAAAGACCATTCGCCATCTCGGAGCTCGGCGCGATGCCATCGACACATTCGAGAGTGCGCGCCAAAGCCTGTCGGCCAACCCATTGCGCCGAAGCTTGATCCCCTAATACCGGCCCCCAGCCACCGGCCAAGCGAATCTGACCATCTCTCTGTGACGCGAGAAACGACCCCGTACCACAATGCGCCACGAAACCATCTTTCGACCCAAGCGCACCCCTCAATGCGGAGGGCCTGTCGTCTTCAATTCGGGCGCGTTCGAACGGCAGCCTCGCTGCGAGTCGCTCTGCCAGCGTTTTGCCAGTGACCCCAGCCAACCCTAAATAGGCCGACGTCCCTGCAATCTGTGCGCCATTTAATCCGGCTTGCTTGGCCAGATCCGCAATACCGCGATTCAGCTCGGCACAAGCTGCTTCGAAATCGGTCGAGACGTTCGCAGCCCCCACCTCAATTTGGCGAGCAACAGAGCCATCAGAAACAGCGATACGACAACGCGTACCACCGCCATCTACAGCGAGCACTATGGTATCAGCAAGACGACTCATGAAAATACCTTTATAATACCTATTGAAGTTTTTGAAGACCCAATTGCGACCAAATTGCAGAATTATGGCTGAAATTCTGAAACATATCGACACAAAAAGAAAATGGTAGACTAATGGTATCTAAAAGGTATGATGTCCAGAACTGAGGGGAGAATCACGTGGCCACGCCAGTAACGGAACAACTGCACAAGGATGCGATCGGGCTAGACGCGCGCCCTTTGACCGAAGTTGCCGAGTTGCTAGCCCTATCTCAGTCTGAGGCCGCGACCACTCCGCTCACCTCGCTCACCCCCATTTGCACCGGAGCAAAAGCAATGGCGCAAACGATCCGCACGGGCGGGGTCTTGCATTATCTCGCGGCGGGGTCATCTGGCCTGATGGCCGCTTCGGATGCGCTGGAACTCGGCGGAACTTATTCAATACCTCCAAGCCAAATACGCATTCATATGGCAGGTGGCATGCCAACGGGTGTCGAAATGCCCGGAGATACTGAAGATGCGACCAGCACTCTTGCTCGTGATCTTGTGGATCTGTCCCCCAAAGACACTTTGATCACTGTTTCTGCCAGCGGTACGACGCCGTATACCGTTGCCGCAGCCCAGATCGCGCGCGACAAGGGTGCCCCTATCGTCGGGATCGCGAATAACGGCGATACCGAACTGTTGCGGCTGTCTGATCACCCCATTCTGCTTTCCACACCGCCCGAGCTGGTATCGGGTTCGACCCGCATGGGGGCAGGCACGGCACAAAAAATCGCGCTGAACATGCTGTCGACCCTGATGGCAATGGAGTTGGGGCATATTCAGGACGGCATGATGATCAATCTGCGTGCTGATAATGATAAGCTCCGCGCCCGCGCCAAAGGGATTGTTTGTCAACTGGCCGGCGTTGACCCCGAACAAGCAGAAACAGCATTGATGACGGCCAGCGGCAATCTGAAATGCGCCGCCTTGCTTGCAGCAGGGGTCCCGACACTGGGCGAGGCACAGGCCATGTTGCACGACGCGAATGATCACCTCCGCCCCGCGCTGGAGCGGATTAAGCAAAACCAAGAAACCATCAACCTGGGAGAAACCAAATGACACGCAAAGTTCTGAGCCTTGCTCTGATGAGTACGGCCTTGGTCACAAGCGCCTATGCGCAGGAGGCCACCCTGACAATCGAAAGCTGGCGCAATGACGATCTGGCTCTGTGGCAGGAAAAAATCATTCCGGCTTTTGAAGCCGAGCACCCCGACATCAAAGTGATTTTCTCGCCCTCTGCCCCTGCGGAATACAACGCCGTTCTGAATTCGAAGCTCGAGGCCGGATCGGCTGGTGATCTAATCACCTGCCGTCCGTTTGATGCGTCGCTCGCGCTTTATGAAGACGGCCACCTGACGGATTTGTCCGATCTGGACGCTATGGGCAATTTCTCCGACGTCGCCAAATCTGCCTGGCAAACCGATGATGGATCGGCCAGCTTCTGCGTCCCGATGGCGTCGGTGATTCACGGCTTCATCTACAACAAGGATGCGTTCAACGAGCTGGGCATCGAAGTTCCTACCACCGAGGCTGAATTCTTTGCCGCCCTCGACAAGATCAAGGAAGACGGCACCTATATCCCGATGGCGATGGGCACCAATGATCAGTGGGAAGCCGCCACAATGGGCTATAACAACATCGGCCCGAACTACTGGAAAGGTGAAGAAGGCCGTCAAGCGCTGATCAAAGGCGAGCAAAAGCTGACCGATCCCCAGTGGGTTGCCCCATATGCGACACTGGCCAAATGGGCGGACTATCTGGGCGACGGGTATGAAGCGCAAACCTATCCCGACAGCCAGAACCTGTTCACGCTGGGTCGTGCAGCGGTCTATCCAGCAGGCAGCTGGGAAATCTCGGGCTTCAACACGCAGGCCGATTTTGAAATGGGCGCCTTTAAGCCGCCGGTCCAGAACGCAGGCGACACTTGCTATATTTCGGACCACACCGATATCGGCATCGGCATGAACGCGGCGAGCGAAAACCAAGAAGCTGCGCGCACCTTCCTGGCTTGGGTCGCAAGCCCCGAGTTTGCCAGCATATTCGGTAACGCCCTACCCGGTTTCTTCCCGCTATCCAGCACTCCGGTCGAGTTGGAAGATCCACTGGCCAAAGAAATCGTTGGCTGGCGCGAGGAGTGCGAAAGCACGATCCGTTCGACCTACCAAATCCTGTCACGCGGCACGCCGAACCTCGAAAACGAGACTTGGGGTGCATCCGTTGCAGCCATCAAGGGTGCCGAGACACCCGAAGCGCTGGGTCAGCAACTGCAAGACGGTCTGGCCAGCTGGTACGCACCGCATCAGTAACACCTAGGCCACTCACACCGGACGCGGCCACCGCGTCGCGTCCGGACCTTTTTCCCCGGAGATTCCCATGCAGACCCGCCGCATACGCTGGCACATTGCCGTTTTCCTCGCCCCTGCGGTGCTGGTCTATACGGCGGTGATGATCTTCCCCTTGTTCAACACTCTGCGCCTCGCACTGTTCACCGAGGTTGATCAGACACGTATCTACGTGGGCCTGCAGAATTTCCGCACCCTGTTCTTCGATCCAATCTGGTCCGAGCAGTTCTGGAACGCTTTGGGCAACAACTTCTGGTTCTTCCTGATCCACATGCTGGTGCAGAACCCCATCGGTATCGCTCTGGCGGCACTACTTTCGCATCCCCGCCTGCGGTTTGCGGCACTCTACCGGTCAGCGATTTTCATTCCGACCATTCTGAGCTTTGTCATTGTCGGCTTCGCGTGGAAACTAATCTTGTCCCCGCTTTGGGGCATTGCACCTTCGATGCTGGACGCCGTTGGTCTTAAGTCTCTGTTTGCACCATGGCTAGGCAAGGAAGAATACGCGCTGACGACGCTGGCACTTGTCTCGGTCTGGCAATTCGTCGGCATCCCGATGATGTTGATCTATGCCGCCCTGCTGTCGATACCCGAAGAGATCCTCGAGGCCGGAGAAATAGACGGCATCACCGGAGCCTCGGCATTCTGGAAGATCAAACTGCCGTTGATCATTCCTTCAATCGGGATCATCTCAATCCTGACTTTTGTAGGCAATTTCAATGCCTTCGACCTGATCTACGTCTCGCAAGGTGCGCTGGCGGGGCCGGATTTCTCAACCGATATCCTGGGCACCTTCATGTACCGCACCTTCTTTGGCTTCCAGCTGCAACTGGGCGACCCGCATATGGGCTCCGCCATCGCTGGCGCCATGTTTGCCATCATCCTTGTGGGTGTCTGCATCTATCTCTTCGGCATCCAAACTCGGATGCGCCGGTATCAGCTGTGAGGATCGCCGGATGAACAAAGCACGCCATAACCCGCTGAACACGGCCGCCATGCATGGGGCGCTGATCCTCTACACGTTAATCGCCCTCTTCCCGGTCTTTGTGATCATCATCAACAGCTTCAAAACCCGACGCTCGATTTTCCGCGAACCACTCGCCCTGCCCGATGCCGAAAGCTTCTCGCTGATCGGCTACCAGACGGTTATGAAACAAGGGGATTTCTTCCTCTACTTCCAGAACTCGCTGATCGTGACAGTGGTGTCGCTGGCCTTCGTCCTACTGTTCGGCGCCATGGCAGCTTTTGCGCTGAGCGAGTACAAGTTCAAAGGCAACACCCTGATGGGCCTCTATCTGGCACTTGGGATCATGATCCCGATCCGCATCGGCACCGTTGCGATACTTGAGATGATGGTTGCTACAGGGTTGGTGAACACCCTCTGGGCACTAATCCTTGTCTACACCGCACAGGGCCTGCCCCTAGCCGTGTTCATCCTGTCCGAATTCATGCGACAGGTTTCGGACGATCTAAAAAACGCGGGCCGCGTCGACGGCCTATCGGAATATACCATCTTCTTCCGACTGGTTCTTCCGCTCGTCCGCCCTGCCATGGCGACCGTCGCCGTGTTCAACATGATCCCCATCTGGAACGACCTCTGGTTCCCGCTGATCCTCGCACCGGCCGAGGAAACCAAAACTCTGACGCTGGGCAGTCAGGTCTTCATCGGTCAGTTCGTCACCGACTGGAACGCGGTTCTGTCGGCGCTCAGCATGGCGATCCTGCCGGTGCTGGTGCTCTACGTCATCTTCTCACGCCAACTGATCCGCGGCATCACTTCAGGAGCTGTCAAATGACCAAAGTTCTGATCGCTGGCCTCGGCAATATGGGGCTGAGCCACGCGCTAGCCCACCACCATCACCCGGACGCGCAGATCGTGGGATTGGTGAACCGTTCCGGTCACGTGGACCATCCCGATCTGTCAGGCTATCCGGCCTATTCAGACTTTCAGGCAGCTCTGACTGAGACCAACCCTGATCTGGTGGTCGTCGCCACCTATTCTGACAGCCATGCTGATTACGCCTGCAAAGCGATGGAGGCCGGAGCGCATGTCTTCGTTGAAAAACCACTCGCGACGACTGTGGCTGATGCCAAACGCGTTGTAGCGAAAGCCATTGAAACCAAATGCAAACTGGTCATCGGCTACATCCTGCGCCATCACCCCTCATGGATGCGCCTGATTTCCGAGGCGCGCGACCTGGGTGGGCCGTACGTGTTCCGCCTGAACCTCAACCAACAAAGCAGCGGGGCCGAGTGGGAGACGCATAAGGCCCTGATGCAGACCACCTCGCCCATCGTCGATTGCGGTGTGCATTATGTCGACGTGATGTGTCAGATCACAGACTCCGACCCCGTGCGAGTCCATGGCATGGGTCTGCGCCTAAGCGATGAGATCGCCGAAGACATGTACAATTACGGCCAGTTTCAGGTGATCTTCGAGGACGGCTCGGTAGGCTGGTACGAGGCTGGCTGGGGCCCGATGATGTCCGAAACCGCGTTCTTCGTGAAAGACATCGTCTCGCCCAACGGATCAGTCTCGATAACCGACGGAAACAAGGGCGCATCCGCCGATATCGACGGGCACACCAAGGTCGGCGGTATTCTGGTACACCGCCCTGACGGCGATCAGACAATCGACATGCCGGATGAACCCGGCCATCAGGAGCTCTGCGATGCCGAACAAGCCTATATGCTGCGCGCGATTGCTGAAGACATCGACCTGACCCGCCACATGAACGACGCCGTGCAATCGCTGGCCATCTGTCTGGCTGCCGATACAAGTATCCGCACCGGCCAACCAATTTCGCTGAAAGAGGCAAACATATGACCGCCCTGACGCTAACGAACGTGAACAAGTCCTTCGGCTCCGTCGAAGTCCTTAAGGATATCAACATCGAAGTCGAAGACGGAGAATTCGTCGTCTTCGTTGGACCTTCGGGCTGTGGCAAATCCACTCTGCTGCGCGTGATTGCGGGGCTCGAAGATGTGACCTCGGGCGAGGTTCGCATCGGCGGAGAACTTATGAACCTAACCCCGCCCTCCAAACGCGGCATCGCGATGGTGTTCCAAAGCTATGCGCTCTACCCCCATCTAAACGTGCGCAAAAATATGTCTTTGGCGCTGAAACAGGAAGGTCAGAGCAAGCAGGTCATCGAAGAACGGGTCACCAAGGCCAGCAAGATGCTGAACCTTGAGCCCTATATCGACCGTTACCCCTCTGAGCTATCCGGCGGACAACGCCAACGCGTCGCTATCGGCCGCGCCATTGTGCGCGAACCCAAACTGTTCCTGTTCGACGAGCCTTTGTCCAATTTGGACGCCGCCCTGCGCATGAATACGCGGCTTGAGATCGCCAATCTGCATCAGCAGCTTGATGCTTCAATGATCTACGTTACCCACGACCAGACGGAGGCGATGACCCTAGCGGATAAGATCGTCGTCCTACGCGACGGGCGCGTTGAGCAAGTCGGCAGCCCAATGGAGCTGTACAACAATCCCGCCAACCAGTTCGTCGCAGGTTTCCTCGGCGCGCCCTCGATGAATTTCTTCCCCGCCAGCGTGATCGGCGACAGCGCGGACACGACACTGGGAATACGCCCCGAAGACCTATACCTGACCGATGAGGGCCCCCTGACCGCGAACGTGACTCATGTCGAGCATCTGGGCGGAGACACCAACGTGATCGCGATGATGCAAGACCATCAGATCACCGCGCGCTTATTCGGCCAACATCAGGTTAATGCAGGTGAATCTGTACATTTCGGCTATGCTCAGGATCGAACCTATCGCTTCAACCCACAGGGCGCCCGTCTCACCTGACAATATCGGGTAAAGATTTTAGGATTTTGGTGCGGTCGAGATGTATTGAAAACTTAAACACGCCTGTTTCCGGACTCCTCGAAAAACCAGAAGAATAATTTTAAAACAACATAATGAGGCTTCCAGTAGTCTCTAAATGGATCACTGTGTCTCACAGTAAAAGTTGGACCTTGGGGTGGACCAATTCTAGCAGTCAACAAGCTGTTATCTTTGCAAGTGAAGAACACTCAAACCGGCTAGTACTTGGATGGCGAGAACCTCTGGCTGCCAAAAAGGTCAGTGATGCTGGCAAGTAGTTGCTTCGGGTCCATGTCTACAGGCGTCGCAGAGAGATGGGTTTGGGCGCTCTGTCAGCCATAGCTCTGAAGATTCACGCCAAGAAGCAGAGAAATGGCGACCCGTAGCCCGTCAAGGCAAAAACCCGATCAAAGAACAAGAACGGATACACCGGTAAGCTGCTTAGACCGATCACGCTTTGACCGTGGTCGCGAAAGAAACCTTCAGGAAATTAGAGAGAGGCGAATACGCCAGATCTCGCATCAGATCAAATTTCGAGAAGAAGCTTACGGGTTCTTTCTCAGAGTTGTTGCCGCCGGGTAGGCACTGAGATCGGACGAAGTAGGCCAAAAGCACAAAGGTTGAACGTCTGATGAACGAGCGCGCGGATCTACTTAAACCAGAAAAATGAAAAACTCAGGGCGTTCAAATGTATTTTTAAACCAACAGCCTGGCCTTAAGCACCATCCATATATGCAGTTTTTCAACCGATATTCGCCGCTTGACGCTCCGACATTTCAGCCATTTCGACGGCCTTGTCTATCAAGAACAACGCCTCCATCTTGGTTTTGGCTTTAAGCATAACTTCTTCGCTAACTTGGAAGCCAATTGGCCGACCTGAAGTGGTGTCACTGGAAATTTCTTTCAATGCCTCCGGAAGCGGTGCTCCCAACTGGTCCACACTCAAATCAATTTGATTGTCATAGATCATCAAGAATACGCCATTTCCCCAATAGGTCGCTACTTTGCGCCCTTGCTGATTGGCTGTCAGAAGCGCGGTACCAGCTAAAGTCATGGCACTACGGAATTCACTGACCGTGCTCGTCTCATAGATTTGTTCGGCGCCTATGCATTTCACCGCCACAAGCTTTGCAGCCATGGAGTGCATCGTTGAAAGCTGAATTACGTAGTTCTCAAATTCAGCTAACCCAATGCAACCGGGCAAATCTCCGAAACATTGCGGATCACTTAAGCGAACGTCCGGACTATTGCCAAAACACAACTCAGAATCCGCTTCAGCTTCCAGCACTTCGATTGCGGCTCTGCGTTCCGCTGCCATTCTATAGGCGTCAGACAACCTCTGCTTCAGATCCGAGAACTCAAAAGGCTTTGTAACGTAGTCCGTTGCCCCAACTCCGAATGCTTCGTCGATGTACTCTTTTTGCACCATGGCGGTCACCATGATAATGGGCGTGTACGTGTATTCTGGTAATTTTCGCACTTCTTCGCAAAGAGTTATGCCGTTCATCTGCGGCATCTGCACATCCAGTAGCAAGCAGTCGAACGCTTCGTTAGGTCGTGACAGTATTTCAATGGCCTCTGGCCCACTTCTGGCGGTGACGACGTCTTTATAACCGAACGCGTCTAGAACTTTATCTAGCAACTCCAGGATGCTCGGATCGTCGTCTACAGCAAGTATACGCATAACTTTTCACCAATCTCTTACACCTCTCCAACCGTTGGGCATTGCAGACTTTAAGGCAACGGCTGGTTGGCGCATAAAACACTCAGGGATTACTCATCCTCTCTTATTTTCTCTTACGAAGGTGGCAAAACGGTGACATTAGGCGGACTTCCTTATGTCTGCACATTTTTTTTAATCTGTACAAATTTCTCAGCCCGAGAACGCAATTAGAAAAGTAACTACCTCCAAATTTGGATGTCATTTTGATGACTGCTTTTATCAGCAGTCAGGGTTGCCTTGAAATTTCATCAGACAGCGAGACGGCACTTGATCCAGCGTAAGCTCTAATTGAAAGAGCAAAAAAAAGCTTCTTTTCAAAATGTTGCTGCACACGCGGAAATGAATGAAGCCTACGGTTGAAAAGAAAAGTTAAAAAAACTTGCGTAATTGATCTGTCAGGGAACTCAACCATTGGGAGAGAGGAGATTTGGACACACCCATTCATCAATTCGGTTAACTACCGCATAGGTTGGTGGACTTGCCGAGCTGAATCTTGTCATAAGTGCGTCAATAATATGAGCAAAATATGGACCGTCCACTCAGGTTTAAGCAGACATACTCGGTCCCGGAGGGATTTCCGGAACTGACACCCGCTAACGCCACTTCAAGCGCTCCGAGTAAATCGGCGCGAATAGAAGTTTTCGCGGTTAGAAGTAGCCAGCCAATGCCACGTAGTGATGTTGGCAATATTCGTGCGACTACGCTTAGCTTTCGCAATATTCACGAGTATGGCCCACTGCTGGCAAAATACCTCGAAACCAGAAAGTCAATTTTTATAGATCAGCTAAAGTGGCAAGTCGGCGAAGCTGACGGGATGGAATTCGACCAATACGACACGCCAGCCTGTCGGTGGGTTGTGCTGCACGAGTTTGGTGAAATTTTGGCAGGTGTACGACTTCTGCCCACGACTGCACAATGCGGGGTATACAGTTATATGCTGCGCGACGCACAAAGAGGTATTCTTAAAGATATCCCATCTGACGTTCTGTTTGTTGAAGCCCCGGTAAAGCAATCTGTCTGGGAAGCATCCCGTTTCTTCGTGACAAAAGATGTCGCTTCATCACGCAGGCAGCAGGTTCAACAAGAGTTGTTTCACCAGATGACTACTGTCGCAATGGAAGGTGGTGCATCCAGCATATTGGGCATCGTTCCTTCAGTTTGGGCACGGTGGTCACGGCGTCTGGGTGTCAATGCCTCGCCTGTCGGCGCAAAGTTCTCTATCGATGGCACCGTCAGTCAGTCGGTTTTGTTCAACATCTACAAGTAAATTGATTAACCCCGCCGCTGGATGGTCTATTGTAATTTCTAACGCCCGACACTGACTTCATTGCGACTGGGGTTTATTTTCAGGCTATAGGGAAACCGTGGCTATAATGCATGTTAGCAGCGCTACCAGAGTTGATGCTTAAATTCCCTATCGCATTTCAATTCCGTTGTTTTGAGATCGTGAATTGTTCTTAGACACAAACAAATTGCCGAATAAATAGCACCAAAAAAGCGCCACGGCCGCTCAAAACAAAAAACAGGCAACTCGTCGCTGAGGCCGTTTGCGCCAAACAAAGGTCAAGAAAAAACCCCTTTCTACGAAGAATTTCTCAATTTTTGCCGCGGTTTCGACCCACTCACCTCATAGGTTCAACCCGTTATGAGGATATCGGCGGTTCACCAGTTATGAGACATTCCACATTTGGCAGTGATCGGTTCCAAAGAAATCTAGAGCATCGAGCACAAAGAAAGACCGCACTTACTGTACTGGCGGTTGATGATGATCCTGACATCTTGAAATTGCTCCAATCAGCGCTTCCTGAACTCGAAAACTGCAATGTGGCTGCTGCCAGTTCAGCTGATGAAGCGCTAGGGATGATAGAAGCAGCAGAATCCCCGTTCGACTGTCTGCTTGTTGACATTCAGATGCCTGGAACCTCAGGGATAGAGTTGCTTTCACAAATCCGGAACCTGCCGGAAAATCTGGAAACACCTGTCATAATGCTGACTGCACTGGATGACAGGCAGAACATCGAGAAGGCATTTTTAGAAGGCGCGTTTGATTATGTAACTAAACCCTTCGACTTCTTTGAACTGCGCAGCCGTATGAACGCTGCTCACCTTCTGATGATGGAGAGAAAGAAAACCCAATCCTCATCGGCGTCGATAGAAAATCTTCGCAGTGAATTGGATTTCAACCAGAAATTCAATTTCAAGGATCCTTTGTCTATCGACGAGCAGGAACAATGCTTGGGGTATGTCGAATTCGACAACTATGTCGAGCAGCTTTCACGGAGGCGTCGATTTGACACCTGGGTCACTGCAATCAAATTTCGTGACGCCGAGTATCACTTTGATCTGGGAAATTTTGGTGATTTTCGGCGATCTGTTTCCGACATTGGATTCTGCATTGAAAGAACAACACAGGCTGCTGGAGGAATGTATTCCTATCGCGGGAGTGGCACATTTCTCGTTGTTACACATGGGCGGGAACGCACCCAGAATATTCCGACCGAAGCTTTCCTAAACCAAGAACTAGGGACTGTTCTCAGCAACCGCTGCGCATCTGTCCATCTTAAAGTGGTGAAAGGTACACCGGTATCGCTTCGTTCATTTACGAAGGTTGGAGCATTCGCCTCTTTGGACATGGCTATCAAAAAAGTGAATCATCGCGAGGCCAATCTCAGAAAGGGCCTGGTTACAACTTCCTCCACATTTTCAGAGCCCACACCGGATCGCAAAGAAATGGTCAACGATAGATTGTTTGATGTAGTCTTGCGTGAGCTGTACGGCGATAACACTTACCTCACTCGCCGGCAGTAAGCTAATTCTGTCGCCAGGCCTGACGTCGATCAAAGGTCAGGCACTGGAGTGTAAATATCGACTTTATTCGCGAACCCGTTCGGCATTGAGGATGAGTGGGCCACTCGTACGCATGGTGAATGTCAAAACTGGTTCCGGTAATTCAGACTCTGTAATCGAAAAATTTATTTGGCGGAGCACCGAAGCCATAAGTACCATGATTTCAGTTTCAGCGTACTGAGCACCAATGCAGATTCTGGGACCATCTCCAAATGGAATGTACTGACCTCGAGGCAGTGTAGATCCCAAGAACCGTTCCGGTCGATAGTGGTCAGGAGCATCCCATAGTTTTTCGTTTCTGTGCAAAGAGTAAACTGGGAAGAACAGCGCGTCACCATTTGCAATCTTTACCCCTTTGATTTCAAGGTCGGCAGATGCGTCTCTAGCAAAGAACGCGGCTGAAGGGTAAAGCCGCAGCGTCTCTTTTACATGGGCGCGCAGGAGTGGCATTGCCTCCAGGTCAGAAAACTCGATTGGGCCTTTTGGGCGAACCGACCGAATTTCTTGTCTAACCCTAGCTTGCATATCTTGGTGCAGCGCCAGCAGATAATACCCCCAGGCCAGAGCGTTGGCGGAAGTTTCATGACCAGCGACAACAAAGGTTAAAAGGTTGTCGACGGTTGTCGCTTCATCTTCGAAATCTGTTTTCAACGCCTCAATCATGAAATCGAGGAAATCCTGTGGCTCGCTGCGGCATTCGGCGCGACGCTGATCAATGACCTGTCTGGCGAGGTTCCGCATATTAGTGACCGGGGCCAGGCTGCGTAGCCAATTCTTGCGCGGCACCCACTTTGGCAATCCCATTAAGTCGAAAAGAGACAAATCAGAAATGTACTCAAAATACTTGATCAGCCCCACGCGTATTTGCTCTGAACTGACTTTCTTGTTACCCGAAAAAATCACCCTAGAAATATTCGTCAACGTTGATGCAGGCGCAATTTGTGCAACATCTACGGGGCCTTCGTGTTCCGCCAATGAATCTGCAATCTCGACACCAGTCTCTGCAAAATGCCGAGCCAGAACCGGGAGGTTCCTGGCGGCGAATAGTGGAGAATACCTACGCCGCTGCTGACGCCATTTTTCCCCTTCAGAGAGTATCAACCCGTTGCCAACAGCCGATCCAATAATGTCTTTAGTGAACTTGGCTTTGGGAAACGAACGACCCTGCCCGACGAGTAATTCGGTTATCATTTCAGGATCGCAGATATAGTGTATGTTCAAAGGCCCGCGAACATAAGTTTCACGCAGAGTTTCGGCCGGGATGACTTCAAACATGTTTCGACCAGCGGACCTTGCAAACTGAAGCAGTGTCACCGGCTTTTTTGCAAGCCTAGCCGAAACAGGAGCGACAGCGCCCTGCCCCAACTTCGTAAATTCAACTGCAGTCAAACCCCAACCCTTTTAGATTTTCTCCTTCTTTCTGGCACATTAAGATAAAAAAAAATGCACTTAGCAACGAGATCATCAAATTTGGGCGCCCCACACTGCATTTGCGCAACAAAAATTTTTCAACCTCTCACACCAGAATCTTGCGTGAAACGCCAACAATCACGGTGGCCCTCAAAGGATTAGCGCCAAACTGTGAACCCAATTCAGACCAACTAAGTCCTCATTGTGCCGCTAATGGTACTGTCCAAGCGCTAAAAACGAAGACATCTAGATGACAGCCATCGACGCCAATCTGCCGGACCGGGACTCCGGTGAAACGGAAAACCGGCTTCTGCAAAACATCATAGATTATACTGCCATGAGCTTTGCGCTTCTGTGGCAGCGGCAGGCTATTTATCTGGCCACAACCATTTTGACTGCGTTCTTCTTCGATCCCATTAACGCCATGCTGTTCTATGGGACAATCCTCATTTGCGAAGCGCAAGATTTATTGCTGGCCAAACGTGTACCGCGCTTAAAGCCAGACCAGCACAAAGCAATTAGTATGATGGTTGTTTGGATTCTGTTGAACACGATCCTCAGCGCAGCTGCAATCTGCCTGTATGCTGTTTCAGTTGCTTTCGCACAGCCCGCCGGTGGTCACTTTACTCCAATGTTCTTCTTGTTTGCTGCGGCGTTGTTTGCAGCAATGAACAACCATCAGTTTCTGTGGGCAATGATTATCCGTCTGACCATGTACGGCGTATCGTTCATGTTGATTGTCGTCAAGGATATCTGGATCGAACGCCCCGAGCTTTCATCTGAACTCTGGCTGCACTTCTTCACCGTTATCTTTGTAATGTATTTTCTGATTGACTGTTCGGTGGTGTTTCTGAAGCTCTACCGCAGGAATTTGGAACAACTCGAAAAGCTCAAAGCAGAGCACGAAAGAACAAAAGCGGCCTACATTGCGAAAACTCAGTTCATATCGACAGTTAGCCATGAACTGCGTACGCCTCTCACTTCGATCAAGGGATCACTTGACCTAATCAACACAGGCGCATTGGGTGAAGCTCCAGAATCAATGCAAAGCCTCATTCATTTAGCAGGTAAAAATTGCGAACGGCTCGCATCCCTAATCAATGATGTGCTGGACATTCAAAAAATGGAAGCGGGCGAGATGAACTACCGTGAAGGAACTGTTGATGTACGTGCGCTGATTCAGGAAGCGATCGCCTGTAACATGGGATACACCAGTGCTCACAACGTAGAAATTGTAGAAGACTTAAGGGGAAACAATGATCTGTACGTTAAAGGTGATCCCTCCCGCCTTCTTCAGGTGTTGGCCAACATTATCTCCAACGCAGCTAAATTCTCCCTTGATGGAGGCGAGATAACCGTCGGATGCGAGAAAGTCGGCGAGAATATTCGCCTCTTCGTCAAAGACCATGGCATCGGGATACCTGAGGGGAGCCATGACAAAGTTTTCGATCGATTTTCCCAGATAGACTCCTCCGATGAACGTCACGCAGGCGGTACAGGGCTCGGGATGCACATTTCAAAGGAAATTGTTGAGCATTTTGGCGGAACAATAGACTACAGAAGCGAACTTGGTGAAGGCACAGAGTTTTTCATTAAATTCCCTGCGATAAGCGGACATGAAGTAGGTTCCACCGGAGAAGAGCACACCTCACTACCCTGCGCCACGCAACCGGAGCAACGATAACGAATTCCTGCCAAGCAATTTCGATGGCACATCACTTTGCATCTTTGAAGCAATCCCGTGATTCAGTAGCGGATTTTCGGTGGTGAAGTTATCCCTATGATCACAAGACCTCGTGGCACACTCGAGATCGTCAGTGGTAAAATGAGGGAGCCTGCATATTGCCAAAGCAGCTCCAAAAAGAAAATGCTGTCCCGATCATACGATCGAAACAGCACACTCGTTACCAAATACACTTCCGAAGATGCAGTAGATTTACAACTTTCGGCAAATAGGCCTACTACTTGCAGGCCGCGATGTTACTACGAACATCATAAGGGATGAGCTGTCCAAGCACCGAGAAATTCTCGTGTTTTGCTCGTTTTAGTTGTTCTAATTGATGTAAACCGGAAACAAAGAAGCCAATGACCGCCGGACTGTCAACATATTCAGCTTCTTCATCGATTGGGCGCACTCTATTTGAACTAATTCACTCAAATTTTGACGCCCAACTCTGATTGTATGGTCGTCACAGTTCTTAAGCCCGTATTGCACGTTTATCTCAATATTCGCGGCTAATCAGCCTTCACAAGTGCGGCAGCTAATTTCGTTGACGCACTCATACAGCCATTTAACCAGCAGTCGAGATTCATCCTCGATAAACAGTAATGGTGGAAGCCATTTATGTACTTGATCGGTTGTCAGGCACTCTACTCGACGATCGGTGGTATCAGCGCACGCGTGCAGAAGCAGCGAAAGCGACTACGTTGCGCTGATGACCAAATCACAAGCCTTTAGGTGGACCAAGATCGTTCACGCCAACATAATAAATTGAAATTACACAACGAGACGAATTATTTGGTGCGGTCGAGAAGACTCGAACTTCCACGGGTGTTACCCCACAGCGACCTCAACGCTGCGCGTCTACCAATTCCGCCACGACCGCACTGCCAATGACTTGATAGAGGGGCGTATAGACGCTGTGCCACGCGATGTGAAGAGGCAAAAACACAGCCGATTGAATTCGCGCGTTTTAGCCATATCTAAACGCGACACAATGCAATCTGGAGCAGCCCATGCCCTCGCTCGATCCCCGCCCTACCGTGCAGATTGATGTCGTTTCGGATGTGGTCTGTCCGTGGTGTATCGTAGGTTTTCGTCAACTCGATGTCGCGCTGAAGCAAGAGAATGTGCTGGCCCGGTTGCGCTGGCATCCGTTCGAACTGAACCCCAACATGGGGCCAGAGGGGCAGAACCTACGCGAGCATATTGTCGAGAAATATGGCTCGACGCCCGAACAAAGCCAGCAGGCGCGCGAGCGGTTGACCGCGTTAGGGGTCGAGCTTGGGTTCGCCTTCAATTTCACCGATGACAGCCGAATCGTGAACACCTTTGCCGCGCATCAACTGCTTGATTGGGCGGAAACGCAGGGGCGTCAGCATCCGCTCAAGCTGGTGCTGTTCGATACCTATTTCACCAAGCAACAGGATGTCTCTGACGTCGATGTATTGTTGGGCGCGGTCGAGGCGGCCGGGCTCGACCCGGAGGCGGCACGCGCGGCGCTTGAATCGGGTGCATATGCCCAGCCGGTGCGTGAGAAACAGCAGTTCTGGACCAGCCGAGGTATCTCGGGCGTGCCTTCGATGGTGTTTGGCGGGAAATACCTGCTGACCGGCGCGCAAGGCACGGACACCTATGCGCAGGTTCTGCAACGTTGCCTGGCCGAGGCCGCCTGACCCCTTCCCCCTGCCCCTCAGAAGGTCTAAGGAACCGACATGGAATGGAAAACCACTGACGGGCTGATCGACTACGACGAGGCCACCGCCTTCATGGAGGCACGCGTTGCAGCGATTGCGGCGGGCGAAGCGGATGAATGCGTCTGGCTGTTAGAGCACCCGCCACTTTATACCGCTGGGACCTCTGCCAAGCGAGAAGACCTGACCGATCCGGACCGCTTTCCGGTTTATGAAAGCAAACGTGGTGGTCAGTACACCTATCACGGACCCGGTCAGCGTGTGGTCTACGTGATGCTGGATGTGGGCAAACGCGGCCATGATGTGCGCCACTTTGTTCAGCAGCTTGAGGCCTGGGTGATCGCCGCACTGGCAGAATTCAATGTCACGGGTGCATTAAGAGAAGGCCGCGTCGGCGTCTGGGTGCAGCGACAAGACAAGCCGCTAACGATAGCAGGACAGACCGCCGAGGATAAAATAGCAGCCATCGGAATACGTCTGAGGAAGTGGGTTAGTTTCCACGGAATATCAATCAATGTTGAACCAGATCTGTCTCATTTCGGTGGGATTGTACCTTGCGGCATACAGGAACACGGTGTGACATCTTTGGTCGACCTCGGGCTTCCCGTAACTATGGATGACGTCGACGTGGCACTAAAAAAGACCTTTGATGATGTGTTCGCCTCCGAAGGCGTTTGAAAACTAGGTGATTCCACGTACTCGGAACGATCCGGAAACATTACCCAAACAACAATGCTGAATTTCGATGCGTTCTGTTTCGAAAATCATAGTGGGTTGTCCTTCAAATCGCCCTAATTCGCCTCAAATTCAGGGATTCTTCACATCCACTCCTTACAAACGCCATTTGACCACGTAGTATGTAATGACCGTTCATGAGTGAGTGGTGTGTTAACCGGTGATCGCAGGGCTGCCCAGCGAAATCCGAGAAGTGTTTGGTTACGAGTCTGCCGTTCCGACCCCATAATCGGAACGGCAATTCTCGTTTTAGGGCCTCGGTATTTTGTAAATCCCTTGCCTTTGCGGCCCTTCGTGCAGCTTATCGACCCCACGTGCCAGCGGAACTTTCTTGGAATTCAACCCAATGCTGCGCGGATTTTGTCAGCGTGTTCGGCAATCAGATCAAAATCACCCATCTTGCCCGGTGGACGCATCGATACGCCTTCGTAACGGGGCAGGACATGGAAATGTAGATGAAACACCTCCTGCCCGCCCGCAGCTTCGTTGAACTGCTGAACAGTTACACCATCAGCTTCAAACGCTTCCTTCACGGCCTGTGCTATTTTCTGAACCGTCGCTATCACTGCCGCAAGTTCTACGGACGACGCGTCCAGCATGTTGCGGCACGGTGATTTTGGGATGACCAACACATGCCCATCAGTGCGCGGCATGATGTCCATCAAGGCGACTGTTTCATCATCTTCATAAACTCGGTTCGACGGGATTTCCCCACGTAAGATCTTGGCAAAGACGTTTTCGGGATCATATTCAGTCATCACGGGCCTCCGGTATTGCGCTTCTTTGCTGTTCTGTGCCGCCCCCCGATGCGGGTCAAGCGGGATTCCCCCATCACCACTTGAATTCGTGGACTGCCCCCCCAAATCGCTAGTATCAGAGGTTGAAATGCCGGGCTGCATGGGCTGCCCGCGACAATTAATCTTGATCCAGATCAAACTCGGCCATTGAAGGTCGCCCCCTTGCAATCTAAAACCAGCAGGAATCCCGCGCGTTGGAGAGGTCCGACTGCGCGGTGTAGTTGCAACAGGAGGCACCTAATGGCAGACGCAGCCATTCATGGTCACGAGCATGAAGACCAGCGTGGGTTCTTTACCCGCTGGTTCATGTCGACCAACCACAAGGATATCGGGATTCTGTACCTGATCGTATCGGCGCTGGCCGGTTTGATTTCGGTTCTGATGACTGTCTACATGCGGCTCGAACTGATGCACCCCGGTGTTCAGTACATGTGCCTCGAAGGTTTCATGGCCGATCCATGTACCCCCAACGGACACCTGTGGAACGTCATGATCACCTATCACGGTGTCCTGATGATGTTCTTCGTGGTTATCCCGGCCCTCTTCGGCGGATTTGGCAACTATTTCATGCCGTTGCAGATCGGTGCGCCGGATATGGCGTTCCCGCGGATGAACAACCTGTCCTTCTGGCTGTACGTCGCCGGGACCTCGCTGGGCGTCGCCTCGCTGCTGAGCCCCGGTGGTAACGATCAGCTCGGTTCGGGCGTCGGCTGGGTTCTGTATCCACCGCTGTCCACGACCGAGGGCGGCATGTCCATGGACCTTGCGATCTTTGCCGTGCACGTATCGGGCGCCTCCTCGATCCTCGGCGCGATCAACATGATCACCACCTTCCTGAACATGCGTGCCCCGGGCATGACCCTGTTCAAGGTGCCGCTGTTCAGCTGGTCGATCTTTGTCACCGCGTGGCTGATTCTGCTGTCGCTGCCGGTTCTGGCGGGCGCGATCACCATGCTGCTGATGGACCGCAACTTCGGCTTCACCTTCTTTGATCCGGCCGGTGGCGGCGATCCGATCCTGTATCAGCACATCCTGTGGTTCTTTGGCCACCCCGAAGTGTATATCGTGATCCTGCCGGGCTTTGGCCTTATCAGCCATGTCATCGCGACCTTCGCACGCAAGCCGATCTTCGGTTACTTGCCGATGGTCTGGGCGATCATAGCGATTGGTGTTCTGGGCTTCGTCGTCTGGGCGCACCATATGTACACGGTTGGCATGTCGCTGCGTCAGCAGGCGTACTTTATGCTGGCTACGATGGTGATCGCGGTTCCAACCGGGGTTAAGGTCTTTTCGTGGATTGCGACCATGTGGGGCGGCTCGATCGAGTTCAAAACCCCGATGCTGTTCGCCTTCGGCTTCCTGTTCCTGTTCACCGTTGGCGGTGTGACCGGCGTTGTGCTGTCGCAGGCCGGCGTGGACCGTGCCTATCACGACACCTATTACGTCGTGGCGCACTTCCACTATGTGATGAGCTTGGGTGCAGTCTTCGCGATCTTCGCTGGCGTATACTTCTACTTCTCGAAGATGACAGGTCGTCAGTATTCCGAGTTCTGGGGCAAGGTTCATTTCTGGCTGTTCTTCATCGGCGCCAACCTGACCTTCTTCCCGCAGCACTTCCTGGGTCGTCAGGGCATGCCACGTCGCTACATCGACTATCCCGAAGCGTTCGCGCAGTGGAACTTTGTTTCGTCGATTGGTGCATTCATCTCGTTCGCTTCGTTCCTGCTGTTCTTTGGCATCGTGATCTACGCCCTGCTGCGTGGCGCGAAAGAGACGCGGCCGAACCCGTGGAACGAATACGCGGATACGCTGGAATGGACCTTGCCAACGCCGCCGCCTGAACACACGTTCGAGCAGCTGCCGAAGCAGGAGGATTGGGATAAAGGCCACGCGCACTGATCCCGACCTGAATGACAAGAAAACCCCGCCCATTTAGGCGGGGTTTTTTGTTCCTGCCTGACCTGTGTAAGCGGGGCAGTCGCCAGAACAGCAAAAATAGAGTATTCTGGTCCGGGCAAAATACCCGGCCAACCGAAAGGGATTTACGATGCCCGAGATCGACTTTTGGTTCTCAATAGGTAGCACCTACAGCTTCCTGACGATCAAACGCCTGGACGATTGGAGTGCCGAACACGATGCCACCGTGAACTGGCGGCCGTTCAATGTGCGGACCGTGATGTCAGAACAGCAGAACATCCCCTTCGCCGGCAAACCGATTAAATCCGCTTACATGTGGCGGGATATCGAACGCCGGGCGGCCAAGTATCATATTCACGCCAACTTGCCTGCGCCCTACCCAATCTCGGACCTCGCATTGGCTAATCAGGTCGCCCTACTGGGAATGACAGAAGGCTGGGGAAAGACGTATACACAATCGCTCTATGCTCTCTGGTTTGAAGACGGCATAGAAGCCGGGTCCGAGACAGCCATCACCGAAGCCCTGCATCGTTGTCAGCAGGACCCCCGCCTAGCCCTCGCACGTGCGCGCAGTCCGGACATTGTGCAATCTCTCGAAAACGAGACCAACACTGCCATCCAACTGGGTGTGTTTGGCGCACCCAGCTTTGTCGTGCGCGGCGAGGTGTTTTGGGGTGATGACCGGCTGGACGACGCGTTGTCATGGGTGCGTGTCGGACACGTTGTGTGACAGATTGCACTTCGATTCAGGCAGTTGCTGCGCTAGGTTTCAACCATGCCTTATCGATGGACCAAGAATTCAGATACTGAGCAGGAGTTGCGCCTCTGGCCGCATAACTCCTTACCGCCGCGTGGCGCAATGGGGGTTGTTCTCGCGGTCTTTCTGTTCGGCCTGATTCCGCTGTTTGCGGTGCTGGGATCTGTTCTGCTGTGGGGCTTGCTGCCCTTCTTGTTGCTGACCGTACTAGGTCTCTGGCTGGCATTTGAGATGAACTATCGCGCACGCAGCGTGTTCGAGGTTCTCACGTTGGATAAAACGCAGGCGCGCCTCGTGCACCGCAATCCACGCAAAGACGATCTGGAATGGTCCTGCAATCGATATTGGGCGCGCCCCGAAATGCACGCGAGCGGTGGTCCGGTGCCCCATTACGTGACACTGGTCGGAGACGGCCGGGAGGTCGAAATTGGTGCATTCCTCACTGAAGAGGAACGGATCGCGCTGTTCGATGACTTAACCCGGAAACTGCGCGATTCTGCTTGATTAACCGCCGTTTGATGCGGCGCAAAGGTGATCTTTGACCATTGGCCCGACCTTGCCGAAATCCATCTGACCGGTATAGCGCGTTTTCAATTCGCCCATCACCTTGCCCATATCGCGGATTGACCCCGCGCCGGTGGCCGTGATGGCCGTCTGAATAGCTTTGCTGACCTCGTCATCATCCAGCTGCTTGGGCAGGAATTCCTCGATCACTTCGACTTCGCGCAGCTCACGCTCGGCCAAATCCAGGCGCCCACCCTCTTCATAGGCGCGCGCGCTTTCCTTGCGCTGCTTGGTCATTTTTCCAAGGATCTCAAGCACCTCGGCATCGCCACAGCCTTTGGCCTCTTCATTTACGGATGCGCGCGAAGCAATGTCACGATCCTTGATCGCGGCATTGATCAGGCGCAGCGTCGATAGGCGCTCGGCTTCTTTGTCTTTCATTGCTTGCTTCAGGGCGGCATTCACCCGTGATCGCATATCCATATGGTCTGTCCATCCCCATGGCAAAGGAACCTCGACCATATCGAAACAAAAAGGCGGGCACAACAGGGGCGATACTTTCCTAAGTTATTGATTTTAAACAATAGCCTAAAATTTGAACAGGCTTGACCCGACGCGCTAACCCCCTTAGGTATGCGTCCGTTTACCTTGCAGGAGAGTCGCGCCATGGCCCAGAACGCCCCGTCCAAGCCCACCGCATGTCTGGCATTGGCCGATGGAACGCTGTTCTACGGTATTGGCTTTGGCGCCACCGGCCAGACGGTGGCCGAGCTGTGCTTCAACACCGCCATGACCGGCTATCAGGAAATCATGACAGACCCCTCCTACGCGGGCCAGATCGTGACATTTACCTTCCCGCATATCGGTAATGTTGGCGTGAACCCGGAGGATGACGAAACTGGCGATCCAGTTGCCGCGGGTATGGTGGTCAAATGGGACCCGACCGGACCGTCAAACTGGCGCTCTGCCGAAGAGCTAAAAGCATGGCTGGCCCGTCGCGGCCGCATTGCGATTGGGGGCGTCGACACCCGCCGCCTGACTCGCGCTATCCGTCAGCAAGGTGCACCGCATGTAGCGCTGGCGCATGACCCCGAAGGTAACTTCGACATCGAAGCTTTGATCGCGGCTGCGCGCGGGTTTGCCGGACTTGAGGGCATGGATCTGGCTAAGGACGTTACCTGCGCACAAAGCTATCGTTGGGATGAGATGCGTTGGGCCTGGCCTGACGGCTACCAGCGACAGGAAGCTCCGTCACATAAGGTGGTCGCTATCGACTATGGTGCCAAGCGAAACATCCTGCGCTGCCTGGCATCGGCAGGCTGTGACGTGACCGTATTGCCTGCGACCGCGACAGCAGCAGAAGTTCTTGCCCATAAGCCCGACGGTGTTTTCCTGTCCAACGGCCCAGGCGACCCGGCGGCCACTGGTGAATACGCCGTGCCGATGATCAAGGAAGTGTTGGAAACCACTAACCTGCCGGTCTTTGGCATCTGCCTTGGCCATCAGATGCTCGCGCTGGCTTTGGGCGGGCAGACCGTCAAGATGAACCACGGCCACCACGGCGCGAACCATCCCGTCAAGGATATGGAAACCGGCAAGGTCGAAATCACCTCGATGAACCACGGCTTTGCCGTAGATGCTCAATCCCTGCCCGACGGCGTGATCGAGACGCATCGTTCATTGTTTGACGGCTCAAACTGCGGCATCCGCATGACGGGTCGCCCAGTCTATTCGGTGCAACATCACCCCGAAGCCTCACCCGGACCACAAGACAGTTTCTACCTGTTCGAACGTTTCGCCGCTGCAATGGCCGATCAAAAAACACAGGCCTAAGAGCGATTTAGTCGAGTTAACTCGGCGTTAACCCTGTTTGAGCAACCCTGCCGCCTGTGAAGCGCGGCAGGGTATTCTTATGGTTGAACTGAATCTGAAACGCCAGATACCGGCGGAACCGGTTCCCGGCCCCCATTCACGCAAACCTCTTGGGGCCTGCCTGCGGGATCAAGGGGTGATATCAGAGGCTCAGCTCCAACAAGCGTTGCAATTGCAAACCCGCCAGAATGCCCCGTTGGGGGAAATCCTTGTTGGTGAAGATTGGGCCAGTCGGGCCGAAGTTCTCTCTGCCTTGTCCGAACAAACAGGCTTGCAAATTGCCGATCTAGAACAATCTCCGCCTCCCGAAGAGCTTTGCGCGCTGAAACCATTGGAGTTTTGGCTAACCCACAACGTTCTGCCTTGGATGCGAGTTGGACCAATTCTGCTGATTGCAACGGCGCGGCCCGACCGGTTCGATACGGTTTCAAGTGCGTTAAGTGATACAGGCTATACGATCGTCCCGGTTCTAGCCGGGGCCGAACAGATTGATACCGCCATTGCGCGCCATTTTGCCGCCGATCTGACGGAGGCGGCTGAAACACGCGTCGATCCGCAACAAAGCTGTCGCAACTGGTCGGCAACGGCTCGGGCCAGACCTATCACGTTGGTCGTTTTGCTAATCATTTTATGCAGCTTATTCCCAATGCTGGGTCTCACTGCTCTGCTTTGGACAACGCTTGCGACATTGGCGTTGTTCCTCCTCCTTCGTGTCTCGGGGCTGATTGCCCATTTGACACTTCGAAACCCTCGTCTTGTCACAGCAGAACCGATCCGCCTGCCCTGTGTGTCGATACTGGTGCCGCTTTTCAAAGAAAAAGAAATCGCAGAAATCCTGATCGCCCGTCTGCGACGGCTGACTTACCCAAAGGCGCTGCTCGATATCATATTGGTGCTTGAAGAGCAGGATAAAGTCACCAAAGCTGCACTGAATAACATCGAGCTTCCCAGTTGGGTACGGGTACTTGAGGTGCCGACGCGGGGTAAACTAACGACCAAGCCTCGTGCGATGAACTATGCGCTGGATTTCTGCCGTGGGGATATATTGGGTGTCTGGGATGCCGAAGACGCCCCGATGCCAGATCAAATCGAATCCGTTGTCCGGCATTTTGCGGCCGCGCCCGAAGATGTTGTCTGCCTGCAAGGCGTCCTGGACTATTATAACCCGAGCACCAACTGGCGGTCGCGGTGCTTTACCATCGAATACAGCGGTTGGTTTCGGGTGATTCTCAGCGGCATCGCCCGATTGGGCCTTGTGGTTCCGCTGGGTGGCACCACATTCTTTTTTCGTCGAGACAAACTGGTCGAGCTGGGCGGATGGGATGCCCATAATGTTACTGAAGACGCAGATTTGGGCGTTCGTCTCTGCCGGGCTGGCTACAAGACTGAAATCGTCAGCACTGCCACCTATGAAGAGGCTAATTTTCGGGCCTGGCCCTGGGTCAAACAACGCTCGCGCTGGCTAAAGGGATTCATGGTTACATATCTGGTCCATATGCGCGCGCCGTTAAGGTTGCTGCGCGATCTGGGACCGCTCCGTTTTCTGGGCTTTCAGGCCTTTTTTCTTGGAACGCTCGGGCAGTTTCTACTTGCCCCGGTGTTATGGGTATTCTGGCTGACATTTCTCGATTTGCCGCACCCCTTTCAGCACATCACAACACCTGACTTTCTGCGAAACTGCATTTACTTATTGCTCGCTGCAGAGGCTGCAAATCTTTTGGTTGGCATGCTGGGCGTCATCGCGGGCAACAGGCGCTTTCTGCTGCCCTGGGTTCCGATGATGGTCCTCTATTTTCCACTGGGTGTTCTGGCGGCCTATAAGGGCTTATGGGAACTAGCGGTACGGCCATTCTTCTGGGACAAAACCCAGCACGGTCATGCGGTCGAGGAAAGCGAGGCTGCTATTTCTCGCGCCGGATCGCATCCTGTTTCAGCCGGGTCATGAACGCGACCGAGATATGGTCCTGCAGGGCTTGTTGGGCTCCTGCCTCATCACGGGCAGCAATCGCGTCGACGATGTTTTTGTGCTCATTCTGCGCGATTTCACCGCGCCCCTCAGCCGCAAGGGATGTAGTCGCCATCAACGCCATGGTCCTGTGCACCAGATCAAGCTGTTGCACCAGATAGCGATTGTGCGAGGCCAGATGAATCTGCTCGTGAAACCTGCGGTTAGCACGCGAAAGCGCAGACGGGTCATTCACCAGCGCATCATCGGCATCTACCATATCTTGAAGGACCCGGATTTCTTCTTCGGTCGCATGCTTGGCCGCCAGCCTTGCGGCGAGCCCCTCCAATTCACGTCGCACGACATATAGTTCTGCCATCTGATTGTGGTCCAGCGACGCCACGATCAGAGACCGCCCGTCCCGTTCCAGCAGCGATTGCGTCTCTAACCGCTGCAACGCTTCACGGATCGGTGTACGCGAAACGCCAAAACGCTCGGCCAGCTCGCTTTCCACCAACCGGTCGCCCGGCTTGTAGACGCCCACATCGATTGCTTCGAGTATCAGGCTATAGGCATCCGTATTGGACTGTTTGGATTGGGGCATCGGTTATTATGTCTCCTGGTTCGGACATGTCTAGCCGCCTCACACCCTGGCAATCAAGTGCGGCATTGAAAACCATCGTTCATCGCCCTAAACCCAAACCATGGTCAAACCTGCCTTTACTCACGTCACCCAATGGGTGTTCGACCTCGACAACACACTTTACCCACCGCATATGCGCCTGTTCGATCAGATTGAGGTGCTGATGACGGATTACGTGGTGCAAGCGATCGGCGTCGACCGCCCCGAGGCCGATCGGCTCCGTTCGCACTACTGGCGTGAATACGGCACCACGCTTGCCGGCCTGATGGCCGAACACGATCTGGACCCAGATCCCTATCTGCACGCAGTGCATCAGGTGGATATGAGCCATATGGAGCCTGACTCGACATTGGCCGATCACATTCGTGCGCTGCCGGGCCGCCGCATCGTCTATACCAATGGGTCAGCGCCTTACGCACAGCGTGTTTTGGCTGCACGTGGGCTGGATGGGCTATTCGATGCGATCTACGGAATTGAGCATGCGGGCTATCGCCCAAAACCGCAAAAGGCTGCATTCCAAGCCATCTTTGCTCAGGACGGAATCGAAGCCACACAAGCAGCCATGTTCGAGGATGATCCACGCAACCTGGCAGCGCCGCATGAGATGGGAATGCGTACCGTTCACGTCGCCCCTGATCCACACCATGCAGATCACATTCACCATCACACGGACGATCTGACCGGATTTCTGGGCCGCCTGCGATAGGCTGTCACACTGCGACGATCTGTGCGTTTCGCAGTCGCAGCATCAGCCCCATATGCAGCTCAGCGACGAACAGAATCGGAGATCCCAATGACTGCGCTCGATATCCCAGCGCGCCCGCCTTTGTGGCAGCGCCTGTTGTTTGCAATCCCGCTTTTTGGCTGGATGGCCCGGGATGTGGCCAATGCCGAGGCCGAAGACCTGTACTACTCGGCCGCAGCACTCGTCAGTATGTGGGGGTGTTCCATCCTTCTGTTCGGCCTGCCTGGCCTTTACATCCCTGCACTGATGATGGTGCCGACGATGTTCCTTGTCCTGATTTTGATCTCTCGCGGATAAGGCACGAGACAGGATGTCACTTGGCACCCACCTCGCAACAGCACTAGTGTCTGCGGCAACGGAGACATATTCATGACCGACAGCTGTGACATCCTGATTTCTGGCGGTGGAATCGCCGGATTGACCGCCGCCGCCGCCTTAGGTGCTGCCGGGTTTGACGTGATTTGCGTCGACCCTTCACCACCGATCACAGAACGCGACGTGGATGGCTCGGATCTGCGCACTACTGCCTTTTTGCAGCCCGCCCATGGGTTGCTAGAGCAATGTGGACTTTGGGCGCGTTTGGATGCACATGCTGCCCCTCTGCAGATCATGCGCATTGTGGACGCAGGCGGTGATGTACCCGAACCCCGCGTGGTACGCAATTTCAACGCCGCTGATATCTCGGATCAACCGTTCGGCTGGAACCTGCCCAACTGGCTGCTGCGGCGTGAGATGGTGGCACGGCTGGGGGAATTGCCAAACGTCGATTTCCGACCCGGTACTGCCACGATCAGCCTGTTCACCCGCACCAATGAAGCACGTGTTGGTCTGAGCGATGGCAGCCGCGTCCGCTGCAAACTTGTCATCGCCGCAGACGGACGAAACTCGCCGATGCGGGAAGCCGCCGGAATTAGCGTGCATACCACCCGCTACGGCCAGAAAGCTCTGGCCTTCGCCGTTACTCACCCAATCCCGCACGACAATGTTTCGACCGAAATCCATCGGTCCGGTGGACCCTTCACCTTGGTCCCCCTGCCCGATTGGCAGGGTCAGCCGTCGTCTGCGATTGTCTGGATGGAACGCGGCCCACGCGCGGTCGAATTGCTGAACCTCGGAGCCGAGACATTCGAGGCTGCGATGACTGAACGCTCCTGCGGGCTGTTCGGACCGCTGAAACTCGCTTCGCGCAGGACAATCTGGCCAATCATCAGCCAGTCGGCGGAACGTCTGGCTGGTGAACGCATTGCCCTGATGGCCGAAGCCGCACACGTGGTCCCCCCTATCGGCGCGCAGGGGCTGAACATGTCGCTCGGCGATCTTCGTAGTTTGATGGAACTAGCGCAGGCCCGGCCCGAAGGCTTGGGCGACGCACAAATGCTGGATGCCTATCATAAGGCCCGCCATACTGAGATCGGACTGCGCGTCAAAGGTATCGATCTGCTGAACCGCGCCTCGATGATCGAGGCGCGACCGCTGCGTGACGCAAGGGCGATGGGGCTAAATGCGCTCTATTCCTTACCAACAGTGCGGAAGACGCTGATGCAAATGGGCCTCGGCGTCCGCTGATCCGTCAGGCGGGCTTCTGCCCGCCTTGCCGGTTACAATACCTGATCCAAAACGCGTGTCAGGCGCGAAATCGTGCCGTCGACATCATAAAGTTTGTCCAAGCCAAACAGCCCCAGACGGAATGTGCTGAACCCAGCCGGTTCATCACATTGAAGCGGAACACCTGCCGCGATCTGCATGCCCAAAGCCGCGAACTTCTTACCGTTTTGAATCTCGGGGTCGGCAGTGTAACTGACGACCACTCCGGGCGCGCCAAATCCTTCGGCTGCCACCGACATCACGCCTTTATCCTTCAGATAAGCCCGTACGCCATCCCCCAGAGTCCACTGCGCCGCACGCAACTTTTCGAATCCATACTCACGTGTTTCAAGCATGGTATCGCGAAAGGCACGCAGAGAATCCGTGGGCATCGTGGCGTGATAGGCATGGCCGCCATTTTCATAGGCCTGCATGATCTGTCGCCATTTCTTCAGATCAATCGCAAAACTGTCAGATGTGGTTTCGGTCAACCGTGCTTCGGCCCGCTCGGACAGGATGACAAGACCGGCACAGGGCGTCGCACTCCACCCCTTTTGCGGAGCCGAAATCAGCACATCCACACCGGTTGCCTTCATATCGACCCAAGCACAGCCCGACGCGATGCAATCCAGTACCATAAGCGCACCCACCTCATGCGCGGCGGTTGCCATTGCGTTTACATAGTCATCAGGCAAAATCACCCCAGCAGAGGTTTCGACATGCGGGGCAAAAACGACATCCGGACGTTTCTCATGGATTGTCGAGACAACTTCTTCTATCGGAGCAGGTGCAAAGGGCGAAGGGCTGGCATTCCCGGTCTCTCGGGCTTTCAAAACCGTCGTCGAACCGGTCAACTCACCTGATTCTATGATCTGGCTCCAGCGATAGGAAAACCAGCCGTTGCGAACCACGAGAACATTTGCTCCGCGTGCAAATTGTCGCGCAACCGCTTCCATCCCGTACGTCCCGCCTCCAGGAACAATGGCGACACCTTCAGCATTGTATACCTCGCGCAACATATCAGAGATATCGCGCATAACCTGTTGAAAGTTTGCGGACATATGGTTGAGCGAGCGATCAGTAAATACGACCGAGAACTCTTCAAGGCCATTGGGATCAACGGTTCCAAGTAATGCAGGCATCATGCGTCCTTTCCTATCGCCACTTGTTTCTGCCTTTTCCTTGCCTCGGGGTAAAGCTTCAAAGCACCGAGATTGGTTGACCCTAAGTAACCCGCAACCTTAAGTTTTACTTTGAGATTTAACATGCAACAATTAGCAGAAATGACGCCAACTAGTGTCACCATCTCTTTACACCCTGACGTGTTTCTGACCAGATACACTCACTTTGAACAAGAATGGATTTTTTAGCTCGTGACTGCGCAAAAGCGGATCAATTTTCAGGTCGTCCGGGACGAAGTTAAACGGCGGATTGAATCACGTATTTGGCCACAGGGCTCACTTCTGCCCACCGAAACCCAACTTGCGGAAGAATTCAATTGCGCCCGCGCTACAGTCAACCGGGCGTTGCGGGAGCTTGCAGAACAGGGCTTTGTCGAGCGTAAGCGCAAAAGCGGGACACGGGTTAAAAAAGAGCCGCGCAAACAAGCCAAACTTGAGATTTCGCTGGCACGTCAGGCAGTTGAGAATCAGAACTCGGCCTATCGCTACGCACTGGTGGAACGTAAGGTGGTCTACAGCCCCGGCTGGCTGACCTCTCAATTGAATGTCGAGCCGGATGCGCGTGTCTTGCATGTGATTTGTATGCACTATGCTGACAATCGTCCCTTCCAGCTTGAAGAGCGCTGGATCAATATTGAAGCCGTTCCCGAGGTTGAACACGCCGATCTGAACAAAAGCGGCCCTCATGAATGGTTGCTGAACGCAGCACCTTTTACCGAAGCTGAGATCGCCTTTTGCGCCATCTCTGCAGATGGGCGCTTAGCTGATTTCATGGGCACCACGACTGGGACATCGATGATCCAGCTCGAGCGGACCACATGGAAAAACGGCCGCCCCATGACTTTTGCCCGCATGACCCATCATCCGGGATTTCGAATCCGCTCAAAGTACTAACCAATCGGTCCTGGAAGGCGCTCTTCGCTTAGCAATACGTTGGCCTCGACTTCCCCGGCCCCGGGCAGAGTCATAACGCGTCTCCGCAAGACTCTTTCGAAATCAGCCAGGTCCCGCGCCACAACCCGCAAGCGATAATCGTAGAGCCCTAGCACATGCTCGACCGTCTGCACTTCTGGAATGGCACTGACGGCGCGTTCAAAATCCTCAAGGCTAACCTGACCTTTTCGCGCTAGTTTCACGCCCAAAAACACCGTTACCCCGAACCCGAGCGCTTCGGCGTTCAGCCGCAATCGTCGACCTTTGATCACACCCGCATCTTCCAGCCGCTTAATTCGGCGCCAGGTGGCGGGCTGAGACAACCCGAATTTGCGCCCCAATGCGCCTGCGCTTTGGGTGGCATCCTGCCTCAAAGCGCGCAAAATCCTTCGATCGATTTCGTCCAATTCGATCATATCGGCAATGCCTCATCTTGTTTGAGTCGGGCAATGTGCATCAAGGCCTCAATATCTGCGATATGCGGCAGTGTCAGGATTCGATCCCGATAGACCTCTTGGTAGTGGCTCATGTCCTGCGCCAGGACTGAAAGGCGCACATCGACTCGCCCCAGAAAGGTCTGAAGTTCGATCACCTCGGCCACTTCACGGGCAGCCTCGGTAAATTCATCAAAGGCCCGTGCCTGCGTCTTGTCCAAGGTCACGCGCAGCGACACCTCTACCGCATATCCCAGAGCGGTCCAATCGATTACCGCCTCATGCCCTTCGATGATACCCGCCGCCTGCATCTTTTCGATCCGTCGCCCGCAAACTCCCTGCGTGCTGCGGCAACGTTCGGCCAATTCCGCACCGGACAAGCTCGGCTCGGCCTGCAGATGGCGTAATATTCGGCGATCCAGATCATCTAACATGAATTTCATAAGAATAGCATTTTTCAAGAATGGACAAGGCATTTATTCTTGATTTTCCAAGGATAGAGCCATCGCTATCCTTGGAAATACAAAGTAAAAACCACCACAATCGAAACAGAAAGGACCGGCAAAATGCGCGTCTATTACGATCGCGATTGCGACATCAACCTGATCAAAGACAAGAAAGTGGCCATTCTGGGCTACGGCTCGCAAGGTCACGCCCACGCTCTGAACCTACGTGACTCGGGCGCCAAGAACCTTGTCGTAGCGCTGCGCGAAGGTTCGCCTTCAGCGAAGAAAGCCGAAGCGGAAGGTTTGGAAGTGATGGGCATCGCTGAAGCCGCCGCTTGGTGCGACGTCATCATGTTCACCATGCCCGACGAACTGCAGGCCGAGACGTACAAGAAATACGTGCATGACAACATCAAGCCCGGTGCCGCCATCGCATTTGCCCACGGCCTGAACGTGCATTTCGGCCTGATCGAGCCAAAAGAGGGCGTCGACGTCATCATGATGGCCCCCAAAGGCCCCGGCCACACCGTGCGCGGCGAATACACCAAAGGCGGCGGCGTGCCCTGCCTGGTGGCGGTTCACAGCGACGCGACCGGTAAAGCGCTGGAAATCGGCCTGTCCTACTGCTCGGCCATCGGCGGCGGTCGTTCCGGCATCATCGAAACCAACTTCCGCGAAGAATGCGAAACCGACCTGTTCGGCGAGCAGGCCGTTCTGTGCGGTGGTCTGGTCGAACTGATCCGCTGCGGCTTTGAAACCTTGGTCGAAGCCGGTTACGCGCCCGAGATGGCCTATTTCGAGTGTCTGCACGAGGTGAAGCTGATCGTTGACCTGATCTATGAAGGCGGCATCGCCAACATGGATTACTCGATCTCGAACACGGCCGAATACGGCCAGTACGTCACCGGCCCGCGTATCCTGAAATACGACGAGACCAAAGCACGAATGAAAGAGGTTCTGAACGACATCCAGCAGGGCAAATTCGTTCGTGACTTCATGCTGGAAAACGCCGTTGGTCAGCCGACCATCAAAGCGGCCCGCCGCGCCAATGACGAGCACATGATCGAAGAAACCGGTGCCAAACTGCGTGGTATGATGCCTTGGATCTCGGCCGGTAAAATGGTCGACAAAGAAAAGAACTAGGCCTGACGTCTGTTAGTGAAAGGGCGGCCCATGTGGCCGCCCTTTTCATTTGCTCACCGCATCGGCAAAACAGGTCGCAAATACATAATCCCAGCCACTGTTATAGCCATCTCGCTTGGTTTGCGCCTCAGCGGCCCAGACCTCCCAACCAGAATGGGTCAACGTAACTTTGGTTTGTCCCTGCCCATGTTCCTCGAACTTCACCTCGACGCGGGTCTGTTTGTCTGGATCAGTGCCCGGATGCCAGCTCATAGCAAAGTGGCGACCGACCTCATAATCCAGAACCTCCCCCCATTTGGCCCGTGCGCCATCATGCATCACTTCATAGACTGCGCCGCCAACTTCAGTTTCAATCACGACACCCAAAGCCGCCTTGCCCGCCCCTGCTGATACCGCGTGCCGGTTCAGTGGCCACCATGATGCTGTGCGCTTGACGAATATGTCGAAAGCCTGTTGTGGCGCTGCATTTACAACTACAGTTTTGATGATTGGATCCGTCATATGTCCTGCCCCCCTTCATTTACCTCAATTGCGAAGCTTTCCAGAACATCAGACCAGTAGCGCTCTAACCACGCCCGCATTTCATTCAGCCCGCCGGGCCGCGCCGCATAAATCCGTCGGGTGCCTTCAGCGCGGCATTCGACCAAACCGGCGTCGGAAAGCACTTTCAGATGCTGGGATACTGCAGGGCGACTAACGGGCAATTCACCTGCCAGTTCACCTACTGCACGGGGCCTGTCAGCTACCGCTTCGAACACCTGCCGACGGGTCGGATCACCTAGTGCATAGAACGTATCTTGGTAAGTCATGACTAACGGTAAGCATATACTTACATAAAGTCAAGATCGCATCGTGACACCGACCTGATCGCAGGATAAGGGGATGGAATGGTTCAACAACCCGACCACCGCGACTGGAGCGGCATCGCAGCACTCGGCCTCATCTGGGGGGCCACTTTCATGGTCGTGGCCATAGCTCTTGAAGGCTATGGCCCCATTACTGTAGCCACCGCGCGCACAACTCTGGGCGCGGTCACACTGCTGCTGTTGATGCGGATCACACGGCGCAAAATGCCCGCGATGAGTGCTCAACTTTGGTGGTTCGTCACTGTTATCGGAGTGCTTTCTACTGCCCTGCCCTTTGTGTTGCTGAGTTGGGGCCAACAATATGTGCCATCGGCCTTTGCGGGCCTGTCGATGGCCGCAGTTCCACTCATGGTGCTGCCATTGGCACATTTCTTTTCGGATGAGCCTATGAACCTGCGCCGCTTGGTTGGGGTGTCGCTGGGATTTTCCGGTGCGCTTGTTCTGATCGGCCCCGGCCTAGCACAGCTGGGCCAAGGGGCCGAGCCACTGGCCCAGCTTGCCTGTATCGGCGCGGCATTCTGCTATGCCAGTTCATCCGTTATCACACGCCGTTGTCCGCCAATTGACCCGATAACGTTGTCTGCACTGACACTGGTCGTTGGCGCAGTGATCTTATTGCCGATCATGCTGATGACTGAAGGAACACCCACATGGAAAGGCACACGCTCAGGACTTGCCATCATAATTCTGGGGCTGATACCAACAGCCTTCGCCACACTGCTTCGCGTGTCGATCATCCGTAGCGCCGGATCGGTTTTTATGACCTTGGTGAATTATCAGGTGCCCATCTGGTCAATGGTATTCGGAGCGTGGATTCTGTCCGAGGCTTTGCCTCTGCGCTTCTACATCGCTCTACTCATGATTCTAAGCGGTTTGGCGATCAGCCAATGGTTCAGCCTGCGCAAAATGCTGATCGGGCGTTAGCCAGTGGCGGCCTCGACCTCGGCCACAATCCCATCAACAACCTGGTTCAGCAGGACGGAATCTTCGCATTCAGCCATGACCCGAATCAAAGGTTCGGTTCCCGATTTGCGGATCAACAGGCGTCCCTGACCGTTCAGGCGTGCTTCGGCGTCGGAAATAGCACTTTGGACGCTGGCGGCCTCAAGCGGCGCCTGACCGGCACCAAAACGCACATTTTTCAGCAGTTGCGGCACCGTTTCAAACTGGCGCGACAGTTCCGAGGCCTTCTTTCCGGTCTGTACCATCTCGGCCAGAAAATGGAGCCCTGCCATAAGCCCGTCGCCGGTTGTGGCATAATCACTCATAACAATATGGCCCGATTGTTCACCGCCCAGATTGAAGCCACCTTCGCGCATCCGTTCGACTACATACCGGTCACCAACGGCAGTGCGTTCCAACCGCAGCCCTTGGCCCGCCAGATACCGTTCCAGCCCGAGGTTTGACATCACCGTCGCCACCAGTGCGCCACCTTTGAGCTGATCAGCGCGGGACCACGAGGAAGCCAAAAGGGCCATCAGCTGATCCCCATCAGCTACGGTGCCGGTTTCGTCGATCACAACCACCCGGTCGGCGTCACCATCCAGACAGATGCCGACATCGGCGCCATGCGACACCACGGTCTCGGCCGCAACGCGGGGCTGTGTCGAGCCGCAATCGAGGTTGATATTCTTGCCGTCAGGTGCAGTCCCAACCGGGATCACATCCGCACCCAGCTCCCACAGAACCTCGGGCGCTGTCCGATGCGCCGCCCCATTTGCGCAGTCGATCACGACCTTCAGCCCGCCCAGCCGCAGATCGCGCGGCAACGAGGATTTCACCCGCTCTCCGTAACGAAAGCGCGCATCATCGACCCGACGCGCACGGCCGATATTCTGTGCCTGCGCGGGGCTTACGCCTTCTTCGATCAGCCGTTCGATCTCAATCTCTGCCTGATCAGACAATTTGAAGCCATCTGGCCCAAAAAACTTGATACCATTGTCGATCGCCGGATTGTGGCTGGCCGAGATCATCACGCCCAAATCTGCACGCATCGAACGAGTCATCAACCCGACTGCGGGCGTCGGCACCGGCCCCAGCAACAGCACATTCATGCCCGTAGAGGTCAGGCCCGCCGTCAACGCGTTTTCCAGCATATAGCCAGACAGCCTTGTGTCCTTACCAATGACCACCCGATGCACGCCTGACGCATCCCGGCGAAAATACCGACCCACAGCAGCACCGATACGCAATGCCATTTCCGCCGTCATCGGGTGCGTGTTGGCGGTGCCCCGCACTCCGTCGGTTCCAAACAGCTTGCGCATAAGTCGTTCTCCTGAAATTCCTTGTGTCCGAATTACCGGACGGCGGCCCATAGACGCAAGGCCTGAGCCGTCTCGGCCACGTCATGTACCCGCACAATCTGCACGCCCTGTGATATTCCCGCCAGAGCAACCGCGATTGATCCCGGCGCGCGGGCATCCTTGCGCGACTCTTTGCCGATCTCGCCAATGAACCCTTTGCGCGAAACGCCTAACAGGATTGGGCAGCCCAACCCGTGGAACAGGCTGAGATTACGCAAAAGGGTTAGGTTGTGATCTGTGTTTTTGCCAAACCCGATGCCGGGATCGACGATAATCAGATCGCGGTTCAGGCCCTGCCCTACCAATTCAGTGATTTGCCCATCTAGGAAATCGTAAACGTCCAATAAAACGTCGTCATATTGCGGGTCATCCTGCATCGTGGCCGGATCACCCTGCATATGCATTACGCAGACCGGAGCCTCGATCTGTGCGCAAAATGGCGCAAGTTGCGGGTCGAAAGTGAACCCCGACACGTCATTGATCAGCCCTGCGCCTGCCTGATACGCGGCTCTGGCAACGCTGGCTTTACGAGTATCGATCGAGATCAACGCATCGGTTTCGGAGCGGATCGCCTCGATCAGGGGGCGCGTACGCGCAATTTCTTCGTCCTCCGGCACGAAATCAGCTCCGGGGCGTGTGGACTCGCCGCCGATGTCCAGAATGCTTGCACCATGCGCCACCATCTCGACTGCAGCGGTGCGCGCTGTGTCAACCGAGTTATGCACCCCTCCATCCGAGAAGCTATCGGGCGTTGCGTTCAGAATGCCCATGATCTGAGGCTGCGCCATATCAAGCCCGGCGACTGTTGAACGCGCGCGCGTCAACGAATCCAGATATTCCGGAGGAATATCAACGACATTCACGATCTTCCTGACGTTGTTCCGCTCGATCTTTTCGGCCTGCGTAAACCACAGATTCTGACCGGCCAGAGGTACTGAACCCTGAGGACGCAAGGAGCCGTGCTGAACCAATGGTCGATAATAGACAGTCACAGTTGCGCCTGTTCGACCGGAACTGCACGCAACGGCGTTTTAGGGGCCTCGGGCAGGTCTCCGCCGATCACCAGCATTTCGCTGGCTTCAAATGTTGCCGCGAACCACGCAGCCAGCGCCACTGCATCCGACGGTGCCGCAGACGGGCCATCTACCGCATCCAACACTACTTTCGACGGTGCCCAAACGCATATCTGACCGTTTTTCATCGCCCAATCCAACTCGGTCCGTGTCGAGACGACTACGCAACGGAAATCCCTTGCGGCCAACACCCAGGCGTTCTGCTCGATCGCCAGCAGATCAATCCTGCGTTGCGTCATGGCATGGCCGGTCTGCGGCACCGCCAGATCAGAGGCACCAACACACAAGATCAGCGGGCGCTGACGGTTCTCGAGCTGATCGATCCAGCCAGTCAGATTTTCGGATTCAATCGCGGCATTTGACAGGAAAACAAGCCGCGGATGAGGCCGCTCTTCTTCGGTCACGTCGTGATGCACCGCATCCTTTCCGCGGACGATCTCGACCCCCAGCGCACCGGGGCCGCGATCCAATTTTTCAATTCGAACAAAAGCTCTTACGGCCTGAGGCTCATGCAAAATTCGCTCAGCCACGCGGTCAGCCAGTGTTTCTAGAAGATTCAACCGCTCAGCCGCCAATTCGAACGCGATCGCTTCGGTTACTCTGTCATAAGACAGAATGCGATCCACATCATCATCAATAGGATCGCTCAACGGACGCACTTCAACGACGATGTTGAAACAGATACGTTGGGTTGTGCCGCGTTCAGCCTGGAAGGCACCGATCTCAACTTCGACAATGTGATCCCGCAAAGAAATACGATCCAAAGGACCGCGAGGTGCGGTTGCCTCGGACCGCTCAGAGGGATGCGCGAAGGCAAGGCGGATTTCAGAGCTCATACGTCGGACCTTTTCGGGCTCGGTGGACTGATCAGCCCACTTTAGGCGTTTCGCGGGCGTATAGCACCGTAACATGCGCCTTTCCAGCTATCGATTGCGGCGTTACGTGACCCGAAACCAGCTCATCATTCCCGATGCCGCATGGCCTAGCATGTGACAATGCAACAGCCAGTTACCTGGATTGTCGGCGACAAGCGCCACCCGCCGCACCTGCCCACGCTCAACGAGAACAGTGTCACGCCACGGCCCCAGCGTACCATCCTGCAAGATTATGCGGAAATGGTGGCCATGCAGATGCATGGCATGTGGAAATGCCGTTTCATTTGCAAATTCAATCCGATGAACCGATCCCAATCGCACATCCAGAAACGGATCATCTGGCCGCTCTGCATATCCGTTCAATGCCCAGAATCTCCCTAGCTGTGCCAACTCACGACCTGAAAGCTCCGCATCGCCCAAGTTGGCGCTCTCCAGCCAGCGCATTGCCCCACCTTGCATCGTCATACGATGCAGCGGAGTGTTCTGCAGTGTAATTTCGGGCATCCGATTTACCGGTAGCGGATCAATTTCAGTGCGCGCAACACGTGATGAAACTCCTGACACGTCAAACTTGAGCAATCCGTATGCGCCGTCCCGCTCCACGCTGACAATGCTCGCCGCCTGTCCCGAGTTCGCCAAAACATCAACGATCAGGTCGGCCCGCTGCGCGGGTGCCAATGGGAAACTGTTTTTAACCCGCAACGGAACCTTAAGCGGCATACCGTCAAGCGCCACGATCCAGCCGGCGAGCCCGTCGAGCGTGACGTCGAATACCCGGGCATTCGCCGCATTGATCAGCCGTAAGCGTAATCGTTCAGACGTCTTTACCGGATAAGAAGGGTCAAACCTTCCGTTCACCGTTATAAGGTTGCCCAGCCGACCCGCATGGCTCAGATCATGACCATTGTCGAAATCGTCTGAAATCTCTGCGCTTTCGGGGTCAAGGCGCCAATCGTCCAGCATCAGGCTCAGGTCTTGATCAACATCGGGTCCGCTGGCCTCTTCGACGATCAAAGGGCCATAAAGCCCTCGCGCGACCTGTTCCATAGATTGATTATGCGCGTGGTACCAATAGGTCCCTGCATCAGGCACCTCGAAATCATAGTCAAAACTAGCCTTCGGCTGCACAACCTCCTGCGTCAGACCGGGCACTCCATCCATCGCATTGTCAATCCGGATGCCATGCCAGTGAACAGTCGTTGGCTGGGGCAGCTTGTTAACAAGTTTGCGACGCACCCGGGCGCCCTGTGGAACACGGATTTCGTTACCCGGAACACCACCGCTATAACTCCAGATCGGAGTTTTCGGATACCCTTGGGGCGCGATCTGCTGCATGGAAGTCTGCGCCACCAACTCGGAGGCTGATGCCATCGCCACGCGTGGCATCATCGACAAGGCCAAGGTCGATTGTAGAAACTGTCGGCGTGATATGGTCATTACGAGCCTCCTGGCTCGCAACATAGTCGGTAAAACGCCTAGAGCCAGCACCCTTCCAGCGCTGGTGCGTCAATCAGTTGCTGGCAGTGCGATAGTTGTGCTTGTAGAAAATATGCACACCAATCCGCGCAGTTTCCTTGTAAACCCGTGACCAAGACGGGCGAACTGCCTTCGTGTGATAGTGTGTAGCACCCGCTGTCATCTCTTCAGCAACGCCATCGATCGCCGCACGGGCAACCTTGGCGACACGCTCGTAAGCACGCTTTTCGTGGATGACCTCTTTGTGGCCATCGCAGGTGTAAGTAAACTGGCACTGATACTTCTTACCGGTTCCCTGCTTGATCACACCACAAAGTGAATTCGGAAAGCGTCCGCTTTCGACGCGGTTCATGATCACTTCGGCTACGGCAAATTGCCCGCGTACGCTTTCACCACGGGCTTCGAAATACAGCGCCTCTGCAAGACAACGGAAATGTTCATCTCCGTTTGCGTTGGGCTGCTGATCCAACCAACCTTTGGTGTAAGAGATTTCAACCTTTTCCGGTGCCTTACGCGGCTTGAACAGCGTAAGATAGTCGCGAAAGTTCTGCGCTGGCAGCTCGTTACGGGCAACCAGTTCAACAGGTTTTTCGTCGTTCTGCCGTTCGGCGAACAACAAACTTGGCAGCACGGCTGCGGCCCCCACGGCGACAGCCATTATGTAGCGTCTCATCAGATAACCTCGCACAGGCACAAACGCGCCATACCCTCCCCCGGCGGGCGCGACGAGGCACATACCCCACTTCGAGGCAGACGTCCAGTTTTCAAATAAATGCAAGTAAAAAATCGCCTACGCCACCGATTTTCATCGACAGCGGGGCAATTACTTCGCCACTATTTCTAGGTAGTGGACAGTTAGTCAACCCCCAAGTTTGGACGAAATCGCCAGTTGAGCGGCAGACAGCCTAGCGACCGGAACTCGGAAGGGAGAGCAGGACACGTAGTCAAACCCCAAAGCTCGGCAGATGGCGATTGATTCGGGGTTACCACCATGTTCACCACATACTGAAAGCGTAACGTCCGGCTGAGCTTCCCGACCACGTTCGGCCCCAAGCTTCAGCAGTTCGCCAACCCCGTCCCCATCAAGAACGTGAAATGGATCTTCATTGAAGACCCCCAAATTCACGTAAGCCGACATGAACCGCCCCGCATCGTCGCGCGACAATCCATAGGTCATCTGAGTCAAATCGTTGGTTCCAAAGCTAAGAAAGGCGGAATGCGGGGCAATCTCATTCGCGCGCAGACAGGCCCGGGGCGTTTCCACCATCACGCCCAGCCGATAGTCGAATTCCTGCCCTTGCTCCGAGGCAACCTCGGCCGCGACCGTATCGATCCGGGTTTTAACCAGCTCAACCTCGCGCTTGGCCGAAACCAGCGGGATCATCACCTCGGGCACCACGGGCGCGCCTTCCTTGCTGGCCTCCAACGTTGCTTCGAAGATCGCGCGCGCCTGCATGTCGTAGATTTCGGGTACAGTCACGCCCAAACGTACGCCACGCAGCCCCAGCATGGGGTTGTATTCGCTCATCGCCTCGACCCGACGCTCGACATCAGAAACGGGCAGGTCCAGCGCCTCGGCCAGTTCTCTCTGTCCACTACGGGTTGTGGGCAGGAATTCATGCAATGGCGGATCGAACAGGCGGATGCAAACCGGCTGCCCCTCCATGATACGAAACAGCTGTACAAAATCCTGCCGCTGCATCGGCAGCAGGCGTTCCAGCACCGCAGCACGCCCCGAGGGCGTTTGCGCAAAAATCATCTCGCGCATCACGGTCAGACGACCCGGATCAAAGAACATGTGCTCCGTCCGGCAAAGCCCGATCCCTTCTGCTTGAAAATTCCGCGCAGTCTGTGCATCGGCAGGCGTATCGGCATTCGCGCGGATCGCAATGTCCCGCTCGGCGTCGGCCCACCCCATCAAGGTTTGAAAGCAATCATCCAGCGCTGCCTCAAGCATTTCCGGCTGGCCTGCCAGAACCTGCCCGGACGTGCCGTCGATGGTCAGAATGTCACCTGTTTTGAACACCCGCCCATCCGGAGCGTTCAGCAGCTTTTTCTTGGTTTGAAACCGCATCTCGGACGCGCCGACAATACAAGGCAGTCCCAAACCTCGGCCGATCACCGCCGCATGGCTGGTAATCCCACCCTTTTCGGTCAACACCGCAACCGAGGCATGCATTCCCCGCACATCCTCGGGCGAAGTTTCACGGCGCACAAGAATACAAGGTTCACCCCGTGCAGCGCTGGCCTGCGCTTCGGCGGCGGTAAATACAATCCGACCTGTCGCAGCGCCTGGGCTTGCGGCGATGGCCGTGGCCAGAACATCACGTTCAGCGTCTGGGTGAACCTGACGGTGCAGCAGTTCATTCAGCGAGTGCGGGTCGATGCGCATCACAGCCTCTTGCGGCGGGATGATCCCGTCCTCGGCCAAACGCACCGCAATCCGCATGCCTGCTCGCGATCCGCGTGGCACCCGGACACCATCCAGAATATGTACCTGCCCGTTCTGAACGACAAACTCGACCTGCATCTCTTCGCGCAGCTTCTCTCGCATCAAGGCAGCATTGGCCTTGAGATCTGCGAAAGCTTCGGGAGCCACATCTTCCAGTGATGGTCCGCGCTCATCCTTCTCAAGATACAGCGCAGCAACGCCTTCGCCGAGCGCATCGCGCCCCTGGCTCTGGCTCAGATACCGCCCAGTGATCTGAGGCATGCCCGTTGCCGGATCAATCAGTTGCAGCACGCCCGATCCACATTCGCCTTGCCCCACGCCCGGGATCATTTCCTGAATCACCAGTCCAAGCCCGGCATCTGCGGGTGCCCCTTTGGCCTGTCGCAGCAACCGGGCCGAGGTTCCATCCCACGCCCGCGCCATCGACCGCAAGACACCGATCAACTGCTCACCCCGATCCTGAGGGAAGACCTCGTCGGTTTCATCTTCATACGCGCGCAGAGACAAGCTCAGCCCTTCGCGACCATCCGTCTCGATATCATCGAATACATCCGGGTCCAGACGGGCCACATGCAGCGCGTAGCTCTGCACGAACCGAAGATAGAGCGCCGCCGCCGCTTCTGCGCCCATATCCGCCGATCGATCGAGATAACGCGCATCATTCATACCGATGTTCAGCACTGCGCCCGGGCCACCCCAATCTGGGTCTTCTGAACTAGGCCGTACACACAGCAGCGCCTCGGCATCGAATTGTTCCAGAATGGCGGCGATGTCAGGCACCTGACCCTCCGCGATGCGCTGCACCGCGTCAAAAGACAGCGCCACCGTGCGTGGCACCGGCATGTCCAGTCGGACCAGTCTTTGCAGGCACTTCGCCCGGCCGCCATGGGTATTGGCGGCAACGGGCGCTTTCGGAGTGATAAGCGTGGTATGCGGATTATTCTGCACTGCGGCACCTTTTGGTTTGCCCGCAGCATAAGGCCCTGCGCCCATGGCGCAAGGGCGTTATCCCTCGATCCGAGTCAGATCAGCCACGCTGGAGCAGACCTCGCGGATCTGGCTCAGCAGGTTCAGACGGTTGCGGCGCAGAATGTCATTATCGGTATTGACCTGCACGTCCTCAAAGAACGCATCCACCGGCCCGCGCAGTTCGGCCATTGCCGCCATCGCCGTTGGGAAATCCTCGGCCTTCAGCGCAGGATCGATCTTGACCTCTGCCGCGTCAAGCGCCGCAAACAGCGCCTTTTCGCTGTCGGTCTCGGCAAATTTCACATCCGCGCCGTAAGAGTATTCCACCCCATCCTTCTCTTCCGCCTGAGACAGGATGTTGTTGGCCCGCTTGAACCCCTGCACGAGGTTCTCTCCGTCCTCGGTCGCGATCACCGCGTTCAGAGCACGCGCACGTTTGACCAACAGGTTGAGGTCGTCATTCCCCTCCATCGCGATACAGGCGTCGATGACATCATGGCGGATGCCTTCGTCCCGGAGGAAGACTTTGAGGCGGTCGTGGAAGAAAGAAAGGAGATCGTCAGACGCGTCAGGAACCTTTTTCTCAAGCTCAAGAAATGCTGTTGCGGGCAGTCCTTCAAGCTTTTCTTTGACTGTCTGGAATGAAGCACCAAAGACACCATGTTCTGCGATTTCTTCCAAGAGATCGCGGACATTCGTTTCGGGCAAGGCGTCATTGATAGCGCTTTCTGCTCGAACAAGTTGGCTATCGAAGAAACGGTCCAACCGAAGGCGTAGATTGTTATTCACAATTAGTCGAATTACCCCTAACGCCGAACGACGCAACGCAAACGGATCTTTCGAGCCAGTCGGCTTCTCATCAATCGCCCAGAATCCGGTCAGCGTGTCCAACTTGTCGGCCAGCGCCACGGTCACCGAAAGCGGAGCGGTTGGCACGTCATCCGACGGCCCCAGCGGCGAGTAATGCTCTTGCGCCACGGCCGCGACAGCAGCGTCCTCGCCAGCCGCTTCGATATAATACCGCCCCATAAGCCCCTGAAGTTCAGGGAATTCATAGACCATTTCGGAGTTCAGATCAGCCTTGGCCAAACGCGCGGCTTTCTCAGCCTGATCGGCATCCGCTCCGGTTACCGGAGCCAGTTCGCGGGCTAGTGCGGCGATGCGGTCGATCCGCTCGGCCTGTGTACCCAGCTTGTTTTGGAAGGTCACATTCTCCAGCGCGCGGGTCCATTGGGCGATGTCCGACTTGGCAACGCGCAGATCGTTCTCCCAAAAGAATTTCGCATCGGCCAGACGCGCCGATAGAACCTTCTGGTTCCCTGCCAGAATGGTCGCGCCATTATCGGCGGTTTCGCGGTTGGCGACGGTAATGAACCGTTCAATCCGTCCCGTTTTGGGGTTCTTCACGGAAAAGAACTTCTGATGCTCCTTCATCGAGGTCTGCAGCACCTCAGGCGGTAGCTCAAGGAACTCCTCATCGATCTGCCCCATCAGCACAACGGGCCATTCGACCAGACCGGCCACCTCGGCCAGAAGGCCCTTGTCGTCGACGACTTCCAGACCGGCGGCAAAAGCCATGTTCTGAGCATCGTTCCAGATATGCTCGGCACGCTCTTCGGGCGACAGCACCACAAAGGCGCGTTTCAGCTTGGCGGCGTAATCCTCGAACGAGGTCACAGAAAACCGGTTCGGGGCCATGAAACGGTGGCCCTCAGTCGTGTCACCGGATGTGATCCCCTCGACCTCAAGCGACACGATCTGCGCGCCTGCCTCATCTGTCAGGATACACAGGATCGAGTGCAAAGGCCGTACCCACCGCATCGATCCAGCCCCCCAGCGCATCGATTTGGGCCAGGGAAAGTTTCGAATGGCAGCTTCCAAAACCTCAGCGATGATTTCAGCGGCCGGGCGGCCCGCCTTTTCGATGGTGGCGAAATAGACTGCGCCTTTGGGCGTGTCGCGCTCTTCCAACTGATCTCGGGTCAGACCAGCGCCGCGCAGAAAACCTTCAATGGCTTTGTCAGGCGCGCCGACCTTGGGGCCTTTGCGCTCTTCGCGGATCGTAGGGCTTTCCGCAAGCAGGTCCTCGATAGCCAGCGTCAGGCGACGCGGCGTCGTCAGTGCAGCGGCAGAGGCATAGGTCAAACCAGCCTCGACCAAACAGTCCGTGATCCGCTTTTTCAGATCCTCACCGGCGCGGGCTTGCATCCGCGCGGGGATCTCTTCGGAGAACAGTTCGATCAGCAGGTCGGGCATAGTCGGTCCTTAGAAATTGACAATCGTCTGGATGACGATGGCATTGGCGATATCCACAAAGAATGCGGATACAAGGGGCAGCACGATAAAGGCAATAGGTGAAGGGCCATATCGCTTGGTTACGGCGGTCATATTCGCGATAGCGGTCGGGGTTGCACCCAATGCGAAACCTCCGAACCCGGCGGCCAGAACGGCGGCGCGGTAATTTGATCCCATCAGCGGGAACAGTGCCCAGATCACGAACACGACTGCAAACAGCGTCTGAGCGGTCATGATCACCGCGATCGCAAGGCCCAGCTCAGCGATGGTCCATAGTTGCAAGCTCATCAAGGACATCGCCAGAAATGCGCCTAAAGCAAATTCTGATATCAATGCCAGCGATGGTGTGCGCGAAACCGGCTTTGCGTTCGGTGCGACCATGCTGCGCAGATTGGCGATCACGATCCCCATGATCAGGCAGGGCACGAACAAGGGCAGCTTTAACCCAGCCGCACTGATCGCCTCGCTCAAAATCGCGCCGGAAATGATCGCGAGGTTGAGATACAGCAGAACCCGCATGATTGTCAGATGATCAATCTCGGACTTCTGGTCGACCTCATTTGGCAAGCCCACCGTATGCTCTTCCCCCGGCCGTTCGGGGCTGAGCTCGCGCCCCTCGATCAGCAGCCGCGCAATCGGTCCACCGACCAAGGCGGCCAACACAAGACCCAATGTGGCCACGGCCACACCCAACTCGGTTGCACCACTCAGCCCGGTGGCATCCGCAACTTCGGGTGCCCAGGCGATCGCGGTCCCATGCCCCCCGATCAACGCAGCAGACCCGAATAGCACCCCGGCTTGCGCCGGATATCCGAACATCACGGCCCCCGCAGCGCCGATCACATTCTGCGCGACGATGGTTAGAAGTGTCAAAATCAGAAGCAATAGCAATGGCTTGCCGCCCGCGATCAAATCGGACAGACGGGCGTTCAGACCAATCCCGGCAAAGAACAGAACCAATAGGAAATCTCGCGCGGTCAAGCCAAATGACAGCTCAATGCCAAATCCAAGATACAGAGCCAACACCACCAGCGAGGCCAAAAGGCCCCCGGTCACAGGCTCGGGGATGTTGAAGCTGCGCAAGGGCGCAACGCGGGCGTTAATCTCGGCCCCCAACAGGTAAACCGCAAAGCCCAGCGTTGCGGTCAGGAACTCCGGAATTTCAACAACCGTACCCATCTGCGTCAACCCTCGGGTCTGGGTGGGCATTCCTCGCCCACAACCGTGCCGTCATAGGCCTTTTCACCGCAATTGTTCAGTGCGTGCCAGATGTAGCCTTTACCATCCTGTGTAATGGCGACGATCTGATCGACACCATAATGGATGTTCTTGGCGCCCATGAAGGCCTGCGCCTGCCCTGTTTTCAACGCATCGGCAAGCGCGACCGCGTCGTAGCAGTCAAACCATCCCGGCGCAGTCAATGGCTCGGGGTTCTCGACAGGGATGAAATCCACCATCTGATCCGGCATCATCTCAGTTTCGAAACAGGCCCTATACCGGATCGGAGAGCTGTCGGCGTCAATGGCCTGGAACGCAGTATAAGCGATGGGTTCGGGCGCCTCGGCCCCTCGCGCCAGCAATACCACATCCTGGCCCGGGCGTGGCTCGACCTCATAATAGAACCCATAGACCTGCAGATAATACATCCCGGCCCCTGCCAGAACGGCAGAAATCACAAGGATCAGCGCAAGCAGTTTTCCAGTCATCGTTTACGCCGCCTCTTTCAAGTTCACAGAAAATAGGACAGGTTTCAAACTAGTACGAGCAGAAACGAGGCTACACGCATGGAAACCACCCTTGCCGTCGGATTTTTCGGCGCGCTGTTCGCGATCATGAATCCGATCACCAACCTGCCTGTGTTCCTGAGTGTTACGCAAGACCTGCCCGTTTCGGATCAACGCAAAGTGGCTGTGAAAACCGCGCTCTACTGCTTGATCCTTGGTGGAGCCTTCGCCGCAATTGGCAGTCAAGCGCTTGGGCTGTTTGGCATCAGTGTCGATGACCTGCGTGTCGCCGGTGGCCTTGTCGTCCTGATGATCGGGCTGAACATGCTGAACGGAAACGAAAGCAGCTCGCACCATGGGACCGACGGAGAAAAGAAATCCTACCCGGCCCCCGAAACGGTTGCCTTCTATCCCTTGGCCTTTCCGATACTGGTCGGCCCCGGCACGATCACGACCTTGGTCCTCTACGCGCATCACATCAAGACACCGGTCGAAGCCATTGTCTATGCAGGTGTATTTCTGTTTGTCGTCGCTTTGCTGCTGGGTACATTCTGGAACGCCTCGGCGCTGGCCAAGCGGCTGTCGGACAATGCCCGCGTGATCATGAGCCGCTTCATGGGCATGATCCTTGCGGCCATCGCAATCAGCATGATCGCAGACGGCCTGAAGGCGTTGTTGCCCGGTCTGGCCTAGGCGTTGCATAAAACCTCGAACCCGGCGGCCTCGGTCTGCACGAACGCATCGGCGCATTGCTTGGCCAATGCGCGGACGCGACCGATATAGGCCTGCCGTTCGGTCACCGAGATCACGCCTCGCGCGTCAAGCAGATTGAAAATGTGGCTGGCCTTGATGCACTGATCGTATGCAGGATGCGCCATGATGATGCGCTTGCCCGTCTTCGGGTCATCATGTTCCTGCGCCAGAATGGACGCGCATTCGGCCTCGGCCTCTTCGAAGTGGCGCAGCAGGACCTCGGTATTGGCCACATCAAAGTTCCAGCGGGCGTATTCCTCTTCGGTCTGCTTGAAGATGTCGCCATAAGTTAGCGGACTGGGTGATTGCGGATCGTTGAACGGCATATCCATCACATGATCGATGCCCAGTACATACATCGCCAAACGTTCCAGACCATAGGTCAACTCGCCCGAAACCGGCGTACAGTCGTGGCCCCCGACCTGCTGGAAATAGGTGAACTGGCTGACTTCCATGCCATCACACCAAACTTCCCAGCCCAGTCCCCACGCGCCCAGAGTAGGGCTTTCCCAGTCATCTTCAACAAACCGGATGTCGTGCAGGTCCATGTCGATACCGATGGCCTCAAGGCTGCCCAGATACAGCTCTTGCAGATCCGGCGGGCTGGGTTTGATCAACACCTGATACTGATAGTAATGCTGCAACCGGTTTGGGTTTTCGCCATAGCGCCCGTCCGTCGGGCGGCGTGAGGGTTGAACGTAGGCCGCGGCCCAAGCCTTGGATCCCAGCGCGCGCAGGGTGGTTGCCGGATGGAACGTACCCGCGCCAACCTCCATGTCATAGGGCTGCAGGATCGCACAGCCTTTCGACGCCCAATAGGTCTGAAGCCGCAGGATAATCTCCTGAAATGAACGAGGAGTGCTTTTGGGTTCGGTCATGACATTTCCCTTGGACGCCATTTGCGCCCTGTTTCAGTGGGTTTGGCCCTTCCTATGCAAGCCACCAAGGGGCGTCAACGGGCCAAACGGCACTGGCTGTCGCTGAGCAGCCACACCCAGAATTCCCCGTATTCCGGGCATGGCCATCGGGTCGCGATTCCGCGTACTCTGCGGCAAAGTGAAAACACTGCATAAAACGGGCAGACAATGACACGCGTATTTACGGTAATTACATTCTTTCTCTTCTTCGGTCTTCGCGCCGCTTTCGCCCAACAAGACGCCGGCGTTTGGATTCAGATTGAGGCACAGCCCTCGCTTCGCGAAGCGCAGGAGCGTGCTCAGGCTTACGCAAACGCCCTGCCAGATGTGAACGGGTTTCGCCTAAACTCGGGCTGGTATGCCATTGTAATCGGGCCATATCTCCGCGATGACGCCGAGCAGGTATTGCGAGTCTACCGGGCTGAACGCCAGATACCGTCAGACAGTTTCATCGCTTTCTCCAATGCGCTGGCTCAGCAATTCTGGCCTGTTGGAGCCAACATTCTTGAACGGGGGGTGATCAACGCACCCGTACAGCCGGAACAGCAACCAGAACAGCCAGCGATTGGTTTAAGCTTGCAGGACGCAGACGAAACGCGTTCGGAAGCCTTGCAGGGTGAACGCCTGCTGACGGCTCAGGAACGCAAGGACCTGCAGACTGCGCTGCAGGCGGCCGGGTTCTACAACTCGACCATCGACGGTGCGTTTGGTCAGGGTACCCGTCGCTCGATGAGCGATTGGCAAAGCTTCAACGGGTTTGAGGCAACTGGCGTTCTGACCACATTGCAGCGCAAGACGCTGATGGACGACTACAACGCACCGCTGATCAGCGTCGGCATGGCGCGATATTCCGACGTTCAAGCCGGGATCGAGTTGGACATGCCTCTGGGCGTGTTAGCATTTGACCGCTATGAAGCCCCCTTTGCGCATTTCAAACCCGCTTCGGATTTGGACGCCCAAGCGCTGTTGATCAGCCAGGAAGGTTCACCCGCCACCCTTCGGGCGCTGTATCAAGTGATGCAATCGCTTGAGATTGTTCCGCTTGATGGCGAACGCGCCTTACGCGGTAACAGTTTTACGATAGAGGGGCGCAGCCAGGGAATAATCTCGTACACTCAGGCGGCCTTGAAGGACGGGAAGATCAAGGGATTCACTCTGGTTTGGCCTGAAGGCGATGAAGCGCGACGCGCCCGCGTTATGGCCGCAATGCGCGCTAGCTTCACCCCCACGGATGCGGTGCTCGATGCCAGTGCCGGGGCGGAGGCCGAACAACGCATTGATCTGGTCTCGGGTCTTCAGGTCCGCAAACCGCGACTGTCGCGATCCGGATTCTACGCCGATAACAACGGGACAGTCCTGACTGTTTCGGAGGCTTCCGACAGCTGTAGCCGCATCACTCTGGACGGTGGTCAGGAGGTTCAGGTCGCGTGGCAAGACGCTGATCTTGGCGTTTCCGTTCTGCGCCCCAGCCAGACATTGGCCCCAATCAGCGTCGCCGAATTCCAATCAGACCAACCCCGCATTCAGTCTCAGGTTGCGGTTTCGGGCTTTTCTTACGAGGGCGCTTTGGGCGCCCCCACCCTGACCTTTGGCGAGATCGCCGATATTCGTGGCTTGAACGGCGAAGATGGCGTCAAACGTTTGGCGCTGGCCGCGCAGCCCGGGGATGCGGGCGGGCCGGTCTTTGATGACAGCGGCAACGTGGTCGGCATGCTGCTACCCACCCCATCTGAGGGGCGCACCCTGCCCGACTCGGTTAGCCTTGCGGCAAATGTCGATCGCCTGACAGAAGTCCTGAACAAGGCGGGTGTTTCCGGCCAAACCGCACAAAACTCGACCCAGATCTCACCAAACGAGCTAAGCCGCCGGGCCAGTGGAATGACTGTATTAGTTCATTGCTGGGACTGAATATCTGACATCACTGAAAAGGCGCTGGACCGAGGTGCAGCGCCTTTTTTCATGCCTCACAGAATTTCCGGCGTAATTCTGATCAGAGTTGGACCGTCAGCAGTATACGCCTTGCGAACTGCCGCCTGCATCTCATCCAGATTACCCGGTTCTGCCGATCGGGCCCCGAAGGCCTCGGCCAGTTTGCAGAAATCCGGATTGCGCGCGATCACGGCGTTGGGCGCGATCTGACTGCGCACCATGCTGTCTTCGATCGCTTTCAGCTTGCCATTGTCCCACAGAATAATCGGCAGAGGCAGGCCCAACTCCACTGCGACGCCAAGCTCTTGCATCGTGTAGTGGAAACCATAATCGCCCGCGATCACCGCTGTGGGTTTTCCACGTCGCGCCATGGCGCCACCGATGCCTGCGGGTAGAGCATATCCCAGCGTGCCGAACCCAGTCGGGTGATGCCAGTGATAAGGATAATGCATGTCCCAGATTTCTTTCGAGACATAAGCGAACTGCGTCATATCCGAATAGATCATCGTCTCGACCGGCATCGCCTCGCACAGCGCGTCGGACACCTGAACGATGCCCGGTAGTTCGGCGTTTATTTCCGCACGCCAGCGCGCGCGTGCCTCACTTACTTCATCCTGGGACCATCCGCCTGCCGGTTGAACCTTTTCGACGGATTGCCACAACCCATATGCGAAGCTTTCGCCATCAGCCTGAATCTTGACTGTCGCCCTATGGTGGTCGGACAACACTTCGGGGTCGATATCAACGCGTACCAGCTGGGCGGAATGGCCCAATCGATCACGCCACAAATCAACCTCTCCCAGCTCTGCCCCGACAACAACTACAAGATCGGCCGAAGCGATGACCTCGGCGCTGCCCGGACGAGGCAACATCGATCCGAAATCCAGCGGATAGTTGGCCCCAACAAGCCCTCGTCCGGCAAATGTGGTGAAACAGGCAGCACCTAGCTCCGTCAGGATCTGCCGCCACAGGTTGGAGCGGCTACCACCGCCTAGAATGAACAATGGCCGCTGCGCAATATTGAGCAAAGACAAAACAGGAGCGACATCGGGCGGCAACGCCTTGGTACGCAAGGCTGGTTGGTTAGGGAATGGTGCCGGCTCAGCTTCAGCTTCCAGCTGAGCGATCGGGATCTGGATATGCTTGGGCCGTGGTCGCGACAACTCAAAGTCTTCGAACGCTCGTTCAACCAACAGATATGCGGCCTGAGCATCGTCTGCCTGGCAGGACCAGTCTGCCACGGTGTCCGCTGCGCCGCGTTGATCTTTCATCTGGTGCAACTGTCCACGCCGTGACTGAACATCGTCAAGGCAAGAGGACAACACCAGCATTGGAACTGAATCCGAATAGGCCTGGCCCATTGGCGTCATGATGTTGCACAGGCCAGGACCGGTGATCACATAAGCCACACCAGGCTTGCCAGAAGCGCGCGCGTATCCATCAGCCATGAACCCAGCGCCTTGTTCGTGGCGCGCCAGTACATGCGTTATGCCAGCTTCTTCGATACCACGGTACATTTCCTGATTATGAACGCCGGGAATTCCAAAAATCACATCAACGCCGCGATCTTTCAACATATGCGATATCTGCGCACCAAGCGGTCGCTTCATTAGTCTCTCCAGAATTGAACAGTAAATATTGCGTAAACGGCAAGCAGCTCTAGCCGCCCAACCAACATACCTACAATAAGCATCCATTTCGCGCTGTCGTTGAGCCCGGCAAAGTTTCCTGCAGGGCCGATCTGATCACCCAGCCCAGGACCCACATTGGCCAGTGCAGTTGCGGCACCCGAAACCGAGGTTATAAAGTCCAGTCCAGTCAATGCCAGAGCCCATGACAGCACCCCCATCGAAAGTGCGAAGAACATAAAATAGCTCATGACCGAGGTCAGAACATCGCGCCCGATGGGTCGCCCGTCATATCGCGGCACGAACACACCATGCGGAGACCGGATGCGGCTGATCTGCGTTTTGATCGAGGCAAACAGCAACTGATAGCGGAACACTTTGATCGAACATGCGGTAGAGCCCGCACAACCGCCAATTAGGCCGATCAGGAAGAACAGCATGATCGGGAAGCTGCCCCAGCCCATATAATCAACGCTGGCATAGCCGGTACCCGAGATGATCGAAGTGATATTGAACAGCGACTCGCGGAACGCTTGTTCCCAATGGTGTGGAAAGACCGATGTCAGGAATATCGACATGAGAACCACAAGAACCGCAATCGTTGCCAGAAATGCCCTGATCTGACTGTCTTGCCAAAGCGAACTCGTATTGCCATTGGCAAATTGGACATAGCGTACGAATGGCAAGGCCGCGAGGATCATGAAAACGGCGGCGGCGTATTCGGCAGGTCCCGAAAAAGTCCCGAATGATGCATCATAGTTAGAGAACCCGCCGGTGGAAATCGTGGTCAGCGCATGGACCAGAGCGTCAAAGAAGTTCATCCCAAGACCGGCATATACGAGGATGCAGACCACTGTGAGAACGACATAGATCAGGGAAATCTGACCTGCAATTTCTTGCGCACGAGGAAGGATCTTCCCCATGGTTTCAAACCCTTCCGAGCGGAAGATCTGCATTCCGCCTACGCGCAGTTCGGGCAGGAACACCATTGCGACAACGATGATGCCAATGCCACCCAGCCATTGCAGGACCCCCCGCCACAACAACAGGCCACGTGGCAGATCATCCAGCCCCGAGATCACAGTCGACCCGGTGGTGGTCAGCCCCGACATCGCCTCGAAATAAGCATCAACAAAGCGGAGCTCGGTCTCGCCGAATACAAAGGGTATGGCGCCAAAAACCGGCAACGCCACCCAGACGCCCGAAGTCAGCAAAAAGGTCTGACGGATGGTCAGACCTTCGCCCACCCCGTTCGAACAACTCATCGCAAGAACGCTGCCGGTCAGCAGTGTGATGATCGCGCTTTCAAAGAAAACATGCCACTCGCCCCGCCCCTCGATCATGTCGACAAGCATGGGCAGCAGCATGGTCGCCCCTAGAATGGCGACCAGCAGGCCAATCACATATCCGACCGGGCGAAGATCCATCATGGCGGGCAGCGTTGGCGCGCCAACCCGACGGTGTCAAGCAGATGATCGGCGTTAACTGTCGGATTTTGCCTCAGAGCCCGGCATCGCGGGTGGCTTCGACGGGGCGCGTGCACGACGCTGCGCTGGTTTGGCCTGCTCAGCCGACGCAGCTGCCGGTTTCTGCGGCGCAGGCTTTGCTGCGGCAGGTTTCGGGGCCACTGTGACCTGATGCGCAGCTTTGGCCGGCGCGGGCTTTGCGGGGGCAGGCTTAGCTGCCGCAGGTGCCTTGGGCCCAGCTTTTGCCGTTTTTGCCGACGCTTTCGGCGCTGCGGCGACCGGTTGTGCCTTGGCCTGCGCGGAGGATTTGAACTCCGCGACCGCCTTGGCCGCCGTTGATACTGGCTTGGCCGATTTCGAGGCGGGTTTCACAGGCATCATGGCCTTGGCCCGTGCTGTTTTCACAGCCGGCTTGGCCGCAGGGGTCGCCATGGGTGCAGCGGCCGCAACCTTAGGAGCCGCCGCTTTCGGCACGGGTACCACCGCAGACTTAGCCGCTGCCTTTGGCTTAGGTGCCGCTTTGGTTTTCGGCTCGGCTTTATGCTTTGCTGCAACCTTGGTTTTAGCAGCCGGCCTGGCTGGCTTTCGTTTTGCTGGTGTCGCCGCTTTGCGGGCAACCGGTGCGGGTGCCTCGACTGTCTTCAGTCCGTGCAGAGATGTCATCGGCAGATCAAAAGCGGCGCGGGTCATGATCTGCATGATCTCAATCTGACTGGCCATTGCGTAACCGGCCATCCGGATGGCCGCTGCATGAAACTCAAGCGGTTGAGTAATCGGATTCATTGCATGTCTCTCCTGATAAAACCGAGGCAGCGGGAAAATGAGTAAAAGACTCCACCCGCCCCAATCGTCCGGGCGGATTTGCAGGTTGGCGGTCCAAGGCGTTGCACGTCCCGGCTTCCTTTCGGGCTGCACCATCCGGATTTTGCGGAGGCGCAGCAGCTGCACTCAGGGGCAACCTATCGCAAATTGAGGTGCAAATGCAGCATTATTTGCTGCATTGCGGCAAAAAAGCGCCCATGCGGGATTTATGATCGTTTTTCCAGCAGCTTCCGTGGGGTCAGTCAGCCCACATGAAACAGCGTCGTGAACAAACGCGGGTCCAGACTAGCCGTTTCGAACGTTGGACCTTCGGTCAAAATCGAGACCGCATCATGGCTGTGCAGGCTTTCCTGATGGCTGGCAATCACGCGGAAATCGCCGACATGATGATCGGCCTGCAACTCGGCGCAGAACAGACGCGCGGCATCTTCAACGAAAATGGGATTGGCCGCATTCAGCTCAGCAAATGCCTGTTCATCCTCGCGCTTGACCATCACCTGCGTTTCGGTCGGCACCGCACGGCGACAGAGCGCGATCAGATCTTCGAACCACAGGCAATCCGCGTTGCAATCTACCACGACCGAAATGCGCGCGACTGAACGCTGCGAGTGCGGCGTTGCCAACTGCCCACGTGTGGCGCGTGCGTGTTCGCTAAGTTCCAGTGAACAGGGGCATGTGGACGAATAGACATAGTCGAGATGCATGATCTTTAGACGCTCTCCGCCCCGATCAACCAGTTCCAGCGCGATGTCGTAATACTGGTAACCGGACAATCCCGAACGCAGGCTCTCGATCCGGTCGGGATAGGAAAACCGCATCTGAATCCGCGCATCCAAACTGTCCAGATCGGACAGATAGTCGTTCAGCGCTGCCTCCATCACCTCAAAACTAAAGGTACGCTCGGCGTGCTTGTAGAAAGACCGCATGATCCGGGACATATTGATGCCCTTCTTTTCGGCCTCAAGGCTGACAGATCCGGTGACCGAGGTCTCTAGTGTCAGCTCGGCACCGCTTTTGCGGTGGAACCGGATCGGCAGGCGAAAATTCGAGATGCCGACATGCTGGATCTGCTGCTTCGACCCCCGGATCAGGCTGGACGGCCCGTTCTGCAAATCGGGCAAGCTGGCCCTGTAGGCTACATCTGCCTCAAAGCTTTCGGGATAGTCGCGCGACAAAGCAGGATATTCCGCCTGAGACAGCCCCGGAACAAGCTGCGCCACCGCAGGATCAAGCTGGCTGATTTCGACCGCCGAGGCCGATTTCGCCCATTCCCGCAGTACCTTTAGCGCTGCGGCGGCCTGATCGTGATCGGGTGTCTCGTTGATGTCGCGCGGATGAATGTTCATTGGCACGGATCCCTTGCTAGGCCGACGGTTATATACCACCGAGGTTTAATTACCAGTCCTGAACGATACGCGCGGGATAGCAGCCCGGATCGAAATTCGAGGCGAGAAATCGTCACATTACAACCAAAAGCGCCGGATCAGGCGGTTCACACCCGCCTGACCATGAATTCCCGGCGCGGCGCTAGCCCTGAGATACCTCCAGCGCGCGCTGGATATCCGTCAGCAGATCCCCGGCATCCTCAAGCCCGACCGACAGGCGGATCAGGCCGGGCGTAATACCCAACTCATCGCGCTGTTCTTCGCTCAGGCGCTGATGCGTGGTGGTGGCCGGATGCGTCGCGATCGACTTGGCGTCACCCAAATTGTTCGAGATCACGGGGATCGTTAGCGCATTCAGGAACGCAAACGCTGCGGCTTTGCCGCCCTTGATATCCAGCGACAGAACCGTGCCGCCTTTGCCGCCCAGCTGATCCTGCACCAATGCGTTCTGCGGGTGCGTCTTAAGACCAGGGAACAGTGTCCTTTCTAGTGCGGGATGCCCTTCAAGCGCCTCAGCAATCTTCTGGGCGCTGTCTGCCTGCGCATTCACGCGCAGGGCCATGGTTTCAAGACCTTTGACCATGATCCAGGCGTTAAACGGGCTCAGTGCACCGCCGGTGTGTTTCATGTAGGGTTCGACCGTGCCACGAATGAAATCCTTGGTGCCGATGATCACACCGCCCAGCGCGCGGCCCTGCCCGTCAATATGCTTGGTTGCCGAATAGACAACCACATCCGCGCCCTGCTCGATCGCGCGCGAGAACACCGGCGTCGAGAACACATTGTCTACGATTACAACGGCACCAACCGCGTGGGCCAGTTTCGACACTCCGGCGATATCGATCACCTCAAGCGTCGGGTTCGACATGGATTCGAAGAACACCGCCTTGGTGTCAGGTCGGAGCGCGGCCTCCCATGCGGCCAGATCGGTACCGTCCACAAACGTCACCTCAACACCGAACCGAGTCAGGATGTTTTCAAGGATATACAGACAGGACCCAAACAGCGCTTTGGCCGACACCACATGGTCGCCCGCCTGCAGCATCGAGGTCAGCGCACCATTGACGGCCGCCATACCCGAGGCGGTGGCAAAAGCATCTTCGCCGCCTTCCAAAGATGCTATACGTTGCTCGAACATCGAAACAGTGGGGTTGCCATAACGGGCATAGATGAATTCATCCGGGCCGCTTTCGATAAACCGGGCCTCGGCCTGCTCGGCGTTTTCGTAGACAAACCCCTGGGTCAGAAAGATCGCCTCGCTGACCTCATTATACTGACTGCGACGGATGCCGCCATGGACTGCTTGGGTGCGTTTGTTCCAGCTCTCGCTCATCTCATTCCTTTCAGCCCCGCTTGGGAGGCAAACAAAAAACCCCAGACGCGGCCAAGCGAAAGGGGTCTTTCATCCTGACCTTTTAGCGGTGTTGTTTAGCGTGGCCCGCAATCCGGTAACAAATCGCCACGTGGTAGGCATGCGTTTACGCCCCGTCCCAGGCCTCGTCAAGCCCGTCCCGCTTCGGGTCACGCTTTCGTAAATGGCCCGAGCAGGCTCTTGCCGTTTGCTCAAAAAGCTTCATCATCGCTTCAACCTGAGGAGGCCCCATGATCGATCTGTATTTCTGGCCCACGCCCAACGGCTGGAAAGTGTCCATCGCGCTGGAAGAGATGGAACTGCCCTACAAAACCCACTTGATCAACATCGGCAAAGGTGACCAGTTCGACCCTGAATTCCTGAAAATCTCTCCTAACAACCGCATGCCCGCTATCGTCGATCCGGATGGCCCCGACGGCGAGCCCGTTTCCGTTTTCGAAAGCGGCGCGATCCTGATGTATCTCGCCCGCAAGACTGGGCGCTTTTATGGCAAAACTGAGCGCGACCTGATTGCAGTCGAGGAATGGTTGATGTGGCAAATGAGCGGCGTTGGACCCATGGCCGGTCAGGCGCATCACTTCCTGAAATACGCCCCGAAACTGGAGCCGCCGCAAGACCTGCCCTATCCAAAAGACCGCTATCGCACCGAGGTCGGGCGTCTATACGGCGTTCTGGACCGGCGCCTGGCCGAAAATGAATTTGTTGCGGGCGATTTCTACTCGATCGCCGACATGTCGATCTGGGGCTGGGCGAGCTTGTGGGAGGGTCAGCAGCAGGTACTGAAGGACAAACCGCATTTCGCTCGTTGGTTGGATATGATGGGCACCCGCCCCGGCGTTCAGGCAGGTCGCGCGCTGCATGCCGAGCTAAGGGGGGATCACGGGGACAAAAAATCCCAGGGGATCTTGTTCAATCGGTGAATTCGTTGTCTTTGTCCTGACCCGATTAGTGGGTTCCATCATCATTTATAAAAGGAATGAATATGTGCCAGGCACGTTTGCGCAGAACCATTTGGGCGGTGTGCATTGTCGGGGCAGTGCTCATAACCGCCAGCTTGATGTGGATACAGCAAAAGTCAGACCCGACCAACGATCTTTTTCTTGAACATATGACCTGGCCAGAAGTGTATGCCGCGCTTGAGGAAGGCTACAGAACAATCATCATTCCCACAGGAGGAACCGAACAGAATGGTCCCGACGTCACTTTGGGAAAACACAATTTCGTTGTCGAATATGCCAGTCGGGAAATTGCCGAACAACTGGGCAATACTCTGATCGCACCGGTGATCCGCTATGTACCTGAAGGTGACGTTGCCCCCAACCCCACAGGACACATGCAATGGCCGGGTACAATTTCATTGCCCGAACCGGTCTTTCAGCAGGTGCTAGAAGCAACAATCCGCAGCCTCGCCTCTCACGGGTTCAAGGAGATCCTCCTGATCGGCGACAGCGGGGGAAATCAGGCAGCGCAGTCCCGTGCCGCCACTTCAACCAGCCTTGAATTAGCGACAACCGGGGTAATCGTTCAGCATGTCTCTGACTATTATGAGAAAAATGGCCAGATCGCATTTCTGGAAGATCAAGGTTTCAGTGCAGAGCAAATCGGCAATCATGCTGCGTTGCGGGACACCTCCGAGCTCATGTATGTCAATGCAGATGAAGTCGGTCGCTCACGAGCACCGGTTCCTCCTGGTTGGAGCGCAGGATTCGACGGTCAACCTGACCTCGCGACGCGCGAAATCGGCAAACAAATGGTTCAGCTTAAGGTGGACGCCGCGTTGAAACAGATACAGCGCCGAAGGGACGCAAATTAATAATGCACCCTTTCATAATCAAAGCAGCGATGAGAACAAAAATGGAATTCTCACCAGGAGAATCCAAGCTCAATACGATGAGACGCAAATGAGACTGGAAACATCAGGCTCCCTTCACTAAGGAAGAGTTCGACAACCGAAAAAGGAAGACGCACGCAATGGCAAAGATCACCTATGTCGAGCATGGCGGTACCGAACATACAGTCGAGGTCGCCAACGGACTGACAGTCATGGAAGGGGCCCGTGACAACAATATTCCCGGCATTGAGGCCGATTGCGGTGGCGCCTGCGCCTGCTCGACCTGCCATGTCTATGTTCACCCTGACTGGGTCGAGAAAATCCCAGCCAAGGACGACATGGAAGAAGACATGCTGGACTTTGCCTATGAGCCCGACACTGAGCGCTCGCGCCTGACCTGCCAGATCAAGGTCACCGATGCGCTGGACGGGCTGGTTGTCCAGATGCCCGAAAAACAAATCTGATGCCTTCCTGGTCGGTCATGGCCCTAGCAATCGCGCTGGGGATTTGTCCGATCAGAGCTCAGTCACAGCAACCATGGCAGTATGAGCCATTGGAATCGGCGGAATACGCCGAACCCACCGCTCGATACCCGCACGGCGTGCTCGGTGATCAGATCGAATACGGTGCGCTTGTATTGCAATACGTACCCAACTCGGCGCGATACACAATCCGCCTGCCCATGGAACGGGTCTTTGAAGATATTAAGCCGCGTCTTGTCGACATAGACAATGACGGCCGTCGCGAAGCGCTTGTGGTTGAAAGCCATCGTGACAAAGGTGCCCGGCTCGCAATCTACAATGGCGGCGGTCTGATCGCCGCCACCCCGTATATCGGAACACGGAATCGTTGGCTTGCCCCCATCGGCGCCGCCGACCTCGATGGTGACGGCCATATCGAGATCGCCTATGTCGACCGCCCACACCTCGCTAAAACCCTGCGCATCTGGCGCTTTGAAAACGGCGTCCTGACCGAAATCCAGTCGATCCCCAGCCTTACCAATCACAAAATCGGAGAGGACTTCATCTCGGGTGGCCTACGTCAATGCGACGGTGCCCCAGAGTTAATCGTTGCAAACGCGAACTGGACGCGCATCATCAGCGTCTCATACCAAAACGGCTGGCAAACCGCTGATCTCGGCCCGCTCAATAAACGCGATGACTTGACCGCAGCGCTAAAGTGCTGATCCCGTCTTCATCTTGCCATAAATATCCTGGGGGTGAGGTCAAATGCCGAGGGGGCAATGCCCCCTACTTGCAATCAATCAAGTCGGGCATAGACCGGCAATCAGATCACAGCGCGCGCCAACCGATATCACGGCGATAGAAGCCTTCGGGCCAATCCACGCCTTCTACCATCGAATAAGCCCGGTCGCGCGCTTCTTGCAGCGTGTCCCCGCGTGCGGTCACGTTAAGAACCCGACCGCCTGTTGCCTGAACCTGCCCCTCAGCCGCCTTAGTACCCGCATGGAAGACCATGTTCCGGCTGTCCTCGGGCAGGTCTTCCAATCCCTTGATTGCAGTGCCTTTCTCGTAGGTGCCGGGATATCCTTTTGCGGCCATCACGACGGTGATCGCGTGGTCCTCGGCCCAGTTCACGCGCGTCTCACCCAGCCGCCCTTCGGCCGCAGCGTGCATCAGATCCATCGCCTGTGCGCCCAGCCGCATCATCAATACCTGACATTCCGGATCGCCAAAACGCACGTTGTATTCCACCAGCTTGGGCTGACCATCCTTGATCATCAGCCCTGCATAAAGCACACCCTGAAATGGCGTCCCCCGCCGCATCATCTCAGCCACGGTTGGGCGCACGATCTGATCCATCGCACGGGCCTCAATCTCGGCACTCAAAACCGGGGCCGGAGAATACGCACCCATGCCTCCGGTGTTCAGTCCGGTATCCCCCTCGCCCACACGCTTGTGATCCTGAGCCGTGCCAATCGACAGGATATCCTCACCATCACAGAGAACGAAAAGCGAAGCCTCCTCGCCCTCCATAAATTCTTCGATCACAACTTCAGCCCCCGCGCCACCGAAGGCACCGCCGAACATGTCATCAATGGCGTCCAGCGCGGTTTGCTCATCCATTGCAACGATCACGCCCTTACCGGCAGCCAGACCATCGGCCTTGACCACGATCGGGGCACCCTGCGCGCGGATATAAGCCTTGGCTGGTTCTGCTTCCGTGAACCGGGCATAACCCGCTGTCGGCGCGCCAGATGCGTCACAGATTTCCTTGGTGAAACTTTTTGAGGCCTCCAACCGCGCCGCTTCGGCTGACGGACCAAAGACCAGAACGCCTGCTTCACGCAACCGATCAGCAACCCCCGCCGCCAAAGGAGCCTCAGGGCCGACAATTACGAAATCAATCGCGTTTTCTTCGGCAAAACTGACGACTGCCCCACCATTCTCGATATCCAGCGCAGCACAATCTGCGATCTGCGCGATCCCGGCGTTACCCGGCGCCACAATCAGGCGATCACATTTAGGGTTCTGCATCACCGCCCAGGCAAGGCTGTGTTCGCGCCCGCCGCTGCCGAGAATGAGGATATTCATGAAACGCTCCGATCTGCTTGGCCTTGCCTGCGCGGCGTTCTAAGCTGCGCAGAGATTTGACACAAGGCGCTGAAATGTCCGACCTGCTTGATGACCCGATTCCGGGCCAAAACACCCCCGAATACACCGTCTCGGACATCTCGGGTGAGGTGAAGCGCACGCTCGAAGGCACGTTTGGCCGAATCCGTGTACGCGGCGAGGTCGGGCGGGTGTTCAAGGCGCGCTCGGGGCATCTCTATTACGACATTAAGGACGACCGGAATGTTCTGGCCTGCACCACGTGGAAAGGGCAGATATCAGGTTTGTCGGTTGTTCCCGAGGAAGGTCTTGAAGTTGTCGTCACCGGACGTCTCACAGCTTTCGGAGCCCAGTCGAAATACAATCTGAACGTCGATGAGGTCGCCGTCGCCGGCCAAGGCGCACTAATGGCATTGCTGGAAAAGCGCAAGAAACAGCTCGAAGCCGAAGGCCTGTTTGCGCCCGAACGCAAGAAACCGCTGCCCTACCTGCCCCAAATCATCGGCGTTGTCACTTCGCCCTCCGGCGCGGTGATCCGGGACATCTTGCATCGGCTGCGCGATCGTTTCCCGCGCAAAGTACTGATCTGGCCCGTCGCGGTCCAGGGTGCAAACTGCGCCCCTGAAGTGACCCGCGCCATCGAAGGCTTCAACAACCTTACCCCCGGCGGAGCGCTGCCGCGCCCCGACCTGATTATCGTCGCGCGCGGGGGCGGATCAATCGAAGACCTCTGGGGCTTCAACGAAGAAAGCGTTGCGCGTGCGACCGCCGCTTCAGAAATCCCGCTGATCTCGGCCGTGGGACACGAGACCGACACCACCCTGATCGACTATGTCTCGGACCGCCGCGCCCCTACGCCAACCGCCGCTGCCGAACTTGCCGTACCGGTCCGCATGGAACTGCTGGCTTGGACCAACGAACAAGGGGCCCGCCTGTCGCGCGCGGCAACGGACGCCGTGCAGCGCCGCAGCCAACGCCTGCGCGACCTGTCGCGCGCGCTGCCGCGCCCAGACACACTGCTGGAAAGCCCGCGCCAAAGGCTCGACCAGATATCCGAGCGCTTGCCCAACGCGCTAATCCGGGGTGTTCAGAACCGCCGCGTCAAGCTGCTGGACAGTGCGGCGCGTCTGCGCCCCTCGACCCTGCGCAGCTTTGTCGAAACCCGCCGCGACCGCTGGCGCAACCTGTCCTCACGCCTGTCGCTGCGCCCGATCCAGCGCGAGCTGGAAACACGGCGCGATACCCTCAACCGACTGAGCGATCGCCTGAACGCCGCGCAATCCACGCGGCTGGACCGCCTACGCCAGCAAATGGAGGCCACCGACCGCCTGCGCGAAACGCTGAGCTACAAGGCGACGCTCGGGCGTGGCTACGCCGTCGTGCGCGCCGACGGGGAAGTCATCACAACCAAAGCACAGGCCGCCGGTCACACGGCACTTGAGATCGAGTTCGCCGATGGTCGCCTCCAAACCGGAACACAGGGCAAAGCATCGACCAAAAAACCCAAACAGGCATCGCCTGATCAGGGATCGTTGTTCTGATCCATGCTGACGATCTGGGGCCGTAAAACATCATCCAATGTTCAGGCGCTCATGTGGTGTGTCGGCGAACTCGATCTGGAGTACCAGCGCCACGATCTGGGTCATCTCTTTGGCGGATTGGACAGCGCGGCGTTTCAGGCCCTGAACCCAAACCGAACCATTCCGGTTCTAAGAGATGGTGACGGCGCACCGCTCTGGGAGACCGGTGCCATCCTGCGGTATCTTGCTACCAGATATGGGAACGAAACTTTCTGGCCATCAGATCCCATTCAGCGCGCGCAGATCGACAAATGGGCGGAATGGGCAAAACTAAACATCGCAATGGCGTTTACCGTCCCGATTTTCTGGCAAGTGGTTCGCACCCCTGCAAAACAGCGGGACGATCAGGCAATCCGACAGGCCGTCATCGATCTGGAGATCAAGCTAACCATAGCAGACACTCTGCTTGCCGACTCACCCTACCTGGCGGGCGATACGTTCACTTTGGCCGATATCCAATTCGGCCACGTGCTCTACCGCTACTACGATATCGAAATAGACCGCGCGACGCTCCCGCATCTTAGCAGATACTACGACACGTTAACCGAAAGACCTGCATATAAAAGACATGTCATGATTGGCTACGAAGAGCTAAGGCCACCCGACGCTTGACATCAGACCCCGACATCCGGCCCGTAACATAGCATCTCTTCGCCAATATCCTCAGCCTCGTACAGCTCCGTCGCAGTCGGATCACCTTCGAATTGCGCGATCAGCCCGCCGCCAAACTCCGTGAACACCCAGCATTGCGGCGCCAGCTGATCCTCATAGATAAAGCAGATCTGATCTTCCTGCTCGTACCAGACCCCTTCCATGCATTTGCCATCCAGAAATGACCAGATCACACGACGATTAGGAAGATACCGCTCGACCCCATAGGCTTGCCCACCGAACCCGTAAAACAACGTTTTCCCACGGGTATACGCATCGAACTCAGTCGCAGTCAGAGGCGACTGCGCCGCAACGGAATGCGCCACGAAGGTCAGCAGAATCATAATAGCTCTGAACATGTCTTCAGTCTGTCAGATGCTGCTACCGAGTACCATTCAACCTTTCTGGCTCTGCCAAATCGGCAAGATAACTCAACGTCACGCCTTGATGCACCGCGGTGATCATGGCGATGATTGCCTCAAAAACATCGGGGATGCACCATGACGACACTTCTGTTTTGGATCGCGGGGGCCTGCGCGCTGGCCTACCTGCCACTAACCCCGCGCCCTGCCAGCGCCCTGCGCAGCACGCTGAAAACAGCGTCGGTCGCCCTGCTGGCCGGAATCGCCCTACTGGCAAATGCACCATGGCTTCTGATCCTTGCGCTCACCCTCTGCGCCATCGGGGATGCCCTTCTGTCACGCGAAACCGACAGCACATTCATGGCAGGCATCGGCACATTTGCGGCTGGCCATCTGGCTTATATTGCTCTGTTCCTGACCCATCCCGATAGCAACCTGGAACTGATCTTCGACCACCCCGCGACCTTCTGGTCCCTGATCATTGTTGGCATCGTTATGGCCACGCTGCTCGCCCCCCGCGCCGGAGACCTCAAGATCCCCGTCCTCGCCTATATCCCGATCATCCTGGGCATGGGCATTACCGTTCTGTCCCTTCCTGATACTGGTGTATTACGCTGGGCCTTGCCCGCCGCTATGGCCTTCATCGCCTCGGACCTGACCCTTGCGACTGAAAAGTTTCTGCTGCCCGCCAAGCACCCGGCCCTGAAGCTTACGCCCTATCTGGTCTGGCCGCTCTATTGGGGGGCGCAGGCCGGGTTTCTGATCACCTTCACCTGACCCTTTGCAACTGCCTTCAATCCGCATTAGGTGAGGGGAACACCTGCGGAGACCAAAAATGGCGTTTTTCTCAAAGCTCAAGGACAAGCTGTTCAAATCCTCGTCGCGCCTCGAAGAGGGGCTGGATGCGATTGTCGAGGATGGCGGCGAGGAAACCACACCTGACCCCGTGATCCCTGACCCCGAGCCAGAACCGCAACCGGTTCCCGAAGTGCCGGAGCCTGCGCCTGTGCCACAACCGGCCGAACCCCCAGCTCCGATCCCGGCTGATCCCACACCGGCCCCTCCGCCCCCGGAAGTCCCCGATTCCAAAGGCCTGCTGGGCCGCCTGTTTACGCGCAACGAAGACCGCATGGTTGTTCGCCGCACTCTGGACGACGACATGCTGGAACAGCTCGAAGAGCTTCTGATCGCCTCGGACATGGGCGTCGACACCGCCCTGCGCGTTACGTCCAACATGGCAGAGGGGCGCTTTGGCCGCAAACTCTCGACCCAGGAAATCAAACAGCTGCTGGCGCAGGAAGTCGCGCGTGTGATGGACCCTGTGGCCAAACCAATGCCAATCTACCCCAAACGCCCACAAGTGGTGTTGGTCGTGGGCGTGAACGGCTCGGGCAAAACCACGACCATCGGCAAGCTCGCCAGCCAGTTCAAAGCCGCAGGCAAAAAGGTCGTCATCGCCGCCGGAGATACCTTCCGCGCCGCTGCCGTTGAACAGCTCCAAGTCTGGGGTGAACGCGCAGGTGTACCCGTGCTAACCGCCCCGGAAGGCTCTGACCCTGCCTCGCTGGCTTTCGATGCCCTGACAAAAGCGCAAAACGAAGGTGCTGATCTTCTGATGATCGACACCGCGGGCCGATTGCAAAACCGTGCCGACCTGATGGAGGAATTGGCCAAGATAGTCCGCGTCATCCGCAAGGTCGACGACAGCGCCCCACACAACACGCTGCTGGTGCTGGACGCCACCACTGGCCAGAACGCCCTCAGCCAGGTCGAAACCTTCCGCAAACTCGCCGATGTATCGGGCCTCGTGATGACCAAGCTCGACGGCACTGCAAAGGGCGGCGTGCTGGTTGCACTCGCCGACAAGTTCGGCCTACCGATCCACGCCATCGGTGTCGGCGAACAAATCGACGACCTCGCCCCCTTCGACCCCGAAGAATTCGCCGCCGCCCTGACGGGCCTGCAATCCTGATCCACCCCTTCATCTGGCCAAAAATACCTTCGGGGGGCGTGGGGGGCAGACAGCCCCCCACTCTCTCCGCCCAAGCGAAAGCCCCGATTTGAGCGACTGGCTAATCTCCCTCGAAGGCACCGAAGCAGGCCACCACCTCGCCCTCGCCCTCGCGCTGATGGCGGCCTTCCTGCATGCAGTCTTCGGCGCGCTGCAAAAGGGTCGCCATGACCCGTGGATGTCGCGTGGGGCGATCGATGCCTGCTATTGCCTTATGGCGATGCCCTTCGCCTTTTTCGTCGTCCCATGGCCCGAACCATATATGTGGCCCATCTTTGGCGTCGTTTGGGTGATCCATATCGGCTACAAGGTCCTGCAGGCGATGGCCTATACCAAAGGCTCCTACACGGTTGTCTATCCGGTCGTGCGTGGCACTGGCCCGCTCTTTACCGTAATCGGGGCCTATATTCTGTTTGGCGAGACATTCACAGGTGTTCAATGGCTGGGTGTGGCCACTTTGCTGGCAGGTATCTTCGGCCTCGCCGCCTATAACCTGCGCTATCTTGAGACCAATCGTGACACGCTACATATCGCGCTGGTACTGGCGCTTGCCACTGGCCTCTTTGTCGCGCTCTATACGACCTATGACGCCTACGGCATACGCGCCACAGCCGACCCGTTCACCTTCCTCGCGTGGTTCTTCATGATCGACGGAGCCGCCATGCCGATTTACGCCGCGCTTCGATACCGTGCCATGATTCACCGACCAGCACTCGGCCCCCTGATGCTACGCGGTTTTGTCGGCGGTATCGTCGCACCGCTGTCTTTTGGTGCGGTCATGTTGGCCACGCGGCTCGACAAGGTCGGAGAAGCCGCTGTCCTGCGCGAAACCTCAACCGTCTTCGCCGCGCTCATCGGGTGGCTGGTGCTAAAAGAAACCGTCGGCCCCAGGCGCATTGCGTTAATGGCATTGATTGCACTCGGCGCCGTAATAGTTGAAATGGGCGGGTAAGCAGTAGGTTGGAATCATGGCAGAGAAAAAAGACATCAACCCTTTCCTCAAACAGGTTCTGGAACTTGGGCCTCCGCTAGCCTTCTTCTTCATCTACCTGCGCCTGCGTGATGACAATTTCGTGATCGGCGGCACCGAGTATTCGGGCTTTATCGTCGCCACCATCCTGTTTGTGCCTCTGATGCTGGCTGCCATGGGCATCCTCTGGTACCTGACCGGCAAGCTCAGCCGCATGCAGATTTTCACTGCGTTCATGGTGATTTTCTTCGGTGGCCTTACCGCCTGGTTCAATGACGAGCGGTTTTTCAAGATGAAAACAACGCTGGTCTATGGCTTCTTTTCCGCCATCCTTGGGATCGGTCTTTTGCAGGGAAAGTCCTACCTGGCTTACGTTCTGGACGAAATGCTGCCCATGCGTGACGAAGGCTGGATGATCCTGACGCGCCGACTGTGTGCCTGTTTTGCGGTGCTTGCGGTCGCCAATGAACTGGTCTGGAGAACAATGTCGACCGACCTTTGGGTCAAGATCGAAACCTTCGGCTTTCCCATCGCGCTGATGGTGTTCCTGATGATGCAGTTCAGCATGCTGCAACGCTATATGGATGACCCGGATCAGTAACCGGTCGGATCACTCAGCGTTAATATCTGATGAATTTTCTTGGCTTAGAACGCAAGCTGTGGAAAGCTGGGTCACCACCCGCACCACTCAACTCCGGAGACAATCGCCCGCATGATGGCTTTCCCCAATAGCGGATTCCTATCCGAAGCCTCTGAAGAGCTGCGCACAATGCTGGCGGCCCAGGCCACAGAATTGACGCTCGACCGGGGCGATGTACTGTTCGAACAAGGCGACCCAGGAGAGGCGCTTTATGCGATCCTGTCCGGCAAGCTCGAGGTATCCTTTTTGGCCATGAGCGGACGTAAACTGTCGCTTAGGCTGATGCGCGCTGGCGAAGTGTTCGGCGAGATTGCTCTGTTCGACAGCGGTCCCCGGACCGCCACTGTCACCGCAGCAGAGCCTGCCAAAGTCCTTCGCGTTCGACACAAGGATGTCATGGAACAGATCCGAAAGAACCCCGATCTCGCGGTCGACTTGATCCGCCTCGCAGGGGTGCGCATGCGTTGGATGGGCGATCAGTTGAACGAGCAGGTGTTCCTGCCAATGCCGATAAGACTGGCGCGCAAGCTGTTGCATTTGGCAGGTCAACAAGACACACCGACGGCTCGGATTACGCTGTCACAAAGCGAACTGGCTGAATTCGTCGGTGCAACGCGTGAAGCGGTGTCAAAAACCATATCGACTTGGAAGCGCGACAATGTGGTCGAAGCCTCGCGTGGAGGTCTGCAAATCCACGATTTCGACGCACTACGGCAACTTGCCGAATCTGATCTGATCTAAAGTTGCACGGATGTGATCCGCTTCACATACGCGGCATCAAGATTGCCCTAAGGTCAATCCTGTTACCGTAGGAGGTCGGTTTTATCATCCCCGATATCTGTCCACCGACCTCTCCCTGTACAAGAGCCATATGCCTTCCCCGGCATATGGCTTCTTTCTTAAGAAAGTATGAATAAATGAAGAAAGGCCGGGATATTCACCCGGCCTTCACGAATTTTGATTGGAATGCTGTTTACGGTCCCAGGCTCAGCGCCACAAAGCGAGGCTCTCCCCCACGCCGTACCAGCAATAACAGCGATTTACGCCCAGCCTCTCGCGCCTCTTCCATGCGGGCCTCAAGATCAGCAATCGAAGTCACTTTCTGCTGCCCCGCCTCGGTGATCAGATCGCCGGTGCGCAGGCCTTTCTCAAAGGCTTCCGAGGTTTCATCCACATTGGTGACCAACAGCCCCTCGGCATCGGCATCTAGCCCCAATTCCTCGCGCTGGTTGTCGCCCAACGGAGCGATGGTCAGACCAAGAATGTCTTTATCCTCTTCCACCGGTGCTTCGGTTTCTGGCTCATCACCTTCTTCGGCGCGCTCGGCATCCTCGCGACGCCCCAGCGTCACCAGCACGGTTTGCGTACCGCCGTCACGATGCACAACGACGCGCACGGATTTACCCACCGTGGTCTCACCCACCTGCCGCACAAGGCCGCGCGTGTCTTCAACCTCGACACCATCGAAACTGATTATCACATCTCCGGCCAACAGACCGGCTTCTTTGGCCGGGCCGTCCGGGACATCGCTGATCAACGCGCCACCGGGTTTGTCCAGACCCATTGCCTCGGCCATATCCTCGGTCACGTCCTGAATGCGCACGCCCAGCCAGCCGCGGCGGGTTTCACCAAACTCGCGCAACTGATCAACAACCTTGATCACCACGTTCGAGGCCATCGAGAATCCAATCCCGATCGAGCCGCCATTGGGCGACAGGATCGCTGTATTCACACCGATCACTTCGCCATTCATGTTGAACAACGGACCGCCCGAGTTCCCTCGGTTGATCGCCGCGTCTGTCTGGATATAGTCGTCATACGACCCGCTCAGCGCCCGGTTTCGCGCCGACACGATCCCGGCCGAGACCGAAAACCCCTGCCCCAGCGGATTACCCATCGCTATCACCCAATCCCCAACGCGCGCTGTATCGCTGTCGCCGAATTGGACATATTTCAAAGGCCCTTCGGCTTCGACCTTCAGCAGCGCGATATCGGTTTTTTCATCCTTCCCGATCACCTTTGCAACCAGCTCTTCTGCAGGTTGACCATCACCGGGAAAGAACTCGACCAGAATTTCATCGGCTTCGGCGATGACGTGGTTGTTGGTGACGATATACCCGTCTTCCGAAATCACGAACCCCGAGCCCAGGGCGTTGCTGCGGCGCGGGCGGTTTTCGTCATCCCCGCCATTGCGGTCCTGAAACTCGCGGAAAAAATCCTCGAACGGAGAGCCTTCGGGCACGATCCCCTGCGGACCGGTCTGACCTTCGATCAGGGTCGAGGTGGTAATATTGACCACCGCGGGGCTGATCTTTTCAGCAAGCGGTGCCAGACTGTCACCGCGCGACTGCGCGGCCACCGACTGTGCAAGAACCAGCAGCATCCCCAAAAAGGCCAGCCACATAAGCCGCATCATTACCATAACATCGTCCCGCCGGACGGACACACTGCGCGCTTTCGCCTGCACTTGGGGTCTCCTTGTCGACACTTCTTTTGCGGGCAACCAAAGATCACCCTTCTTAGCAACCAATGTAGTCAGTTTGGCCAAGCCCGCAACTCGGGATCGCGGGGAAATCACCGGTGCGTGAAACCATCGCATCAAAAACCGACCTGATATGCGCCCCACAATAGGATCAAACCGCTGACGACACATAGCAATCCGGCCAAACGCCGCGCCTGTTCAGGCAGGGTGCGCAACGCTTCCAGCATACGTTCAATAAGCGAAGGGGCCAGCGCATATGCCAGCCCCTCAACGATCAACACCAGCCCAAAGGCCAGAAGGATCATACCCATTACTCGGAAGCCGCAGCGGCCGGCGCCCGACGTCCGGTCGGCGAAGCAAGGTAGTTGAAGAACTCTGAATCCGGGCTCAGGATCAACGAACTGTTGCCGCCTTGCAGGGCGTTTTCGTAAGCTGTGAGTGACCGGTAGAATTCAAAGAACTCCGGATCGGCACCGTAGGCTTCGGCAAAGATCGAGTTCCGTTCGGCATCCGCTTCACCGCGAATGATTTCAGCCTCGCGATTTGCGTCGGACACCAGTTCAACCACGGTTCGGTCGGCCTGCGCGCGTACACGCTGCGCCGCCTCGTTACCACGGGCACGTTCGTCGGTCGCCTCACGTTCACGTTCGGCCTTCATCCGGTCAAACGTCGCTTCGAGGTTCGCCTGCGGCAGATCGGTGGCTTTCAGACGCACGTCGATCACGTTAACGCCCAGCGCCTGCGCTTCGGCAATCGCACTGTTGCGGATTCGCAGCATCAGCGCAGCACGATCCGAGCTGAGGATATCACGGGACGATACCGAACCCAGAACCTCACGCGTTTCAGCGCGCAGGATACGGTCCAGGCGATCCTCGGCAACCGGGATGCCACCGACACCGACAGCCTGACGGAACTGGTTCAGGTCCGAAATCCGGTAGCGCGCGAAGGCGTCAACCACCAGACGGCGATCGTCCAAAGGCGTAACCTCTAGCGGCTGCACATCGATCGACAGGATGCGGTCATCGTAGCGCACCACTTCCTGAATCAACGGGATTTTGAACGCCAAGCCCGGCTCTTCCTTCACTGCAACAACGCGGCCAAATTGCAGAACCAACGCACGTTCGCGCTCATCCACGATGAAGATCGAGGACAGGATGCCGACGATTGCGACGAATACGATCGGCAGAATGATTGTCGATTTACGCATCAGTTGCTCTCCCCTGCAGGGCTACGGCGCAGTTCATTCAGCGGCAGATACGGGACGACGCCCTGCCCTGATCCTGTGGAGTTTTCATCCAGAATGATCTTGTCAACATCGCCCAGAACCTGCTCCATCCGCTCCAGGTACAGACGTTTGCGGGTTACATCCGGCGCTTTGGAGTACTCTTCCAAAACCGCACTGAAACGACTGGCCTCACCCATTGCGCTGTTGATCTGCTGGGCACGATAGGCTTCAGCCTCTTCCAGAACCTGAGCGGCTTCACCCCGCGCTTCGGCCAGAACGCGGTTGGCATAAGCATCCGCCACGTTCTGCAACCGGTCGCGTTCCTGCGCGGCGGCCTGAACATCACGGAACGCGGCAATCACGTCCTGCGGCGGGTCGGCCTTGTCGAAGTTCACACGGACGATGTTCACACCTGAATCATAGCTGTCCATTGTCGCCTGGATCAGTTCCTGCAAACGGTCGGCAATAATGCCACGATCCCGGTTCAGGATTGGTGCCAGCTCGCTTTGCGCGATGATCTCACGCATGGCCGATTCCGAAACGGCACGGATCGTCTGGCGCGGATCGCGCAGGTTAAACAGATATTTGGCCGGGTCGTTAATGTTCCAGACGACCTGATAGTCGATATCGACCACATTCTCGTCCCCGGTCAGCATCAGACCATCGTCGCTGCCGCGGGCACCACCCATGTCTTCGTTTTGTTCACGGGTGACCGGAATCACCTCAGCGGTGACAAGAGGCCACGGCGCGAAATTCAGACCTGGATTTCCAACAGCTGAGAATTCGCCCAGAAACAGCTCAACAGACTGTTCTTCGGGTTTAACGGTGTAGAAGCTTGCCGCAGCCCAGAGGCCTGCTGCCACTAGCACACCAATTGCAATTGTACCCTTGGTAAATGCCGGACCACCGCCGCCGCCTTTGCCATTGGTCCCACGGCCACCGCCGCCGCGACCGCCCATTAGGACGCGCAGCTGCTCCTGGCCTTTTTTCATCAGCTCGTCGATCTCGGGGATCTGCGGGCCGTCGCCTTCGGGGGGCTTGCGCCCGTCCCCGTTGTTACCCCGGTTTCCTCCGCCTCCGGATGAGCCTCCGCCCCCCCAGGGGCCGCCGCTGTTGCCCGCCATATGTATCTTTTCCCTTATATTGGACCGTGTGATCACGGGTTCCCTTGTAACGTGTGTGCGCGCGCTTGCAAATCAAGCCGTGCGCACAGGTTGCCGCATTGTCACCAGTTCTTCAGCCATGACTGGGTGAACTGCAACAGTGCGGTCGAAATCTTCTTTGGTGGCCCCCATCTTCACGGCAATTCCAGCCAGTTGGATCATTTCGCCCGCGCCCGGAGCCACAATGTGACAGCCCAGCACCTTGCGCGTCGCCTGTGACACGATCAGCTTCATCAGAACCTTCTGTGAGCCACCTGCAAATGACTTCTGCATGGGCTTGAACGAAGTCGCATAAACCTCGATCATTTCCTGCGCCGCGGCTTCTTCTTCGCTGAGGCCAATTGTGCCCATTTCCGGCTGCGTGAAGATCGCGGTCGGGATCAGTTCGTGGTCCACCGGGGTCGGGTTGCCCTTGAAAACCGTCTCGACAAAGGCCATGCCCTCGCGGATCGCAACCGGAGTCAGGTTCACCCGATCCGTCACGTCGCCAATGGCGTAGATCGATGGCACGCCGGTCTGGCTGTATTCATCCACGACTATCTCGCCCTTGCGGCCGCGTTCGACACCCAGCGCCTCGAGCCCAAGATCATCTGCATTGGGTGCGCGGCCGGTGGCATACATCACCACATCGAACTGATCTTCACTACCATCGGTGGCTTTGACACGGATCTTGTCGCCATCTTTGGTCATTTCGACCACGTTGGTTTCCAGACGCACATCAATGCCGTTCTGGCGCATCTCGTCGCAGATCAGGCCGCGCGCTTCTTCGTCGAAGCCGCGCAAAATCTGAGGTCCACGATAGAACTGGGTAGTCTTCACCCCTAATCCGTTCATGATGCCGGCAAACTCACTTGCGATATAGCCGCCACCCACAATCAGGATGTTTTCGGGTAATTTTTCCAGATGGAATATCTCGTTTGAGGTGATCGCCAGATCCGAGCCGGGAAACTCGGGCACAACCGGACGCCCACCCGTGGCGATCAGGATGTGCTTGGCGGTCTTGCGCGTCCCGTCAGCCAGTTCAACCGTATGCGGATCGACCACACGGGCCCTCTGATCAAAGCTTTCGACACCGTTGTTTTTAAGGATGTTGCGATAGACGCCCTCTAAACGGTCCAACTCAGCCACCAACTTGCCATGGAATAAGTTCCAGTCGAACTCACCGGGCCGAATATCCCAACCGAATGCCTGAGCATCTCCGACCATCCCAGAAAATTCGCTGGCAAAAACCATCAACTTTTTGGGCACACAGCCGCGGATCACGCAGGTTCCGCCGTAACGATCCTCTTCTGCCAGCGCCACTTTGGCACCAGTCTCACCCGCAGCTACACGCGCCGCGCGTACACCACCCGAGCCACCTCCGATGACGAACAGATCATAGTCAAAGCTCATACATGCGTTCCTTTGCTTGCCGCGTGGCTAAAATTCAGTGGATATCTGGGCGCAAATTTCAAACTGCCAACCCCTGAGCACTGAAATATCAAGATTTCATCAGATACCTGCCGCGCTATCTGACCCAACCTTAATCTGCCAGATCGGAGAACAGGTTGTCCCCACCCTCACCCAGCATGTTGGTCAGCACAGTGCCTTCATTGAGGTCGCGCAGTTCAACGCGCCCGTCACCATGGCCGACGATTACTTTGTCGCAAATGTCGATGAACAACCCGTTCTCGACTACGCCGGGGATCTGGTTCATCACCAGCGCCAACTGCCGCGCATTTCCGATCCGTTTGAGGTGCAGGTCCAAGATGTGATTGCCCTCATCCGTGACCTTGGGGGCCTCGCCATTCATCCGCAAAGTAACCGACGTGCCCAGCACATCCATCGTGTCCAGCGCCTCTTCGATCAGCGTGCGGGTGGTCTGCCAGCCGAATGGGATCACCTCAACCGGCAGGGGGAACGCGCCCAGGGTCTCGACCTCTTTGCCGGCATCGGCGATAACCACCATCTGGTCGCTGGCCGTGGCCACGATCTTTTCCTGCAGCAGCGCAGCACCGCCGCCCTTGATCAGATTGAATTCACCATCGAATTCATCCGCGCCGTCTATGGTCAGGTCCAACCATCCAGCCTGATCCAGCGAGATAACCTCGATCCCCTCTTCCCGCGCCAATTGCGCGGTTGCGGTCGAGGTCGGAACGCCTTTGATGGACAGACCTTCGTCGCGCACCCTCTCGCCTAGACGGCGGACCAGCCACGCGGCGGTCGACCCGGTCCCCAGGCCCACGCGCATTCCACTTTGGACAAGATCAGCGGCACGGCAGGCCGCAACATATTTTGCTTTGTCGATGGGCGACAAATCCTTGGTCATGGCAGCTTCCCCTCAGAATATTGACGGACTTATAGGGAATGCCCCGCGCAACTGCGAGAGGCAATTCACTCGATCGCAGCGCTAACTTAACACTTAACGACGAGTTTCCTATAGGAAACGTCGTAATCGATCACTATACTGGTCGCCAGACACTCTAGAAAGACGTCATGGAATCGACTTATCGCCTTCACTATGCCCCCGACAATGCCTCGCTGATAATCCGATTGGCATTGGAAGAGATGGGCTTGACGTATGAGACGGCGCTGGTCGATCGCACACGTAACGCACAAGACAGTGCCGCTTATCGGGCACTGAATCCCAATGGGCTGATTCCCGTATTGGAAACACCACAAGGACCAATTTTCGAGACAGCCGCAATCCTGTTGTGGCTGGCCGACACGCACCGACAGATGGCCCCCGCGCCCGAAAGCACCGATCGGGCGGCGTTTCTGAAATGGCTGTTCTTTGCCTCAAACACGTTGCATGCCGATCTGCGCATCCTGTTCTACGCTGAGAAATACATTGACGCAGCACAGGCTGAAGCGTTGCGTGCCGGTATTCGCCCCAGATTGCGCCAGCATCTGAAGCGGCTGGATGATTTGGCCCAAGACGCGCCCGATTGGTTCAACACGCAGGTGCCCTCGGCCCTGACCGTCTATGTCGCCTGCATGATGCGCTGGATGGCGCTTTATCCCGCCAAGGCTGACCGCAGTTGGTATCAACTGGCCGATACACCCTATTTGCAAAAGATACTGCATCAACTCGAATTTCGCCCGGCAACCCGATCGGTCATCGCCGCCGAGGGTTTGGGGGCGACGCCGTTCACATCTCCAACCTACGCCACCCCTCCAGAAGGCTCAGCTACCTGACATGTTTCTCTCAGTTTTCGATATGTTCAAAGTGGGCATTGGCCCATCGTCGTCACACACCATGGGCCCTATGGTTGCCGCCGCACGGTTTCTTGATCTGATGCGTGCATCACCGTTTGAATTTGCGGGGTTGCGCGGCTCATTGCATGGATCGCTTGCTTTCACCGGCGTCGGCCACGCGACTGACCGCGCTACGATCCTTGGTCTCGCCGGGTTCGTGCCCGACACGTATGACAACGATAAGGCCGAGGCCGCGCTGACGCAGATTTCCGATACGCATACGGTAACCCCAGAAGGGTTGCCTACGCTAAGCTTCGATCCTAAGGCCGATCTGATATTTGACTACGACAACAATCTGCCCGGCCACGCCAACGGCATGATCCTGATGGCCACTGACGCACAAGGCGATGTCATATTGCGTCAGGTCTATTATTCCATTGGTGGCGGCTTTGTCCTGACCGAAGAAGAACTGGCCGAAGGCAAGGCAACCGACGAAGGTGCGCCTGTGCCCTTCCCGTTCAAATCCGCGGCGGAAATGCTGCAGATGGCCAAGGACAACGGCAAAAGCATCGCTCAGATGAAGCGCGAAAATGAAATCGCGCGCGGTTGCGCGGATAGCTTTGCCAAAGGCACGGCACGTCTTTGGCAGGTCATGAATGACTGTATCGAGCGCGGCTTGAAAACCGATGGCATCCTGCCCGGTGGCCTTAGCGTGCGCCGCCGCGCCAAGGGGATCCACGATGCCCTGCTGGCCGAACGCGGCATGAACCTGAACGCGCCGCATACGATAAACGACTGGATGAGCGTCTATGCGATGGCCGTGAACGAGGAAAACGCCGCCGGAGGTCAAGTTGTCACCGCCCCCACCAATGGCGCGGCAGGCGTGCTGCCTTCAGTCTTGCGTTATTACCTCGATCATGTCCCCGGCGCGTCCGAAAGCCATGTCGAGGATTTCCTGCTCACCGCGGCCGCCATCGGCGGTCTGGTCAAGTTCAATGCCTCAATCTCGGGCGCCGAGGCGGGCTGTCAGGCAGAGGTCGGAAGTGCCTCGGCCATGGCTGCCGCCGGCATGTGCGCTGTGATGGGTGGTACGCCCGAGCAGGTGGAGAACGCCGCCGAGATCGCGCTCGAACATCACCTCGGCATGACATGCGACCCAGTCGCGGGCTTGGTGCAGGTGCCTTGTATCGAACGCAATGGCCTTGGCGCGATCAAGGCCGTTTCGGCAGCGTCACTCGCGCTGCGCGGTGACGGTAAGCACTTCATGCCCCTGGACGCAGCCATTGAAACCATGCGCCAGACCGGCGAGGATATGCACGCGAAGTACAAGGAAACCTCATTGGGCGGGCTGGCCGTCAACGTGCCGAACTGCTGATCTGACAGCAAGAAAGAGCGGGTGACATGCGTGGACATTGCCTATGCGGCAAGATCGGATACGAGGTTGACCCTCCGGTTCTGTCCTGTGTCACCTGCCATTGCGATAGCTGCCGTCGCCAATGCGCGGCCCCTATGACCACCTATTTCGGGGTGCGCGACGGCAATTGGCGCTGGACCGGAGAACAACCGAAAAGGTTTAACTCTTCTCCCGGGGTCGAGCGCAGTTTTTGCCCCAATTGCGGTACGCCTATATCCTTTCGGTCTACCGTGATGTCGAATGTGATGCACCTCTATGTGGCGACGCTAGAAAACCCTGAGGCGCTAATCCCGACTCTGCATGTCGCGCACGAGGAAAAGCTAAGCTGGCTGCAGCTTGGTGATGGCCTGCCCACCTGCATCGGCCCGGATTACACCAAAGTCCAACCCCTGTCCGACACCTGAGATCAGAGCTTCCCCCTCTGCCGCGAAAACGCTAGCGTCGCGCACATGACTCAGGATCGTCCCGTTTTTGGCATCGTATTGATGCTCGGCTTTTGCGTGCTCGCTCCGCTTGGTGACGGGATGGCGAAGCTGTTGGGCGAAACCATTGCTCTGGGTTTGTTGGTTCTGGTGCGGTTCGGCGTGCAAGCGATGATCCTGATCCCGCTCATCGCTGTAACCGGCAAGCCATGGCGGATGACACCAAGGGTCCTGCGTCTGACGATGGTCCGTACGCTGCTGCACATTGTTGGGATCGCGGCGATGTTTACAGCGCTGCAATATATGCCGCTGGCCGATACTGTCGCCATTGCTTTTGTGATGCCGTTTATCATGCTGCTGCTGGGCAAGTACGTTCTTGGCGAACAAGTCGGCCCGCGCCGCCTGATTGCCTGTGTCGTGGGTTTCATCGGCACTTTGCTCGTCATCCAACCTAGCTTTGCGCAGGTTGGTGCTCCTGCGTTGTTGCCATTGATTGTCGCCGTGGTCTTTGCTCTGTTCATGCTGGTCACACGCCAGATCGCCAAAGAAACAGACCCGGTTGCGCTGCAAGCGGTTTCGGGGGCTATGGCGACAGCTCTCTTGCTGCCGATCGTCTATGTGGGCTCTCAGGCTGGCCTGCCCGCCATGTCATTGACGATGCCCAAGGGTGAAACGCTTTGGCTGCTGCTGGGCATCGGCGTGCTGGGCACTGTGGCACATCTTCTGATGACGTGGTCGCTGCGCTATGCACCGTCCGCGACCCTCGCTCCGATGCAATATCTTGAAATTCCCGTCGCCACCCTGATCGGCTGGTTGATTTTCCACGACCTGCCCAACGGGCTGGCGGCGATCGGCATCGGCATCACCATCTCCGCGGGGCTTTATGTCATCCTGCACGAGCGGGCCAATGCCCGGTCTGGCCCGACAGAAACGCCTGCATGACCTGATCCAACGCGGTGCGCGGCAGGATCGCCAGCAGACCAGGCGCGTCCACCTCAAGTGCAATTGCACCCAGCGCCCGGTTCGAGGTTCCGACCCGCCCGTCCGGTTCAAGCACCAAATCGTTGATCGGCCATTCAAGCCCATCGCTGCGCCCGGTCACCCGTCGCAAAGGGAACAGAGAAACGGTATCTCCGGCAGTCAATTCCAGCCGGATCTGGGGAGGCGCGTGAAACACTATCTCGCGTGCCCCTAACAGGATACAGGGCCGGTCCTGCAAACGAACGAGCGTATTGAACGCGACCAACTGATGATCAACCCGAGCGCCCAGAAATCCCGCTGCCAGGACGACCGGGGCACTGACATTTCGAAGGGCTTTGTCGAAATCGGTGCTGTTCTGTTCGGATATTGGATGCAACCGATCAGCCGGTATCTGCGCGCGATGGCTGGATGAAAGCGAATCGAAATCGCCGATCACCGCATCCGGAATTCGCCCCGAATCAATCAACGCGGCAGCGCCCCCATCCGCTGCAACAGCGCTTTTGACGCGATTCAGGACCAGACTCACATCTTCAGATGTGATTTCCCCCCCGCCAAACAGACCGATTGGCATTTCAGCCTGAACAATCACCCCAGATTCCACAAGATTGACCATAATTCCCGGTTTTGGACATAATGAAACCACAAAATGGTAGCTTCATGACTAGAGTTTCGAGTCGATTGCTGCTGCTGTGTCTGGCGATCGGCCTGGTAGTTTGTAAAGGACATGCGTCTGATGGTACAGAACAACAAGGTACTTACCGTTTCCTACGGAACCTTTTCATGCACGCTCGAAGGCTTCGACGATTCATTTGAAACGATGAAAGCCATAGCCGAGTATTTCCGGGATCTCGCGGCGGACGACCGCTATTTTGGTTCTGAGCCCCCTCAGCCCGATGCCGAGATGCTGACCCGCATAGCCCAGCGCGATGTCGCACGAAAGGTAGAAGCCAGTCAGAACGACAGCGGTCTGCTGCTACGCGCGACCGAGACCGACGCCCCTGCAGTACCGACCCCCGCTGCAGTCGCGAGTGCGCCTGAGCCTGCACCTGTTCAGACCACCGATGTTGTTCCCCCCGCCCCTGCGCCCGTCGCGGCACAATCCGCTGCTGCAGTGGACAACCCAGCGGCGGACAGTATTGCGGCCAAACTCCAGCGCATCCGAGCTGTGGTTTCGCATTCCGAAGAAGTCTCCCCCGGCTATTCAGAGGACGAAGACTCCAGCTATCTTCAGCCGGTGAAGCCAAAGGTTGATGCCATCTCTGCCGCCTTTGAAGCAGGCGCACTGGATCCCGCCGACTTGCAGGAAACAGAAGAGAATACCCTCCCTGCGCCCGAAACCGAGCTGACTGCCGAACCGGAACATGTCGACGAGTTAGCCGAAGCACAGGCCGACGAGGCGGCTCATGTTACGGAACCAGAAAGCTCAGACGAATTGGTTGAAGAGACCTCAGATGAAACGGTTGATGAGACCTCCGACGATCTAAGTGCATTGGTCGCTACCGCAGAATCGGCGGATGAAGCTGAAGAAATCGAAGCGTCGGAACCTGCCACAGCTGATGTAACGGAAAACGACGTTCTGTTTTCTGATCTGGATGATGAGGCCCCCGAAGTCGAGGAAGAAAACCCATCAAACATTCTAGGCGATGAATCCAGCAGCGTTGCCGTTGAGGCATTGACCGGAATCGAGCACGGCATCATCTCGGTCGAGGAAGAAGCGCTTTTGTTGGATGAGATCGCGCTTGTTGAATCCGAACTCGAAGCAATTTCTGAAGCTGACGTGCCCAGTATTTCCGGACCAGATGAGGACGTCTCGCGCCTAATGGACGAAGCAGATGTTCAGCTGGACGATCCCGCTACCAGCGATCAGCGTGAAACCTACTCGCACTTGCGCGCTGCGGTCGCCGCGACCGAGGCCGAACGCGAAGCCGTAGGCGACAAGACAAAGACACCCGAAGATGATTTTCGCGGCGATCTGGCCTCAGTCGTCAATCCACGTCGTCCCGCGGTTGAAGTCACCAGCCAGCGCCCGACCCCAGAATCGGCCGCCCCCTTGAAGCTGGTTGCCGAACAGCGCATCGATACCGAAAATGCCGATACTGGCCCTGTTACGCCGCGCCGGATCACTTCAACTGATGAAGACACGGGTGAAGAAGAAGGCGGATTTGCCACTTTCGCACAGGAACAGGGCGCCCAGTCGCTGCCTGATCTGCTTGAAGCTGCAGCTGCCTATCTGTCCTTTATCGAAGGTCAAGAGCAGTTCTCGCGCCCGCAACTTATGAACAAGGTCCGCTCGCTTAAGCAAGATGCGTTTAATCGCGAAGAAAGCCTGCGCTCCTTCGGTCAGTTGCTTCGTGATGGCAAGATCGAGAAAGCCGGAGGTGGTCGATTCGCCGCCTCAACCGAAATCGGCTTCCGCCCCAATGACGACGAACGCGCTGCGGGCTAGGTCCCAGCGAATCCATTACCCCCCTCGAGTCGTAGTAGGGCCAGAGGATACTCTGGCCCTAATTCTTTTAATAGCGCGGCTTCGGCGCGACCAACCAGATTAGAATAATAAGGCCAACGCCACGTAGGGGTCGGTCAGGATCAGATCGATCAATTCACGTCCATCTTGAAACACAACATCCAGATGGCGGCACCCACCGGCGACGCTGATGCCAGGTCGTCATTTCTAGTTGGCTTGTGCCAGCGCCTCCCACTGTAACTCTGAACCATAACCAAAGCCGCCAATGTTTCCTATTGCGGTGACACTCCATCGATCGTTCAGAGCACGACTGTAGCGCGCTCCAACCAACGGGTCAGTCCAAGTTTGATCCGCGCTGAATGTGCGAACCAGCACCGTGGTTGAGACATCAAGATCCCAATGGCGCAGCCCGGCAATCGCTTCCAGCCGCGACTGTTCATCTTCATAAACCGCGAAACCGGCCCCCAGCGATGTCATGGTGCCCTCAAGCTCTCAACTGGCGGCGTTGTTAGATGGTCCGATGGAAACATAGTCTCTTAGGTTCAGGTAGTTGAACTCGCATCCAATGGACCAACGGCCATTCCGGGCCTCGCCTACAATCAGAATTGCCCCCTTTGAAATATTGAAGATCGAGGTATCCCCGTTCACCGGCGGGTTCTGCCCCACTTCAAGGGAGGTCCTGAATTCCAGCCCCCCAAAAAGGGTGCAACCGTGTAGCTCCAGTCTCCAGCCTGAGCGCCGTATGCGACACAAGACGCGGCGAACGCCGCGAAAAGCCCTTTGTTCATGCCCTAACCGCCCTTACCTGCAACGCGTTTAAGCTACAGTCAGCGTGCCTCGCGAATGACGCACCGGCAGTCGGAAAGTCTAATTTTGATCCTGATCTGGGTCTTCTTTACCCACACCACGAAAGACAAACTTGAAGGGTAATGCCCATAGAATGCCCAACGCGACATAGACCAAAAGCTCCAACCAGATTGGCGGGCGGTCCAGCCAGTTCACGATAGTCACAACCGCAACGATATAGACTGGCAACCCGACCAGCAGCAGTACCAGAGACCAGCGCCGCCGTGCTTTGTAGCTAAGGCCAGGCTTGTCGCTACCGCTCATCAGTCTGCAAACGGGTCGGTAACCAGAATGGTATCCTCCCGCTCCGGGCTGGTGGACAATAGGGCAACCGGGCAATCGATCAGTTCCTCGACCCGGCGCACATATTTGATTGCGTTGGCTGGCAGATCAGCCCAGCTACGTGCACCTTCGGTTGATTCGCTCCACCCCGGCATCTCTTCGTAGATAGGAGTGCATCGCGCCTGTTGGTCGGCGGCTGTCGGCAGATAGTCCAGACGTTTGCCATCCAGCTCGTATCCAACGCAGATTTTCAGTGTCTCGAACCCATCCAAAACATCCAATTTGGTCAGCGAAATGCCGTTCACACCGCTGGTCGCGCAGGTTTGGCGTACCAGACAGGCGTCGAACCACCCGCAGCGTCGCTTGCGACCCGTCGTCGTTCCGAATTCATGTCCCCGTTCGCCCAGACGCTGGCCATCTGCATCATCCAACTCAGTCGGGAAAGGCCCCTCACCCACGCGGGTCGTGTAAGCCTTGACGATGCCCAGAACGAAGTCGATCGAGCCCGGTCCGATTCCGACGCCCGTTGAGGCCTGGCCTGCAATCACATTCGACGATGTCACAAACGGATAGGTCCCGAAATCAATATCCAGCAACGCGCCCTGCGCGCCTTCGAACAGGATACGCTTGCCAGCCTTGCGCTTCTCATTCAGCACCTTCCACACCGGTGCTGCGAAAGGCAAAATCTGCGGCGCGATCTCTTTCAGCTGCGCGATCAACGCGTCCCGATCAATCGGATCAAGCCCCAAACCATTGCGCAGCGCGTTGTGATGGACCAGCGCCCGATCCACCCGGAGCGCCAGCGTTGCGTCATCGGCCAGGTCAGCCACCCGAATTACGCGACGCCCGACCTTGTCTTCATAACACGGACCGATCCCGCGACCGGTTGTCCCGATCTTGGCGACTGAATTCTGGCTCTCGCGCGCACGATCTAACTCGCCATGGAACGGCAGGATCAGTGGGGTGTTTTCGGCGATCATCAACGTCTCTGGCGTGATATCGACGCCTTGTGCACGGATTGTTCCGATCTCTTTGATCAGGTGCCACGGATCAAGAACAACACCATTGCCGATCACACTCAGCTTGCCGCCGCGCACCACGCCCGAAGGCAGCGCGTGCAGTTTGTATACCTCGCCCTCAATGACCAGTGTGTGCCCGGCATTATGTCCACCCTGAAAACGCGCGATCACGTCTGCACGCTCGCTGAGCCAGTCGACAATCTTGCCTTTTCCTTCGTCACCCCACTGGGCGCCGACAACAACCACATTGGCCATATCCGGTCCTTTTGCGCTGAATATTCAAACCCGGCTCATATAGCGGGGCACAGACGGCAGGGAAACCGATATTTCGCCGCAGATGCAAATCACGCTGCGCGCGATGCTTTCGGCGGAGGTAGATATGGCCAGATGAAGAGCGGAAGCCCTGCTTCATCTGGCTTTAAATATCCCGGGGGAGTCGCCCGGACGGGCGGCGGGGGCAGCGCCCCTTCTGCTTTTAGCGCAAGTGTACGGGGTGACCATGGGGTGTTGTCAGATAGGCCTCTTCCCATGCATTGCGAAGATCCTGGACATCATCAGTGGGTGCTTCTCCCTGCTCAGCCAGCAGCGCCTCCAAGGTCTCCAACCAAGCGTGAAAGTAATCGTCACCACCATCCAGTTCTTTTTTGAGACCGTTCCGTTTCAAAGTAATGGAAAACCGCTCTGCCCAGTCCGACCAATCAAACCGGCCCGTTTCGTTCAAAGCTACGGTGACTGCAAAAACCTGCGCGTGCCAGGGCTCGGCGAAAATCGGATCCGGGGCCGATTGGGTGATACAATCGCTCATGCGGGTTCCAGATAAGATTGCCACAGATCCAATACGACTTCGTCTGACGGATGCTCAGGATTTGCCCAAAGCTCCGAGGTGGGAAACGCGACGGCGTAAAGCGGCTCAGGGGCCTCACCCAATTCATGGGCGTTGGAATCCGGCAGCACATGGGTGCCATGCAATCTGAGAATGCGACCCTTTGCGCCCGAGGCATAGGCCGGAAGTCGGGTGTGACCGCCCTCAACCAGGCGATTTGCGCTCTGGCCCAGAGTTCGGACGGCTTGCCCGGTTTCAAACTGAACTTCGACGTTCGACGGGCGATCCGCGGGTCCACCTTTGGCCAAAGCGTCCACAACTGCCTCAGCCTTCAGGGTGCGCTCTGCCAATGGATGGGCACCATCTCGGTCCACACCGCGCAAATCTTCAAGCGTCAGGACACCCTTATCGACCAAAAGATCGGCTAGACCGGATATCCACTTCTCATAGTAAGAAAACCGCGCGTAGTCTTTCGGAGACAGTTTTTCACGCGCGTGGCGTGAGACGTCGATATTCCATTGCCCCAGAAATCCCGCAGCGAGTGTTACCGCCAGCGCCCGACCGTGCCAGTCTTCCGCAAAGATCGGAGCGTCCTCAGCCTCCGGCACAACCGCGCCATCGCCAAAACGCCCTCCCATGTCATGAACCCGCGTCATGAAGGCACCTTGGGCAGCCCGGTGCCGATCATACTGTCGCGGGTTACCAGCGCGGCGAGTTCTTCCTCGCTCAGCCCCTCGCTCCCCTCCGGTCGCATCGGCAGGACAAGATAGCGAATCTCAGCGGTCGAGTCCCACACCCGTACGGATGTATCTTCGGGCAGCGTCACGCCAAATTCGGCCAGAACCTTGCGTGGTTCGCGTACGGCGCGGGCGCGGTAGGCATCGGATTTGTACCAGCCGGGGGGGATACCCAGCAGCGGCCACGGGTAACAGCTGCACAGAGTGCACACGACCATGTTGTGCTGCTCGGGCGTGTTTTCCACCACAACCATATGCTCACCCTGCCGCCCGTAATACCCCAGATCGGCCACGACCGAAGTGGCGTCTTCCAGCAGCGCGGCTTTGAAAGCAGGATCGCTCCAGGCTTTGGCAACAACACGCGCGCCGTTCTGAGGACCGATCTTGTTTTGATAAGTATCAATGATTTCATCCAAAGCGGCCGGATCGATCAGCCCATTGCGAGTCAGAATCGTTTCAAGCGCTTTGACGCGAAGCGCGGGTTCAGGGGGCAACAGGGCGTGCGGGTGGTCGTGATCATCATGTGGCATGGGGCGCAGCCTGCGCGACAGAACCGCACCCTGTCCAGTCTCTTTGGCGTGATATGAAACATCACTGCTCGTGATGCCAACTCGTGACTTGCCCCCGCTGGCAAACTTGCATAAGTACCACGCGATACACGCCACGCTGTACAGGACCACCATGGAAAACGTCGTTCTCATCATCCACCTTCTTCTGGCTTTGGGCCTGATTGTCGTTGTGCTGATGCAACGTTCCGAAGGCGGCGGCCTTGGCATGGGTGGCGGTGGTGGCGGGGCCATGACCGGCCGCGCGGCAGCGACCGCTCTGGGCAAGCTGACCTGGATCCTGGCTGCGTGTTTCATCGTAACCTCGATCACGCTGACGATTCTGGCCGCTCAGAAATCTTCGGGCAGCTCAGTAATTGATCGTTTGGGCGTACCTGCTCCGGTACCGGCTGAGGAAAGCGCTCCGACGGTTCCAACTGCGGATGAACTGCTGCCGCCAGCACAAGGCGACAACGCTCCGCTGATCCCGCAGGCTGCCGACTAAGCCACAAAACCTAGAAATTCATAGGGGAACTGCAACAGCATCTTGCGGTTCTCTTGCGCTATGTGCGCGAATCCTTTATATGTGAAGTCCCGTGATGCAGCGGTTTTTTGTAAGCCGCCGGGCAGCTGATAATGACGTCTCACGGGAGCAGCCGAACAACATGGCGCGTTTTATATTCATCACTGGTGGTGTGGTTTCATCCTTGGGCAAAGGACTGGCTTCGGCGGCTCTGGGCGCGCTGTTACAGGCCCGAGGGTATTCGGTGCGTCTGCGCAAGCTGGACCCCTACCTGAACGTTGATCCGGGCACGATGTCGCCGTTCGAACATGGCGAGGTGTTCGTCACTGATGACGGGGCCGAGACCGATCTGGACCTTGGCCACTATGAGCGATTCACCGGCGTGGCCGCACGCAAAACCGACTCGGTCAGCTCGGGACGGATTTATTCCAACGTGCTCGAGAAAGAGCGCCGTGGAGATTACCTCGGCAAAACCATTCAGGTGATCCCGCACGTCACCAATGAGATCAAGGACTTCATCGCCATTGGCGAGGATGAGGTTGATTTCATGCTCTGCGAAATTGGCGGAACCGTGGGTGATATCGAAGGCCTGCCCTTCTTTGAAGCCATCCGCCAGTTCAGCCAAGACAAGCCGCGCGGTCAGTGCCTTTTCATGCACCTGACGCTGCTGCCCTACATCAAAGCCTCGGGCGAACTGAAAACCAAACCGACCCAGCATTCGGTGAAAGAGCTGCGCTCGATCGGTCTTGCGCCTGACATTCTGGTGTGTCGCTCGGAAGGACCGATTCCGACGAAAGAACGCGAAAAGCTGGCCCTGTTCTGTAACGTCCGCCCCGATAGCGTTATTGCAGCGCAGGATCTGTCCACCATCTATGACGCCCCGCTGGCCTATCACCGCGAAGGTCTGGATCAGGCGGTTTTGGACGCGTTCCAGATCAGTCCTGCCCCCAAGCCCGATCTGGCCAAGTGGGAAGACGTCAGCGACCGCATTCACAACGCAGAGGGCGAAGTGAAGGTCGCGATCGTCGGCAAATACACGCAGTTGGAAGACGCTTATAAGTCGATCGCCGAGGCGTTGACGCATGGCGGCATGGCCAACCGGGTCAAGGTCAAGGTCGAATGGGTTGATGCCGAGGTGTTCGATACCGAAGACGCCGCCCCCCATCTCGAAGGTTTCCACGCCATCCTCGTCCCCGGAGGGTTTGGCGAACGCGGCACTGAAGGCAAGATCAAGGCTGCTCAATACGCCCGCGAGCACAAGGTGCCCTATCTGGGCATCTGTCTGGGCATGCAGATGGCGGTCATCGAAGCTGCACGCAATGCGGCGGGAATCACCGAAGCCGGGTCCGAGGAGTTCGACCACGAGGCCGGAAAAAAGCGTTTTGAGCCCGTTGTTTACCACCTCAAGGAATGGGTGCAGGGCAACCACAAGGTCGAGCGCAAAGTCGGTGATGACAAAGGTGGCACCATGCGTCTAGGCGCCTATAACGCCGTCCTGGCCGAAGGCTCCAAGGTCGCAGACGTCTATGGCAGCACCCAGATCGAGGAGCGCCACCGACACCGCTATGAAGTTGACATCAAGTACCGCGACAAGCTGGAAAAAGCCGGCCTGAACTTCTCGGGCATGTCCCCTGATGGCCGTCTGCCCGAGATCGTCGAATGGTCGGATCATCCATGGTTCATCGGCGTTCAGTACCACCCGGAACTGAAATCCAAACCCTTCGATCCGCACCCCCTGTTCCGCGAGTTCGTGCGCGCCGCAAAAGACACCTCGCGTCTGGTCTGATCACGGACCGATAACAGTATTGTACCCCTCGGCGCGAAATATCTTTACGCGCCGACCAGTTACACGGTTAACTGCCGCCATAGCAGCGACAGGAGACCGGCCATGACCAACCAGATTACCCAAGCAGAAACTTTTGCCGCACTGCATAAGAAGGGCGATCCGGTCATCCTTTACAATATCTGGGACCCCGGCAGCGCCACCGCTGTGCGCGATGCGGGGGCCAAGGCACTAGCGACCGGCAGTGCTCCGGTCGCGATGGCACAGGGGTTTTCGGATGGGCAGAACATCCCCTTTGATGCGGCGCTGGACAACGCCCGCCGCATTGTTGAGGCGGTCGATATCCCGGTTACGATGGACCTTGAAGGCGCCTATGCCGAAGATACTTTCGGTATATCGGCCAATGTCAAACGCGCGCTGGAAACCGGCGTTGTCGGCTTCAACTTCGAAGACCAAATTGTTGGTACTAAAGATCTTTATAACATTGAAACCCAAGCCGCGCGTGTCGCCGCAATGCGCGAAAGCTGTGACGTGGCCGGTGTTCCCGCCTTCATCAACGCACGCACTGACATCTTCCTCAAGGCCACTCCGGAAACGCATGACCAGGCGATGCTGGATGATGCCATGGCCCGCGCCAAAGCCTATGCCGATGCTGGGGCCAGCGGCTTCTTTGCGCCGGGCCTGAAAGACGAAGCGATGATTGGCCAGCTTTGCGAGGCCACCGACCTGCCGGTCAACATCATCGCCCTGCCCGGCACGCCGGATACGCCAACGCTTGCAAAACTCGGCGTGGCGCGGATCAGCTATGGCCCGGTGCCTTATCGGCAAATGATCGCTTGGCTGCAGGACAAAGCGCGCGAGGCACTGCAGACCAGCGGTTGATCCACTTTTAAGGGATTGCATTTTATGCAGTTCCTCCGCACCTTGCATCAGACATCAGCGGAGGAATTGCTTTGGCCAAAGGTTATTGGGTCGCCCATGTCGACGTAGACGACATCGAAACCTACAAATCGTATGTCGCTGCCAACGCGGCCCCTTTTGCCGAATATGGCGGCAAATTTCTTGTGCGTGGCGGTGAAAGAACCGATGTCGAGGGTAAAGCCCGCGCCCGTACAGTCGTGATCGAGTTTCCCAGCTATGAACAAGCCCTGGCCTGTTATGAAAGCGCAGGATATCAGGCCGCCAAAGCCCTTCGCGATCCGGTTTCAACCGCTGATCTTGTGATTATTCAAGGCTATGAAGGCTAGCACCGCTTGGCGCGCCTCGAATTACGGAATATCTTGACCTCATGTTGAAAAAATTCTTCCAGGCCTTCCGGCCTCCGCAACATGACAAGTTGCCCGATCCTGATGCCGAACTGGCTTTGGGGGCGCTGCTAGTGCGCGTAGCACAGGCCGATCGCGACTATAAGCTGGAAGAGATCAGCCTGATCGACCGCATCCTTGCGCGCCTCTACCAGCACAACGCGATCGAGGCCGCCAAGGTCCGCGCCACTTGCGAGAAGCTGCACGCAGCCGCTCCCGAAACCGACACGTTCGGCAAACTGATCCGCGAAACCACCAACCTGAACGAACGTCTGGCGGCTCTGGACGCGCTTTGGGAGGTGGTTCTGGCCGACGGCAATACGGATGAAGGCGAGGTCAAGATCGTCGAAGAGGCCCGCATTGCCATGGGTCTCAGCTTCAACGACAGTAAGGCCGCACGCGAACGGATACAAAGCCGCTTGGAAGCGACTTGAGCAGCCTCTATATGTTTGACCATGTTCAGTGATTTCCTGTCCCGGCTTACACAGCCGCAGCCCGACCCGCTTGTAGAAGATGACGCGCGTCTGGCCCTCACCGCCTTGTTGGTGCGCATAGCACGATCCGACAATGACTATGCCGATACCGAAATGGCCCGGATCGACCGCATCTCGGCTGAACGTTTTGACCTGTCCCCGTTCGAAGCTGCTGCCCTGCGCGCCCGTGCTGAAGATCTTGAGGCAGAAGCCCCCGACACCGTCCGCTTTACCCGCGCCATCAAAGAGGCCATTGCCTATGATGATCGCCTAGCCGTGGTGCAGGCAATGTGGTCGGTTGCATTGGCAGATGGACACCGCAGCGGAGAAGAGGATTCGCTGCTGCGTCTCGTCGTAAGCCTGTTGGGTGTCAGCGACGTGGATTCGGCACTGGCACGGCAAAAAGCAGCAAAGGCCTGAGCCAATTGCAGCACAGCCAAGCGAAAAGCCCAACTACGAAGCTGCTGGATAATTTTACCTAAGCTGAGAAAGCTTGATGTCGGCTTCGAGCCCAATCTAGACATTGACGATTGGCTATGCGCACTGTGAATCATGGCGCTGACGGAAGACCTGAAGCAAATTCTAGAAACTGCTCTGCCAACCGATCCCAGTTTTCGTCGGATCGATAAGGCCGTAATAGACAGCTGCCTTAGTGAAACCCGGAGATACGCCTCGGAGGGCTGCATCGAAGCCTTCTTGATGTCCGCGATGCGCCTATTGGCACTCCCCCAAAATGGGCACACAAGGCTGATCCCGAATGATGCGATCTCGGTGCTGCCGCTGAGGTTTGTGAGCGTGGGGCGTTCAGTGCAGGTCATGGGGGCGGCACCAGGGGTAATTGCACCGCGAGGAAAATTGATCGCGATCAACGGTGTGGCCTTGAGCCAAATCGAAGCCACGGCAGAGAGTTTTCTGGCGGGAACATGCCAAAGGAAAAGGGTCATCGGTCCGATCCTTTTTGCGTGGCCGTACGCTTTGGCACATTTGGGTTATTCGTCAAACGGCAAAGCGACCGAATATCGTGTGCAGGACGAAAATGGACAGATAGCGAATCTGAAATTGGCAAATGAACATACGGTTCCCGGATCGATGCTCTACCCGAGAAACGAGCACGGCAAGGCTGATCCAGCTTGGGAGCCCGAGATTTTTGTGGAAATACAGGACTGGCAAGAGCTTGGGCTATCAATAGTGTTACCAAGCTTCTTTGATCCGAACGAAAGTGCGCTACCCAAAGCCATCTCAGCCGCAGTGGAACATGTGCGCGCCGGCTCGACCAAAACACTTCTGATTGACGTTCGCGGAAATACTGGTGGCGACTTTCTTTTAACGATGCCCTTGATCGACGCGATCTCGGAAAGCGCAATCAAGCAGGTTGTTGTGCTTGTCGATAAATTCACGTTTTCCGCAGCGATAGTGTTTGTAGCCATCCTTAGACATCGATTGGGAAACAGGCTCAAACTCATCGGGGAAGAAATGGGTGACGGATTGACGTTCTTTGCCGAGGGCGGGCTGCTCGATTTGCCGGTTAGCGGAGCGGTCTTTCGATACTCATCAGCCTTTCACGACTGGAAGAATGGAACGTCTGACGAAACCACACCGCCCGATATCGCGCGGCAAATCGTACCCGCAGGAGCACTGAGTTTGGATTTGGAATGGGTCGCACGGCCTATTGGTGAGGATGGAAACGTCGCGTTCTATCAACAAATTCTCAAAAGCGTGAACGATTAGACGAACGGCCGGTAAGTCCCGCAATGTTGGCATTGGATATCGTTCATATGATGGTGGTGTCGATAGCCTGAGAACCGTCACAGCAAATCTCATAAGCTTACCTGTCTGTTCGCCCTAACGGCACGCAAATCGCCCAACCAACTGACAATTCTGACAGCGTCATTGGCCAAATTGGCTATTTCTCAGCGTGAACTTGTTATTTGCGCATTGCATTAGCCCGATTTTTCAGCCCTATTACCGCACCAACACCAATCATATCTGGACAGCCCGTGACAGACGCCGCTCCCGTCATCGAGATCAAGAACCTTCACAAAAGCTTTGGCCAACTTGAGGTGCTCAAGGGCGTGGATATCACCGCGCATCGCGGCGACGTTGTCTCGCTGATCGGGTCTTCAGGCTCGGGGAAATCCACCCTATTACGCTGCTGCAACCTGTTGGAAGACAGCCAAGAAGGCGAGATTCTGTTCAAAGGCGAACCTGTCCGCTGGACCGGCAGCCACAATCACCGTCGTCCCGCCGACCCCAAACAGGTGCTGCGCATCCGCACCAACCTGTCGATGGTGTTTCAGCAGTTTAATCTGTGGGCGCATATGACCATCCTGCAAAACGTGATGGAGGCCCCCGTCACCGTTCTGGGCCGAGATCGGTCTGAGGTTGAGGACAGCGCACGCAGGTATCTGGAAAAGGTCGGCATCGGCGACAAATGCGATGTTTATCCGGCACAGCTGTCGGGCGGACAGCAACAGCGCGCCGCGATCGCGCGCGGCCTGTGCATGGAACCGCAGGCGCTGCTGTTCGATGAACCGACCTCGGCGCTCGATCCCGAACTGGAACAGGAAGTGATCAAGGTGATCAAGGATCTGGCTGCGGAAGGCCGCACCATGATCATCGTGACCCACGACATGAAGATGGCTGCGGATATCTCGAGCCACGTCGTCTTCCTGCATCAGGGCCTGATTGAAGAAGAGGGCCTACCAGAAGATCTATTCACCACCCCTGAATCCGAACGGCTTCAGGGCTTTCTCTCCGCCACTCAGGCGGCTTAATCAACGGACAGAACCAATAAGGGGAGTAACAATGAAAAACCTGATTCTGACCACTGCAGCACTGGCGCTGACCGCCGGTATCGCCATGGCCGATACCGTGCGCATGGGCACCGAGGGCGCCTATGCGCCTTGGAACTTCATCAACGACGCGGGTGAGATCGACGGTTTCGAACGTGAACTGGGCGATGAGCTGTGCAAGCGCGCGAATCTGGAATGCGAATGGGTCAAGAACGACTGGGATTCGATCATTCCGAACCTGGTGTCGGGCAACTATGACGTGATCATCGCAGGTATGTCGATCACCGACGAGCGCGACGAAGTCATCGACTTCACCCAGAACTATACGCCACCGGATCCGTCTGCCTATGTTGCGCTGTCCGATGACGTTGACGTCGCTGGTGGCGTTGTCGCAGCTCAGACCGGAACCATTCAGGCAGGTTACATTGCTGAATCCGGTGCAACTCTGGTCGAATTCGCCAGCCCTGAAGAAACCATCGCAGCCGTCCGCAACGGCGAAGCCGATGCTGTGCTGGCTGACAAATCCTTCCTCGCACCGATCGTCGAAGAAGACGGTGAGCTGAAATTTGTTGCCGATGACGTACCGCTGGGCGGTGGCGTCGGCATGGGCATCCGTGAATCGGACGGTGAACTGAAAGAAAAGTTCAACGCAGCGATCCAATCCATGAAGGATGATGGCAGCCTGAACGAGCTGATCACCAAGTGGGAAGTGTCCTCGACCTTCTAATCTAATGATCCAAGTGGCGCGCCCTGAACGCTGGGCGCGTCGCTGCAGCGCCCTTGCCAGTCTAAGAGGCCCGCCATTTTCTCGTACTGCTCCGATCCCGATACGCTGGGTACATTCCGTTGGTTCTCATGCTACCTGACCAACGGTGTCCACTGGTCGTTCTACGCCTCATTCCTGAAGGTGCTGGCCTTGCTGGCGGTCACCGCCCCGGTTGCGTTGGGTTTTGGCTTTGTCGGAGCAATGGCGGCGCGCTCGCATATCCCGCCGGTTAGCTGGTTGGGCAAAGGGTATATCGCGATCGTACGCGGCGTGCCGGATATTGCTTTTTTCATGTTCTTCGTGATCGCTCTGGATCAGGGTTTTGAGTGGGTAAGACACAAGATTCTCTGCCCCGACTGGACCGATCCGATCCGTCAGGGCAACGATTTCCTCGTCTGCCAGGCCGCCAAACTACCACTGGGCAGCGCCCCTGAATGGGTGCACGAAACCTACGGCTTTTTCCTCGCGGTCATCACATTTTCCATTGTGTTCGGCGCTTTCGCTGCCAACGTCTTGTTCGGCGGCATGCGCGCCGTGCCGCATGCGCAGCTGGAAACGGCAGAAGCCTACGGCATGACCCGACGCCAGACATTCTGGAAAATCCTTGTTCCTCAAATGTGGGTTTATGCCCTGCCCGGTCTGTCCAACCTGTGGATGGTGTTGATCAAGGCGACCCCCCTGCTGTTCCTGCTGGGGGTCGAAGATATCGTTTATTGGGCCCGCGAATTGGGCGGCACAAAAACTTCGAAATTCACGCAGTACCCCCATGGCGATTGGCGCATGTGGTACTTCCTTGGATTGCTGATCTTCTACCTTGGCATGACGCGTTTCTCGGAACTCGGGCTTGAGAAACTGATGCGTCGCCTGTCCCACGGTCAGGCCACATCAGGCGGCGAGCTTCTGCGTAAGGAGACCACCGCATGAGCTGCATCCAGACCATACAGGATTATGGCCTCCGTTCGCTTGGCTTCGGTGAACGCCTTCTGCCCAAGACCGATTTCACATTGTGTGAGCAGTTTACCCTGATCGGCTCGGGTATGATCTGGAACGTCTATTTCGGCGCGATGGCGCTGGCGACCGGGTTCTTTTTGGCCACTGCATTGGCCGTTGGAAAAGCATCCACCAACAAATGGCTGCGCAAACCGTCCGAGTGGTTCATCTTCCTGTTCCGGGGGTCGCCGCTCTTCATTCAGTTCTTCTTTGCGTATTTCTTCTTCCTGTCACTGAAGAAAACTTACCCGATGTTCGACGCTCTGACCTCGGCTTGGCTGGGCGCCCTGATTGTGCTGTTCCTGAACACAGCCGCCTATTCGGGCGAGATCTTCTATGGCGCCCTCCGCTCGATCCCCAAGGGAGATATTGAAGCGGCAGATGCCTACGGCATGTCGGGCTGGTCCCGGTTCCGCCGCATCGTCTGGCCCACCATGCTGCGACTGGCATGGCCCGCCTATACGAACGAGGCGATCTTTCTGTTCCACGCAACTACGCTGGTCTTCTTCTCGGCCTTCCCGGCCTGGCAGCAAAGGGGCGATGCGCTGTACTACGCCAGCTATTTCGCGGACAAGACGTTCAACCCGTTCATCCCCTACCCGATTCTGGCATTCTATTTCATCCTGTTGACGCTGGTGATCGTTTGGGGGTTTGGCATGATCAACAAACGCTTGAACCGCCACCTGCCAGCCGAGCGAAAAGCAAAGATGCGGTTCCGCCTGAACCTTGCCCGCTAAGCCCAGTCCACTGGATTGAGTCGGAACAGTTTCGAAAGCTGCTCGTAGACTTCTGGCACCTCGTACTTCAACGCACGGGGGCGCTCGAAGAATACTTCGACCGAGACCGCAAAGAACTCTTCATGCCCCGTCGCACCATAGGGGTCGATTACCGTACGCCGCCCGCTTTCAACAGCGTGGACATGCGCGTCATAGGCGGTCAGGAAAACCTTTTCCCATTCGGCAAAACTCTGCCCTTCGCTCAGGATCGGCACACCATTCGTACCTCCGGACAGATCATCAATCTGATGCGCAAATTCATGTAGCACCACATTCTGGCCATCGCGATCATCCAGCGCGCCCTGCCGGCTGTGTGCCCATGACAAAATGACCGGCCCGCGATCCCAGCTTTCTCCGGTTCGTACGATCTCTTTCTCCGAGACTACATAACCCGAGCGTCGCTGCTGCTTTGACTTGAACGCATTGGGATAGATCAGAATGGTCGTCAGATTGTCATACCAAAGATCGCTGTTGATCACGAGAAGACAGGCCTGCGCCGCAATCGATAGCTCCATCTCTTCGGTCACTTCCAGCCCGTCGCAGCCATAAAAGCTGACCTGATCCAGAAACAGATTCACTTTGCCATCCAGGTGGCTGCGCAATGAGGCGGGTAGCCGCCGGATGATGGGCACCTGTTGTTCGATGATGTCACCCTGATGCGAGGTCAGATGGGTCGCCAGCAGTGCCGCGCGGGCCTGCTTTTTGGACCAGAGGTAATAGCCGATCCCGCCTGCGACCAGTAACGCAATAGTAAGAAAGATGAACATACCCGAGACTATAGGGATCACCGCGCCAGGCACAATCAGGTGCCTGAATGTTGTACAACTCGGAAGAAAGCGGTTTTGATCCCTGTACAAGTTGGAAGATTTCCAGCTTCGGCCCTCGTCGCAATAAGCGTTGACTCATAATTTGATCAAATTTAGTGACAAGGCGCTAATCCTGATTTAAACCTCTCGTGACAAGACCACGGAGCCTACAATGGACCTGAGCGCCCTGCACACATTTCGCGTCGCCGCCTGTGACCTGAACGGACAGATGCGCGGCAAACGCGTGCCGCCCTCCTATGCCACCAAGCTGGATAAGGGGGCTGTTCGAATGCCGTTCTCAGCGCTCAATGTCGATCTTTGGGGAGCCGATATTGATGGCAGCCCGCTGGTCTTCGAAAGCGGAGATGCCGATGGCGTCCTGCGTCCGACGGGGCGTGGCCCAGCGCCGGTGCCCTGGCTCGACACAGCCACGGCTCTGGTGCCCATGTGCCTTTATCATGATGATGGAACTCCCTTTGCGGGCGATCCCCGGCACGCGCTATCTGCGGTACTGGACCGCTATGCAGAACGAGGCTGGTCGGTTGTTGCCGCCACTGAGCTGGAATTCACTCTGCTCGACGCTTCAGGCGACCAACCGCAAGCTCCTATCAACCCGGTCACCGGCCGCAGGCTGCAGGACGAGGCCGTTCTGTCGATGGCCGAGATGGATGCCTTTGATGCGTTTTTCACCGATCTCTACGATGGCTGCACCGCAATGGGCATCCCGGCCCAAACCGCCATTTCTGAGAGCGGGATTGGCCAATTTGAGATCAACCTAAATCATCAGGACGCCTTGCGCTGCGCCGATGATACGTGGCTTTTCAAAGGCTTGACGCGTGGTCTTGCACGAAAACACGGATTCACTGCGACCTTCATGGCCAAGCCTTACGCCGAGGATGCTGGCAACGGGATGCATGTGCACTTCTCGGTTATTGACGCTGATGGCCAAAATATCTTTGACGACGGGGGGCCCGAAGGCACCAAATTGCTGCGCTCAGCGGTTGCGGGATGTCTGGCCGCGATGTCCGGCTCAACCCTGATCTTCGCGCCGCATGGAAACTCTTACACACGGCTCGTACCCGGTGCGCACGCCCCCACCGGGGCAAGCTGGGCCTACGAGAACCGCACAGCCGCCCTGCGCATTCCGGGCGGTGCCCCTGCCGCCCGACGGATCGAACATCGCGTCGCTGGGGGAGACATCAACCCCTATCTCATGCTGGCCGCCGTGCTAGGTGCCGCGCTGCTTGGTATAGAGGACGGCTTGCAGCCACCTGCTCCGATATCCGGAAATGCTTATGAGGTTGCAGACCTTCCGCAGCTTGCACCCGATTGGTCCTCAGCCATTTCCGCATTTGAGGCAGACCCGTTGGTTGCGCGCATCTTCCCTGCTGACCTGATCCGCAACATGGTGATGACAAAACGGCAGGAAATCGCGCGCTTCGCAGAGCGGCCCCCTGAAAGCCACTGGCTTAGCTATCTCGAGAGCGTATGAGCCTCTTGCCCGCCTCGTTCTGCTCCGCTAGAATAAATTTGATCAAATTTGGTGAACTATGAAAATCGGCATCATTGTAACCGGCCACCCACCCGACGAATTGTATGATCAATTCGGGGAATATGATGGAATGTTTCGTGCATTGCTGGGCGGGAACGGCTTCGAATTCCAAACATATGCAGTCGTCGATGGCGAGTTTCCTGAGGACGCACATCAGGCGGATGGATGGGTCATCACGGGCTCACGCCATGGTGCTTACGAAGATCACCCGTGGATACCACCGCTCGAACAATTGATCCGGGACATTCAGAAAACCGGAAACCCGCTGATCGGTGTCTGCTTTGGTCACCAGATCATCGCGCAAGCCCTTGGTGGAAAAGTGGAAAAGTTCAAAGATGGTTGGGCCATTGGACGCACCGATTATCGTTTTGGCGATCAAACCGTCACCCTGAACGCATGGCATCAGGATCAGGTGACCCAACTGCCCGAAGGTGCTGTGGTCACTGGCACGAATGACTTTTGCCAAAACGCCATGGTCACTTATGGCGATACGATCTGGACCGTGCAGGCCCATCCTGAATACGGAAACGACTTCATTCAGGGCTTGATGGAGACCCGAGGCAAAGGCGTGGTTCCTGATGCGTTGATGCAGGCGGCCGCGAACCGACATGATGCCCCGGATGACAATGCCAAAATCGGTCGCCACATGGCAGAATTCCTAAAGAAAGCGAGGGCCTGATGGCCGACTGGACAGATCAGCTGCCTGAAGCGGCACGCACATATTTCGAAGGCAAACGGCTGGATGAGGTTGAATGCATCATCTCTGACCTGCCCGGCATCGCCCGCGGCAAGGCGGTCCCGGCGTCGAAATTCGCAAAGCAATCTTATTTTCACCTACCCGACAGTATTTTCTACCAAACTATTACTGGGGATTGGGGCGAAGCCGCAGGTGAAGATGGTTTCATTGAACGCGACATGATCCTGAAGCCTGATTTCTCAACTGCGTCGGCTGCACCCTGGACGGGTGACTGGACGTTGCAGGTGATTCACGACGCGTTCGACCGGGATGGGGAACCGATCCCCTTCAGCCCGCGCAATGTGCTTAAACGCGTTGTGAAGATGTACCATGACAAGGGTTGGAAGCCGGTTGTCGCCCCTGAGATGGAATTTTTCCTTGTCGCGCCGAATGTAGACCCGGCGCAAGGGATCAAGCCGATGATGGGCCGCTCGGGCCGTCCGGCGGCGGCGCGGCAGGCCTATTCGATGACGGCGGTCGATGAATTCGGGCCGGTGATCGACGACATCTACGACTTTGCCGAGTTTCAGGGGTTTGAAATCGACGGGATCACGCAAGAAGGCGGGGCCGGTCAACTTGAGATCAATCTGCGTCATGGCGATCCTGTAAAACTGGCCGATGAGGTATTCTACTTCAAACGTCTGATCCGCGAAGCCGCGCTGCGTCACAACTGCTTTGCCACGTTCATGGCGAAACCGATCGAAGATGAGCCGGGCTCGGCCATGCACATCCATCACTCGATTATCGATATGGAATCGGGTCAAAATATTTTCTCGGGCCCTCAGGGCGGAGAGACAGACGCATTCTACAACTTCATCGCCGGCTTGCAAAACCACCTGCCCGCAGGGCTTGCGGTGATGGCGCCGTATGTGAATTCTTATCGCCGCTACGTCAAAGACCACGCGGCGCCGATCAATCTGGAGTGGGCGCGCGACAACCGCACAACCGGCATTCGCGTACCTCTGTCCGGCCCCGAGGCGCGCCGGGTCGAGAACCGCATCGCCGGCATGGACTGCAACCCTTATCTGGGCATCGCATTGTCACTGGCTTGCGGCTATTTGGGGCTGACTCAGCAAGAACGCCCACGCCGCCAATTCTACGGTGACGCCTATGAAGGCGACGGCGATATCCCTCAGATCATGGGTGAAGCCCTGGACTTGTTTGATGAAGCAACAGCCCTGCACGAAGTTCTGGGTCCTGAATTCGCCCGCGTCTACGGCATCGTCAAGCGTGCTGAGTACGAAGAGTTCTTGCAGGTCATTTCCCCGTGGGAACGCGAGCATCTGCTGATGAACGTCTAAGGCAACGACGCGATGAACCTGCTGTATTCCAATGATCGCAAGGCGGAGTACCCGCCGAGCTGGTACGCCGCGACTGCGCATCCATTCGACCGCTATCCGGCACTTGTAGGCGACCACACCGCGGACGTCTGCATTGTCGGGGGCGGATATACGGGCCTTTCGGCCGCTTTGCATTTGGCTGAGGCCGGGTTCGATGTTGTCCTGCTCGAAGCTCACCGCGCGGGCTTTGGCGCTTCGGGTCGCAACGGAGGCCAACTGGGCAGCGCACAGCGGATGGACCAGGAGGATCTTGAGCGGCTCGTTGGCGATGACGACGCCTTAAAGCTTTGGGATCTGGCCGAAGATGCAAAGGATCTGGTCAAATCACTGATCTCAAAGCATCAGATCGACTGCGATCTGAAGCCAGGAATCGCTGTTCTGGGCTTCAACGACTCGGAGCGCGCTGAGCTACATGATCACGCGGCGCATCTGTCGGGCAGATACAAATACGACCAAATCGAAGCCCTGGATGCCGATGCTGCGCGCGGGCTTTGTCCCTCACCTGCCTATGCGGGTGGGTATCTGGACAATGGTGCGGCGCATTTGCATCCGTTGAACTATGCGCTTGGCCTTGCGCGCGCCGCGGTCGGAGCGGGGTTACGACTGCATGAAGACACCGAGGTTCTTGGCATCGATCAGGGCGCTCGCGTGACTGTGCGCACTGAAAAAGGCAAGATCACCGCAGATAACGTTATTCTGGCCTGCAACGGATATCTCGGCGATCTGAACCGGCAAGTTGCATCGCGTGTGATGCCCATCAACAATTTCATCGCGGCAACCGAGCCATTGGGCGCCGAGGCGCAAAAGGTATTGGCCAAGGATATCGCCGTTGCTGACACGAAATTCGTGGTGAACTACTTCCGGTTAAGTGCAGATGGAAGGCTGCTGTTTGGGGGTGGCGAAAGCTATGGTTATCGTTTCCCCGAGGACATCGCCGCCAAGGTGCGCAAACCGATGACCGAGATTTACCCGCATCTGCGAGACGTCAAGATTGACTATGCTTGGGGTGGAACCCTCGGTATCACCATGCGGCGTATGCCCTACCTCGCCCGGATCGCACCGAATATCCTGTCCGCCTCGGGTTATTCCGGTCACGGCGTTGGCACTGCGACCCATGCGGGGCAACTAATGGCACTGGCGATTCAGGGACAGGCTGAGGGGTTTGATACCATGGCCCGCGTTCCTGCGCTGCCATTCCCTGGTGGACCCGCATTGCGAACGCCCCTGTTGATCTTGGCGATGACTTGGTACGCGACGCGCGACAGGCTGGGTATCTGAACACATTCCATACGACGAATTGGTGAAATCTCGCTGACGATGCGAATTGGGACTTGGCTTGTCAGAGCATCGAATTTATATTTCCCAAAGATAAAATTCGGGAAATCCAAATATGACGCTTGTACCCAACGTTCATGAAGCCGAACCTATCCCCGCAGCCGCAAGAGACGCCATCGACGCCCTGATGAAGTCAGGCGATCTGTTCCGCTATACCGCCCCGCAGGATGCGCCTGTCGCCCTGCTGGAAACAGAATTCGCAGAACTACTTGGCACGAAATACGCGCTCGCTGTTTCGTCCTGTTCCGCAGCACTATTTCTGTCGCTCAAAGCGTTGGGCTTACCCCGCGATGCGCGGGTTCTGATTCCCGGATTTACCTTTGCGGCCGTGCCGTCTTCAATCGTGCACGCGGATTGCATTCCGGTTCTGTGCGAAGTCGGCGACAACTATCGCGTCGATATGGCCGACTTCGCCGCCAAGCTCGACAGCGTGCAGGCGGTGATCATCAGCCACATGCGCGGCCATACTTCGGATATGGACGCCATCATGGAGCTGTGTGACGCACGCGATATCCCGGTGATCGAAGATGCAGCCCACTCGTTGGGTACCACATGGCATGGGCGCAATATTGGCACTATCGGCAAGGTAGGCTGCTTCTCGTTCCAGTCCTACAAGATGATCAACGCCGGTGAAGGTGGCATTCTGGTTAGCGATGATGCTGATCTGGTTGCTCAGGCGGTCATCATGTCGGGTGCGTACGAGCACAACTGGAAAAAGCACTCAGGTTCGTCAGAGCTGGAACAGGCCTTTGCCAAATGGCAGAACCGATTGCCACTGTATAACCTACGCATGAGCAACCTCAGCGCCGCAGTCATTCGCCCGCAAATCCCCGAACTGGCCCGCCGAGTGCGTGACGGGCTGGCAAACCATGACTATGTGGCTGATCGACTGAACACGTCGCCCTATATCGATGTCCCTGCCCCTCTGGCGCCCGAGCAGCGCGCACCGGATTCAATCCAGTTTAATCTGGTTGACCTTAACGACGAAGAAATTCGCGCCTTCGCCGCTGCTGCCAAAGCGCGTGGCGTCAAAGTGCAGGTGTTTGGCATGAGTCAGGACAATGCCCGCGCCTTCTGGAACTGGCAGTTCCTGCCCGAGCAGTTTGATCTGCCGCAGACCCGCGCAATGTTGATGAAGGCCTGTGATGTGCGCCTGCCTGTGCGCCTGACACGCGAAGAGCTGGACGTCATTGCCGACATCCTACTGGCCTCGATTGGTGAAGTTGTTGGTCCGATGCCGGTTTATGGCACCTAACTCTAACGCCTACCCAGATCGAACTCCTGTATAGACAGAAACAATGCATCAATCCCATCGGGGGTTGGTGCAATACGCGACAGTATTCCTGCAACGGCGAGGCCCGCATCGGTTTGTACGAGGAACGGTGCACCAGAATCTCCCATCATGACCGGGCAAATCCCATGGAAAAGCCCATCACCTGACGGGTTTGGGGCACATGAGCCCGTTTGACTCAGCACATGCGGGCGCAATCCGGGATACCCTACGACCGAACCGACCCTCTCAGCGGTCTGGGAAATCGGGAAAAAGCCCAACTGGGCTCCAATCGGTTGATCCAGTTCCAATACGGCCCAATCCAGATCAGCGCGATTGTTGAAACGACCTCCGACACCCTGCTCTGCATCAAGTCGGTAGGCAGCGACGGATGAAACAGCAATGGCCTCACCGCGTTGATAACCCGATGCAAAGCGGATGCTGCCAGGAGGGATCCAGCGCTGACGAGCAGTGTTGAACAGACAATGCGCTGCGGTCAGAACCAAATGTTCAGCGACAAGAACACCCGTGCAGTGCGACCGTTGGCTACGACTGGCAAAATTGACGCGCCCTATCGCGCGCCAAGGTTCAGTCGAAGCGTCCAGAATTTCGCGCGCACGGATATCATCGCAGCCCGCAGCGGTATCCTGTCCTAATGTGCAGACAGGTTCCCAGATCGACGTGAACTGCCCTTGTGCTGCAGTCTGGGAAGCCCAAAGCACCGCGCACAGCACAAACAGCCAGCGCATCGGTAAAATCAGCTCAGCTTTGAAAGCTTCTGCTGCAAATCGGCAAGCTGCTTCTTGATGTCGTCCAGATCTTCTTTCGGCTCGGACGGTGCCTCAGGCTCTTGCTCGGGGCTGGACCAGTTGCCAGCCAAGCCCCCGGTCATTGCCTTCAGGAAAGCCTTTTGCTGCGCCTGCATCGCGTCGAAACCCGGCATCTGTGACATCGGGTTCATCGCATTCATGTTTTCCATCATCTTGGACTGGCTTTCACGCAGCATCTCGAACGAGCTCTGCAGGAATTGTGGCATCATGCCCCCGCCCGGCACCATGTAGCTACGGACCAGATCATTCAGGACGTTGACCGGCAGCACATTCTCGCCGCGGCTTTCGTGTTCGGCAATGATTTGAAGCAGATATTGGCGGGTCAGATCATCGCCGGTTTTCAGGTCGATGATCTGCACTTCACGCCCGTCGCGAATAAAGCCCGCGATATCTTCAAGCGTCACGTAATCGCTAGTCTCAGTATTATACAGCCGACGGCTGGCATAACGCTTGATCAGCAGAGGTTTTTCTTGTTCCGACACCCTGTACCCTCCCCAAGGATGATGCGTTGCAGCAGAGGTTATGCGACTGCAGAACAAAAAGAAAGGGCAGGTCAAGCGACCTGCCCGCAGCGATTGCACCATTTGGGAGGAATGGGTGCTATATCGCAGTCTTATCTTACTTGGCGGTTGCTGCTTTCTTTGCAGCAGCGGTCACCTCGTTGGTAGCTTTTTTGACAGCTGCGGTTGCATCTTCTGCAGCGTCTTTGCCAGCCGCCATCAGCAGCTCAACGGTTTCGGTCTGAACTTTTTTCGCAATCTCAGCGAAAGCAGCCAGGTTTTCAGCAGCAACTTCAGCCGACGCGCTTGCGAAGTCGGTTGCGGCTTTTGCGTAATCTGCAGGCTCGGTTTTTGCTTTCGACATCTCGGTCAGTTTGGCCAGAGTTTCTTTGGTCCATTTGTTCGAGATTTCAGCCGATTTTTCAGCTGCGTCCAGAGCAACACCCGACAGCTTTTCGTTCAGCGAAGCGGTCGATTTGAATGCGTCTTCCAGAGCGGTTGTGTCAACCGGGAACGCGCCCATCATGTCTTTCAGGGTCGCGGTAAAGTCTTGGGTCTTTGCCATTGTCCTAAATCCTTCTAGCCGTTCCGGGCCCACCCCGGTTCTCATCAGCTTGAAGGCAATATGATTGCTGCATCGCAGCATTGCAAGTTTTTTCTTGCTGCGATGCAGAATATTTTGAGTTTCAAAGTGATATCAGCGGTTTGCCTTGACCAAAACATAGGTCCCCGGAGCCGGGCAAAGGCGCGGATGATCCGAATCGCCGGTATCCCGGGCCGGAACCTGCTTGCCTGACCGCGTCTTCAACCACGCTTCCCACATCGGCCACCACGAACCTTCGTGGAAGTCAGCCTCTTTCAGCCAGGTCTCAGCTTCCGCTTTAAGATCAGGGTTGGTATAGTGGCCGTATTTCTTCTTGCTGGGCGGATTGACGATGCCTGCGATATGACCGGATTCAGACACGACAAAGGATTTTGATTTCGAACCCATCTGCTGCACACCGCGATAGCAGTCTTTCCAGGCGGCGATATGGTCTGTTTCACAGGTAATCGCCATAAGCGGCACATCCACATCTTTGATATGCAGCTTATGCCCCAGCAATTCGAACCCATCCGTCACGAAACCATTGCTCTGACATAAACCACGCAGATACTGGATCGCCATCTTACCGGGCAGATTGGCCCCATCCCCGTTCCAGTAAAGCAGATCAAAGGCGGGCGGCGTCTCTCCCATCATGTAGCTGCGGATCGCCGGTGTGTAGATCAGATCCCGTGATCGCAGGAAGGACATCGTCCGGCCAATGATCCAGGCCTTCAGCACTCCGTCTTTTGAAACCTGATCTTCGATCCCATCTACGAAATCGTTTTGCAGGAACGGCGTAAATTCTCCCTGCTCGCCAAAATCCGTCAGAGTTGTGAAGAAGGTAGCCGATTTGACCGATTTGTCGCCGCGTTGCTTCATCAGCGAAAGGGTTAGGCTGAGTGTCGTTCCAGCAATGCAGTAGCCTACCGCGTTGACTTGCTTGACCTTGCAGATTTTCTTGGCCTCTTCGATGGCAGTCAGGAACCCTTCCTGAATATAATCTTCCATCCCAATATTGGCATGAGAGCTGTCGGCATTGACCCAGCTGACCACAAACAGAGTGTAGCCTTGCTCGGTAACCCACTTGATCAAGCTGTTCTGAGCCTTCAGGTCGAGGATATAGAATTTGTTAATCCAGGGCGGGAACAGAACGATGGGGGTTTCATGCACCGTCTCGGTCACCGGTTTATATTGGATCAGTTCCATCATCCGGTTGCGGTAAACGACGTCTCCGGGCGTTGTCGCGATATTGCCACCGATCTCAAAGGCGCTTTCGTCGGCGAGCCGGACAACCATCTCGCCGTCATTGGCCTCAAGATCGGATACGAGGTTTTCAAGCCCTTGTATTAATGACTGACCTTCAGTCTCGACGGCTTTCTCCAGCGCATCGGGGTTGGTGGCCAGAAAATTCGTCGGCGCCATCATATCGATGATCTGTTGCGAGAAATAACGCAGGCGCTGTTTGTCTTTGGTATCTAGGTCATCAACAGATGCGACAGCCTGAGCGATCGCATCAGCATTGGTCTGGTATTGCTGGCGGATCAAGCGGAAATAGGGGTTGGTGTCCCACATCGGGTTGGAAAACCGCTTATCTTTGACTGGGGCGTCCGGCTCTTCGCTTTCGCCAGTGGTCATCGCCTTCTGCGCTTCGGCAAAGTTGAGTACTGACTTTCCCCAATACTCGATCTGTTGTTCCAGCAGCTTCGAAGGGTTTTGCATAACATCAGCCCAATAGGCTGTTGCTGCTTTTGCAAAAAGCTCTTGATTCGGGCCGTCTAACGCAGGGGTATGCGGCGTTTTTCCCGCCATGACTTCGACGAGGCGTTTGGACAATTCTTCGACTTTGCCCATATTTTCTTTAAGTCGTTCAATATGTTCTTCAGTCAATTCTGGCGTCTGGTCGTCGGTAGTTGTCATTTTAACAATTCCCCCCTAGTCTCGCTGCTGTGCAGAATAACGTCGTAGGCGTCGGGGGGCAAAGCGGCGAATGGTCCGAATTCTCAGGCTGATACTCAGGAGGCACATTCGATGCGCTACATGATGACTTATGACCTGATGGAAACCATGCGTAACACCAACCAATGGCTTGGTGCAACCGCAAGCGCGATGGCGTCCTATCCCCTGTTTTCGATGACACCCAATCCGGCCTTCAACTGGATGGCAGCCTGGGGTGAAGTAACCGAGCGAACATTCCAACGTATGATCGTCAAACCCGATTGGGGTATTCGCACCTTCACCTGCGAAGATGGTAAAGACCATTTGGTCGATGTCACAACAGTGCTTGAGCGCCCTTTCGGCGACCTGATCCACTTCCGCGTCAACGGGCGTGAAGCGCAGCCTCGCAAAGTTCTGCTGGTGGCACCCATGTCGGGCCATTATGCGACGCTGCTGCGCTCGACCGTCAAAAGCTTGTTGGTCAATTGCGAAGTTTACATCACCGATTGGCATAATGCGCGCGATATCCCTGTGTCCGAAGGCAAGTTCGATGTTGAGGATTACACCCTCTACCTTGTCGATTTTATGAAAGAACTCGGGCCCGACACACATGTTGTCGCCGTTTGCCAGCCCGCCCCTCTGACATTGGCTGCAACCGCCTATCTGGCCGAAGTCGAACCAAAAGCGCAGCCCAGCACACTGACCCTGATCGGTGGGCCGGTCGATCCGGATGCGACCCCAACCGAGGTCACGGATTTTGGTCGCCGCGTTACAATGGGCCAACTGGAAGAAACCATGATCCAGCGCGTTGGTTTCAAATACAAAGGGGTCGGTCGCATGGTCTATCCCGGCCTGCTGCAACTTGCCTCGTTCATGTCGATGAATGCCGAGCGCCACAGCAAGGCGTTTTCGGACCAAATCCAGCGGGTGATCCGGGATGAAGCTTCGGATCACGATGCCCACAATCGGTTCTATGACGAATATCTCGCCGTGATGGACATGACGGCCGAGTTCTACCTTTCAACCGTCGAACGGGTCTTCAAGAACCGCGAGATTGCGCGGAACGAATTTGTTGTCGCCGGACACAAGGTGGATATCGGCAAGATCACCGATGTCGCCGTGAAATCGGTTGAAGGCGCGAACGACGATATCTCGGCACCCGGTCAGTGCATTGCGGCGCTTGATTTGTGCACCGGCCTGCCGGACAGCAAAAAAGCCAGCCATGTCGAACCTGGCGCTGGCCATTATGGTATTTTCGCGGGCCGCAGCTGGCGTGACAACATCCGCCCGCTTGTGATTGATTTCATGAATGAAAATAGCCGTAAGTCACGCCGTCGCGCCGCCAATAGCAACAAAGTGGCATGAGCGGCACCGCGGCTAAGGAACTCTCCTTCAGCTGCGACTGCGGCGCGCTTTCTGGCCACATCACAGAGCGCGGCGTCAAATCAGGCACCCATGTCGTCTGCTTCTGCCATGATTGTCGCGCAGCCCAGCTGTATTTCAAACAGCCAGACCCGGCCCCCGGTCCTGTCGACATTTTTCAGATGGCCCCGGAAGAAATCGAGATAGACCGAGGAGCCGAGCACTTGGCTTTGATGCAGCTTAGTCCCAAGGGCATGTTGCGGTGGTATGCCAAATGCTGCAACGCGCCATTGGCAACAACGCCATTGACCCCCAAATTTCCATTCGCGGGGGTCATAGTGAAACGCATCCCCGACAACAACAGTCTTGGTCCCATTACTACACGCGGATTTGTGCCCAGGCCTGATGGCAAACAATCTCACGAAAAAATTCGCTATGCGGCCATGGGATTGCTGAAGCGGGTACTAAAATCGCGCCTGTCGGGAAGCTGGAAGAAAACACCGTTTTTCGATTCCGAGACGGGCACCCCCGTTGCTCAACCGACCATTTTAACAAAAGAAGAACGCGCAGCTTTCTACGACTAGGTCAGCCGTAGCGGAGTTTGAATCCAGTCCAGCAGCGTTTCAGTTACTGTGTCAGGAGCTTCCAGCGTTGGGAAATGTCCAGCTCCATCAATCACATGCAGCACCGCATCCGGAATGAGATCTGCCACGAAAGCGTGTTTCCGCACCGTGTCTTCGGCATCATGAGCACCGCACATGATCACTGTCGGCGTCTTGATCCGTCGCAACGTGCCTTGCTGATCCGGACGCCGCTGCAATATTCTCATCTGTCGCACAAATACATCCGGCCCTAACGCCCCGGCCATCTGCAATACATCGTCGAGAATCGGAATTCGTTGCGGTCCCGGGGCCAGCATGTCTGAACCGATCACTCTGCGCATGACGTCGTCCAACCGTCCCGCCTGCGCCCCTATGATCAATTCTTCGCGGTCTGCAGCGATCTGAGGCGTGTCCGCCTGCACCTCTGCCGTGATCAGACATAATCGTGTCACCCTCTCAGGCGTGCGTCGCACAATTTCAAGCGCGATGCTTCCACCCAGACCAAACCCGCACAATGCGAACCGATGCGGTAGTTGATCCAGCAGACCCGACGCGATCTCCTCTATCCGCTTACCACCGGTGATTGGTGCAACCGTGACCGCACGATCATGCGACATCGCTGTGATCTGCGCCTGAAACAACCGCGCGTCACACATCAATCCGGGCAGCAAAACCAACGGCTCGATCACCCTGGCGCCCTCCGCTCGTTGTTTATTGTTTTGTTACAGGATGAGAGGATTGCCAGGGGCGGGCAAGTAAAACTTCAGGGATAACTGATCGCCCTGAATGGCGGAAAATCCGCGTAGCGCGCCTGCCTTTGTGCCAGCGTTTCTTCCGGATCGGCCCCCGCCCGCAACAAGCAGCCGCGCGGCGCAATATAACTGTCGATCCGCCTAACAGGCTTGGGCCGCCATACCAGATTGAACGCGCAGAGTTTCGGAAAAAACCAGATTTCAGAGTATTCCAGATGGTCATGCAACCACCACGCAAGATCCCGCCAATCGCGCCCTTGTTCATACCGGTCGGCAAACCATGGAATAACGACCGAAGCACCCGCGACACGCGCGTCGCCTTCGCCCCAGTCCCAGATGTGGCACTCTAATGGGTTGTCATTGCGGGCGCAGTTCAATCTGTTCTCGTTCCCGAACCGGTTCAAGGACCGAGAACGATAGCCCGAGCGTACAGCGACCCGCCCAAAGGTCTCTTCCAGTGGATCCATCAGTGTTTCACAAAACGCACCCCCCGTTTCGATCGCAAGATCGGGGTTGTCAGGTACGTTCTGTATCTCGTGAAAGTTTCCAATTTCGGAATAAAGGAAATCCCGCATGAAGAAATGCCGGGAAAGGCGCACACGACCCAGGTTCTCGAGGCTCCACATGCTGCCCGGCCGACGCACGATCAGTACCCGTTCCAGCGAAAGGAACCGTCCGCTGCTAAGGTCGAGAACGGGTTGAACGCAATTTCCCAGATCGTCTTGTCCGGAGCGCGAAAATACCCGTGATGTCCGCCCCAGAAGACGTCTGATGCTGGCTTGAGCACCTCCGCTCCGGCACGTTCCGCCTGATCAATCAGCGCTGCCACGTCATCTTTCGCTCGGCAGTTATGGCTTAACGTCATTGGTCCGCCTCCCAGAGTTGCGACGTCCACTCCCATTTCGTCAGCTAGAGCGGCAAGTGGATAGAGGCCCAGCGTTTGCCCGATCAGATCAAACGCAATCACCCCATCCGGACTTTCAACACGTCGCCAGCCCAGTTTCTCATAAAAAACAGCGGCTGTTTCTAAGTCTTCGACGCCGATCGTGATCAGACTTACACGCTGCTCCATCATTCAATCCCCTGCTCCGATAGCCACTCCAACATACCTAAGACCGTTGCATCCGTCTGACCGGGCGACATCAACCGCCCCGCCACAACGTGCGAGGCTGGATCATCCCCGGGGCTCATGGTCACCAATGTAACGGAGGCCGGGCCTCCCCATGTCTTTGCCACCTCATGCGTTCTGTCCGGCCGCACGACTTGATCCTCATCCGAGAACCAAAATAGCGCGGGGATCCGTGCACCTGAAAAGTCCAACCCATAGACTGCATCTACGATGACAGACATCGGCACAACCGCCTCCCATGGGTAGATTGTTGTCCAATACCTATTCTTTTCAGTATCAGAACTGGATACATCCCGCTCGGCCCCCATCAAAAGAGGCAACCAATTTCGCGCCCATGGCAATGTTGGCACCCAGGCCGCAGCCATGTTCACACCGAAGTTTGGTGAGACAAAAATCATCGCGGCCACATCCGCACTCAGTTCGGCATCCAGCGCAGCTGCTGCCGCCAGAGTTCCGCCAGTAGATGTCGAGATTACAACTACCTGCTCTCCGACTGCCCGGGCTGCCGCCAACCCCTCGGCCGCATCCCGCATCCAGCCCGAGGCCGTCGCTTCGACCATCGCTTTACCATCACGCCCATGCCCTTGAAGCCGGGTATAAACAAGGTTGGCACCCAGCGCCTCGGCGACTCGATCGGGCACCGGCCTGATCTCTTCTGACGAGGCCGAGAACCCATGGATATAAAGCACCGCGTACGGTGTTCGCTGCTCGTAATACCCATCCTGCCAGATCACACGCTTTTCGACGCCCGGCACGACGTCTTCATAGGCAGTTTCGATGCTTTCAAAATAGACCTGAACGCCTTCACCAAATTTGCGTGGATCGAAACGGGGATGCAGGTCTACCGGCTCACGGGGGCCAAATACAAAGACCAACCCACCAATCAGGGCCAATCCCAGCAGCAGACGCCCCAAAATCCAGCCAAAGAGCTGCATCAGGTGCCTCCTATTACATCCCGAACGGCCTGCTCGATCAAACCAAGGCACGGTCCGTCCGAGAATCGGTGATCCGCGTCTTTGACTAGCAGAAGCTGCATGTCTTGACCCGACGCGTGGTTAAGCAAGCCTACTGCTGTTTCAGTGGATACCGCCGTATCTGCCGTTCCCTGAAGGAAACGCACCGGGAAGGGCAATTTAAGCGGCGTACGCAAAACCAGACGCTGCCGCCCATCTTCAATCATCCGCTTGGTAATGACGTAGGGCTCCATATAGTCCGAAGGCAGCTCCACATGCCCAACGGTCTCCAGATCAGATTTCTGCTGATCTGAAAACGAAGCCCAATACCCGTCCTCGGTAAAATCCGGCGCTGCGGCGATCGTCACCATACCCGCCATCCGCTCAGGCATAACCCGCGCAAGCAACAATGCCTGCCATCCGCCCATGGATGATCCCACAATAATCAACGGGCCCGCGGTCAACCGTGAGACTGCAGCCAACGTATCCTCGTGCCAGTCCCCAATGCACCCGTCGGTAAACTCACCGGAACTTTCACCATGCCCCGAATAATCGAAGCGTAAGAAAGACTGCCCTCGCGCCTTGGACCATGCCTCAAGATGCACAGCCTTGGTGCCTTCCATGTCCGATTTCAATCCGCCCAGAAAAACGATGGTTGGCCCCGTTCCTTCAGACTTGTGATAAGCCAGCCGTCGCCCCTGCGCTGTCTCAAGAAATTTCGTCTCTGCCATGAAATCCTCTTTTCTTTTCCTGCATCATGCACGTCATCACGCGCTTCGCAATTCCCCGATCCCTTTTCATCCGGCCAATAATATCCCGGGGTGCGCGAGGGGCAGCGCCCCTCGTTCCCACCCTTGACACGCGCATCCCCACCTGCCACATGAGCCGAACACACATAACCCGCAACCGGGCGTTCAGTGGGCGCCAAACCGACGAGGAGAGCCGATATGGCCTTGGACTCACAGTCAGTCTCCCTTACTTTTCCCGATGGCAATTCCCGTACCTTTGACGCAGGCGTCACGCCAGCTCAGGTCGCTTCCGACATTTCAACATCGCTGGCGAAAAAAGCGATCTCGGCGACGGTCGATGGTAAACATTGGGACCTGCAGTGGCCCATCGAAGCCGATGCACAGATCGCCATCCATACCATGAAAGACGAAGCGCAGGCCAATGAGCTGATCCGTCACGATCTGGCGCACATCATGGCGCGCGCCGTGCAGGAAATCTGGCCGGACACCAAGGTCACCATTGGCCCCGTGATCGAGAACGGCTGGTATTATGACTTCGACCGGGCCGAGCCATTCACTCCAGAAGACCTCGGTAAGATCGAAAAGAAGATGAAGGAAATCATCAACAAGCGCGACGCCGTGACCACCGAGGTCTGGGATCGTCAGCGTGCGATCGATTTTTATACGGCCAATAACGAGCCCTACAAAGTCGAGCTGATCGAGGCCATCCCGGGCGATGAGCCATTGCGCATGTACTGGCATGGCGACTGGCAGGACCTGTGCCGCGGTCCGCATCTGCAGCATACCGGACAGGTGCCGGGCGATGCGTTCAAACTGATGTCCATCGCCGGCGCCTATTGGCGCGGCGATAGCGACCGCGCCATGTTGCAACGCATCTACGGCGTGGCCTTCACGGGCAAGGAAAAGCTCAAGGCTTACCTGCATATGCTAGAAGAAGCCGCCAAGCGCGATCACCGCAAGCTGGGCCGCGAGATGGACCTGTTCCACATGCAGGAAGAGGCTCCGGGGCAGATTTTCTGGCATCCCAACGGCTGGACCGTCTACACCCAACTTCAGGACTATATGCGCCGACAGCAGCGCAAGGGCGGTTATGTCGAGGTTAACACGCCTCAGGTTGTCGACCGCAAGCTGTGGGAAGCCTCGGGTCACTGGGACAAATATCAGGAAAACATGTTCATCGTCGAAGTCGACGAGGAACATGCGCGGGAAAAGGCTATTAACGCCTTGAAACCGATGAACTGCCCCTGTCACGTGCAGATATTCAACCAAGGCCTGAAATCTTATCGCGATTTGCCTTTGCGTATGGCCGAATTCGGATCGTGCAATCGGTACGAACCCTCGGGTGCTCTGCACGGTATCATGCGCGTACGCGGCTTTACCCAGGACGACGGACACATCTTCTGCACCGAAGATCAGATCGAATCTGAAACCGCCGAGTTCATTCGGTTCCTGTCCGAGATCTACAAAGACCTCGGGTTCGAAAACTTCTCGGTCAAGTTCTCGGATCGCCCCGAAAAGCGGTCTGGCTCCGACGAGGTATGGGACAAGGCTGAGGTCGCCCTGCTCAGTGCGACTCGTGCTGCGGGGATCGAACCGGAACTCAACCCGGGTGAAGGGGCGTTCTATGGCCCGAAACTGGAGTTCGTTCTGACCGATGCGATTGGTCGGGACTGGCAGTGCGGCACCCATCAGGTAGATTTTGTTCTGCCAGAGCGTCTGGACGCCACATATATCGGCGCCGATGGCGGCAAACACCGTCCGGTCATGCTGCACCGCGCGACACTGGGTTCTTTCGAGCGGTTTATCGGCATCTTGATTGAAGAACACGCAGGCAAACTGCCCTTCTGGCTGGCCCCGCGTCAGGTCGTGGTCGCCTCGATCACGTCCGATGCTGATGCGTATGTAGCCGAAGTGGTTGAAGCCTTGCGCGCTGCTGGTGTTCGGGCCGAAGCTGATATTCGTAACGAGAAAATCAACTACAAGGTCCGCGAGCATTCGGTTGGCAAAGTCCCGATCATTCTGGCCGTCGGTCACCGCGAAGTCGATGAGCGCACGGTCAGTGTCCGCCGTCTCGGTGAAAAACAGACACAAGTTCAGTCGCTTGAATCTGTAACAAAAGAGCTGGGTCAGGCCGCAACGCCGCCAGATATGCTGTAACATTCGGTGCCAAATTGCCGAAAATCCGGCCCTGATTTTAGGGCCGGATTGAAACAAATACCATTTTTCATTTCAAAAACAGTTTGTTAACCTTCAAGGGGCCATGACGGTCTTTGACGGGGTTGTGAGACACGGGCTCGTGAATTCAACTCTGATCATCAAGCTACTACCTTTGTCATTGTCACAAGCAGACACGTAAAGTCAGCAAAAGGAAAATCCGAGATGTCGAACACCGCAAAAACACTGGTTATCGCAAGCGCAGTTGCCGCCGCCGTTTCCGGCGCTGCAACAACGGCGACCGCTCAGGCCAAAGAGAAATGCTATGGCGTTTCGCTGGCCGGTCAAAACGACTGCGCGGCTGGCCCCGGTACGACCTGCGCGGGCACGTCGACTGTAGATTATCAGGGTAATGCATGGACTCTGGTTGACGCAGGCACCTGCGCCGACATTGAGCTGCCAAAAACAGCAGATGGTGCGGACCGCAAAGGCTCGCTCGAACCGCTGGAACGCGATCTGCCAGCATAAGACTGCCCGAATGAACCGGAAAGGGCGGGCACCATCGCCCGCCCTTTCTGTGATAATCAAGGGATTTGCACATGTTGGATAATGCGCTCAGATCAAATCGATTGCCCGCCGCCCCAGGCGTCGGATATAAACCGCAGCATTTCTCGCAAATCCTTGTGCATGCGAAGCCAGTAGAATGGCTTGAGATTCATGCAGAAAACTATATGGGCGATGGCGGGCGTCCTTTAGCACAACTGCACCATCTATCCGAACAATTTCCCATATCCGTTCACGGCGTTGGCCTCTCCATTGGTGGTGAAACACCGCTGGACCCAGATCACCTCGCCCGCCTGAAACACTTGGTTGGTTGGCTGAACCCAGCAAGCTTCTCGGAACACTTGGCATGGTCAACTCATGACAGCCACTTCCTGAATGATCTGCTGCCCCTGCCCTATACCGATGCCACTCTGACCCGCGTGTGCGATCATATTGATCAGGTGCAAGGGGTCGTTGGACGGCAAATGCTGTTGGAAAATCCTTCCAGCTATTTGGCTTTCGAAGAAAGCACCTGGTCCGAGCCTGATTTCCTGCGCGAAATAACGCGCCGTACCGGATGTGGTTTGCTGTTGGATGTAAACAACGTCTTTGTTTCTGCCACTAATCTGGATTTCTCGCCTCAGGGCTATATCGACGCCTACCCGCTGGATCAGGTGGGTGAGATTCACTTGGGCGGTCACGACGAAGACGAAGACGATCATGGCCACCCCTTGCTGATCGATAGCCACGGGCGCGAGGTGGTTGATCCGGTCTGGGCATTGCTGGACTACGTTCTGGACAAATCGGGACCGAAGCCGGTGCTGATCGAATGGGATACCGACATACCGGACTGGGCAATCCTGAGGGCCGAAGCCGAACGTGCCCAATCTGCGTTGGACAAGATTCCGGCATGAACGTGTCTCAGACCACATTCTATGACGCTTTGCTGGACGCCAACAAGTCGGTTCCGGATGGATTGCTGGACGCGCAAGCAAACGCGGCGGGCCGTCGTTTCAGCGTGTATCGCAACAATGTCGCCGTTTCATTGACCGAGGCAATGCATCAGGCGTTTCCAGTCATTGCTAAGTTGCTGGGATCACAGAACATGGATGGGCTTGCCGGGATTTTCCTGCGCCAGCACCCGCCTACCTCACCGCTTATGATGTTTTACGGTGATGAATTCCCTGCCTTTTTGGAAGGTATGGAGCAATTATCGCATCTGGGATACCTGCCAGATGTAGCGCGGCTGGAGCTGGCGTTGCGGCGGGCCTATCACGCTGCCGACTCCCAGCCTATCGATCCCGAGGCATTGAGCGTCACACCAGAAGACTTGATGCGCGCCAAGCTGACCCTCGCACCTGCGGCAACTGTTTTAAGATCTGAATGGCCTGTTCACGCGATCTGGTTGTTCAACACTGAAGACGGCGCCCCGAAACCTGAAGCGGGTTCTCAGGATGTACTGATTACACGTCCCGAATACGATCCTGCCCCGCAGCCGCTGCCACAAGGCGGCGCGGCATGGATCGCACGCATTCGAAACGGGCAAAGCATCGGCGAAGCATTTGAAGCCACTGTCGCGGAAACGCCCGAATTTGACCTTGGAACCACTCTGGCACTGCTTTTGCAGGGCGGTGCAATAACTTCTGTGACTATCGAAAGGCTGGACACATGACTGCCCTGATCACTACCTACAATGACACGATGGACAAAGTGGCGAACACGTCCGGCTGGCTGACGCCTACACTCGCTCGGGTCGTCTTTATCGCTGTCCTATTCGTGTATTATTGGAATTCGGCCACTCTGAAGATCGACGGCTCAATCTTTTCGCCATCCGCCGGGGCATTTGGGCAAATCTTCCCCAAGGCTGCCGAAGCCGTCCTGTATGACGTCAGCCAAATGACTTTCTTCCAGCGAATTGTCATCTTCTTTGGAACCGTGGCTGAGTTTGTATTACCCGTACTGCTGCTGGTCGGCCTGCTGACCCGTCTCGCCGCCCTTGGCATGATTGGATTTGTCTGGGTGCAGACCCTGACCGATGTTACTGGACATGGTGTCAAACTAGGTGGCTTGTTCGACAACGCGATCACGCTGATGGATCAGCGCGTGATGTGGACATTCCTATTGCTGGTGATCGTAGTCAACGGCGCAGGCCCGCTATCACTGGATCGGCTGCTGCGCCTGAAATGACTTAAAAATGCGCCTTGGGCTCGTCCGGTTTTCCAGCCGCGAGCCCAAGCACTCCTGCTACTCCGGCAAAGGCTATTGGGAACATCGTAAAAACGCCAAAGCCAAAGGCGTAGTACATGCCCGCCGCAGAAATAAGCAGTAATATGCCCGCGACCAGAGCACGTGAGTGGGCCATCGCTCCACCCACTATCGCCAATAGCGGTGCCACAATCGAAGCGGTTTGAATCAGCTCCGGGTTATCGACCTGTTCGGCAATCCCTTCGATCTCACCAAATTGGTCGATCAGTTCCACAAATCCATAGCCGAAAAATCCAACGACCATTCCGATCAGCCCGGCAATCACACCTAGTATCATGGCAGCGTTTCGCATTCACAGGTCTCCGCTTGTTGCCCATGTCACATAGGCAATTGATTAGGTAAGACCAAGGGCCTGACGCGTTTCAGGCGTCCAGCCCAAATACATCCGGCCATCAGTCTCGATCAATGGGCGCTTCATCAAGGTCGGATGATCAACCAACAGCTCAAGCACCGGCCGATTTCGTGTATCCTCATCCAATCCGCGCCAGGTTGTTGACCGCGTATTGAGCAAGGCTTTGCCGAAAGTCTCATACGCCTCCGACAGGATATTTTCGGGAACACCTTGCCCCCGCACGTCGACAAACTCCGCATTCGGAAGCGATTTCAATGCCTTGCGACATGTGTCGCAATTCTTCAATCCATAGAGGCGCATAGTTTGATTGATCCTGTCTTCGCTGCAAAATCGGGCATTTCCATTGGCATGGCCCGGTTATTCTTGATTTTTTACTTCACCGTGCAATGTTGAAAAAGGCGAAACACGCGACCCGGGCTGTATCGTGTGGGCGAACAGTGATGTGTTGCGGTATTGCCAACCACTACCCCCACCAATTTGTGGGACAACGTGTAAGTAGAAGGAGACACGGGAAATGCCAACTGGCACCGTGAAATGGTTTAATACAACCAAAGGCTATGGTTTTATTGCGCCCGATGAGGGTGGCAAAGATGTGTTTGTACATATCTCGGCCGTAGAACGATCCGGCCTGACCGGACTCGCTGACAATCAGAAGGTCTCGTACGAGCTGGAAGACGGACGTGATGGCCGACAGATGGCGTCTGATTTGAAGCCGCTGTAAGGCAAGGCCCGCCCCGGCGGGAAAGACAAATAAGGTTGGCGGCCAATTTCCGGCCGTTAACCGTTAGCTACCCCCAAAAAACGCGCCCACCTCGGGACGCGCTATTTTCCTTTTTCCTGACTATTCAGCTTTCGCGGATAACGCCTTCGAACTCGCGCCACTCCCGCGCTGTCATGCCCGAATTTTCCTGAGTAACATTCTCACCGCTCAACATCCGACGCAGGCAGGTCACCATCTGAGCCGAGAGGTTGACAGCACCCAAGCGATAATCCTCGAACGCGCGATAGGCAAACGGCACCCAGTCAGCGACGATCTTGCACATAGTATCAGCATAAACGCGGATTTCGTACTGCGCATGAGGGTCAGCGCGTAGACGCAAGAAGTGGAACAGGTTGTGCAGATCCACCTTCCAATACCATTGCGTATAGATATTGGCTGGCAGGTTCATCCGCGCCAGTTCTCGTGCCAACCCTTGCTGGCCATCCTGACCAATCATAGCTTCGTAATTGTCATAGCATCGCGCGCTGTCGGCCTTCAAAATCTCCAACACTCGTGCGGCCTCTTCGCCCTGCAACGTATCGCCACGGCCCTGATTGTTCACCTCAGACTGTGCGGCCACATGTTCGGGCGCGGGGATGTAGAATTCCCGATCCAGAATCGAGTAACGGGCCGAGTATTCGTTCACGTTAGCAGTCCGATGGCGAATCCACTGGCGAGCGACAAAAACCGGCAATTTGACGTGCAGTTTGATCTCGCACATTTCAAAAGGGGTCGAATGCCAATGCCGCATCAGATAACGGATCAGGCCTTCGTCATTCTGCACCGATTTGGTGCCTTTGCCGTAGGATACCCGCGCGGCCTGACAGATCGCGGCGTCATCGCCCATATAGTCGATGACCCGAACAAATCCGTGATCCAGAACCTGATGCGCCGTGTACAGGTGATCTTCCATACCTTCGGCAACGACGCGGCGGGTCGGGCTCGATTGTGCGCGTTGCGCTTCAATCTCGGCCAGTTGGTCGGAAGACAGAGGCATGAAATTATCCTTTCCAGCAATGAGTCGCCCACCACTATATATCGGCTTATCAACCACCGGAACCGCGATATGTGCGGCGTAGCGCGCAATTTGCGAATTGTGTCATTCCTTCCCTCTCGACACCGCATCGCGGCGCGCTAAGGTGCTGGGCACCACAATCAATGTAAGGAAAGTCGCGATGGGGCTGACATACCTCCACACTATGGTCCGCGTGAAGGATCTTGAGAAATCCATGGCATTTTATGAGCTTCTTGGCCTGAAAGAGACCCGCCGCTACGACAGTGAAGCAGGTCGATTCACACTGGTTTTCCTCGCCCCTCCTGGTCAGGAAGACGCCCCGATCGAACTGACCTATAACTGGGATGGCGACGATAAACTGCCCAGCGACAGCCGCCATTTTGGTCACCTCGCCTATGGTGTCGACAATATTTATGAGACCTGCCAGCACCTTCAGGACAACGGGATCGTAATCAACCGCCCACCCCGCGACGGGCGAATGGCGTTTGTGCGCTCGCCCGACAACATCTCTGTTGAATTACTGCAAAACGGAGAGGCACTGGAACCGGCGGAACCTTGGGCAAGCATGGAAAGCACCGGTTACTGGTGATCCGCCGGATAACATCTCTGGGGTTGCTCGTTTCAGGCGGCCCCGTTTGGGCCGAGCAATGTCGCCTTGCACTTGCCCTTGCTATGGACATCTCAACTTCGGTCGATGCTGTCGAAGATGCATTACAGCGCAAAGGGTTGGCCGCCGCCCTGATCGCACCAGAAGTGCAAGAGGCATTTTTTAGGTCTCCGCAGCCGGTTGCACTGGCGGTCTACGAATGGTCCGGCAGTTTCAACCAGAAACTTCTTTTGGATTGGCTCTTGATCGAGGCGCCTGCAGACCTGCTTGCTGCCGCACACAGCATCGGCGATTCCGAGAGGTCCGCCAATGATTATCCAACAGCAATGGGACATGCTTTGGCATACGGTGCAACGCTCATGCAACGCGCGCCCCGCTGCCTGTTCCAAACCATCGACATTTCAGGTGACGGGAAGAACAACGATGGTTACGGGCCTCAAATTGCCTATAAGCATTTTCCGTTCCAGAACACGACAGTGAATGGTCTGGTCATCAACGCTGGCGACTTTGAGGGCGAAATCGACCTGATCCCGTTTTTTCAGTCCAACGTCCTGCACGGCCCCGGAGCTTTCCTTGAAATCGCAAATGGATTTGAAGACTTTGAAAACGCAATGCGACGCAAGCTGGAACGAGAATTAAAGGGTTTTGAGCTTACCGAGTTGCACCGCTGATGAATGTTTCACATCTGCGGGCATGAGGTGTCGCTTCATAGGACGGTCCTATGAAATTCGGCCTCCGACCGCTTAGACCGCTAGTAAATATAGCGAATTTGATCTGTCCAGTACCGCTCGACCCGTCGCAACGAACCCGATATCTCTTCAATTCCATCCGCACCAATCACGCCACGATTTTGCAGCCCTTCTGCATGACGGGCAAATAGATCGGATACTATATCGCGAATCTCTCGCCCGCGTTGGGTCAATCGCACCCTGACAGAACGCCGGTCAATTTCGCATCTCTGATGGTGCATATACCCCATCTCGACCAGCTTCTTGAGGTTGTAGCTGACATTGCTGCCTTGATAGTAGCCTCGGCTCTTCAATTCGCCGGCAGTCACTTCATGATCGCCAATGTTAAACAACAACAAGGCCTGCACGGCGTTGATTTCCAACACACCGACACGTTCAAATTCATCCTTGATGACATCTAGAAGCAAACGGTGCAGACGCTCAACCAGCGCCAGTGCCTCAAGATAGCCCGTCATGAACCCTTTGGTCCCTGGCGCGGCGACCTGTAACTCCATACTCATCCGATCCTCCGATTCATCGCGCTGTTTCTGAAAACATGACGCGAATTTCCGAAAAATCGGTTAAGTTGAATTATCGCTTATTTCTGAAAGGTTTGCGCAATGTCCGTGATCAAATCTGACAGCTCTATCGGAGGGCTGGCTTGACCGGTGACCCACTGGTACAAATCCTGATCATTTTCGTGCAGCAGCGCGTCATAGGTATTCAGCCCATCGTCATCCATCAATGACAGGTTGCGATCAGCATAGGCTGTCAGGATCAAATCCATCTCTTTGATACCACGTCGCATCGAGCGCATTTTCATGCGCTTGATCCGGGTTTCGCGGGATTCGGTCATTGACTGCGTTCCAGCTTCAGGCGCAGCGACTTTTCCACCCTGGCCAAACGCTCTGAACTGGCACGCATCTCACCCCTGATTGTACGCAGTTCTGCCACCAGATCACGCAGCTCCGAGTCGACATCGCCGTTCAGGCTGGTCTCATCCATGCCGTCGCCTTCGCCGGTCAAAAGCCACATGATCGAGACATTCAACAGCCCGGCCATCATCGACAGCTTGTTGGCACGGGGTTCGGACAGATCATCTTCCCACGAAATTATCGTCGCCTTTTTAACCCCTAGACGACGGGCCAATTGTGTCTGTGTCATACCCGCAACCTCGCGCGCGCCCGCGACGCGATCTCCAAAGGTTGCAGTGTCCGGTCCGAACCAGTCCGTTTCGTCGTTCATTGGGGGCTCCAATAGGTGAGGTTCAATTGGCTTGATCGATATTTCGGCGCACCCTATGACAGTCAGGCTGAACATACAAACTGAGGCCACCTATGAGTTTCCTGTCTGCGACATTGTCACGCGTAAAACCCTCGCCCACCATCGCCATGACAGCCAAAGCGGCCGAGTTGAAAGCTGCCGGACGCGATGTCATTGGGCTGAGCGCTGGTGAGCCGGATTTTGACACACCGCAGAACATCAAGGACGCCGCTGTTGCCGCCATCGCCGCGGGCAAAACGAAATACACAGCGCCAGATGGTATCCCCGAGCTGAAACAGGCGGTCTGCGCCAAGATGAAGCGTGACCACGGGTTGGATTATGCACCCGCTCAGATCTCGGTCGGGACCGGGGGCAAGCAGACGCTTTACAACGCCCTGATGGCCACGCTGAATGAGGGGGATGAGGTCGTCATCCCCGCACCCTATTGGGTCAGCTATCCGGATATGGTCTTGCTGGCAGGCGGGACACCGGTGATTACAGAAACCTCGCTTCAGACCAACTTTAAACTGACGGCCGATCAGTTAGAAGCAGCGATTACGCCCAAGACCAAATGGTTCATCTTCAACTCCCCCTCGAACCCCACCGGAGCGGGCTATAGCCGGGCTGAGCTGAAAGAACTGACAGATGTCCTGATGCGGCACCCGCACGTCTGGGTGTTGACCGATGATATGTATGAACATCTGGCCTATGACGGGTTTGAATTCTGCACGCCGTCACAGGTGGAACCGGCGCTTTATGACCGAACGCTGACGTGCAATGGCGTCTCCAAAGCCTATGCCATGACCGGTTGGCGTATTGGCTATGCGGCAGGCCCGGTCGAGCTGATCGCCGCGATGCGCAAGGTGCAGTCGCAATCAACCTCGAACCCCTGTTCAATCAGCCAATGGGCAGCGGTTGAGGCACTGAACGGCACCCAAGCGTTCCTTGCGCCGAATAACGAGATCTTCAAACGCCGCCGCGATCTGGTCGTCGACATGCTTAGCCAGATCGATGGCATCTCTTGCCCAACACCCGAAGGCGCATTCTATGTCTATCCGTCCATCGCTGGCCTGATCGGAAAGATCACACCGGCAGGGACGGTGATTGACTCGGACGAAGCATTTGCAACTGCCCTGCTGGAAGAAGCCGACGTTGCGGTGGTGTTTGGCGCGGCCTTTGGTCTATCTCCCAATTTCCGAGTCAGCTACGCGACATCTGATGAAGCGCTGACCGAGGCTTGTAACCGTATCCAACGCTTCTGCGCGTCCCTGACCTGAGGTTTCCATGTCCACAACCCTGCCCGAATATTACTTCCGCGTACGCGAGAATGGCGCGGCAGTGTTCAAGATCGATACGGAAAACCGCCAACGCCGGATCGAGATGGATCAGATCGCAGTGGTCAACATCCGCAATGGTGAGGTCAAACCACAGGGTCGACGTAGTCTGTCCGACGCGGACAAAGCCGAAATCACGCGCTGGATGGAAGAGCGGAAAGCCCTGCTATCCCACCGCGACTTGGATGATATTCATCGCGCCGTCGACCATCTGAATCTGACGACGCAATGGGCGCAGTCCAAGGCCACGGATGAGCAGTTGGAGGACGTCACGGATCGGCTATTGATGGCTATGCATGATCTGCGCTCGGTGCTTGTGCGCAAAAAATCAGATCGGATCAGCAAAGGTTGATCCCTTAGGCCGGAACTTCGCCAACCTCGCGCACAGACCGCAGCCAGAATCGCGACATCAAAAGGACAGCGGCACAGGCAAGGCCCAGCACCAGGCCAAGCCACACTCCGATCCCTTCCATGCCCTGAACGAAGCCGAAGTAATACGATGCAGGTATCCCGATCGCCCAATAGCTGAGCGCGGCCATCACCATCGGCACTTTGGCATCCTGCAATCCGCGCAAAAGACCCAGTGCGATCACCTGTGCGCCATCGACCAGTTGGAACAAAGCAGCCATTGCCAGCAGCCCGGTGCCAATCAACAGAATTTCTGGCCGTTTCGGATCATCAAATTCCATAAACAAGGAAATGAGAGGCTCTGCACAGGTCAAGAACAGAATAATGGTCAAGACTGAAACCACCAGCGACATTCCGGTCACTGTAATGGCGCCTTTTTCAAGATGTGCACGATCTCGACGACCCAATGCATTTCCCGCGCGGATTGTTGCTACATTTGACAGTCCCAGATGCACCATGAATGTCGCAGACGCGAGATTCAGAGCAATACCATGCGCCGCCAGTGGCACCGGACCCAGCCAGCCCATCATCACCGCTGAAATAGCGAACAAAGACACCTCTGCCAGTGTCGTCAGGCCGATCGGAACGCCCAGGCGTAGAACGCTCATGAACATTTCCCAATCCGGACGCCAAAAACGTTGGAACAGACTGTGTTCCGGCAACGCCTTCACCGCATAGATCACCACCGCCACCAGTGACACGATCTGCGTCACGACCGAAGCGATGGCCGCGCCCATCACTCCCAACTCAGGCGCACCCCAATTGCCGAAAATCAACGCATAGTTCGTCAATCCATTCACAACAGCAGCAACAACCGTAATCCAGAGCACAATCTGCGTTCGTTCAAGTGCGGCCAAATAGGACTTGAGGGTCATAACCAACAATGCCGGGAACAGTCCCCACCCTGCCACACGAAGGTAAATCGCTGCAGTTTCAGCAACTTGTGGTTCTTGCTTCAAAGCAATCAGTATAGGTTGTGACCACCACAGAAGGGGCATCATCACCGTCGCATAGATCAAAGACAGCCACAGACCCATGCGAGTCGACCGGCGTATGCTGGTCTCATTCTCTTCAGCCGCAGCAGTCGCCACCATCGGCATAACGGCCAAGCCAAACCCTGCGCCAAACAGAAAAAGAACAAAGAAATAGCTGCTGGCCAGCGTCACTGCGGCCAGTGCCTCGACCCCGTACCATCCCAGCATGATGGTATCGGTCAGACCGATCGCATATTGTGCCAAATGCCCGCCAATCAATGGCAGGCCCAGCACTGTAATTGCCCGCAAATGGCCGGGATATGTCATCACCTTGTTCATCCCGCCAGCCTTAGGCTTGCCCGCAGCGCAAGACAAGAGCAGAACAGGTTTATTTCAATGTGAGACTTACTTGATTTGTACCAAGTGGACCATCACCCTGTCTGGTGATGACCCGGCCCGTTAGCCAATTTTCGCATCCGGATGCAGTGCCGTTCCAAGAATATGGTCCGAGCGATGGATCACATGATGCGCCTGCCCAACGATCAGAGGGTCAGGTTCAACAACGATCTCGTGATCCTTGTCAGGATAATCCAACGTCGACAAAAAATGACGCATGCAATTCAGACGCGCGCGTTTTTTGTCATTGGATTTTACAATGGTCCAGGGCGCGTCGGCCGTGTCGGTGTAGAAGAACATCGCCTCTTTCGCCTCGGTATAATCATCCCATTTGCTCAGGCTGGCTTTGTCGATCGGCGACAATTTCCATTGTTTCAATGGGTCGGTTTCACGGCTCCGAAAGCGCCGTTGCTGTTCTTCCTGCGTGACCGAGAACCAGTACTTGTAAAGCTGAATGCCCGAGCGTACCAACATCCGCTCCAACTCAGGAGTCTGGCGCATGAATTCCAAGTACTCGTTGGGAGAACAGAACCCCATAACCCGTTCGACACCCGCGCGATTGTACCAGGACCGGTCATAAAACACCATCTCACCCAAGGTCGGCAGCTGTTGCACGTACCGCTGGTAATACCACTGCCCTTTCTCTTCATCCGTCGGCTTGTTCAACGCAACAACACGGGCCTGGCGTGGGTTCAGGTGCTCCATAAACCGCTTGATTGTCCCGCCCTTGCCAGCGGCATCCCGGCCCTCGAACAACAACACAAATCGCTGTCCGGTTTCCTGTGCCCACAACTGAACCTTTAGCAACTCGGCCTGTAACTCAGCCTTCTGCGCTTCATAATCCTTGCGCGCCATCTTTCGGCCATAGGGATAGTTACCGCTTTCAAAAGCTTGCCGAATTTTTTCGAGCGTCGGCGCAGAGGCCTCCGCACTCGGGGCAGTTGCCGAATTAATATGAGGTGATTTCTGACTGATCTGGGGCGTTGCATCCATACATTCTCTCCTCGGTTTCCTGTCGAAGAGAAATCTAGCAGTTCGGCACAATCAGCGCTTTGATTGGTGTCAAACAGACTTGTGTTTTAACTGAGCCTCCGGGCAGGCGCGCCGATCTGCCCTTCATCTGGCCAAAAACATCTCGGGGAGCGCGAGGGGCTGGCCCCTCGCTCCTGCCCTCACCGATGGCCCCAATCATCCGGATTTTCCGAGTTGTTCGGCGACAGTCCCAGAACGTCCCCATCCGTCGAGCACCCTAACCCAAGTACGGTTCGGTTCGCATAGGAAAAGTACGAGCATACCTGATTGATCTCAAGAATCTCTCCATCATCCCAACCAGCGGAGCGCAAACGCTCAACATCGGCTTCAGTCAAATCCGCCGGAGCTTCGGTCAGTAGACGTGCATAATGCATCGCAGCAACCTGCGCCGCGTCCAAAGGCGCCTGCCCCGGCTCGCCTGCCTCAATCGCCGCCCGGATCGCGTTCCCTCGTGCTTCATCCTGCAACAACCGCTGCAGACCCGCGAAATGATGCTCGACACAATACCCGCATCGGTTCAGAGAGCTGACCCACACGCCCAGCACCTCAAGAAACCACTTCGGGATAGCGTTGCCTGAATGATGCAGTACAGCCTTGTACATCGCCATATGGCCTTCCATCGAGTGCGGGCGCAGGCTGTGCGCCATCATGATGTTGTCCACATTGTTGTCCGGGCCGGCGACCCGGTCATAGAGTTTGCGTAGCCTGCCCGTCGCCTCGGCATAGGGTATGGTCTTGATCCAGCTCATTTGGGTTCCTGTTGTCGTAACTGATTAATGTCCACAGACTAGGAGTGCTTTGAGCAGGTGGCGAGACGAATTCGACATGTATCCGTTAGATATCGTTTGCGCAGAATGAAATACTACTTGCTTCCTGACGTTTTCAGCGTGCCTGACTTAGGGCGACGAAAAGTTGCGTTGAACGCAACGGTTACACGGCTGTCCTCGCTTTGATTTGGGTGGACCCAATGGGTCAGATAGGATGGAAACAGGATCATTTCACCCGGAGATGGGCGCAGCTTCTTTTTGTTCCGAAATGCACTCGCCTCAAGTATCCGCCAGTGAGGCAATTCATTCCGAGGGTCGAGAAATTCAATCATTCCAGACGAACCTTCTTCGACCTCGGGTTGGGAGACATAGTATACACCTGACCAATGCGCTCCGGGGTGCGTATGTGGTGCATTGTAACCGCCGGAGGGATTGGCGTTCATCCAACCGAACAGTTTCAAACGAAGTTCGTCCGGCTCAACCTTGCCTGAGACCTTTCGTGTCATCTGGAACACCGCATCTTTTGCTGCGTCGCGCAAAGTCCGAATGGCCGGTGCATCACGTTCAAAGAGATTCCCTCGTGAGTGCCACCCCCCTCGATTGGACTTTGAGACGCCTTCATCTTCCTCACGCATCTTTTCGGCCTCAAACAACAGCGCCGCATTTAATGCTGCGCTGTTGGGCACTTGAAATCGCATCATTGGAGTGGAGAAAAGCTTCTCGAATTTCTTGGCTTCGGGCATGTCCTTGGCGTTACCTTCAACTAAACTGTTGGTCAAAATATTCAGATCACCCCGAGCGCACCTGCAAGGGTCTTCCCTGCCAGACCTCCTAGGGCTCTCCAAACCCACACCTTAATACTTTACGTGCGTTATCCCTATCGTTGAGGAAATAGATCTTTGGTTCAAGTATGGCGAAACCATCCAAAGTTATATTCCCAGCTTCAGCGGCGAGTGGTCTAATTTAATCAGCAAAATCGTTGAGGATAGGAACATGAACAAGAAAACTATGGGTCTTACGACAACCTTTGTTTTGATGGCTACAACAGCACTCTCGCAAACCACCAAACAAGACGTCATCAACGAGCTTACGGAACAAGGTTTCCAGAGAATTGAAATAACGAACACGCTTTTTGGAAATCTCCGCTTTGAGGCAACTGGGCCTGGGATCGAGAGAGAAGTGGTATTGGGAAAAGATGGAACCATCGTCCGCGATCGATCTGAGCGTGACGATGAGTACGATGACGAAGAAGACGACGACAGAGATTTTGACGATGAAGATGATGATGAAGGATTTGATGACGAAGAAGATGACGACGAAGGTGATGATAGCGAACGTGACGACGAAGGCGATGATGGCGAAAGCGATGATGGCGAGCGTGACGACGGCGGCGAAAGCGACGGCGAAGGCGACGACGGTGGCGAAAGCGATGGCGAAGGCGACGACGGCAGCGAAAGCGACGGCGAAGGCGACGACGGTGGCGAAAGTGATGGCGAAGGCGACGACGGTGGCGAAAGTGATGGCGAAGGCGACGACGGTGGCGAAAGCGATGGCGAAGGTGACGATGGTGAGGGAGATGATGACTAAGGTGTATTTCCGCTTGCCCGCAAGTGGGTCCCAAGTTTGAACAATAGGTTTAACAAGGACGCCATGTTCAAGGCGGGGATCGCTATATATGCGATCTCCGCATTTGCGTTTGCGGCTGAATTGGTTGGCGAAATCACCGGATATTATCTTTTCTCTGTGAGCTGGGTGGTGCACGAAATCACCGCGCTCATCACCCTGTTCGGCTTTGTTATCGGGGGGGTGTTGATCTGGCAGAGCCACAAACTTTTTTTGCGGCGACATCAGGAGATCAAGCATAATCTTCAGATGGCTCAAGGTGAGTTTTTCCGGATGCTAGAGCTGCAATTCGACCGCTGGAATCTGAGCGCTGCGGAGCGAGATGTTGCGCTACTCACTGTAAAGGGTTTGTCTGTCGCAGAGATAGCTAAATTGCGTGAGACCAGTGAGGGCACAATTAAGTCGCAGAACAACTCCATCTACAGAAAGGCCAATGTTAAATCGAGAACGCAACTTTTGTGTGTTCTGATTGAAGAGCTATTGATTGAAGAGAAAGAGTGAACTCCTCAGTCCTTCGAATCTGGTTTCTTAAGTGTTCTGAAAGCCCGTCCGAAAATCGCCTAAAAGCAAACGTTCAAGAGCGTTTAAATCGGAGGCTAAGCGTGCTTACAAAGTCCCGTTCTCGCGTAACGCAACAAGCGGTTGATTCAATGCCGCAAAAACTGCTCAGACCAATCGCAGTCCAAAACACCCACAACACCTCGCGCCCCTCTTCCCCCGGACCACATCACCTGCCATAATGGGGGAAACTCAAAAACAAGAGCAGCACCCATGCCCGACGATCTGTTGACGCCAGAAGCGACCACAACTTATGACGCCTCGTCCATTGAGGTGCTCGAGGGGTTGGAACCGGTTCGAAAACGGCCCGGCATGTATATCGGTGGTACCGATGAGCGTGCCTTGCACCATATGGTGGCTGAAATCCTGGACAACTCGATGGACGAAGCCGTAGCGGGCCACGCCAACCGGATCGAGGTCGAACTGCATTCCGATTACGCCCTGACCGTGCGCGACAACGGGCGTGGCATTCCGATCGATCCGCACCCCAAGTTCCCCGACAAATCGGCGCTTGAAGTCATCCTGTGCACCCTGCACGCGGGCGGAAAATTCTCGGGCAAGGCTTATCAGACCTCGGGCGGTTTGCACGGCGTGGGTGCGTCTGTGGTCAATGCCCTATCGGATTCGATGGTCGTGCAGGTAGCGCGCGACAAGCAGCTGTTCGAACAACGCTTCTCACGCGGTATCCCACTGGGTCCCGTCGAAAAGGTCGGCGCAGCACCCAACCGGCGTGGCACCACTGTGACCTTCCACGCCGACGCCGACATCTTCGGCCATCACAAGTTCAAACCCGCGCGGCTGTTCAAATCCATCCGCTCCAAGGCCTACCTGTTCTCTGGCGTCGAAATCCGCTGGAAATCCGCCATCGATGACGGTGAAACGCCAACCGAGGCCACATTCCACTTCCCTGGCGGGCTCTCTGACTATCTGAAAGAAACTATGAACGGCTCGTCCACCTATGCCGAGCAGCCCTTTGCTGGCACCGTGGACTTTCAGGAAAAATTCGGCACCCCCGGCAAAGTCGAATGGGCGATCAACTGGACACCGTCGCGCGATGGCTTCATCCAGTCTTATTGTAACACAGTGCCCACCCCCGAAGGCGGCACCCACGTGGCCGGGTTCTGGGCTGCGGTCCTCAAGGGGATCAAGGCCTATGGCGAGCTGATCAACAATAAAAAGGCCGGTCAGATCACCCGCGATGACCTGATCACCGGTGGCTGTGCGCTGGTGTCCTGCTTTATCTCGGAACCGGAATTCGTCGGCCAAACCAAAGACCGTCTGGCCACGGTCGAGGCGCAACGGCTGGTCGAAAACTCGGTCCGCGACCATTTCGACAACTGGCTGGCGGCTGATACGAAATCCGCCGGGGCGATCCTCGACTTCCTCATTCTGAGGGCCGAAGAACGCCTGCGCCGACGGGCCGAGAAGGAAACACAACGCAAGTCCGCCACTAAGAAACTTCGTCTCCCCGGCAAGCTGGTGGACTGTTCTAGTTCAACACGGGACGGCACGGAATTATTCATCGTCGAGGGCGACTCTGCCGGTGGGTCCGCCAAAATGGGCCGTGACCGCAAAACTCAAGCCCTGCTGCCCCTGCGCGGCAAAATCCTGAACGTGCTGGGCGCGGCCAGTTCGAAACTGGGCACCAATGCCGAGATCAACGACCTGACCCAAGCGTTGGGTGTGGGCCTTGGCACCAAGTTCAACGTCGACGACCTGCGCTATGACAAGATCATCATCATGACCGACGCGGATGTGGACGGGGCACATATCGCCTCGCTGCTGATGACGTTCTTCTTCACGCAGATGCGGCCTATGATTGACGCGGGCCACCTCTACCTCGCCTGCCCGCCCCTTTATCGCCTGACCCAAGGCGCCAAACGCATCTATTGTCTGGACGAAGCCGAGCGCGATGAATGGCTGGAAAAAGGTCTGGGCGGCAAAGGCAAAATCGACGTTTCCCGCTTCAAGGGTCTGGGCGAGATGGACGCCAAGGACCTGAAAGAGACCACGATGGACCCTGCCTCGCGCAAACTTATCCGCGTCACCATAGACGAGGACGAACCCGGCGAAACCGGCGACCTCGTCGAGCGCCTGATGGGCAAAAAACCCGAACTGCGGTTCCAGTACATTCAGGAGAACGCGCGGTTTGTGGAGGAGTTGGATGTTTGAAGAGGTCACCATCGCGTGAGTATCAAGACATACTTTTCGCGCAACTGGCACATATTAGTTAGTTGCGCGTATCTAGGTTTTTTTCTTGGACTATATTTCAAAGCCACTTCGTTCGGAAACAGACTAGATTTAAACGAGTTGGGTGACTTTCTTGCTGGTGTCGTAGGTCCACTGGCCCTTTTCTGGCTGGTTCTTGGTTTCTTTCAGCAGGGCAAAGAACTTCAGAACAGCGTTGCAGCACTAAGACTTCAAACGCGGGAACTAAAAGCTTCTGTTAAACAGCAGTCCGAAATGGCTAAGGCCGCTCAAAAACAGAATACCCTCGAAGAAGAACATGAGCGAGATAGACGCGAGCGAAAGCTATCTGCAGATCGAGCTATGCTAGGTTTCGCTTTGCATGATCTTCACGATATTTTTCTGAAGGCTTCGAGACAGGCAATTTATCCAAAAGCTGACTACAATCTGAATTGGGACAAAATTGTCGATTGTTGTGAAGCGGTCGGGAAATGCGTGGAGAACGCGGACCCTGAAAGCTCCAAAGTGCTGGCCAGTTTAATGGCAAAAGCTCAATACCTAACAGCGAGGCATAAGGAAGTACTAGAAAGTGATCTTCTCCTGTCTTCTGACAGTGATACCGACGACTTTTTTCAAGGCAGTCTGTTGGTATCAAAGTCTGAAATTGCGGTTCAAACGCAAGAATTTGTGCTGTTTTGTGCAGCTGGTTTCAACTACGCCAGATTAAAAGTGGATACTTTTGAAAAGCCAGAAATTAATGACGAAAAATTGGCAGCATCTTTCAGCTTTATGGTTTCCCCTCAAATTGAGGGCCATCGCCTCTGGCCGAAAATTCAAGAACGTTGCGAAAGGTTATAAGCAAGTAAGTGTAGGATGAGTGCTTGCACTCATCGCCAGAAAATTCTGCCATTCGAAGATGGGTGTAAACACCCAACCTACTCAATCACCATCATCGCGCCCGCCCGGTCGGGCAGAACGTATACTCGCATGTAACCTCTCATCATGCATCAGGTGGATAACGCACGACATACAAACACCCCGTAGGCCGGGCTTAAGCCCGGCACCCGCAAACCCCTTGCCTAACCCGTTGATCCCGTTCACACTTACCCTCAATCCGTCATCAAAGAACGACATTTGAGGTTCCGAGCGTCCAAGACCCAATTAGACCAACAACAGATTTCGAACGGGAGGACGACATGAAAACACTAACCCTCGGGCTGGCCCTGACCCTGCTGGCCTCGGCCGCCCCCGCACAGCAGATGCTCAGCACCGCATCGCCCATTCCAGACGGCGCCGAGACGCGGTTCTGCTACTATGACGGCATGGCCTATTCGCCGGATGCGTTCGTCTTGCTGACCGGTGACAATACCGTCACCTCAACCATCAGCACGCGCGAGGAACGGTTGCTGCGGTGTCATCGCAATGACGATGGCTCTCTGGTCTGGAAACCGCAGAGCACGTTTCAAACCAACAACTGACGTAGGATGGGTTTCCAACCCATCAGAGCGGAATGAGGGCGATGGGGTAAAACCCCATCCTACCCAACATTCTGGTCCAGCCAGTCGGCGATCTGTCCGGCTGGGCCTTCCCAGTCCGGTTCCATGAACAGAAAATGCGCGTGGTTCTCGACGGGCAGAAAGGTCGCGCGGTTTCCGTAGAGCTTCGCCAGCGCGCGGCAGGTATTGGGGTTCACGGCCCGGTCCTCGGTGCCTGAGACGATCAGCACCGGGCAGTCGACCTTGTCGATATCCACCTTCATCGCGTGGTGATCGTCGAACATCCAAAAGAACATCTCGAACATCACGCGCCCGCTTTCCGGACCGAGTTGGTCGAAAACCTCATGCTGCTGCGCCTCGGGCATCTTGTTCAGCGCAAAGGGGGCCATCAGATCGAAATCAACGCGCATGGGCTGTTTCCAGAACGCCCCACCCTCCATCAGCGCGCGCGGCACGGCGCGTTCGTCGTCAGTTTCAGGCAAGGTGCCCCAGGCCGCATTTGGGTTGATCAGGACAATGGCGCTGGCCAAACCGCGAGAGGCCACCTGTTGTGCCACTACGCCCGCGATGGCATGGCCTAGCAGCACCGGTTTGCTATCCAACCCTTGTACGAAGTCGGCAATGTCATTGGCGTAATCCAAGACGCTGGTTTCGGTCAGGCCCGGATCGGGTTCGGCGTTAGGGTCGCCGCCATGATACCGCAACGCAGGCGTGTGTACCGACCAGCCACGTGCGCGAAAGAACTCCGCGTAATCCTGCATGCACCACGGCCCGGCAAAAGCTCCGTGGATCAGAACAATCTCTTTTGTCATGAAAAACTCCCTCACCTGTGACCAATATGTGAGGTGAAGGACGAGGTCTGCAAGCCCGTTACTGCACTGCGCTCAAAGGACTGGGGTATTGTCCCCGGTCCGTTGGATGGCATTTGGGTCGATGAAGGCACATTCGACGAAGTCTGGCTGGGGTATTGGAAACGTTCGGATGAATGCGTCTCGCAGGCCCATGTTGGTAGATTGTGTGCCTGACAGAGCGCCGCGCCCGATGTCGCAGGATCAAATAAACTCGTCCAGTTTGATTGATAATTATCAACGAAAATTTTTTGCGCAGTTGCGACCGGCCCGCTCGCTCGCGGACCGGTCGAGTTGGGTCAGCCGTAGCGATAGGGCCGACCGGCCTTTTGCATTTCGGCGTTATATTTCTTGAAGATTTCAACAACCTTGGCCTTGGTCTCGGATTCAGCTGCAATCTCATCCCAGAATTTGACAGCCGCTTCTTCGACCTGCGCCCATTCGGCATCTGGAATTGTGGTCAGTTGCATCTTGGTGCCATTGACGCGAAGGTTGGCTTCACCACCCCAATACCACCACTGGCGATAATAGTGCGACTGATCACAGCAAGCGCGGAACAACGTCTGCAAGTCTTCGGGCAGTTCGTTCCAACGGTCCATATTGGCAAAGAAGTGACCCGCCCAGGCGCCCGATACGTTGTTGGTCAGGAAGTAGTTGGTCACATCGGCCCAACCGACGGTGTAGTCTTCGGTAATGCCTGACCACGCGATGCCGTCCAGCTCTCCGGTTTGCACCGCGACTTCGATGTCTTCCCACGGCAGGGTCACAGGAACCACGCCGAACTGCGACAGGAACCGGCCCGCCGTCGGGAAAGTGAAGATGCGCTTGCCCTTCATATCCTCCAGAGAATTGATCGGATCCTTGGTGGCAAAATGGCAGGGATCCCAGGCGCCGGCGCTGATGTGTTTGACGCCGACCTTAGAATACTCTTCATCCCAGATCTCGTTCAGGCCCCACTGGTTGAACAGAACCGGCACGTCCAGCGAATAGCGCGAGGCAAATGGGAAATAGCCGCCGAAAACAGTGACCTCGGTGGGTGAAGCCATCGAGTCATCATCCGACTGCACCGCATCGATGGTGCCCTTCTGCATGGCGCGGAACAGCTCTCCGGTGGGGACCAGCTGATCGGCATAGAACAGCTCGATCTGCATCCGGTCACCGGCGATCTTGTTGAACATCTCGATGGCTGGATCGATCACATGGGCCGCAAGCGCTGGCCCTGCATAGGTCTGCATTCGCCATGTAATCGTACTTTGCGCAAGCGCCGGTGCGGCCAAAGGTGCAGCCGCAACCCCCACCCCAGCAGTTTTGAGAAACTTACGTCTTGTCGTCATGTCAATTTCCTCTCCGTTAAAGTTCAAGTGCCCGTTTGCCGAGCCTTCTGGTTAATTTCCGTAAACATATCCGGGCAGCCAAAGCGCTATTTCCGGGAAGATCATGATTATCGCGAGCGCCAGAACCATTACGCCCACAAAAGGAAAGATCGAGCGATAGATATCGCGCAGCGTAATCTCGGGCGGGGCCATCGCTCGCATCAGGAACAGATTGTAACCGAACGGCGGCGTCATATAGGCGATCTGGGTCGTGATCGTATAAAGCACGCCATACCAGATCAGATCAAAACCCAATGCCCCCACCAGCGGTACATATAGTGGAGCAACGATGACGAGCATCGCGGTATCATCGAGGAACGTGCCCATGACGATAAAGCTGAGCTGCATCAGGATCAGGATCATCCATGGTGAAAGATTGAGTTGTTCGGTGAACAGATTGTCGATGGCCTTAACCGCACCCAATCCATCAAATACGGCTCCAAATCCCAGCGCGGCCAGAATGATCCACATGAACATGCAGGATATGGCCAGCGTTTGCTTGGTGCAGTCCTCAAAGATTTTCCACGTCATCCGGCGTTTGAGAACCGAGGCCGCTAAAGCCGCCAGCGCCCCGATCGCTGAACTTTCAACAAGCGAGGTCCAGCCATTGACGAAGGGGATCATCATGGACGCGAAGATAATCAGCGGCAGAGCGCCTGCCCCCAACAACCGGATTTTTTCGGCCCGAGGCACTTCGTGCGCGTCCTCCATCGCTGGGCCGAGCTGAGGTTGAATGCGACAGCGTATCCATATGTAGAGGATGAACATTGACGCCATCAGCAGCCCGGGCACAATACCGGCCAACCACAGCTGACCCACAGGTTGCCGCGCGATCATGGCATAGAGCACTAGAACCACGGAAGGCGGCACGAGAATCCCCAGGCTCGATCCGGCTTGAATGACCCCGGTCACCATGGTCTTGTTGTATCCGCGCCGCAAAAGCTCGGGCAAAGCAATTGTCGCCCCAATGGCCATTCCGGCGACACTGAGGCCGTTCATAGCAGAAACCAGAACCATCAGCCCGATTGTACCGATCGCAAGGCCTCCGTTCACCGGCCCCATCCAAACGTGAAACATGCGATAGAGGTCGTCAGCCAGGCGGCTTTCGCTCAGAACATAACCCATGAAGATAAACATCGGCAGCGTGAGCAGCGGATACCACTTCATCAGTTTCATCGCGGCCGAAAAGGGAATATCCTGCCCGCCTGTTCCCCACAGTGCCAGCGCCGCAATCGCCGAAACCGCGCCGATGGCCCCGAAAACGCGCTGGCCTGTAAACAGCATCAGCATCATTGAGGCAAACATGAAAATGGCGATATATTCCTGACTCATGCCCGGCTGACCCCGATTTCCTGCCCGTTGATCCGTGCGATGTCTTTGAAGAGTTCAGAAATTGCTTGCAGCAGCATAAGAAAGAAGCCGAACACCATAATTGCCTTGACCGGCCAGATATAAGGCCTCCATGCAGTCGATGAGCGTTCAAGTCTCCCGATCTCTTCACTGCCGGTCAGAAGACCTGTGAAATAGGAAACCGGTTCATCGCCCCAATAGCCGAGGCTGTAGGCGGTCGAACCAAGTCCACCGTAGAACAGCACGCCAAGATATAGGATCAGTAACAACACCGTGCAGGCGTCGAACCAAGCTTTCCGGCGCGGACTCCAATTGTGATAAAACAGATCCATCCGTACGTTCGAACCCAATTGGATCGAGTACGGACCTCCTATGATGTAGTAAGTCACCATTGCAAACTGCGCCATTTCCAGCGTCCAGAGCGATGGCAGAAAGAACGTTTTCGAGATCGAGGACCACAGCAAAATCCCCATCATCACAAACAGGCCCCACATCATGACCCGTCCGATCCGATAGTTCACCGCATCAATGATGCGCACATATGCGGCCATCATTTTCATTGCCGCGCGCCCTCGCTTTGGATCGCGCTCATCGTGTTTTCGATCCAGTGCACCAGATCATCAGCAATCGATTGTTGTTGCTCGGGCGTCTCGATCAGATCATTGCGAATTTCGATCATGACGTTCAGCAAACCTCTTGGTTTAGCGTGAACATCCAGCGTATGTGCCACGCCGTCGCGGGCTGAGTATGGCTCATTCAGGCGCGTCTTCAGCGGTAGGTCTGCAGGGGCTTTTTCCAGCATTTTCATCGCAAAGCGCTCGTCTTCGCCATGCAATAAGCCCAATTCGACAGTCCGTTTCTGTCCCCGATACACGGGCGTAAAGCTATGAATTGTCACCATCAACTCAAGCGTTTCGCGATGACGATCCAACATTCCTGCAAGTTCCAAACAAAATGGCGTATAGACCTTATCGACTCTGGCCTTGCGATCAGCGTCGGACAGGGAGGCGTTGCCCGGAATGGCGAAATACTCGCTGTTAGCAGGCATCGCATCGTCGGCTTCAGGTGGTCGATTACAATCATAAACAAGCCGCGAAACGCCTCCGTAGATCAATGAAGCAGACATTTGTCGTGCCATAGCCTGCGCGACAGGCAAAGCACCCGGATCCCATGCGATATGGCTGCGCAAAGCATCCGCGTTTAGACCCAAGTCCCTCAATTCTTTGGGAATCCGGCACGATGCATGTTCACAAACCACGATGACCGATGGGCTGTCCGCCGGTTCGCGTGCGTGAACAACTGATCCAAAATCCAGATGCCCGATCGGCGAATGGTTGTTGTGCGATTCCATGGGGAAAAATTTCTACACCCAGCCTTAACCTGTCAATAATTTTCCTGTAAAATATCCCACACAACCGTTTCAGATGTCAAATATTGCACATTAGATGGTGGATAACCAAAGAGGATGTAATCCGTGCGCGTAACTGAAAGACTCCTTGCCCATCGCGAAACGATGACCCCATCGGAGCGGCAATTGGTGAATGTGCTGCTAGATGATTATCCAATGGCAGGTCTTGGCAGCATTACGGAACTTGCAAGCATCGCCTCGGTTTCAACCACGACAGTCGCGCGTATGCTGCAGAAAACCGGATTTGGCGGCTACCCTCAGTTTCAAGCTGCTATCCGCAGCGAAGTGAAAGAGATGATCTCGGGTCCCGTTGCCAAGCGGGATGTCTGGCAAAATGATCTGCCAGAGGAACATATCCTAAACCGCTATTCCCGGCAGGCGCTGGACAACCAACGGCGTTCAATCGATGAGGTGGCTCCGGAAGAGTTCGACAGCTTTTGCCGCCTATTGTGCGATCCGGATCGACGCATTTTCATAACCGGAGGACGCATTACCGGGACGCTGGCGCAGTATCTATATCTGCACCTGCAAATGATACGGCCCGACGTGAAACTGCTATCAGATGCGGCCTCCTGGACCCATGATCTGCTTGAGGTGCGTGAAGGGGACGTGTTGGTGGCCTTGGATGTGCGGCGGTACGAGAACACCACGCTGCTGATCGGACAGCTTTGCCATGAACGAGGCGCCGAGGTCGTGCTGCTGACGGATCAATGGCGTTCGCCGATCCATCGGCTGGCAAAGCACACATTTGCAGCGCGTATCGCGGTTCCGTCTGCGTGGGATTCCATGGCCTCGATCCTGGTACTGTTGGAATGTGTGATCGCCGAAATGCAAGAACGTCTGTGGGACAGCGTGAAAGAACGTACCGAAGAGCTTGAGCAGGCATTCGACAGGACCAAACTGTTCCGCAAATTCGGCCAAAGCTCGGGATCATGACGCCTTTTTCGTGGTGTCATGAGATACAACTGCGCGTGAACACTATTGTCTGAACAACCTCAGACCGTACATTCTGTACACATGACATTTATTGCCGACAATCAACTACCGTTGCTTATTCTTTCGTTTCTGATCGGCCTATTGGGAACGGGCTTCTTATTCCGGAAGCCAGCGGGACATCGAGCCTGGAAACTGGCAGATCTTGTCTGGGTGGTTTTGGGCGGGATCGGCGCATTGGTCGCCGTACTGGCGGGGCTCTATACATCAGACAGTTCACGATTGGATCGGCAAATTGACGTCGCTTATGCTGCGACTCTGGCCTTTGACCGCGACGCAGCACGTTTTCGACTGCGGTTTTGCGACCCGGCATATGATCCCGATACCGCCGTTTTGTGTGAAAAGGTGGAATTCTTGTCTGCCTCGACCGCCAGCAATGCGGATTTACCGCTCTTTATTGCGGTCACAAACGAAGTTGCACCGCTGCAAGGGCTGCATTTTCTGTTTGGCCGGACATCAAAGGACGAGATGGAAGAGGCTCGCGATATGGCCGCTAAGGCCGATGCTTTTGATATCCAGCAGTTTCTGGTGTTCACCTCTCTGGATGAAACCACGCAAGCCGCCGTTGACAACATGCGCCGCAAAGTACCTGCCATCGCAGGCGACTACCTGATCCTCGCCCAGAGCTATGACGATCTGATTGATCAGGTGGGCAAATTGAAGGAAGAATGGGAATATCTGCAGGCCAATGCGCATATTCTGGTCTTACAGATCATCGCCCTATGTCTGGTCAGTTTTGCGGCCCCGTTTCGCCTAGGGAAGTCCATTGTTGAACTGCGCACCGCCTTTATCCCCGATATGCCTTCGCCAACTTCGCCGGATCAGCCCCAAGAAAATAGCGCGCCAATGTCCAGAGATTCCGCGCACCACGCCGAAACCAGCCCTGACGGATATAGCGTTCCGCATTCGTAACCGCATTCGCTTTTAACAGCACCGAGCGCGGCAGGGCGCGAACCAGGGCGACATCTTCCATCAATGGCTGATCCGGATACCCACCCGCCGACAAATAGGTCTGGCGCTGGACCAACAGTCCCTGATCGCCGTAAGGCAACCCGAACAGGCGGCTGCGCAAATTCGCCCAGCCAGCAACCCAGAGTGGGGCCACACCCTTGGCGCGGAACCGCAAACGAAAGGCCGCAGGTTGGCCTGTGTTCAGATGTTCTGCCACCGCTGCGGTCCAGCCCGGTTGCAACTCGGTATCCGCGTGCAAGATCAGTAACCAGTCAGCTTTGGCCTTAGCGCATCCCCTCCGCAATTGCCCGCCGCGTGATGGGGCGCCTGACACGATCCGGGCCCCTGCCTCATCAGCGATCTCTAGCGTGTGATCATCCGAACCAGCATCGCTGACGATCAACTCGCGGATCAGTCCCTGTTGCAGACCTTCCATCAGCGATTGCAGTGTACTTGGCAGCTCCTGCCCTGCATTCAATGTCGGGATTACGATGCTGATTGGGGCGGACACGTCTGATACCCTCTGGTCATGGCGGCGCGTTCTCCTATATCACGAGGCCAGACCAAATGACGAGGATCAACCCATGCCCAATCGCCGCATTCTGCGCCTGACCGGCAAGGATACAGACAGCTTTCTGCAAGGGCTGATCACAAATGACGTACAGCGGTTGAATGAGGGGTTGGTCTACGCTGCCCTGCTGACCCCGCAGGGCAAGTATCTGGCTGATTTCTTTTTGAAACGGGACGGATCATCGGTTCTGCTGGACGTGGCAGAGGATCTGGCCGACGCGCTGAATAAGCGCCTGACGATGTTCAAGCTGCGAGCTGATGTTGCGATCGAAGCAACCGACCTCAATCTGCAGCGCGGCACAGGCCCCGCGCCAGAAGGCGCCCTGCCCGATCCAAGGCATCCCGATCTTGGCTGGCGCGGCTATTCTTCGGCACCGGAAGACGAAGATGGTACAGACTGGGATGCGATCCGCGTACGTCATTGCATTCCAGAGACAAATATCGAACTAACGCCAGACAGCTATATACTTGAAGCCGGTTTCGAAGCCCTGAATGGCCTCGACTTCAAAAAAGGTTGCTATGTTGGTCAGGAAGTCACCGCGCGCATGAAGCACAAAACCGAACTGCGCAAAGGCTTGCGTATTGTTGAAATTAAGGGCGCTGCACCGATCGGATCCGAGATACAGTCTAGTGGGAAGCCCGCCGGAACTTTGTTTACGCAATCCAATGGCAAGGCTATTGCCTATCTGCGCCTTGATCGCGCCCAAGGGGACATGCTGGCGGGCGATGCGATCGTGCGTTTGACCGACTAGCCCCACGGATAGCCACGCGCCACGTTTTCGCTGGAACCCATCGCGCTGCGCGGTAACACTGGCGCCGGAACTGCAAGAGGGATGTAAAAGATGTTCCGGCTTTATCGGGCAATCTGGCGGGCCAGTGCGGGCCGGCAAGTAATACTAATCTTGCTGTCATTGGCAGTTGCAGCGCTAGCCGCAGTTCCGCTGGAATTTCAGCGCGACATCATCAATCACCTGACATCCGCAGATGTCGGGGTTGAGCGATTGTTGACATTGGGCGCTGGCATGATGGCTGTCATTTTGCTGAGCCTTGCGCTGAAATGGGTGCTGGGATACCGGGCGGGCACTTTGGGCGAGGACCTGATCCGCCTGATCCGTCAACGCCTGTTGGTGCGCGCAGCTGATCTCAACCAAACCGGAGAATCCTTTCGCAAGGGAACCATGAGCACTGCCGTCTCTGCCGAGGCTGAAGAGCTTGGTAAATTTGCAGGCGGCGCCTTTTCCGACCCCGTTGTTCAGATCGGAACGTTGATCAGTGTGATTGGCTATATCTCATCCACACAACCCGGTCTGGGTCTGATCGCGTTTTCGATGATCCTTCCACAAATCATCATTGTTCTGGTCTCGCAACGGCGCGTGAACGTCTTTGTCGCCGAACGGGTCCGTATCCTGCGCAATTCAACCGACCGTTTGACGACCGAGGATATCGAGGCTGTATCTACAGATATCGACGCACTGTTTGATGACATTTACGAAACACGCCGTCGCATGTTCATCTGGAAATTGTCTGCCAAATTCTTGCTGAGCGTTATCAACGGTGCCGGGACGGTTGGCATCTTGATGCTTGGCGGATGGCTGGTTTTGCAGGGGCGTACGGACGTCGGCACCGTGGTTGCTGCCACCAGCGGGCTAACACGCATACAAGGTCCAACCGCATTCCTAATCGCATTCTATCGCCAAGTCAGCGCCAATCGCATCAAGTTCGAATTGATGCTTGAACTGTTCGGTCCAGACCCCGAGCGATACCGGCGACCGCGCAACAAAAAAGACCGCACCTAAAGGATGCGGTCTTTCGAATGTGGTTGGAACAAGCTTAGGCGCGTTCAGAATATTCCATGGTTTCCGTATTCACGATGATCATTTCATCCTGACCAATAAACGGCGGAACCATGACCTTAACGCCATTGTCCAAGATTGCAGGTTTGAACGAGTTTGCAGCGGTTTGCCCTTTGACGACCGGTTCGGTCTCAACAATCTTGCAGGTCACCTTTTGCGGCAGCGTCGCATTCAACGCCTCGCTCTCGTAGAATTCGACAACAATGGTCATGCCGTCCTGCAGAAACGGGCGGCGCTCGCCCAGCAATTCCGACGGCAGCTCGATCTGTTCGTATGTCTCAGAATCCATGAACACCAACATGCCATCGGATTCGTACAGGAATTGCTGATCTTTTTGCTCAAGCCGTACGCGCTCAACCTTGTCCGCAGAACGAAAGCGTTCGTTCAGTTTTGAGCCATTACGCAGGTTGCGCAGTTCGACCTGGGCAAAAGCACCGCCTTTACCGGGCTTTACGTGATCCACCTTAACAGCCGCCCACAGCCCATCGTTATGCTCAAGCACATTGCCGGGGCGAATTTCGTTCCCATTTATCTTGGGCATGACTTAAATCCTTCACAAACGGTTGATGCGTCAGTTGTTGTCCCTATATCTGGCGTGACCACACCTGACAAGACAACGAAACCTAGTGCTGCACATGCAGCGAGCCATGCAAATGACGCAACGTAGTTATGCAATTTAGGTGTATCCGAATCGCATGTAATAGGTCATAAGGACCGTCACGCCGAAAATTGCAAGAGCAAGAAAAACAGGAAAAACGAGATGAGAGATTTCGTTGACGGCACTGCCTTCAATAACGAACAAGGCAATCGTGCACGCAAACTTTTCGCAGCCGTTGTACTGGCTGCTCTGGATGATGCCATCGCTGACGACAAGAAATACGGCAATGGGCCAGAACAAATTGCCCGCTGGGCCCGTTCGCGCGATGGTCGCGAAGTACTGTCCTGCGCCGGTATCGACCCCAATGAGCGGGTTGTTGGTGGATTGATGGAATTCGTCGGTCGCGGCGTCCGGACTTCGGTGGCTCTGTCACGCGAAGAAAGCGAACGCAGGAATGCGGCTCAGCAGGCCGAAGCGGCCTGATTGAACCCCGCATCCGATTGAAAAAACGCGCCCTGACGACGGGGCGCGTTTTTCATTGACCAGGCTAAAAGTACATTATCCATTGCCTTGCAACCCAGAGCTCGGCTGCAAGAAAAACAGCAAAAAAGAGCTTAGCCCCTATCGAAAGGCCGCGTTGCCACAGCACCGCATAGGCCGCCAAACACACCGCCATGGATATGGGCGCGATCCAAATGGCGTGATGCGTACTGTCCCAATAGCTGATGGGGCTGTCGAAGACCCAAGAATTGAGCGGCCAGAATTGTGGCCGACCATCTCCTGCGTGCAAAAAGAAATCCATCACCAAGTGCAGCAGCCCTGCGGACGCACCTATGGTCAATAGGTGCCAACCTCGCCACAGCCCTAGGCCAAGCGCGGTTCCCCACACAAAGAACGAGTTGTCGACGGCGAACACCGTTTGCCAGGCTGGCGAAAAGTAAAGCTGGTCGAATACAACCTGTGCCGGGATGTTCAGAATATACAGCGAGGCACTTGCCATCACATACAACGACAAGTCCGGCAACACCGATCCAAGTAACGCTGCACATAATGCGGCTCCTTGGGCTGGGCGTGCAAAAGCGGCGGCGCCGATCAAAAGATGCGCAGGTGTGTTCATAGGGGGCTTTTCCTTTGCCCTTAAATCAGGTCATCTGCGCGTCAACATAGGAGACAGGCCATGGCGCGGTCCATCATGATTCAAGGCACCGGCAGCAATGTCGGAAAATCGGTTTTGGTGGCCGGACTGGCACGCGCATATACCCGACGCGGGCTGAGGGTTGCGCCGTTCAAACCACAGAACATGTCGAACAACGCCGCTGTCACCGAAAACGGCGGAGAAATCGGGCGCGCGCAAGCCCTGCAGGCGCGGGCGGCGAAACGGCCGACGCATACCGACATGAACCCGATCCTGTTGAAGCCAGAAACCGACACAGGCGCGCAAATCATCCTTCAGGGCCGGCGCGCAGGCACATTGAAAGCGGGCGACTACCGCAAAGATAAATCCAAGCTTCTGGGTGCAGCTTTGGAAAGCTTCGGCCGGTTGTGCAGCGACGCCGATTTGGTGCTGATCGAGGGCGCGGGCAGCCCGGCTGAGACCAATTTGCGCAAGGGTGATATTGCCAATATGGGATTTGCGTGTGTCGCTGACGTTCCGGTTGTTCTGGTCGGCGATATCCATCGTGGCGGAGTGATCGCCCAAATCGTTGGAACACAGGCAGTCCTGGACGCAAGGGATCTCGAGATGATCCGAGGCTTTGCCATAAATCGGTTCAAAGGCGACGTGTCCCTATTTGATGAAGGTCGCGATGACATCGCGGCCCGGACCGGTTGGCCCTGTGTTGGCGTAGTGCCCTGGTTTCACGATGCATGGAAGCTGCCCGCCGAGGATATGATGGATATTCGTTCTCATGCCGGAGGCGCGTGCAAGATCATTGTGCCTCAGCTAGAGCGGATGGCCAATTTCGATGATCTTGACCCGCTGTCGGCAGAACCCGGTGTGACGGTCGAGATCATTCCTGCCGGCCGCCCCCTGCCCGGCGATGCCGATCTGGTGTTGCTGCCCGGCAGCAAATCCACGATTGGCGATCTGGCCTATTTTCGGGCGCAAGGCTGGGACATAGACCTCTATGCCCATGTCCGTCGGGGAGGACACGTTCTGGGCCTTTGCGGCGGATATCAGATGCTGGGAAAAACCATCGCGGATCCGGATGGCGTAGACGGTCGCCCAGGTCACGTCGAAGGTTTGGGGCTGCTGGATGTCACCACCACTATGGCCGGTGAAAAGCAGGTTACATTGCGATCAGCGGCCGCCCTACCCGGTAAGGAACCTGTCAGCGGTTATGAAATCCATATGGGTAGGACCGAAGGTCCGGATTGCGCCCGCGCGTGGCTGCAGGTGGGGGGGAGGCCAGAAGGTGCCGCCAGCGCCAATGGACGCGTACGCGGCAGTTATTTGCACGGGATTTTCACATCAGACGCGTTTCGCGCCAGCTATCTGTCCGGATTGGGCGTTGTATCAGAAAACGCCTATGAAGACGGCGTCGAACAGGTTCTGGACGACCTTGCCGACCATCTTGAGCGGCACATGGATTTGGACCTGTTTCTCTCGATGGCGCAGACACCAAATCGGGGCTGAGGATTAGTCTCGATCCCCAGCGGCCAATGCGCGCACAATTTCGCGCCGAACCATCTTGCGCAGGTTCTTGGTAATCCGCTCGCCCAATGCGCCTTGCAGCTCTTCTCGGACGATCTGCGCAACAAGCTCGCGCAACTGCTGCTCCTCAAACACTGCACCAGTGGGCTTTGGTGTCGGATCCGCTTTTACCGAAGGATCGCGTATGAACACGGCCTCTGTTTTGGACTCTGTGTCGGGCTGTGCGACCTTAGACTGCGCAAATCCCTTGTCCACTGGCCACTCGACAGCCTTTGTCTTGGTACCAGAGTAATCATCGTCGCTTTCACCATCCGGTTCCCACTGATCTTCAGTCCGGGCGATCGCGGCTTCCAAGGCTTCGATTTTTGCGCTCAAACTCCCCGCAAGATCACGCTTTGGTTCTTCGGTGCTGACCTCCGCATCTTTCGCGGGCACAAATTCGTTGGACTGCAAACGCATCGGTTCATCTGGGTTGTCAGGCGTATTCGCGGCCTGTCTTTCTGCCTCATCGCCCGCGTTGCTATGAGGCATCAACTTCAGAGGTGCCCGCTTCTTGGCAATCAGCGGTTCCTCGCTGACGCGCAGGGCGTCGGTCAAAACCAACCGCCCAGGCTTGGACGCCGGGGGCGAAGGGACAAAGATAAATTCCGATTCGCCACTGGCGTCTTCGTCGACCATTCGTTTAACCGACGAGAGAACGTCCTGAATATTGGCGTTTACAACACGATCCGACATATTTTTCTACCGCTCTAACCTTGGTTCGATTGTAGCTAATCAAAACCATCGCCACAACAGGTAGCGATACTGTTTAATCCCGGCGCAATGCCTTGAGCACCCGATCCAAATCGCGGCTTTGCTTGCTAACCTGCGATGGCGCCTTTTTGACGAGGTTGTAATACAAGGTCGGGTCATAAATCTGCACCGCCAAGCCTAAGCGCTCTGCCGTCAACAAACCCTGTGCCTGTAGCAACTCATACGCAGCACGAGACCGCTCAGTCCGAGACGCAACTTCAGCCAATTGAGCGTCCAACAAATCCTGCTGCGCGTTCAGAACATCCAAAGTTGTACGCGCACCTAGCGTCGCTTCTTCGCGGATACCGTCAAAGGCAACTTGCGAGGCGCGAACACGCTCGGTCGAAGCCCGCAAGCTGGCCGTAGCGGCCTGAAATGCCGCATAGCGATCCGCAACTCCTTGAGTGATGTTTTTCTGTACATTCAGCAAATTCGCGCGAGACGCGTCACGTGTCGCCATCGCCCGACGCACTGCAGCCGCCAGACCACCGCCAGCATAGATCGGCTGATTGAAATTCAACGAGATTGTTGCATCGTTGATGTAGTCGTCGTTGTCATAGCTCTCGGTGATACCTGCATCAGCATTCAAGCTGACATTCGGTCCAAGATTGGCTCGCTGTTGCTGTACGATCAGATCCAGCGCGCGAACCTGATGCTGCGCCGAAAGGATAGCCGGGTGGTTACGTTGCGCCAGATTGACAGCATCGGATTCTGAACGCGGCAGATTTGGCAACCTCGGCTGGCCAGCCGTCCTTCCGGGCGTTTTGCCAACTGCATTCACGTATTCAGCCTGCGCAATGCTCAGGTTACCACGGGCAACGGCCAAATCCGCTTGCGAACTGGCCAACTGTGCCTCGGACAGCGCAACGTCTGTACGTGTCACTTCACCAACCTCGAAACGGTCTTGCGAGGCACGGAGTTCCTCGGCTGACACTTCCACGTTGTTTTGGCGGATCGCGACAGTTTCTTCCTGCAGTAAAACACCTAAATAAGCATTCGCTGCACGAATTAGGATTTGCTGTTCGATATCGATCAAAGACTGACGTGTAGAAAGAACGGTTTCCTGCGCCGATTGCTTGCCCAGAACCGAAGCGCCGCCGTCATAGATCAACTGGCTAAGCGTAAGGCCCGAGAAAAAACTGGAGGGTTCGGTCGTGTTGATTAGGCTGCTCGTACTGGTCCGCGTGTAGTCGCGGCTAACACGCACAGTCCAGTTGATGATGGGACGTAATGCAGACAGCGCAATTGCGACGTCTTCATCCGCTGCCCGCAGCAATGCACGGTTCTGTTCGAGCAGACCGCTGGTATTATACGCACCGATAAACGCATCTGTCAGATTGTCAGCCCAAACTGACCGTCCGGGTATTGCACTAAACGCTATACCAGCAGCCAAAGTGAGACCTTTGAGCAGCTTTCCTGTCGTCGTCCCGCGCATTACCAAATCCTCTCAAATCGAAATTACGCAACCACCGGAGCAGTTTGCGCCGGTGTTTTCAAGTAATCAAGGCATCAAAAATACTTCTATTGCCAACTATAGCGAAAATGCACACTCAGCGCAAAACGCGGGCAAAACCGGAGCGCTGGCATTAAACGCATAGCGCCACGAAATCCGGCCTGCAGCCTTAATACCTACCCGCACAGTCCCAAGACTGCCCTCCATGAACAGGCAAACGATCCGTCCACCATCCTTGAGCTGATCCAGCAGCGTGGCGGGCAACTGCTCAACACCGCCCTGAACCAAGATTACATCATAAGGGCCATGCTCAACGGCACCCATTTCGAGAGGGCCTGTGTGAACAATTGCATTATCTGCATCAGCTTCCATCAGAAGTGTCTGCGCTTCTGCCGCCAAATCGTCTTCGGATTCCACAGCCACGACTAACTCAGCCATTCGCGCCACAATCGCAGTCGAATAGCCCAATCCAGGTGCAATATCCAAAACCACTTCATCGTTGGAAATATTCACTGCATCCAACATCTTGGCCAAAGTTCTGGGCTCCAGCAGGCAACGCCCGCCTCCCAATTCAATCAGATCGCCGACATAGGCTGCCTCGCGCTGCGAATCCGGCACGAAATTTTCACGTGCCACTGACAGCATCGCATCAATGATCGGGAATTTTGTCACATCCGAGGGCCTGACTTGAGTATCAACCATCGTAAGACGCCGGGCTGCGAAATCTGTCATTTGATCGCTCAATCCTTGTCATTCTGCTTATTGGCTTGTGCCACATCCGCCTGCCAGCAGCAACGGCTCAGACGGCAAATTCGGGCGCGGCAAAATGATCTTATCAGAGCGCTTCGCAATTTAGTACAAGAGCAGAAACAATCGCACTCAAAGCTCTGGACGTTCACTCAGAAAGCTGTTAGAACGCCGACCACACCACAGCAAGTATCTGATATTGCTTGAAAAGGCGAGTTGGCGGAGTGGTGACGCAGCGGATTGCAAATCCGTGTACACCGGTTCGATTCCGGTACTCGCCTCCATTTAATAACAATCACTTACATCACTCCTTGCCGTGTTTGAGGCCCCGCGTTTACAGGGGCGTTTACATTTTTGTGTCTTGAGACAGTGATTTTGCTCGATTGAGCTTGCGCAGAACCGCATCGCTTTCGTCCGGACTAACCTGCGCATAATGCTCGATTACCTGCGCCGCGTAGCGAACCGACCACCCCATCAGCACCGCAATCTGGCGCAAAGACAGATCGGCATTCAGCAATCTTGTCGCCGCCGTCCCGCGCGTATCAGACAAAGTCTTCTCTCGGCCGTCGATCCAAGGGGGGATCTGAGCTTCGCGCCGCCACTTGGTGATCTGGTTCGATGCCCAACGGGCCGTCAAAGGCCTGCCAAGCTCTGACACCAGCAACACCTCTTGGCCTTCCGGCGTCTCTGCAATCAATTTCTCAAGTGCCGATGTGGCAGGGATATATGCAATTTGGCCACGCTTACTGGTCCGAAAACGAAGGCGTTTGCCGTGCGGAGTGTCTTCGAATTGGTCCATTTTGACCTGAACCAAATCAGCCGCTCGCAAACCGGTTTCGCATCCGGCGGTCAGGATCCTTTGGACCCACTTGGGAGCATGTTTGTTGAACTGGGCGATATCGCCGCTCGTCCAGATGATTTCTGTGCGGTTCGATTGGTAGAGCTTCTTGAGCTTGTGGCAGTGATGCTCTTTCAACTTCCCCTCTTCCACCGCCCAATTGAGGACGCGCGTCGCATGGGTGCCCGCCATATCGTGCTGCTTGGGCGAATGAAGCCACTTCTTGCGCCAATTGTTAACCTCGCCTCTTGAGGCGCGCTCTTCGAACATCGCGACAGGATCGGCACCGAATTCTTCGCGAAACAGCTCCAGCCACTTGCGGATATCAGCCTTAGAACGCTCAGCCTTGGGCAGTGACGCGCTGGACAGAAAATCGTCGACCAAGTGAGTCGTCAGGTATTCAGCCGGGCTCACGGGCGTACCGCACTGTGAAAACGCATGGAAGAATTCGGGTTCTTTGGGGCTTGGGTCCGTCCCTTCCCAGAATTTGGGGCCGCCTCGCCAAGCATAGAAATGGTAGCGCACACCGGACACAACCTTGCGTCGGACACGGTGGACGCCCTTGGGAAGGTTACTTCTGGGCACGGCGTGCTCTCCGCTGTGCAACGAGACTCGGTTGCGAAGTGGCTTCGCGTTCTGCCGCGCCGATGCCCTGAACAGCATCCAATCGCGCGCGAATGAGTTTCGGGTCATACCACCCGCGCCGCCCTGGCACCGGAGCGATACCCGTCCTACGGCAGAAGTCATAGAAGGACGCGCTCGGCTCGTTGTAGCCGAAGAGAAGCGCGAGCTCTGGGGTTGGAATCAGCTGAATATGGCTTGGGCTCATTTCTCAGCCCTCTCACCCACGGCTTCTTGCCGCGACATGGCGGCCCGCAAACAAGACACCACCTGAGCGCCCTGTGAGCGTAAGTTCCGCACAGCCTCCTCTTCGAGCCAGGCTTTCACGTCCGCTGGAAGGTTAAGTTTGAACTGGGTTGTCTTCATATTTACACCTCAACAAAAGGACATAAAATGTCCATATCATTGAGGACAAATATTGTCCATCATGCAATCATGAAAGAAGAAGCCTTGGTCCAATTCAAACTCTTGCTTCCTGCCGCGCTCAAGAAGCGTCTGGAAACGCATGCCACACTGAACCGGCGCAGCCTGTCTCAGGAAATCGTCGTCGCCCTTGAGGAGAAGTATCCGGCCGCAGAACCGGATGCGACATCCGATCCAGCGGCCCGTATGCTGTTCTGGCTCGCCAAACGCATCCGTCGAAGAAACCCAAAGCCTGGGACGCCAAGGGACAAACAAGCCGCGCTATATGAGCGCATTGCGGGCGATATCGCGGAACGCATGAAAGACATCGGCGAATAGCCTTAGTAGGCTACCCACTCATATCCGTGGTTGCCTTCGTGATCTTCCCATTCCACACCGACACCTCGTCGCCAATTCGATGATGAGCAGCGCCGTGAAGGCAGAACCCACTGCGGGGCGGCCGCTGGAGTCGTGCGTTGCCAGCCGAATTCGCCCTGCGTGCCGTAGGTCCCGAGGCGCATGTAATAACTCTCAGAGCAATCATCGTCGCGACCGCGCTCGCGATGGCTGTAGTACCGCACATCCCAGACGCGGATGGAGCGCACAAAATCGAATTCCAGACCACTGATGTCGATATCGGCACTGCCTTCAGCCACCTGAGACTGAATAACTTGGGCGAGTGTCTGACCATTGTGGTTGCTGGCCTCCCAGATCTTCGGGGCCGTGCTTTGCAAAGGCGCACGCTCAGAAACACCCATCGGACAACGCCAGATTTGCAACGGCGGCTCAATCGGCCAGGGCGTGATCCGGCGGATAAACACTGCTCGGGCGTGGGCACATTCTGCTGACGCGGGCCAACCACCGGCCAGGCAAAGCAGAATGGCGCAATCGACCTGATAGGCCCTTGCCGCCTGCGGGGCCACGGTTGAAAGCAAAGCCAAAGCAACTCCGGCAGTCCAATTCCTGATAAGTTTGCACCGCATATCAATAAATGCCCTTTGACTACATTACTATATTATCGATACACTAACTCCAACCTCAACTTTCACACCATATGCGAGCATAGTGTTTATGATAATCGCGTGCGCTTTGTGGAATATATTCCGTAGAGCGGTTCTTGTGATCTGGCCGAATAGAGGCCATGAAATTACGGGAACGAGTAGGGTTAAATGTCCGGAATCTAAGAAGTTCCAGAGGATTGAGCCAAGAACAACTAGCTTTGGCTGCAAACATAGATCGCAGCTATATCAGCGAGATCGAACTCGCCAAAAATTCAGCATCAATCGATGTTCTGGAGCGGATCGCGGATGCTCTCGAGGTCGATCCCAAGGAATTGTTTAACGAGAGGGGCTAGTTTTGCCCGAACTTGAGAGTGTTCGCACAACAGCCGAAGCCATCGGTCGCATTACGTGTATCAAGACTGGCGAAGAAATAGGGCTGCTGTATCAGTGGGATAACGGCGATAGCCAGGCAGCGCTTTATGAGCCGTATAAGAAAAACCCAACTGGTACGCCAAACATGTCTGAGCAAGATACAAACCGTGATCCTGACAGAAGCTAACGTCAAGAACGGGACTGTCGGCTGTTTCGTCAGGCACGAATAGCCAGGAGCTGCGGAAAAGCTGCCGCTGGTCGAGATGTGGATACCCAGAAGAGGAAATTCAGGGGGGCAACGGCGTTGGAACTTTGGTGGAGGGGACGGGACCCACGTCTAACCTCCTCTGGGCCTACGAAGAACATCGGCCAAAGACAAGTGTCATTGGCGCGTAGTTATTTCCTTTCAAAACCGTATCTTATCCCCTCACCACGAAGCTCAAAAACACGTGCGCCTTCGTCGGTCATAGGATTGGGAAGCATTTCTATTTTTGTCTGGGCTGGTTTTGCAACATGACTGACATATGCGATCTTGTATTGAACGCCACTGCGCGCACGAGCAGCCAATCGTGCTGCCCTCACCTCAGTTTCCCCGATTTCAAAAGACTGAGGGTCATCCACACTGGCTTTGACCTCAATCTGCCAGGTCTGGTTCCTGTAAGTGACCTCAAAATCATAACCGAGCCCATCGTTCCCATCGCGACCAGTGATCAAGGCTCCGTTCTCCGAAAGCCATGCGGAGTCGATATCCTGTTTGTTTAGGATACGCTTCAGCCAATGGTATACAATCATCTCGCCCAATCGACCGATCAGTTCAGTCTTCTCCTCAGGGACACGAGGTCGCCGCAGCTTTTTCTTTCCACTGTTCCGTTCGCGTCCAGTCTTGGGCGTATCGTTATCGTGCTGAACCTTTTCCAAGTCAGCAGACGAGCTCAAAGCGCTTCCTAGCACCTCCGCTGAAAGCGACTGCTGTAGTTCATCTGACAGAGCAAAAAGATCGACCTCCGTCGGATCAATCAGTTTCCCATTGAATTCAACTAGGCGCGCCTCGCGCTTGCGCTCTTCTTTCGCTTCCCGAGCCTTCACGCTCTCGTCCTTAACATCATCCTCGGACAGCTTGAGCTCGTTGAGGTCAAGTGAATGGTGCATACCGGCAGGCCAAAGGTCCAAGATCTGAAGCCACTTTGCCGCCGAAGTGTCATCAAGCATGCGAAAATCCAACACGCCGATACTATCCAGTCGTTTGCGAAGATCATCGACTCCGTCTTTCTCGATCAAAGCGTCAGGGCGCCTCTCTGGTTGGAATTTTGCGCACCAAGCTCGAAGAATTGGCAGCGCTCTCCGAATGAAGTCAGAAAGGAATTTCCGATTATGGTCACGGACCTGTACCAGGGTTGAAGGCGTCGTAAACTGATCGCCCAGCGGCGGCGCACCTTGAAGGTCGAGCCACGCGTTCACCAATACTTCCATCTCCGAGTTTGGAGGCTCTTTGAACCGAAGAAGCCAAGCCGGATCTGGTTTCAGTGTGCGAATAGCATCTCTGGTCACTGCGTAGCCATCCGCGGGCTGCATCAAATTCAGCTTTTCTGCGCAAGCCGAAATAAGGCACTCAGTGATTTCGATCTCACGCTCCCGTAAGAAATTCTCAAGACACCAGGCATGTTGCTCGGGATATGTCTCGGGTTCCAAGCCAACAGCAGTTAGGCTCTTATTGAATTCAGCGAAATCAAGACCAAGGCCTTCTCGGAAATCTCCCGGACCCAACGCAGTGCGACAGACTTGCAACAGTTCGCCGACATCGATGGAGGTCTGCAGAAGCAATTTCGTCAGTGTGGCCCGCAGCAGCCCTTCGTCCTTGAATGTATGGTCGAACTCTCTATCAAACGCATCGACCACAGAATGGCCCGCAACATGGTAGAGAACGGCACGTATCCAAGGCGCCTGACGTTCAAGGCCAGCATTCAGCGTAGTAGTTGCAGCCGTCGTCGAAGAGGCGGAAAGCTGCAGAAGTTCGGCCATGCGTCCGACATCTATTCCGGGATATGCTTGCGTATCAGCAAGCGGAATGTCGCGGCTGATGTGAGCTAAGAGCAACCTGAGATGTGGAGCGAGAGCACGCTGTCCCAGAGCCTCACAGATCGCAGGGATACACCGATCGACGAGCTCCCAGTTCCACTCTTCACCACTCCCCACTAAAACAACGGACTGCCCATTTTCAGCAGTCAGACTAAAGGCCTGAGAGGCTATCTGCTCCGGCGAGATGCCGATACCGTCGACAACGAAGCCTAACGTAGATGCTTTTGCGAGACTTATTCGTTCAAGTTTCGCCAGAAGTTCAGAACGGTCGGATGGAAGGCGTTGTGCATCGGTACCGATGAGGGCTTCTATCGCGACTGCCAGCATAGGCCGAAAGATAGGGCAAACCTCGAGGATTGGGGTCTTCTTCGCGTCATCGATAGAATTTCCATCAGCACGAAGCGTGTAATCGACACGGGACATGCGCCTGATACGCGCACCATAGAACGCCTCGAAGAGCTCTCCAGTTCGTTCCGGCTCGCTCTCCTTCAATTGAAAGAATGCTTGCCCACTGGCGGCTAGGAGACCCGCATCGCTTTCCCTTTCGGTGTCGCAGATATATACGATTTCGCCCTGATCTTCGTCCTCGTCAAACATGTTCACAGATACTCTACTGTTCTGTTTTTGAACTAAGATCTCCACAGGAACTACGGTTTCGCGCGGATCTTCCGTGCCGTCTTCTACGAGCGCGAGGAACTGCCTCCATGTTCGAATATAAAGGTTAAGCAATCGTGGTCTGAAATGATCGTCAACTCCCTCACTACTGAAATGCTCTGCGAGAAAAGCAAGTTGATCAGCCAAAGTGTCAGGGTCGCCGAGAATGCGAAGACCCGCTCGTTCCCGTAATTTCTGGAAGAGGTCATTCCCTGATCGCTCGAGTATTCGCCTGACCTCTCGAACTGGTCTCGGAAGGTATGACAGAAATCGTTCGCCGTCGGCATCGTTCAACCAGACATCAGATGGCGTAGAAGCCACTTGGCCAAGGTCAGAGTGCCCGAAATCCTCTACTGGCAACCAGTTCGACGAGCGTAGGAACGCCGTAAGCGGCGTGGGCCAGTTTCGGCGATCCGCCCAACGCGAAAAGTGATGGTGAACTTCAAGCTCCCACGCTAGCTCCGGTGTTTTCGCCAACCAATCAAGGATCAGTCGGGCGTACAGTGTCTTGCACGCAGGAGAAAAGGAATCCACATCAGCTTGCCCAGGCAGCCAGTGAATTTCGCCATCGATCACGTATTCTGTGGTAGATGGAAGATTGAGGAGAGACGGATCCGAAGACCTGATACTCTCCTGCCAAACTTCGCCGAATGCTTGCGGCATCCCATAGTCTTCAACAAATGAAAAGCTACTGATCTCGTTTGCTCGAAAACGGTTTTTCTTCGATGATTTTCGCTCGAGTCTAATGCCACTTTCAACCCCGAGTTCGGTCAAAAACTCCACCCAATCCTCGATCTGCTTGTTCCGAAAAGCTAGATGATCGGGTGCTGCCAGTCGGCGAGAGGACAAAGCATTCAGGTCAGGAATATTCGGCGGAGCGGCATCAAGGAAATTCTGGAGCAGCCCCCCCGAGGTTCGGCTGGGCCATCCTTCCGAGAACACAGCTTCTATTGCCTCGATGTATCGACCGTCAAGTGTCGGCACCCGAAACCGGTGTTGAGGTTGCAATCGAAAAGATCGATTGGCTGCGCGGGGCTGGCGCCACAAATGAAACGCCCAACGCAAGCCGCCCTTAAGAACTTCTTTGTTGCGCTCATTTCGCAGTGTCCGAGAAAGATGCGCGAGTATTGCTTCGCGATCAAACTCCTCCACGAGTTTGTGCTTTTCGAGATAAGCACGTGTCCCGGACAGTTCCCGATGCCAAGGATAAGCGCTCGACAAGAAACCGAAACGCTCAGAAAGTTTCTTTGGCGGATCGATTTCTAGGTCTTCATCCGTATCTGACCTGCGCGGGTCGGGAGGAGAAAATATTGCAGTCTCAAGTTTGCGACGCCTGCGCGACGGTCGCGAACTCCGTTCTGCTTCGGGTGGTGGCGACATGGCAGCGTGAAGTTGCCCGTCGTCTCCAATCAGCACAGAAAGCCCCGCTAAGAGATTTCCGTCACTCCCCATGAAATCTGGAATCTGTAAGAAATACTCCTGCCAACTGGCCTTGGCTGTTCGGCTATTTTTGTGGAGACTTTTGGCCACGGTTTCAACAAACCGCGCACGTTCTTCTCCACCGGGCTCTCCAGCGTAGCCTTCAGCATGGTTTGAGAGATAGTGGTCCAAGCGATCTCGCCGGGATGCTATCGAGTGCCAGATCGGCCAAACACCAAGAGCCGCCGCGAAGTACGCCGCCTCATTGGCGGAGAACGTACCGCTATTGTCCGGCCACAAACGCGAGAGTTTCGGCGGCTTCCATGTCAAGACAAGGCCATGGGGCCCCGATTCCGAACACGGGACAATTGGAGCGTCATCAAACTCCTCACATCCAAAGACTTCTGCCACTTTGAGCGCAACAACTTCCGCCAGATTTTCGTCGGCCTCCAGACTTCCAACCTTCTCCCAGCACATGAAGTCTGCAACAGCTGCGGAGCGTTCATCATCTGTAAGCCAGTTTGAGATCATACCAGCCGGGTCCATGACGATCTGATATACCGCCTCGGATACTAGGCCTGTCGCTTCCTCCAATAAAACCGCGTTCAACCGATTTCGTGCGTTCAGGTGTTTTCGGTTCGACGAAGGGAAGAAACTGCCGTGCAGATATCCTTGAAAAGGAGCTTCGGCCTGCTCGCCCATCGGCAGATATGTGTAAAGCCGCGATGTTTCGACCGGCGCATCGAGCCGGGCCGCAATCGCAACATCACCTGCTCCAGTCCACCTTTCCCAATGCTCGTTTAATTCCTTTTGCGAAATTGCCTCTGAGATGGCTTCCTTCATGACACGCTCTGCAACGGCACGGCGCGCGACGAGTAACGTCCCCGCGGCTCCAAGATTCACTCGCGAAAGGGCAATGTCCCCAATCTCTTTTGTCTCTTCTGAGCGTGTGAACACGAACTCTGTTTCAGTTTCTCCGTCCACGCCCAAAATCCGAAACTTCAATGATTGGACACGATCCAGAAAAAGGAGCATCGGAACCTGCTGAGCACGAAGTTGCTCGATTTCTCGCCTAACTGTGTCCTGAGCAGCCGCATTGCGGAGCGGCAGCTCGATGAGAGTTGAGAAATTGTCGCCAGCGTAAGCGCGAACTGCGTCGTTTTGCTTATCCTGCCATACTGGAATATGAAAGATTGGCAGGTCTCGTGTCGCTAGTTCACGATGCCGCAGATCATCGATAAGTGTCCGGTAATCCGCCGCGCCGGCAAAGCGAAAACAAAAACCAGAAAAACTGTCTTGTCTCGGAGCGTCAGTTTGCTGGGAATAGATTCTCGGCGTGTCTGTGATCTGTACGACACTCCGAAAGCCAAGGCCCTTGTTTCCGATCGACTCACCCAATGGCTTCCGAGAGAGGCCGATGTTGCAAAGATCCTTCACATTCTCTGAGGTGAAAGCCCGGCCAGTGTTAGCCACGAAGAGCGTCCCTTCAACCTCATAACGCAAATCAAGCGTTATCTCGATTCGACCGTCCCGCGTCTGTATCGGATGAGCATCGTAGGCGTTTTGAATTAGTTCGATCAAAAAGCGGTCACGATAGTCCGAAGCAACGTTGGCGGTTAGGCTTGCATTGCTTTTGTAGACCTCGTCCAAGTACTCACCATTTTCGCCGATGGTTCCCCTAAACCCGCGGATTTTATCGGCCGCTAGCGTCTCGATCATGGATCTGTGGAGAGTCAGCGATGTACCCTCTATTTGGTCTGTAGGCTGCTCAATGGCAGGTGGGTGGTGGGCCATGGTTTCAGACCTCTGTCTGAGCGTGCGTAACTGCATTCAACAATTCGATTAGACTGAGCAGCGACAGACGGTCCGAACACTTCAAGACTTGGCGAAGGATTTGGAACCCTGCTGGAAGGTATAAAGCTGCACTAATTGATGTTAGTATCTTGAATTCAGTCACTTTTAAACCTCCGATCAACTCCCAATTGAAAGTCTGGCGCTAGAGGAAGAGCACACAGCGTATTTACCAACTGCATTTGCTCGACAGTATTGCACTTCGCCTCACGCAATCGCGGGGCTCCAAATACCAATGCGAGGCCCTTGGCGCGGGAGACCGCGACATTGATGCGGTTCAGAGAAAACAGAAACTCCATCCCGCGCGAGGTTTCTTCGGCGGAAGATGCCGTCATGGAAACCAGGCAGACCGGCGCCTCTTGCCCCTGAAACTTGTCCACGGTTCCGACACGAACACCCAACGGAAGGGCATCCCGCAGAGCGTTTACCTGAGCGTTGTACGGAGCGACGACAATGATGTCCGTCTCGAGCATCGGCCGCGTGCTGCCGTTCTTCTCCGTCCAGCTGCCGTCGAGAAGGTCAGTGACGGTTTTGCCAATAACGTCGACTTCTTCCTGTGCGATCTGTGCATTACCCTCATGGGGGACCGGCACCCAGAAAGCTCCGGCTTCGGGAAGCGCCGTGCCTGCCACGCGCTGGTGAGCGGTATCAGGATGGCTGGTCAGTCGGCCTTCATACACCTGTTCCGAGATAAACCGACAGACCTCCGGGTGCATGCGCCGGGATGTGGGAAGGAAGATGCCCCGCTCGGGTGGAACCGTCGCGTGCTCACCGAGCATCCAATCCAGGCACGACAGGTTCGCAGGTTCGGGATGCGCTCCCTGAATGACCTGCGGCAACTGGCGTGGGTCGCCCACAAGCACGATGTTTCGCGCGGCACGACCCATGGCAGCCATATTTGCCAAGCCAACCTGGCCCGCCTCGTCGACGAACAGCCAGTCAAAAGCCTGCACATTCTCGTCGCGGGAAAAGAACCACGCCGTGCCGCCCACGACATGGGCGTCTGATAGCGCAGGGTCGTCGTTCGACTGGGCGCGGGCAATCCCGGAAAAACCGTCGGGATACCCATCCTCACCGCCGCCAACCTTGTGCGCCAGTTCGGCGTTTTCCAACGTGATGTCGGGATCGTCATCCTCGAGGGCGAGAATACAGCCCATCAGAACATTGCGGATCGCCTCGTGACTATTCGAAGCGACTCCAACGCGGAACCCTTGGCGGACAAGGGACAGGATCGCGCGGGCGCTGACATAGGTCTTGCCGGTACCGGGTGGTCCCTGGATCGGCAGGACCGTCCCATCCATGTCATTCACCACGGCAATGGTGCCTGCAACGGGGTCTGCCCCGCCCAGAAGATCGCCCCTTGGACCAGAGCGCAGACGCGGTGCAGCGCGCGACAGCAGGTCATCCACCGCCGTGTACCGGCGCGCGCCGCACTGATCCGCGATCACATCGCGCAAAGCACCGGCAATGACACCTGTCTGGATCGGCCAGTCCGGATGCAGCGTCAGCTGTTCCGTCAGTAGGTCGGCCTTGCCCGGGCCTGCTTTGACCGTGACCTCACGTGCCCGCCGGTCCATGGACTCGATGCCGACCGTTATCGGGGGGCTGTCGAATACGGGAACCGTCGCCTTTTTTCCGCTGCGAAGCTTCGTTGCCTGTTCGGGATAGGTGTATCGGCGCGCGAAGGATCGCTTGACGGGTTCGACAGGACCCGCTGCCTCAAGCCCGCCAAGCGCATCGAGATCGTCGAGCAGATCATCTTCGTCTTTCGCAGCGCTATCGAACACGGCCCATTGTGCAGGCTTCACCTCACGGCTGTGAAAGACGCCGAGGTTGAACAGCATATCCTGCCGCGCCTCGGGCAAGCCGGACCCTGCCAGCATGTTGCGCAGAGCTTGCGTATCGGCGTCCTCTTCGACCTCCTTATCTCCGGCATCCAGGGCGAGTGCTGGCCAAGGACCAGAAGGCCGGATGCCAACCAGCCAATCGCGCAATTCCTCGGTCGAGATACAGTCGACGCGGTTGTAATCCTCAATCTCGTCCAGAATCTGCTGGTCCTGCATTTCGCGCCAGCGCTCATAGGCCACGACCGAGCCACCCGCCGTCTTGACCTCACCGTCGCGCTTGCGGTCGTAGAAAGCCTCCATCGATTTGATCGAATAGTTCGGTTCCGATCCGATCAGCCCGCCGCGCACGACGGCGAACAGATCTACGAAGCGGCTTTCTCTCAACAACCGGTCGAGGAAAGCCTCACCGATCCCATATTTCGTGGTCAGGCGTTTGAGCGCTGTGATCTCGTATGGCGCGTAGTGATAGATGCGCGCAGTGGGGTATTGCGAAATCCGCGCGCGAAAGAACGCTAGCAAGTCCGACAATGCCCGCGCCTCGGCATCGTGGTCATGGGCCCAGAAAGCCTGGAACTGCCCGTCGAACCAGATGCCGTGCAGATATTCGAGGCCGCCCTCGTAATGCGGATCGCCTTCGATGTCATAGAACAGGTCGCCGGGCTGGGGTTCAGGCAGGAGGCCGAAGCCTTTGCCTGGCTCCAGTGCCCGCAGTTCGAAATCTGGCTCCCCGGTTTTGCGGGCCTGCTGCAGACGGGCTTGAGTGACCAAACGGGCCTGGGTGTTTTCGGCCATTCCGCGCACTGGGTGATCCAACGTCGAGAGAGCCTCCAATGTGTGAACACCCGCTGTTTCTAGCTTTTTCACCTGACCACGACTGATGTTGGCGACATTGAACAAGCTGTCTTCGGCGTGCCAGACGCTGTTGCAATGTTCGGCCCAGCGGCACAGGCCGCAATCAGCACATGGCACCGGGCGGGTCGGCTGTGGGTCAGAGACGAAGGCTTCCAGCCGCGAGCGCGCCATGCGCGCATAAGGAGAGTAGTCCGCCAGGCGCAGCGTCGCGCGCGTGCCGTCGCCCAATTCGACATGCGCGAACGTAGGTACCACACCCTGAATTTCCGCCAACAGGTCGGAATACAGAACCAGTTGCAGCACATGTTTGGGATCGGCCCGACGTTTCAGTTTGGTGTCGGTCACCTCATAGCTGAACGGTCCAAACGCAGAGGGGGTCTCGACACGCTCCAGAAAGTCAGACCAGCCGCCCCAACTCCCCGACAGAAACGCGCCCTGAAACACGACATCCGGACCAGCGGAAAGCGCTGCGCGCGTGGCCTCGGCGTTTTTGCCAAGTTTGCCACGCTCGATTTCCACGACCGTGCGTCCGGCGTCCTTGAGGCGTGCCAGGTGTGCTGCCTCATGTGCATCGCCCTGCTTTTGCAACAGTGCTGCGTCCTCGGTGTCTTCTCCCGGCGCCGGGCCCGTTCCGAGCATATGCGCCAGATCAAGGGTGGTCGCGTGTGCGCAGCCCATGAAGCGCATGAGATCCGTGGCGGACAGAAAGATGCGGCCGTCGAGATCCCTCATGACTACTCCATTACAAATATAGATCAATCTCCAAGGGATTCACCTCGACAGACTGTAAGTTCATCAATACCTTACAAGGGTGTCAATTTCTGACATGGAGGTCAAATGTCTTTCGCCAAAGCGCAGGATCTGCTTCGCCTCGCTCAAATGGCTGCATCCCGCCGGGGCGGCGTCAGTCTCGAGGACATTTGCGCTGAATTTGATGTTTCGCACCGCACCGCTCAACGGATGACCGAGGCTCTCGAAGCAGCTTTTACAAATGTTTCTACCAAGGACGATGTGGAAAGGCGGCGTTTTTGGCGGATGGACGCACCCTTGCCAGACCGACTGCAGCCCCGGCAGGAAACGGCGATCGAGGCGCTTGAAATTGCGGCACGTACCGCGCGCGATGAAGGGCGAATACGGCATTCACGCGCTCTGGAGGATCTCCGTGACGCGCTGCTGGCACGTTTAAATCCAAGGGACGCGCTTCGTTCGGAAGCCGATGCTGAAGCGGTGCTGGCTGGATTGGGCCAAGTCACGCGCCCCGGCCCTACCGTCACACTGAAGCCTGCCGTGACAGATGCTGTCATCGAAGCGCTGCGCGGTCCATTTCGGCTGCGCGTCTGCTATGGGCCTCAGGGTGCTGCGCAGCGTGTGATCGAGCCACACGGTATACTGCTGGGACACCGCAGCTATCTCGTCGCGCGCCAACCCTCGCGTGGAGAAGGCATTCTGAATTTCCGCATGGATCGGATTCATGAGGCGGATGTTCTGAACGAAAGCTTCCAGTTTGCCTCGGGTTTCTCTCTAGAGACCTATGCCGCTCAGGCGTTTGGTGTCTATCAGGACCCCGAACAATATGGCGAAGTCGTGTGGCGCTTCACACCTGAAGCCGCGGAGCGCGCCGCCGAATTCCGTTTTCATCCCACCCAAGTTGTCGAGCCTCAGGACGATGGCAGTCTGATCGTCAGGTTCAAGGCAGCGGGTTGGTTGGAAATGGCTTGGCACCTCTATCAATGGGGCGACAAGGTAGACGTATTGGCGCCAGCAGGATTGCGCGAATTGATTGCGGGCCACCAGAGGTCGGATTTCGACGCTTTGCCATGAAGATATTGAACAGGAATTTACTATGACAAACGGCCTTGACCATGCAGCTCTAAAGGCAAAACAACGCGCCATTCGCGAAGGTTTCCCCGAAACCATGGGACTGCGCGCTCATCGTGCCATCAGTTGGGTCGGCCGTGCAGAAGCCTGCGGCGAGGATGATGATGCACGCTTCATTTTCCTCTGGATCGCATTCAACGCCGCATATGCCGACGAGCAGGAGTTTAAAGCGATCGCCCCGGGAGAACGCGCTGCTTTCGTCGAATACTTCGGTCGGCTCGTCGCTCTTGATGAAGACCAACGCATCTACAAGGCACTGTGGCAACGGTTTTCAGGCCCGGTTCGGATGCTCATGGAAAACCGGTATGTCTTCAATCCATTCTGGCAATACCACAATGGGGTTGATGAGTTCGAGGATTGGGAGGATCGCTTTGCCTCCTCGTCCCGCTCCTTTGCATCATCATTCCAAATGGGCGACAGTGCACGCGTCCTGAGCTTTGTCTTCGACCGGTTGTATGTCCTGCGTAATCAGCTCGTTCATGGAGGGTCAACCTGGAACAGCGATGTGAACCGGGCGCAGGTTCGGGACGGTGCTGAAATCCTTGGGTTTCTGATGCCTGTGTTCATCGACATCATGATGGACAATCCAAATGAAAACTGGGGTAAACCATTTTATCCGGTGGTAGCCTAGTCGCCCTCGCGCATGTACTTTGGCGCGAGCGTTTAGAGGGCGCTTCCAGCAATGCGTGTCGTTGGGTGCGTTTGTGCGAGCTCTAAGTGAGCCCACCCTTGGAACACCATCAGAATGATCTGATTTTCCGACCAACGCCACATAAACCGCCCAGCACACACGCGATCTTTGAGACGTTATTTTTCTTGAAAGAACGCTGATCGCCGCCCCTGCTTTTCAAAATACTTTAGCTTAAAATTAGACGCTTCATGTACAACCTGGCGCCAACTCTTGCAGCCGTATTTCGATGGAGTTTGCTCGGGATTCCGTGCAGCTATCCATCTACCAGCCTCGTCGACACATGCCCACCCGTCGACCGACAGAACCGAAAATGCCTCCCTTAGTGCTATGACAACGCCATTATGTTCCCATTCCAGCGCCTGGTCTTTGGAAACACGGTTGAATACATTACCTCTAAATGCGTCAGATTGAATCACGTCAGACAACATCCTGCGCATTCGAATCATATCTTTCGCCCACTCCGACAGCTGCTGGAAATGATCTTCGATAAGTTTGAGCGACACGCTCAAGGACTCTTTAGCCACAACGCAACCATCCACACTTTGCATGTCAAAGTGGTCGAAAAAGTGATGAACCAAATCGTTGCGCAAGGTTACAAGCTCCTTGAGTTCCTGATCTATTCGCGCAAATTCCGAAGCTGGAAGGCTCAATTGCGTCGCTTGGGCAATCCAAGCGCCATCTTCAGGCAAGCTTGAGGATGAATCTTGGGGTGCGCTTTCGTCAATGGGAACGACATAAGAACCGAGGAGTTCACCAACCAGCGAGCCAAGTGTCTTACGAGCGGTTTCCTCCGCTCGCGCCGCTCGAACTTGCTCTATGCTGTTGGCAGGCCCTGATACTTTGTGATCTGCCACGATAGCTTTAATGAGCCGCTCGTATTGTTGAAGCCGCAGTATGCATTTTCCCAGAAAAAGCTGGACCTCTTTCTGGTGCGCGTCCAGCTCGTGTTCTAGCGATACATCCATTTAAAGTACCTAGTAAAAATAACCTGCACAGCCAACATAACACCGGCATCACTGATGATCCCACTTTTTTGTTTTCGACCAGATGTTTGTCGCTAAGCATTTGCAAACCCCACCCGGACAAGTCTGAGAAATTTGATTGTGATACCTACTCAGCTTCAAATTCTAGAAATCGCGCATATGCTTCGCTAAATTCTCGCGCCTGCACAAACAGCTCCCGTCGCTCCTGATCCTGGCAACGGAAATACTTCTCGACATCGGTAAAATACGTCTCCGCATCGCGCCTCAACAGGTCAGCATATGCCCGCACGTCGTCGGCATTGGTCGGCATCCAAGGCGGCGCAGGCGGCAGGCAAGTGCCCGCAATCGCGGCAGAACCCCAGCTCAGAACGACCATAACCGCCCATGTTTGTTTCAAAAGCGCCATATTATCTTGGCTCAGCCACTCCGTTGCAGTAAATTTGTTTCAACGCATGAATGGCGCAATAACGCAAATTGCACCTATTGATTGCAAGATTATAATATTGTATCGGTCCGGTAGTCCATGAGGGACTGCCGGGCTAATGCACAATTCTGCAAGGCTCGATCCTATGAATTTGATGCAAGACGCCCCTAATGTTGTCAGTGAAGACGGGCTGCGCACACTACTTGCCGAGGGTCATTCGGCGGATGTTGTGTGCCGGGTTACGCCCACACGTACAGGTGCTCAGTGGTCCGGAGTTTGGACCGTGCATTGTGTCTCGCCAGATGGCGAGACGCGCCGCCTGCTCGTCACTGCGCGCAACAACATGGCTGCCCGAGAGTTCAAGACAATCAACGGCTTATCCAGCTTCCTTGCAGGGCTGGGCGTCTCGATCGTTTCGATCCCCATGCTCGAAGGCAAGGTTGCCTCGCACAAATTGGACGACGCGGGCTAAGCCACTTGCCGTCCTCGCAGCATTCCTTGCTGCACCCGCCTATTCTGAAGGCTTCGTTCTTTCCATGCGAGCCGATGGGCAGCTGGAAACCAAAGCACCCCAATCAGGTTTTGCACAAAGCTACGTCGACGGGATTGGTGCAAACCCGCCAGAGCTGATCGTTTTCGCAGCGCCTGAGCCTGAAGCTCCCCCTCCTGCACCGGCCCGCGCAGTTCCCCGGCCCGAAATCCTCGCAGCTCTTGAAAGCACCGCGCATCGTTATGGCGGGCATCCTGCACTGCGTCGCTCCGGGCTGTCGGTGACGGAATGGCAGGCGCTGTTCCAAGCCAATATAGAGATTGAAAGCGCCTATCGCCCGAATGCGCGCAGTTCCGCAGGTGCGATCGGCCTCGGACAGTTGATGCCAACGACGGCCGCGCAGCTTGGTGTGGATCCGCATGATTGGCAGGCCAACCTCGATGGCTCTGCCCGCTACCTCCTGATGATGTTGGCGCAGTTTGGCACGCCCGAACTCGCGCTCGCTGCCTATAACGCGGGACCAGACGCGGTCTCGCGCTATGGCGGCATCCCTCCCTACCGAGAAACCCAAAATCACGTGCGCCGCGTCATGGCCGTGCGTGATCGACTGACTGGAGCCTCCTGATGCACTTACAATTCCGCACGATCCTGTCGCTGGCTCTGGCCAGTTTGATGATTGCCAATCCCGCCTTGGCGCAGAGCATCGACCTCTCGCCGGTGCAGAACCTTCTGCAAGGCATCGTCGACACGATCACCGGCCCCCTGGGCATAGTCATCGGCACCTTGGCCCTGATCGGCGTGTTCCTCTCATGGCTCTTTGGCATTCTGGATTTCCGCCAGGCCCTTTGGGTGCTGGTCGCTATCGCAGGCATCGCAGCTGCGCCGACCATCGTGACCGCCATCTGGGGCGCGTAAATTTGGCATGGCAACGCAAACCCGCCTCTTCCTGGGCCTGATCCGGCCGCCAAAGCTCATCGGCTTGCCGATCATGTATGCCATGGTCTGGCTATTCGGGTTTGCGTTGCTGTTTCTTTGGGTTCAAAGCTGGCCGGTGATCATCATCGCCGCTCTGGCCTACCCTGCGCTGTGGAAAGCGGCCGATTGGGATCCGGCCTTTCTTGAGGTGATGGTCACTGCCCTACAGGAAACGCCTCCGACGCCAAATCGCAAGATCCATTCGGCGGACAGCTATGCTCCGTGATCCGTCGGATGATCTTACCGTGCTACCGGACTGGGCGCGCAAAGAGCGCCCAATCGCCAGCATGCTGCCCTATGTCAGCCTCGTGAATGACGTGACGATCCGCACACGCGGCAATGCGCTGTTCCAGTGCATCCGCCTTGATGGTGTCAACAGCATGACCAGTGATGACGCGCATTTGGAGAAAATCCGCGCGCTCTTCGCGGCGATCATTGCGCAGATTGGGCCAGAGTACAGTTTCTACGTCCACAAGGTTTCAAAAGCGATCGAGACCGCCTTGCCACCAGTGCCCAATGAGGGGTTTGCCCAAGCCCTGGACAGCCGTTGGCAAATGGCAATGGCGCGGGCAGGCCTGCGGGACAAGACTCTCACACTCACGGTACTGAAACGTCCGCCCCTCGGTGCGCGACTGCGCCTGAAACGTTCAGACTCCATCGCACAGCTGAAAGACCAGACAGCCAAGCAACTGCGCAAGCTCGAGGAAGTCGTGGGGTTTCTGCTGTCGTCCTTTGCAGAGATAAACCCGCGCCTGCTACGCGCTGAATGCGGCGAGCTACTCGGGTTCCTCGGGGCGCTAAACATCGGCCAGGAAAGGCCGCTCTTCGCAAAATCCCGCTTTGGCGTCATTGCCGAAGATGTAGCCAACACCCGCGTCACGTTTCAGGGGCATGGCTTTTTGCTCGAAGAGGGGACGGCGGGCAAACGGTTTGGCACCAGCTTTGCGATTAAGACCTACCCGGCCAAAACCAACTGCACCATGTTTGATGAGCTGAACCTGCCCGTCGACTTGGTCGTCACGCATTCCTTCACGCCGATCAACAGCAACATCATGGCCAGCCGGATCAAACGCCAACAGCGTCTGATGAAGGCCAGTGATGATGGTGCGATTTCTCTTGCTGAAGAATTGGTCGACGCGCTCGACGATCTTGAATCCAAGCGCCTTAGCTTTGGCGATCATCACATGACGGTGACGGTTTTCGCCGAGACCGAGGAAAAGCTGGAAGCAATCGCCGCCGAGGTGCGCAACATCGCGGCCAGTGAAGGCGTTAATCTGGTGAATGAGAGCTTTGCGGCTCGGACGCATTATTTCGCGCAGCATCCGGGCAATGGGCAGATGCGCAGCCGCAAGGCCGCAATCACGAATACGAACTTTGCAGACCTCGCAGCGCTGCATCGCGGTCAACTGGGCAAACCCGGACACAAAGTGCCTTGGGGCAAGCCGATTACCCTCTTCCCGACACCTGAGCGTTCGGGCTTTCTCTTTAACTACCATGAGACAGGTCAGCCGGACAAAGAACCGACTGGCGGGCACACCTTGATCCTCGGCCGTCCTGGCTCAGGCAAGTCAGTGCTGTCGGCCTTCCTCATGACCCAAGCCCGTCGCTGCGACGCGCGCGTCTTTGTCTTCGACTATCGCGCGGGCATGGAAATGGCTGTGCGCGCGAATGGCGGGCGCTACAGCGCCATCAAGGCAGGTGAAGCAACTGGTCTCAACCCGCTGCGCACCGAGATCGACGGGCGCGGGCAAGCCTGGCTCTCCGATTGGCTGGCCACGCTCTTACATCGCACCGACAAGCCCCTCAGCCCAGTCCAGATCAATCGAATTCAGGAAGTGGTGCGCCAAAACGCCGGGGCGAGCGATGCCGCCCTACGCAACTGGCAGGATTTGGCCTCGCTCTTTGTGGCTGGGGCGGATGAAGGGGATCTGTTCGAACGGATTCAGGAATGGACCGCAGATGGCCGCTATGGCTGGATCTTCGGTCAAAGCTCTGAGGACACCTTCTCGCTCGATGGTGATGTGGTGGGATTCGACCTGACCGGGATTCTCGACAGCGAAAGCGAGAAAGAACGCATGGCGGTCCTGTCCTACCTATTTCGGCGGGTGGAGCGCGTGATCGAAGACCGCCAGCCGACGTTAATCATCATTGATGAGGCCTGGAAGGCACTCGACAACCCGTATTTCGCGGATCGGCTCAGTAACTGGCTGGTCACGGCGCGCAAACAAAACGCGGTTGTCGTGATGATGACCCAATACGCAAGCCAGCTCGAGAAAACTCGCACCGGCAAGACGATTGTCGAGGCTGTGCCGACGCAGCTCCTGCTTCCCAACATCCGCACCTCGGCCAGTGATTACACCATGCTGGGGCTCACTGACAAAGAGCTGAGCGTCTTGCTCGGCACCGGCGGCAATTCCCGCCTTGCGCTGGTGCGTGATGATCAAGGCTCGGTCGTGATCGATGCCGATCTCAGCGTACTTGGCCCCTACCTCACGATCCTTGGCGGCATGGAAAAAGGCGAGGCGCTGGTCGGCGCGGATTATCGCCAAAACCCCGATTTTTGGAGACAGATTGATGCGTAGCCTTTGCGTGCTGACCCTTACCCTTTTGACCCTGACAGCCTGCGCGGAATACCGGCCATCTGAAGCCGAATGCTTCAACTCCTTTGCCGAGGTCAGCCGCAGTAACTGCAATTTCGAGCTGCTCGGACCGATTGGTGGTCTCAGTGAGTAAGTACCGCCTGCATATCTTTGCAGGCTTGGTGTCGCTCGCCGCGCCAGTGGCCTTTGCCCAGGGCGTGCCCACATTTGATGCGGGCATGTTTTTGCAGCGCGAGCGCGTCTTGCAGCAAGGTGAACAAGATCTGGCGCTGCAGCGGGATCGGTTAACCAAAGAGGAAGAGCTTGAAGAGCTCGAGCAAGAACAACTCCAGGCGCTGGAAGACATCCTCAATGCCACGACGTTGGCCAGCGGGAACTCAGGCGCACTGGTCGCAAGCCTGGAAGCTGGTTCATCGCCTGAAAGCGCCGCTGACATGCTCTATGGTTCGGTCGATCCGAACCCCGGCGCGGGCCAGATGTTCGGCGATGCCTCGGGATCAATTGAAGAGCTGATCATTCGCGCTTCTCAGGAAACGCATCATATGTCCGGCGTGCGCGCTGCCGGTCTATCGCCCAAACAATGGCGCTGCTTGTTGCAGGCGCTGATCTGGCAGGAAAGCCGCTTCACCATCGGCGCGCGCTCGCCCGTTGGTGCATTCGGCCTGACCCAGATCATGCCCGGTACGGCGCAGGATCTCGGGATTTATCCCGCCTATTATGAAAATCCCTATATCCAGGTCACGGGCGGCGCGCGCTATCTGGCGCAGATGCTGGCCATGTTTGATGGCAACATCATTCACGGGCTGGCCGCCTACAATGCCGGTCCCGGCAATGTGCAGCGCTACGGCGGTGTGCCGCCATTCGCTGAAACCAAACACTACGTTCAGGTGATCCCCGAGCGTTTTAATCTCTACCTCGTCCGCGTGGGCGGCGTCGACGCGCTTGGCACCATTGATCCAGTTTTGCTCGCCAACTCCACAATGAGCCTGACCTCATTCGGCGCAGGGGTCTATGGCGATTACTCCTTGGTCTCCGTGCAAGCGGCCGCGTTGCGCGTGCAGGACATCATCAGGCGCATTGGCGAGACAGATGACATTCACGCTGCCATGTCGCTCAACACCTATGCGCGGGCCGAACTCGCCCGCTTGATCGCCATCCGCACGCGCCTCAAGGCCGCCCACACCCGCCCCCTCAGCGCGGCAGAGCTGGCCATGGCGGCCGCTCAGGCGCGCGAACAAGACTTCATGCAATTTGATCTGGAGGCACTCCGATGATCCGCTTTTTTTCCACCGTAGCCACTTGCGCGTTGCTGGTTGCCTCACCCCTGTCTGCCCAAGGCGTTCCCACGGTCGACACACGCAACATCGCCCAGGAAATTCGTCAGCTGCAGCAGATGCTTGAAGATTTCGGGATCCAGACCGACCAACTCGACACGCTTCTCGAGCAGCTCGATCTGGTGCAGCAGCAACTCGACACGCTCAATGAGACCTACGCCGCGCTGACCGGCGCGACGGACATCATTGAAATGGCCATGGGTGGCGATCTCGACGGGCTTCTCGATCAGGAATTCGGCGATCTTCTGGGCACCATCAGGCAAATCCAGAGCGGCGATTACAGCGGCCTGATCGGTAATGCCGCCCCTCAGATGGAGGGCCGCATGACGCAAGCCTTGGAGGACGCAGGCTTTGACCAAGACAGCCTGTCCGACATGGCGAGCAGCGGCAATCCGGGGGCGGAGCGCATTGCCAGTCAGGCGGGTACTGGGGCGGTGATGTCAGCGGCCGCTGAGAACAGCTATGAAGAAGCCGCGCAATCCCTAGAACGGGTCGAACAGCTGGTCTCGCTAATCCCGGACATGGAAACGCTCAAGGAAGCCGTCGATCACAACACCCGTGTCACAGCCGAGCTGGCTATTGCCATGACGCGCATGTGGGAGCTCGAAGCCATCCAGACTGTCGGCGCGGGCCAATCTGGCGTTGTGGATGCCGCCACGCTGGCTGAAGAGCGCCGATACATGGACTTCACCCTGCCAGACTTGCGCGCGGACTGATCCCATGAACAGTGAGGCAGAAATCATCGAAGAAGAGCTCGTCTACGGCGCACGACGACGCGAGCTCATGTGGCAGAAGCTGGGGTTGACAGGCATAGCGTTTGGCATGGCAGGTTGCCTCGCCGCCGCCCTCGTGGCCCTGTTCGACGTGGACCCGCCGCCCATGATCGTGCCCTTTGATAGCGAAACCGGCATGGCCCTCCCCAATGCCGTGGTTGAAGCGGTCTCACTCACGGAACGCCCCGCTATCATCGAGGCACAGGTCTACCGCTATGTCATCGATCGAGAGACGTACAATCAGCTCGACAATGACGTGCGCGTGCGGCGGGTCCTGGATCAGTCGGACAGAGCGGCCGCAACAGGTCTGCGTGCGCTCTGGACCAGTGGTCACGAGGCATACCCACCCGACAGCTACGGCACAGATGCCAGGCTTGATGTCGAGGTTCTGTCGATCACGCATATCAGCGCCAATCGCGCCCAGGTGCGCCTGCGCAAGCGGCTGAACTCACCGCGCGGCAGTCAAAACGGGCTCTTTACCGCAACCCTGATGTTTGAGTTTCGGCCGGAGAACAGCCGGTCGATCGACGATGTCTGGCAAAATCCCTTCGGCTTCACTGTCACCGAATACGCGATCCGCTCGGATCGTTTGGAGTAACCAATGCGCCGCCTGTTCCTGATCCTCGCCTTCCTTGTTCCTCTTGTTGGGACCGCCTATGCCGAAACGCAGCCGCGCCAGGGCCCCTATGATGCCCGCGTCCGGCTGGCCACCTATCAAGACGGGCAGGTTTACCGCATCCGCACAAGCCTGACCCATGTGACCAGCATTGAATTCGGCCAAGGCGAGACCATCCGCTCGATCATTGCTGGCGACACAGAAGGGTTCCTTCTCGACGGCGTGCCCGGTGGCCAGGCCTTTGCAATCAAGCCCGTCACGCGCGGCGCGCATACAAACATCACCGTCTACACCAACCGGCGCAGCTATTATTTCAACGTCACTGAGGCGAGTTCACCGACATTCTACGTCATTCGCTTTGCCTATCCCGATTCTGCTCCCCAGCAGTCTCGAGTTGCCGCAAGCGAGCCCGCGAACCATGCTTACGGGGTCAGCGCGCGATCCGAGATCACGCCGCGCGAAATCTGGGACGACGGCACATTCACCTATTTCCGCTTTGCTGCAAACGCGCCGCTGCCCGCGATCTTTCGCTGGTCCGGTGGCAATGAGCGCAGCGTGAATGCGCTCGCGCGGCCAGACGGCGTGATCCGCGTTTCAGGTGTCAGTGATCGGTGGGTTCTACGGCTCGGCGAGGACGAGATCTGCGTCCAAGAGATGAGCGAGGCAAATCAGGATGAGTGAAACAACCGAGCTTAAGAAACGCCTCGAAGCGCTTGAAGGCAAACCACAAAACCCAAAGGCGCGCCCGTCTGTTACCGCCGTTGCCCTCGGCATTGGGGCAATCGCTGGCCTTGGCGGTATCTTGCTGTTGTTCTCTGGCGGCTCTGAACCCGAAGGCCTCGAAACCGCCTCACCCGATGAATTCCAGGCGGCAGGACCGGGCTTTGGTGCGCTCGAGCCCGCGCCTGCACCGATCGACACATCCCAACCGCCGGAGCCGGAACCGGCCAGCGAAACAGAGGAGCTGCGCGCCCAGATGGACGCCATGCGCACCGAGCTTGAAGCCCTGCGAAACGCACCAGCGCCCGAAGCACCGGCCGTCGACACAGAAGCATTGGATACCTTGGGCGCAGAGATCGATGCCCTGCGCAGCGAGGCAGCAGCAACGCAAGCCGCCTTGCGCGAAGAGTTGGAAGAACGTGCACGACAAATCCAGCGACTGCAGAACGATCTAGAGCTTGCGCGCCTGGAAACGCCGCGCACGCCCGCACCAACCGGCCCCACGGCCGAAGAACTGCGCCTTCAGGAGCTCGAGCGGCGGCGGCAAGCCGAACTTGAGGAACTCCAAGCCCGCATCGCCAGTCCTATCATCGCCTTTGGCGGCACCGGAGGCGGCAACAATGAAACCGCCGCGCAGCAGCGGCGGCTTGATGGGGACACCGAATTTGTCCGCAATGGCGCTGAACCCGCTGAGGTGACGCAGGCCCAGTTGATCGTGAACCCGTCAAACACCGTTGTTCAGGGCACGATGATCCAGGCCGTGCTCGAGACAGCGATCGACAGCTCGCTCGCCGGTCAGGTCCGCGCGATGGTATCGGAAGATGTCCACGCCTATGACGGCTCGCGGATCCTGATCCCGCGCGGGGCCCGCCTGATCGGGCGGTATCAATCTGGTCTCGATATTGCGCAGCAACGCGTGACCATCGCATGGGACCGGATCATTCTGCCCAGCAACCAGACCGTTGAAATCAGCGCTTTTGGTGGCGACGAACTGGGACGCTCCGGCACGACCGGTTTTGTCGACAGCCGTTTTGGCACGCGGTTCGGGTCAGCCGCCCTGATATCACTGATCGGAGCCTTGCCTGCCGTCGCCGCCCAAAACACAGAAGATGAGATCGCCTCGGATGTGCTCGAGGGCATTGGCGAAGACCTTCAGGACAGCGCGCAAAGCGTGATTGGCGAATATCTCTCCGTCTCGCCCGTGATCTATGTCGACCAAGGAGCCCGCGTCACAGTGATGGTCGACCGCGATCTGGAGATCTTCTGACCATGGCCGCCAGCTATCTGCAAAGCTCGATGGACAAGATCCCCGAGGCGCGCGATCCAAAGCTGATCGAGCTTTGCATCAATCCTGACGGCGCGCTGTGGGCGGAGTTTCAGGGAGATCACTTCATGCGGCGCGTCAATCGACAGCTCTCGCCCAATGAAATCAAAGACCTTGGCAATCAGATTGCTTCGGCCGCGAACACCACCCTCAGCCGGACCAAGCCTATTGTTTCGGTCAGTATCGCCTACCGCGACCGCCCCATCCGCGCGCAAGTCATCCAGCCCCCCGCCGTCGATGGCGGTTACGCAATTTCCCTGCGGTTCTTCGCAGACCTTCCGTTAGAACAGATCAAGCTGTCTTACCTGTTCGGAAAAGAGCGCAGCAACGAGGGTGCAAGACGCAAGCGCAATGCCGAGCTGCGCGATGTCGTGGCCACCGGCGACATCGACGCCGCGATCAAGTTCTGCGTCACCCACAAGCTCAACATGATCGTGTCCGGCGGGACCTCCACCGGCAAGACCGTCACGGCGCGCAAGATCCTCTCGTTCGTGCCCGCCGACGAGCGCATCATCACAATCGAAGAGGCCGCCGAGTTGCGTCCGACGCAGCCCAATGTCGTCACGTTGATGTCTGACCGCGATGAGGCCACGCGCAGCGCTGATGTCCTGCTGACCTCTACGCTCCGCATGCGACCGGACCGCATTGTCCTGGGCGAAGTGCGTGGCAAAGAGGCCATGACTTTCCTTGAGGCCATCAACACCGGCCACGGCGGCTCTCTCACCACGCTGCACGCTGAAACGCCACAACTTGCGGTCCAGCGCCTGGCCATCGCCGCCCTGAAAACCGACGTGCCCATGACCTACCAGGACATGAACGACTACATCACCCGCTCGATCGATGTGATCATCCAGGCTGGTCGCCATGAAGGCGCACGCGGCATCACTGAATTCTACCTGCCGATTGATCCGGCCCATTCAAAGGAAACAGCCCATGTTTGAATACAAGATTGAACTGATCAACACCGCCAAGACAAAGCCACCGAAGATCGAGGCGCAGCTGACCGCCCTTGGCCAAGATGGCTGGGAGCTGGTCTCCGTCGTGCCGGATTTCGACGGTGAGCACATCCTGAAGGCCTTCTTGAAGCGTCGCACTGGTGAGAGCACCTAAGCCAACCCGAGGAAGAGCCGATGGGCGTCGTGACCTGGATGGTAGAGACAACCGACAACTTTCTGGAAGACGCCGCCCAAACCACCTTTGGCAACGTCGCCGGTCAGCTTGGTGGCGTGATTGCCGTGGCTTCGACGCTGGCTGTGATCGGCGTCTTCCTCAACATGGTGTTTCAATACAAATCCATGGATGGGCGGACCGCCTTCTGGTTCGCCCTCAAGCTCATGCTGATCTCTCTGTTTGCGATGAATTGGGTCCAATTCAACGCGGTGGCCAGCGCGCTCATTGACGGGCTCGACCAACTCGCGGGCGGCATGGTGGCTGGGCTTGGCGGCGGCGGTGCAGGTGCATCCTACTTTGCCGAGGCCTTCGACGATCTTATCGAAGAATTTGGCGATTATCTGAACGCGGCCGGTGACAACATGCATTGGATGGCCGGTGCCCTCATCGGCGCAATCGGCGCATTCCTCTTGGGCGTCATCGGCGCACTCTGCGGCCTTGTCCTGATCTTCGCAAAGATCATGCTGGCCTTCATGATCGGCATCGCCCCCATCATGATCGCGCTTTCGCTGTTTGATGTCAGCAAGGATTATTTTCACCGTTGGCTGTCCAGCACGGTATCCTACGCGCTCTACCCCCTCGTGATTGCAGGGGTGTTTTCAACGGTCGTCGGCATGTCGCGCTCGCTGATGACCGAACTCGGCGATCCCTCTGGCGCAAGTAACATCGGCGCGCTTGTGCCCTTCTTCATGATGATGTTCCTCGCAGGCGGCATGATCATCGCCACCCCGCTGATCGTGCGCTCAATCTCAGGCAACTTCATGATGGCCGGACCGCCGAGCATTCCCGGTCCGGGCGGGTTCGCAAAAGGCTTGATTGGCACCAAAGGGTCACGGGCGCGGGCACGGTTTGGGACCAGGTCGAATGCTGAGATCGCCGGGGCTGGGATACGCCAGGCAGGTGGAGCTACTGTTTCGGTGGTCCAGAGGGTTGCTGATAGGGCCAAAAGGCTGGAGTAAAATCCGGCCCTTACCTGCCACTCATTAGGCGCCAAGATACCGCGACGCGGCGTTTCACTTTTCTGCCGTTCGCGCAACGTGCAGCACTTGAATCATCGCAACTGTGGAGGTGCGAAGTTTCGCCTCTCACTATTCGTGGGGTCAATACGAATTGAAGCTTGACCGTGTCGATTTTTTCGACCAACCTGTAGGTCAAGAAAATCGACACGAGGCGCAGACATGACCGAGCATATCGAAACCAGCATTCTGCAGGAGCCCGCCGACATCAACCAGCGGCTTGCCCAGCTTGGGTTGACCCGCGAGGGGTTGATCCGCGCGGTCCAAGTGGCGCTAGCCGAACGCAATAACGCCACTGGCCTGCATCCGTCGAACGCGGCTGGCACCTTCTCCTACCATCACGGCGTGGCGGCCATCCGCCGCGAATACTTGGGGGACGATTGGGAAATCGACCGCCGCGACGGGATCGAGGCGATCCGCAACGACGCCCTCGGGATCAAGGTCTCGTTCTGCAATGTCGATGAAGCATGCGGCCGCGATCACCCCAAACCGCGCTCGGAAAAGGGCGCGGGGGCGGAACGCGCCAGCGGGCCGAACCTTTTTGAGCACGCTGGAGCGGGCGATCTTGCACCCCATGCGCCGAAACCGGTTGATGGGCCAGCGCTGTTTTACCTGATGGTGGATCAGCAGGGCCGGGCAGAACTCACGCGCCCTGTGATTGCCCGCCGCACCTTCGTGGCGGCTTTGGAGCGCATCTTTTTGATCGAGGACGTTGAAGAAGACGACACGATCCTGCCGCTCGATACCGATGATATCGCGGATGATTTCGAGCCGCAGATCGTTCGCAAGTAGAACGCCGATGTTCAACGCTGGGAGACTATCACTTGCCCGCGCAAGGCGCGGCATGACGGCCAAAGCCCTGGCCGAAAAGGCCGGGGTTGGCGTGGATACGATCACGCGGCTTGAAAAAGGCCGCAATGAGCCAGAGCCCGAAACCATTGAGAAGTTGGGGGAGGCCTTGGGCTATCCGCCAAGCTTCTTCATGGGCGAGGATATTGAGGCGGTTGATGTCGGGGCCGTCAGCTTCCGCTCCTTCTCAAAGATGACTGCCCGCGAGCGAAACGCGGCCATCGCTGCCGGATCACTCGGCTTGCTGCTCAACAGCTGGATTGAGGACCGTTTCGGCTTGCCCGATCCGGATTTCCCTGACGAGCTGTCGGAAGAAACCGACCCCGAAGTCGCCGCGACCCGCCTGCGCCAGCATTGGGGGATCGGGCAACAGCCCATCGGCAATCTGTTGGGTTTGCTGGAAACCAAGGGCATACGGATGCTGTCGCTGTCTGAGAATACGGCATCGGTCAACGCCTTCTCATTCTGGCGTGGTGGAAAGCCCTACGTATTTCTTAACAACTTCAAGAGTGCCGAAAGCAGCCGCTTCGATGCGGCCCACGAGCTTGGCCACCTGGTCTTGCACAGGCATGGTGATCCCAAAGGCGACCGCTCTCTTGAGAAAGAGGCCAACAGCTTTGCCTCTGCCTTCCTGATGCCTGCCGACGATGTGCGGGCGCGCGTTCCTCGTGTGATCTCGACCGAAATCATCCTCAAGGCCAAGCTACGCTGGCGCGTGTCTGCGATGGCTTTGGCCTATAGGTTGCACCACATAGGGCGGCTGTCGGATTGGCAATACAAGTCAATCTGCATCGACCTTTCACGCCGAGGCTATCGGTTAGGCGAGCCTGTCGGCATCGAGCGGGAAACCTCGGTACTGTGGAAGAAGGTGCTGACAATACTTTGGCAGGAAAGAGTCACTCGCGACGATATTTCTGAGGAACTGGGTCTGCCGGTCGATGAACTGGACAGCCTTATTGGGAGTCTGACAGGAACTGAACGAGGCGAGCGTCCAACTAGGAGAGGATCACTCAATGCTGTCTGACGCGCTGCTCCCGCAAGTCCAAGCCGACAAGCAAAAGGTTCTGGAAATTGCTTAACAGCCTGGCCCGCCTTGCCCTGACTGCCACGGCTATCGCGCCCGTTGGGTACACATATGCATTCGTCGCCGCCTTCAACGATGCGTGGCCAACGATGGTGTGGCTGTTGCTCGGCTCAACGACATTGGTGGTGGTGTGCCTATGGGTTCTCAAGACGACCCGTTCCAACCGCGCCCCTGCCTCTGAGAAACACAAGATCACCACGGTGGAGCCTGCCGACCGGGAGAACATGGCAATTATGCTCTTGTATCTCTTGCCCTTGTTTACGGCCGATTTCGAAAAGTTGAACTGGATCATGTGGGTGCCCACGATTGCGATCTTCGCCTTTATCGCGGTGACCAGCCACAGCTACTTTTTCAACCCCCTGCTTGGTGCGTTCGGCTGGCACTTCTACCGTGTCGGCACACCACAGAACGTCACCAACATCTTGATTACCAAGCGGACGATCCGCAAAGGCGACCAGACGATCAACGGGATCGAACTGGGGGACTATGTGATTTTGGAAACGGAGTGACCAATGCCGAGAACGCTTTTCGCGCTTTGTAAACAGGACGGGCAGAATGTCGTGCGAAGGGTGCCCTTGGAAGCCGGCGTGCAGGGCGAGGTCGAAGCGATCTTCGATGAACAGGAACGGTCCTTTTTTCACGGCAAGGATGAGCCCATCGAGTTTAACGGCGATTGGAAGCCCGACGGAAACGAGTTGCTTTGCATCACGGACGCTGATCTTCTTGCGCAACTGAATGAGACGTTGGCCAACGGCGCGGGGGCCTACGGCCATTTAGACATCACCAACTATGACGAGGCTGGGGTCAAAGCTCTGTTCATGCACTCCGAGCAGATCGAAGGGCATATTCTAATGCAGAAGTTTCGGACGTCTCAGTATCTGCAACGCAAGGGTCTGACGCTGACGTTTAACGACAACCAGTTTGGCAGACTTTCAGAGCAAGGGTTTTCGCTGGATGAACGGCTGGGCGCTGTTGTTCGCGGCGACACCGTCATGTTCGTTAGCTTCCACGTGCTGCGGTCGATCTTGACAGTTCAAGAGCATTTTGCCGAAGCGACAGCTCAGGAAGTCGACGACTTCGCAAAGCATCCATCTTTTCACATCGAGAATCGAGCCGTCTTCGACAGCCATATGGATGAACGCTGCCGAAAATTGATACGGGGCATCCATAAATCGGGTGTCTTGGTCGATCACAATGTCGCAGAGATCATCGCGCGGGCAGAAACCGTGGGGCTTGCGCTGGACGAAGACGGTGGTCGCATTGCTCTACCATCAGTCAAGCGCGACCTTAAAACGGTCCTCAGCTTCTTGGAGGAAAGCGTCTATAAGGGGGTCTTTTCTGAAGAGACCTACTTGACCAACTCCAAGCGCCCTGTGGCCTGAACCCTCCGCTGTGGGCACGACGCCGTCTTGCGGCAAGGCAAGCCACTAGCTGAGTTTTGCGTCTCCTGGATGTCGACTTTCTGTGCGCCTTCATTGTTAGCTCGCACTCGCAGAGAAGGCCCGCTTTCCGCCCTTCATTCCCGAACAGCCTCCTCCATAAATCTCTCCACCCGTTCAGCTCCTGCTTGATACTCGCTCAAACCAGGCTTTTCGCCTGACGCCGGACCCCGCTCTTCATTGGCCAAAGCATCGATCTCTTCGCGCCGAGTCCCTCCGCTTTCGGACCCGTCACCTGAAACCGCTTTCGGCATCTCAAGCGCTCCAATCTTTGCCTCCAGCGCCTTGATCTGCCCTTGCAGCCCGCGCATCTGGTCACCGGCCGAGGGATATGGCAGCTCTCCGCTCTGCTTGTCGAAGATCCGCTGAAAGAACCGGTCTTCATAGTATTTGATCCGCTTGGCTCGCACAGGCATTTGCGCGTCGACCACCAGAACAATGTCATCAAGATCCATGCGCCGCGCTTCATCTTCGGGCAGCAACGCGGTCTCTTCGGTCCGTTCAGACATACTGCGACCGGCGAAGGGGTTGCGACCGACTGAGCGCGAGCGGGTCACAACGCGCTTGGTGGTTTTCCCTACCGCTTTGCTCAGTTCTTCGATGGTCTTCTCATCTGAGGGAGTCAGATAGAGCTTGATGCCCGCGTTGCCCTGCAAGGCACGCCGGGCATTTTCGCCGTAGATTTCATCTAGCGCCGGGATGGTCTGTGTGACGATCGCGAGATTGGCGCGGTAAGAGCGCAGAGTTTCGATGCTGTCCAGAACGATGGGCATTTTGCCGAGGCGGTTGAACTCATCGAGCATGATCATCACCGGCCAGGGTTCGTCCTTGCCGGGTTCATGATCCTGAAGCGATGCCAGCAAATCCGAGAAAAACAGGCGGATCAACGGCGCGAGCGGTTTTACCATCAGCGGTTCGACCACGAGATAAACCGAAAACGGCGATTTTCGGATATCGCGAAAATCGAAGTCCGACGTTGCGGTCGCACGGTCGATGGCCGGGTTTGACCACTGCTTGAGGCCAGATGTCATCAAGAGCGACAGGTAGGATGTCAGCGTGTCGTTGTTGGTCGAGGCCATGCGCATGAAGATCAGCTTGGCGGCTGGATTGACCACTTCATCGGCGCGGCGGCGATACTCCTTCTGCTTGTCCCCGCCTGATGCGGTGATGCGGTAAATCTCGCCCAGGGTCGGTCGCTTGCGCTCGAACGCTAAAAGCCCTGCCGCCACGAATAGATCGATACCGCCGTCGAGAAGCCCTTGAACGCGGTCGTTATCTGCTTGCAGAAACAGGGAGGCCAGGAGCTGCAGCTCCATCTGCTGGCGGTCGACGTTTTCCAGCGCCGATATTCGCAGCAAGGGATTGTAGCGGTGCGAGCGACCATCCTTCCAATCTGTTGGCGCGAACCGGAACACCTTGTCGCCCTGCGCGGCCCTGTGGCGCGCCGTCGCATCGAAGTTTTCGCCCTTCACGTCGAGCACGACGGCACTGCCCTGATAAGTCAGAAGGTTCGGAATGACGAAACCCGTAGTCTTCCCGCGTCCGGTCGGGGCCACGATCAATGCATGGGGGAATACCTTGGACATCACGAAGGGTTTGCGGCTCTTGGGCTTGCCCATTTTTCCGAGCACAAAGCCGTGGCCAGGCTTGCCGAAGAAACCGTTGCGCTTCATCTCGGACATGTGCTGCCAGTGGGTTTCCCCAAATTTGGTCAGAGCGTCGTTCATCAAGACCGCACTGAGCAAAACACCGGCTGCTGTACTGCCCCCCACGATCAGGTGAACAATCTGCATATCGGCCGGATGGGTCGTTCGGAGAACCCCATAGCTGCGTGCCAACATCAGAAAATCGATGTCCGCCCCGACCCCGAACCAGCGGAACGTCAGAAAGGCCGACGCCAGAACATTGCCCAACACCGCTCCCAGAAGAGCAAAGCTCATGACGCCGAGTGCGATCCGCGTCTTACCCATGCGTCACGCCCTTTTCGCCATCGGCATCGACATGCCGCTCGCGTTGAACATCAATTTCTTCATTGGCGATCTCGTCGAGGACATGCTCCATCGCCAAACTGTTCGCCAGAGCGGCATCGCTCTGCAGATAGGCCTTCGCCGCATAGAGCCGGTCCAGGCGGTCGTCTATATGTTCCTCCAGCGTGGTCTCATCGCCAATCGCCAAGTCCGAGGTACCTTCTCCTCCGACCAGCTCCTCCATCTCGGCACGTAAAGTCTTGCGTTCCAGATCATTTCGGAATGGATCTGCGGTTGGGTCGCCCCTCATACGGCTCAGGATTTCAGCAGTGGCTGGCGGCAGCCGGTCGATGATGGCATCCTGCCGGTCGGTCTCCACCGTCCCACTGTCTTTAAGAACCTCAGCATCTGCCAACACACGGCCCAGATCACTGTGCACCTGGTCAAGGCGGTCGATGGCTTTCTCGAGCTCTTCGGCGCGTGACAGGTCAAAGCCTTCCTTCTCGGCAATCGCCTTCAAATCGTGCCCAAGCCACTGCCGCTCCAGCGCTGCGTTTCCCGCGCCGATTTCGACGCGACGCGTCACATCCTGCGCGTCTATGCCGGTGCCTTTCAAAGCCTGCTGAAGACGTTTTGCCAGTGCTGGATCCTGCAACGTTTCTTGAGCTTCGGCCCGTATATTTGCGGCAGAATAAATCCCACTTTGGGACGCGTCTTCGAGCAAGGTATGGGACTGCGTTCCCATTGGGCTCAGATGTGACAAAGAGCGATAGATGTCGTTCAGCTCATGCTCGAACGCCGCGCGCCGCTCTACCGGGGCGTCCGCCACAATGCGTTCGGCCTGGTTGATCTTGTCGTGAAAGGCATCCACGACCTCATCAAACGAATGCTGTTCTTCGGCCATGCCATATACCTTTCCATCTGCTTCAATCGGTTTGCCCTGCGCCAAGAGAGTCGCGGCCTTTTCCAAAGCTGCTGCAATGTCATGCTGGTTCTCGCGCGAGGCCTCGGCTGCTAGGCCGCGATAAAGCCGAGCATTCTGCGCCACCTCAGCCAACGCACGATCAAGCTCTGGCCCCACGCGCTCACGCTCGGTCCGCTTTTGGCCCGTGGTTTCCGCGCGGCGCAGCTCTAAATCGCTTGGCTTCTTCGTCGTGATGCCACGCTCGAGCTTTCGCGTCGCCTCAAGGCGCAACCCATAGCGGTCCGACACCTCCACCATCGCCTCGCGAAAACTGTCGTAGTTGAAGTGGTGCCCTTCCTTTAGAAAGAAGAACTCTCCATCCTTGCTGCGCCTGTTCAGGACGATGTGGGCGTGCGGGTGATCCCGGTCCTCATGCACGGCGGCGATGTAGTCAAAATGGCTGCCTTCGCCCTGAAAGAACCGCTCGCAGATCTCGCGCGTGATCTCGGCAACATCCTCGCCGCGCGTGCCAATCGGGAAAGCCATCAACAGATGAGAAGTGTTCCCCAGCTTGGGATGAAACCCCTCATTCCATTGCGCTGAAAACCGGCGCGTGACCTGTTCGATCTCTTTGGCTGACAGAACGCTTTGGCCATCATAGGTGCCACGGCTGTCGATGATGAAGCTCGACTTGGTTGTGAGGTATTCCAGCTGGTTGCGCAGCTGCACTTTGTTCTGCGTGCCGCCGTCGCGAATGGCTTTGAAGATCGCGGGTGAATGCCCCATGGCCGCGCGCGCCATCTGCTTGGCACGGGCGCGTGGAACGTTGCCGCGAATGCGGCTCCAGTCGCGGTCAAAGAAGGCCTCCTGCGCGGCGGCAACGGCGCTATTCCGGGCCATCGGCAAAGCCCCCCAGAACGCGGGCAACCTCGCCGGACAATGCACTACGGCGGCGCTGCGCCATATCTTGAACCTGGTCAGCGATGTCGAAGATCAGCCCGGCCAAGGCGCGGACCTGGCTATGGGCAGAATTGCCATAGGGCGGCGTCTTGCCCTGTCGCTTTGCTTCGTTCAGACGCTGCGCGATCTGGTTGATGTTGTTGCCGGTACGATTGAGCGAGGCCGAGAGTCCCTGCATCTGGTTGGCCAGTTCGTCGTCGGGAACAAAGAGATCGTTTGAAGCATGGATCAGTCGCCGCAGCCCCTCGGCGCGGCTGGTGATATCATGCCGCGTCAGCACCGCATCAAAGCTCGCAAGCTCCTTTGGCGTCAGCCGGACATTCACCAGTTCAGAGCGCAGGCGTGCATCCAGCTTGCGGCTTTGATCGGCCTTCAACGTGTAGAAGATGCTGCGGGTCGTTACCCCGAATTCACGGGCCAGATCCTCGATCGGCACCCCCTCGGCACGCTTGCGCACGATGGCAAAACGCTGGTTCTGCGTCAGTCGCTTGTGCCGTGGTGCGCGCGGTCGGCCCATGTGAAGTAATCACCCCTATTTCTTGCCAGCATCATACAGGCAGCTCTGTTATGGCATTTGGCCATAATTGATTCAATATTATAATATTGCATCAACTACCTGTATTCCGTTTGGAGCAGCCATAGGCTGCGACCGCCGGGCAATGCCCGGCCACATGCGCAAGGCATGGCACCACTAGTCGTGGTTCCACGCCTCAGCATCGCCAAGCAATTGCAGCGCTATTGCGCGGGCCGCGCTTTCGGCGCTGGCATAGGTTTGATGATCGGGCAGCTCGTGCAGATCAAAGGGTTGTTGCGGGTCGCCCGGGGTCTCAACTCGGACATAGATCGCCCAGCCATCAATCAGTTCTGGATCATCACAATACTCCTGCCCGCCATCAGGCAGATTGCAGAACCCATGCAGATGCACACTGGCGCGGCCCTCTCGGGCCGCCTGCTTAATGTCAAAATACTTCATGGCAATCCTCGGCGTTTTCCTCGATGGAAAATTCGTCAGGCTTGCCGTTCAAGCGGGTGCCATCCCGACTGGTCAAGCCAATAGCCGACCCATTCCGCGTGAATTTGATGAGGTACTGTCCGAGGTCATCACGCGTCACCACATACCCGCTGTTGAGCCAGTGAACGCGGTTGCCCGCGTCCACTGCTGCTTTGATCTCTTCCAAGGTCATCGCAACGCCTCCTCAAGGATTGCGAGAGCCCCAAGACAATCGTCGATATAGGGCTGCTCCTCACCCTCCAGATCGTTCAGCTCCAGCCGGTTCAACACCGCGTAAAGCGAGGCGCGGGCCTCACGGGCAGCGCTACGCAAGCTGACGGTGTCTTCCAGACGTGCCGTCGCAAAATCATCGCTGTGATAGTCAGGGATCATCGGATTTCTCCCGCCTTGTGTTTCCAACGCGGGGCTATGTCCTTGAACGGCACAGTGAAGGGCGGCAGCGCGTCAAAGCCGTTCGAGCTTTTGGCCACCTTCACCTTGGCGCAATCATCCTCGACGCTGAGGATCTCGACGCAGAACACGCCGCCCAAACCGGACGGGACAACGATCTCCTTCAGCTCGTGCCGATGCTTTCCGCAATAGACGCAGGCGCTATAAAGCCCGTCGATGATGTGACCGCCGGTCGTGCGATCACAGTCGCAGGTCCAGAATTTCGGGGGCTGATATTTGTGAGCCATTTGTGGCCTCCTCTTGGGTGCTGCGGTTGGGGCTTGGCTCCCCTTCCGCCGATGGGCTGCACACCGGCCAATCTGATCTGACCGAATACGCATGTATTCGGCGGAACAGAGTGGGTGGGGGCACAGCCCGACCCACGGCCCAGGAGCGGCCGGTCAATGGGTCAAAGCCAGCAACTGGTGCGGCCCGCAGCGCGCTCCGCGCGAGGACACGGGTTGCAGTCTTTGACGACGCGCCCGCGCGGCGCTTGCCCATTGACGGGACGCGACTGGGATGTTGGGCGGACTAATCAAATTGAAAGAAGCCTGAAGGAGGTGAGCGGGCTGAAAGCCGGGCGATCCTCCGCACAGTCCGTTTCTCAGAGCGGCCCGAGCGCAGCAGCACGGGCCACAATTTTTTGACATTGTTCAGCCGAGCAACGATTTGGTCCAACGAAGCAATTTTCTTCTTGCGCGCAGCTCTTTAGGAGGAATGATAGACATCGAGGACATTAGCTTTGGGCCGAGGCTTGGCTCCGAGGAGGGTAATTTGGAAGTAATAATTTTCGTTGTAATCGCCGTAGTCGTAATTGCGATTATTGTTGGCATTTCTCAGGGGCAGAAGATCAATTCTTTGCGCACGGAATTGGAGAATGAGTTTCCGGAAGCGAAGATTCATGTCAGTCACAATGACAGCTCATTCCTTGTGGTCGATTTCAGGAAAGAGAAAATGGTTGTGGGCCTTCAAAAGGCTCGCGGCACGATCTTAGCCCAAGAACAACCTTACCGCTCGGAAATTCCTTTCTCAGGAATTGTCAAAGCTGAAGTTTTGAAAGACGGCACACAGGTGGCTTCAACCAATAGGGGAAGCCAAGCATTAGGCGCTGCTGTTGGCGCTGTAGCCTTTGGCGGCGTTGGTGCGATTATCGGGGGCCTCTCTGGCTCTTCAACGTCCTCAAGTGGTACCAAAAGGCTATCCATTCAAATCACGGTAGACGACCCACAAAAGCCACTCCACGAAGTCACGTTCTACGAAACTGAACGCAAGAAGGGGGGAAAACGCGGTGAGATGTTTTTTGACCAAGGCGCTCAGCAGGTTGCAGAATTCGCCGCCCATATTGAGGCTGCCGTCCGGAAGGCGGACGGCGCGAAGCCGAATTCGGCATTCCCACCGACGGCCTCAAAAGGTAATACATCAATCACAGAACAGATTGGCGAACTGTGGAGCTTGAAGGAAGCAGGAGCGCTTACGCAGGAAGAGTTTGAAACCCAGAAAGCAAAGCTGATCAATGGATGAGACTTTGACGAAATTGGCGCCAAGATATTCAAGAAGAAACGCACATTTGTTTACTCGGGCGAATTTTCACCGGATTTGACGCGCCGCATTTGCGGCACGTCATCGGGGGTAGAATTGTGGGGCCGTTCATGCTGCGGCCGCTTTCGATTGACCTGCGGCTGCTAGGACAAAATCGGCTGCCTTCTGGGCCTCGGACGCCGCGCGAAAAATCGCCCGCTTGTCCTCTTTGAGCGCTTTCAACCACCCTTCAACATAGGCGGCGCTTTGGTCGAATTCCGGCGCGACGCCAATCTGGGCACCAAGGAAACAAGCGCCGATTTCCGCCACCAACTCCTCAAAGGCATAGGCTTCGCGGTTCGCAAATTTCTTGATCCGCTCAAGCCGCTTTTCGCTACCGGTCCAATGGATTGATTCATGGGCAAGGGTCGCAAAATACCCTTTCGCACTATGAAAGGTCGCTACGGGCGGCATATGGATGTGATCCTTGGCCGGGCTGTAATAGGCTCGCGGCTCATCGGTGGTCACGATCTCCGCACCCGTGCGAGCAAAAAACGCCTCAAGCTCGGGATCAGCCTCAGTGCCAAGATCGCGCGGGGCCTCGGGCCGGATATAGTAATCCTCGGGCAAACCTTCGATCTGATCGGCATTGAAGACGCGGTAGGCGCGCGCATAGGGCAGCTCCTCCTCGATGCCCAACTCGTTCTCTCGGGTGAACGTCCCGTATTTGACCACGGTGGACGACGTCTCACCTTTGCGGACCTGACCGCCCAGCTCTTGGGCCTGTTTGTAGGTCATCCATCGGCTGGACACATAACCATGCTTGGCCGCCATAACCCAGAGCATCAGGATGTTAATCCCGCGATACTCCTCGCCGTTGTGTCGGGTCGGCAGGGCAATACCGGACGCGCTCCCTGTCCACGGCTTGCGCCATGGCGGCGTGCCTGCCTCGATCTCTGCAATAATGGTGTCGGTGACATGGGCATAAACATCAAACTTCGGTGCCATTTGTGGCCTCCTCGATCAAAGTGACGCGGGTGAGGCTTGGTGCCTTCTTCCGCCGATGGGCTGCGCCTCGGCCACCTGATCTGACCGAATACGCATGTATTCGGCGGAACAGAGTGGGAGAGGGCAAAGCCCGACCCACGGCCCTGAACGGGGCTGTCAATCGGCCACATTTGCGAAGAAAATGTCTGCGCCAAAATCAGACGCCAATTTGCTGCGCGAGGAATGGCTCGCTCGCGAGACACGGGAAATTGGTGGCTGATTTTGGGGATGGACTAAGGTTGACCGCCACGGTCAGGGATGTTGGGCGGACCTAAATAAAGACGATTTCAGTATTGCAGGGAGGTTAGCAAAGCTGCCGATCCGCAATACTGCCACTCGCGCTTCAAAACCCACTGACGCCATGTGTAGACTGGCGCAAGCAATGCTTCCGAATAGACCACCAACCCTACAACCCTGTGGTGTTCTAAACACCTGAAAAACACCAAAAACGGCCTTGTAATTGAACAGCTGCAAAGCTAGCGTGGCGCCAGACCAAAAATTGTGCGCGCATAGTTTTCGTACGCATTTATTGCTGGGAGGCCATCTTGAAGAACGAAAAAACGGGACTTCGATGGGGAGTCGAGCAAAGGCTCGAATTTATTGAGTTTCGTCTTTTCTGGGAGGGGCATGTGAACCGGAGCGATTTGATGGATCAGTTTGGACTTTCGGTCAACCAAGCGTCCGCCGACCTGAACCGCTATATCGGCTTCGCCTCTGAAAACATGATCTACGACAAGAGTGCGCGGACTTACGTGCGAGGCAATGATTTCCAACCACAATTCCTGGAGCCTGATGCGAGCCGCTATCTAGCTCAGCTGCGGTCCGTGGCCGAAAATATTCTTGACCGTGAAGACTCTTGGATCGCCAATCTTCCGTCCTTCGCCTCTGCGCCCACGCCGGTCCGTGGAGTTGATCCGGTGACTCTTCGTTCCGTTGTGCGAGCGATCAGGCGGTCCGAACAGATAGAGATCCGATACCAGTCGCTTTCCAGTCCGGATCCGCGATGGCGGTGGATTGCACCTCATGCAATTGCCTTCGATGGATTTCGTTGGCACGCCCGCGCGTTCTGCCTAACCGACGGGTGTTTCAAGGATTTTCTTCTCTCCCGGATGATCGAGATTTGTGGATCGCGCGCGAGCGAGGCCTCGGCCGATGATGATCTTGACTGGAATTCGGAAGTCGTGCTTGAAGTCGCACCCCATCCCGACTTGTCAGAAACGCAGGCAAAGGTGATTGCCCTTGATTACGGGATGCGTGGCGGCAGTGCGAAGATCAAGGTGCGGCGCGCGTTGCTCTATTACGCGCTGAGGCGCTTGGGATTGGATACAGATCCCGCAGCGAGGCGCCCGCAAGACCAACAGATTGTCCTTATGAACGCCCCCGAAATCGGGCACTCAACACTAAGCGTCTCGGCACCTGTGAGCGGAGGCCTAAGCGGATGATCGAGGCACTTGAACGCGTTGTCGACGATCTTGCCGTGGTGAACAGCAAGCTATTGCTGCTGATCGGCGCACCAAATTCCGGGAAAAGCGACTTGCTACGCCAACTGGCTGGACGTCGAAAGCTGCACATCCTCAACATCGGAGCCGCCCTCGGACGTGAACTGCTCACAATCCCGAGTCCCCGGAGACACCTTCAAGCAGCCGACCTTCTGAAAGGGTTGGCGGATGAGTTCTCGCGGGAAGGACTTCTCCTCATGGACAATCTCGAACTCCTGTTCGATCAGGAGCTGAAGCTAAGTCCGCTCGATTTGCTACGGCGGCACTCTCAGGCGCGACGGGTTGTTGCGGCTTGGCCGGGGACGCTCACAGACAACAGGCTGTCGTATGCAATGACAGGACATCCAGAATATCAGGACTACAGCTGTGATGGCGTGGTTCCGTTCAGAGTAAATTGAAAGGAAATCTCGAGATGGCAATGCGTTACGGCGATCTCATTCAGTTTGAGCCCATTGAATCGGTTATTCAGCTTCTCGATGCAGATCGTCCTGGCGAAGCCAAGAAGCTTGTGTCCACCTATGTCATCTCGGATGACATGGCCGAACGCATCGCCAAGCTCATGATCCCGCAGCTCTCCTTCGATGAGGCGGTGGACCACAAAGGCGTCTTGGTAGTCGGAAACTATGGTACTGGTAAGTCGCACTTGATGTCGGTGTTGTCACTCGTCGCTGAGGACGATGCCTATTTGCCGATGATCCAGCACCCCAAAGTGGCTGAGGCTGCAAAGACAATTGCAGGTCGTTTCAAGGTGCATCGCATCGAGATTTCGAGTCAGATGTCATTGCGCGACATCATCACCCAACAGCTTGAAGTCTTCCTGGAAAAGCACGGTGTGAACTACACGTTCCCGCCTGCCGATCAGGTCATCAATAACAAGGCTGCGTTCGAGGAGATGATGTCGGCCTTTGCGGAGGTTCACCCGGATCAAGGTGTTCTCCTCGTCGTCGATGAGTTTCTCGAATACCTGCGATCGCGCAAGGACCACGAACTGGTACTCGACTTGTCCTTCCTCCGCGAGATCGGAGAGGTTACCAAACATCTCCGGTTCCGTTTCGTTGCAGGCGTTCAGGAAGCGATCTTCGATAGCAGCCGCTTCCAACATGTGGCGGATAGCCTGCGGAGGGTTAAGGACCGTTTCACTCAGGTTTTGCTGGCAAGACAAGATGTCAGTTTCGTTGTCGCGGAACGCCTCTTGAAGAAGTCCGCGGACCAGCAGGACAAGATCCGCGCCTACCTTGCCCCATTCTCGAAATTCTATGGTTCAATGAATGAGCGGATGGACGAGTATGTGCGTTTGTTCCCAGTACACCCAGACTACATCGGTACGTTTGAGCGCCTGGTTTTCACCGAGAAACGAGGTGCCTTGGTGACATTGCGTGATCAGATCCAGGCAATCCTCGACGATGAAGTTCCTTCAGATCGGCCTGGTTTAATCGGCTTCGACAAGTTTTGGGACACTGTCGCAACAAACTCCGTTCTGCGCTCAGATCCGAATATCGGGCCAGTTCTCAAAGTTTCAGAAGTGCTTGCGGAGAGGGTCTCCAAGGCATTCACTCGTCCTGCATATAAGCCGATGGCGCTTCGCATCATTGATGGTCTTTCAGTCCATCGTCTGACGACGGGTGGGGACATCTATGTTCCCGTCGGACCGACGGCTGAGGAATTGCGCGACACGCTGTGCCTGTTTCAGCCGGGTATTGAAGACATGGGTGGCGACCCGTCCGACGATCTACTCACAGCAGTCCAGACCACGCTTCGAGAGACCCTCAAGACGGTAAATGGTCAGTTCATCTCCAAAGCGCCAGACACCGAGCAATATTATCTCGACCTGAAGAAAGACGTCGACTACGACGCGCAAATCGAGAAGCGGGCCGAGGCCCTCTCCGAGGATGCGCTCGATCGCGCTTACTACGGCGCCATTCGCCAGCTCATGGAGCGCACGGACGAGTCCAGCTACGTGACGGGTCACCAGATTTGGCAGTACCAGATCGAGTGGCAGGAACGCCGCGTTGAACGTATTGGCTATCTGTTTTTCGGCGCACCAAATGACCGGCCGACCGCTCAACCTGAGCGCGATTTCTATTTGTACTTCATTCAGCCTTTCGATCCCCCGCGTTTCCGTGACGAACAAAAGCCCGACGAAGTGTTCTTCCGCCTGAAATCGCCTGACGAAACGATCAAGCGATTGCTGAGCTTCTATGCGGCTGCGCAGGAGCTCGCATCTACGGCTAGTGGCGGTGCCAAGGGCGTTTATCTTGATCGGGTTCGCGACACGCTGCGCGAAATGAGCAAATGGCTGCAGGAAAGACAGCTGGAGGCATTCGAGGTCACCTTCCAGGGCAAGTCCAAGACACTTCGGGATTGGACAAAGGGCATTTCGCTCAGGGACAAGGCTCGCTTGGGGCCTGACGAGCGCATCAACTTCCGCGATGTCGTCAACGTGATCGCGGGGATCGCGCTGAGCAGCCGCTTCGCAGATGTTTCGCCTGAATACCCAACGTTCTCAGCGCTGGTGACGGAGTCCAATCGAAAGCAGCTCATTGGCAACGCGCTTCGTGCTCTGACCGGCAGCAGCCGTACGAAAGATGCTGTGATCGTCCTGGATGGCCTCGAAATGCTCGATGGTGATCGTATCGACCCAGTTCAATCTCGATACGCGCAAGAGGTTCTCGGGCGTCTGAAGGCCAAAGGTCATGGGCAAGTGCTCAATCGCAGTGAGTTGCTCGTTGGCAATGCGGATATCGAATATTTCAGCCCTGACAAATACCGGCTCGAGACCGACCTCCTAGTTACAGTGCTCGGTTCATTGGTCTATTCCGGTGACATCGTCCTGGCGATTACCGGGGACAAGATTGACTCCGGCAAGATCGGGCTGCTCGCTGGCCGTCCCCTTGATGATTTGAAGCAGTTCAAGCACATTGAAGCGCCGAAGGAAATCAACGTTGCAGTGCTTCGGTCACTGTTCGAGATGCTGGAGCTGCCGCCTGGTCTAGCGCAGCAGGCCACGCAAGGTTCGGACGAGCCGGTCAAGGCGCTTCAGGAGGAGGTCAGCAAACTCACCAAACGCGTGCTTGCAGCCTCCACCGATATGGCGAACCGGCTGAGCTTCTGGGGTCAGCCTCTCCTGCGCGACGAAGAAATCAGCGACTGGAGATTGAAGCTCGACGAGCTCAAGGCATTCTCAGAAAAAATGTCGCCCTACAACACGGTCGGCAAGCTCAAGAACCTGCGCATTGGGTCTGACGACATCGCAGCCCAGAAGAAAAACCTCGACGTTCTGAACTCCGTCGAGGGGCTCATCAGCCTGATCGGTGAGCTCGGGAACACGGCAAGCTACCTTGGTCAAGCCGAGATGGTGCTACCGTCTGACCACGCATGGGTGAAGCAGGCTCAGGATACGCGCAAACAGGTTCTCGACGCATTGTCGGAGAGCCGCACTGGACAAAACGGATCCGAGCACCGGCAGACGCTCGCAAAGCTCAAAAAGGACTATGTGGCGGCGTATGTCGGCCTGCACAGCAAGGCACGGCTCGGGGTGTCTGAGGACAAGACAAAAACCGCGCTGCGCAAGGACTCCCGTCTCGTCGCCATGCGGGTTTTAGCGAATATTTCGCTGATGCCGACAAGTCAGCTCACCACCTTCGAGGAGAAGCTCGACAAGTTGAAGAGCTGCGCCTCGCTGATCGACTCCGAACTCGCGGCCAGCCCGGTTTGTCCGCACTGCAACTTCCGCCCAGCGAACGAGCAAGGCGATATGTTGCCCGCCGCCAATGTGCTCAAGCAGCTCGATGATGAGCTCGATCAGCTGCTGGACGGATGGGTGCAGACGCTTCGAGACAACCTCGAGGATCCAATCATCCAGTCGAACTTCGAACTGCTCAAGGAAGGTTCGCGCAAGATCGTCACCAGCTTTGTCGACAGCAAGTCGTTGCCTGATCCGGTCACGCCCGAGTTTATCAGCGCTGTGCAAGAGGCGCTTTCCGGCCTCGACAAGGTCGTCGTTTCGGGTAGCGACATCCGGCAGGCCCTGCTTCAGGGTGGATCGCCCGCGACACCCGAAGACCTGCGCAAGCGGTTCGAGGCGTTCCTGAACGATCGCTGCAAGGGCAAGGACGCCACAAAACTGCGCTTTGTGGTGGAGTGAGGGACATGTCGAACCAGGCAGTAACTGACATTGACGTTCTTGCGCTTTCCGTGCGCGATCAAGAGTCTCGGCGGCTGATCGAAGAGGCCATAACAGCGTACCGTGGTGGCGCCCTAAGATCTGCAATTATGTCGGCGTGGATTGCAGTAGTGCATGATGTTTTTTCAAAAGCACGGGAGTTGGCAGCGCAAGGAGACGCCGCGTCCACAACATTTGTTGCAAAGATCGATAACGCTATTGAGCACAAAAACATTGTTCAAATGCAATCCTTAGAGCGCGAGTTGCTCGAAACGGCAAAAGACGAATTGCAACTAGTAACGCCGCATGAACACGAGACTCTCAAACGAATTCAAGACGATCGACACATGTGCGCGCATCCAGCCTTTATTACGGAGGACGAACTTTTCCAGCCGTCTCCAGATTTAGTCAGATCGCATCTTGTGCACGCACTGCAATGCTTGCTCATACACGCACCACTGCAAGGCAAGAGTGCCCTAAATCGTTTCAAAGCAGACGTTCTAAGTCCGTCCTTCCCATCGACCCAAGATGGCATCAGAACATTCGTTTTTGCCAAATACCTAAACCGTTCGAAGGATGCTTTGGTCGCCAACCTAATCAAGGTTCTCTTGAAAGCGCCTTTTCTTGAAGGTGAAGACGAACTCCTTAGAAAGAAGCGGCAGTTAGCGTGGACGTTGAGCGAAGTCGCCGCACGAAAGACGCCCATATTCGAAGAAATCGCCAGACCCTTTGTCGGGCAGTTCTTTGACGGCGTGGCAGATGAAAGACTGCTCAATATCTGCACCTTCCTAGGGGCTGAACCACAGCTTTGGTCTTGGCTCAGCGAACCAGTCAAGCTGCGTTTAGTCCGCCTCATAGAAGAGTGCCCAATTGACGACCTAAAAGAACACCTCGTCTTTGACGCGTTTGAAGTGCCCGAACTTGTCGATTCACTGCTCGCAAAGTTTACGAGCTACGGCACCGAAGAACGAATTCAGCTGCTCTCGGACAACCCTAGCAAACAATTTGTTTCGTTTGGGATTGAGATTTATTCTGCCGTCGGGAGTTATCGAGAGGCTGAAAAACTAGGACAATCTGTTGTTATCCCCTTGGCGTCGCATTTTAGCGCCGACGACGTCCGCAGTTTGTTAGAAGCGATCCTAGGCAACAGCCAGATCTCTTACGCATCTGGCACCTCGGATGTGCTAGTCGAAGTCTTTAAATTAACCGCATCAATTTTCCCTGCGTCCCGCGAGCACTGGCAGAGGTTTGTTGACGAGATGACCGCTCAGCATGGCGGCGAACAAGACACGCCGTATTCCTACCCGAGTATTCGCGCTAAGCTTGACGCTGCGTAAAGGAATAACCACATGAATGACCTATTCGATCAGGCAACAAAGAAAAGCAACCAGTCGAGCGAAGTTGAATGCCTCGGTCAAACATTTCCGAGCGATGACGCGCGCAGGGAGCACTTTCTGAAGCTCTTGGCAGAGAAGCTGAAAGAACCTGAATTTCGTTCTCAAGAGGGTTTTCCCCAAGGGTCTGATGACGCAATCCTCGCCATGTCAGATCCACCCTATTACACCGCCTGCCCAAACCCTTGGCTTGATGCGTATGTGAGCCATCATGGAACATCCTATGATGGAAATGACGAGTACAAAAAAGAGCCGTTTGCATCTGACGTGAAAGAAGGGAAAAACGCGGCAGTCTATAACGCACACAGTTACCACACTAAGGTGCCGCACAAGGCTGTGATGCGATACATCCTACATTACACGCGGCCAGGTGACGTTGTTCTGGACGGTTTCTGCGGGACCGGTATGACCGGTGTTGCAGCCCAGTTTTGCGGGGATCGGCGTGAAGTAGAGTCGTTAGGCTACCGGGTTGACGACGAAGGAACCATCTTTGAAAAGAGAGATGAAATTGGACAGTCAGGGTGGGTTCCCGTTTCAAAGATCGGGCGCCGTTTCTGTGTCTTGAATGATTTGTCGCCAGCAGCTTCGTTTATCGCTCATGGGTTCAACACACCAGTCGACATTCTAGATTTTGAGGAGCGCTCCAAAAGAATTCTTGGCAAAGCCCGCGATAAGTTCGGATGGATGTATCAAACCCTTCACGAGCCAAAACCTGAAGTGGTCCGTGAGGCAGCGAAGCTCATACATTCGGATGACAATCCTGTTTTGACGGATGTTGGCCCTGTTGGGTGGGTGAATTTCGTAATCTGGTCAGATGTTTTTATCTGCTCCGAATGCCAAGAAGAGATCAACTATTGGAACTCGGCCGTTGACAGAGAAAAGGGAGCAGTCGCCAATACATTTAATTGTCCTAGCTGTAGTGCGGAGTTATCAAAAAGAAAGCTGGATCGCGCCTGGACTACCTACTTGGACGAAGGAATTTCAAAAGAGCATCGTCAAATAAAGCAAGTTCCCGTGGCGCTAAACTACTCGATCGGCAAAAAAAGGTTCGAGAAGAAACTCGACGAAGCTGACTTGGCGATCTTTGAAAAGAGTACGAACAGCCCGCCTCGCGATTGGTATCCCGTCACTCCATTGATGAAGGGAGACAAGACAGGCGAGCCACTCAGGATTGGCGTCACCCACGCCCACCATTTTTATACCAACCGAACTTTGTCTGTCCTGGCACATCTACGAGAGCAAATTTTTCAGGAGCTTCATGAGTGTCCGGCACTTGGTCTGTGGTTTACGTCTTCAATGGCTTGGACAAACCGCCTAAACCGCCTTTTGGCGTCAAATTACTTTGGCGGTGGCGGAGGTGTAATTGGCCAGACGCTTCAAGGAACGCTCTACATCAGCTCAATATCGGTTGAGACCAATCCCTTGGAACGCTTTGGACTTCGAATAAAATCGGTTCCTTTCACCGCTCCGAGGAAAGATGCAATTGTTACAAATGGAAGCGCTACAAGCCTTCCAATTCCAGATAGCTCACTGGATTATATTTTTATCGATCCCCCGTTCGGAGCGAACATCATGTACTCCGAGCTTAACTTTTTGTGGGAGTCTTGGCTTCGAGTGACGACGAACCAGCAGCATGAAGCTATCGAAAACAAGACCCAAAAAAAGTCTGTGGACGATTATCGTTCCCTTATGACTAGCTGTTTTAAAGAAACATATCGCGTCTTGAAGCCAGGGAGGTGGATGACTATTGAATTCTCGAATACTAAGGCAAGTGTGTGGAACTCGATTCAGACCGCGTTGCAGGAAGCTGGTTTCGTCGTTGCAAACGTTTCGGTCCTAGAGAAAACACATAAAGGATTCAAGGCTGTCACAACGACAACAGCGGTAAAGCAAGATCTAGTAATTTCTGCCTACAAGCCGAATGGCGGACTTGAGGATAGAATATCCCAGAGCGGTGGCGGGGAAGAATCCGCTTGGGACTTCGCCCGGTCCCATCTTGGATATCTACCGGTCACAAAGTCTGTTTCAGGTATCCTCGATTTTATACCGGAGCGCGAACCAAGGATTATCTTTGATAGGATGGTCGCTTGGTTCGTGAGGCACAGCTTGCCTGTCCCATTGTCGTCGCAAGAGTTTCAAGAGGGGCTTAAGCAACGCTTCGTCGAACGCGATGGCATGATATTTTTGCCAGAACAAGTATCTGGGTATGACAAAGTTAGGTCGAGAGCCGCTCAGGCTCCTCAGATGGAACTCTTTATCGCAGACGAACGAAGTGCCATCGATTGGCTATCCGACTTTTTGAAGAAAAGACCATCTACCTATCAGGAGTTACACCCGGAATTCATGAGTCAGCTTGGAGCTGGGTGGAAGAAGCACGAAACTCGACCTGAGCTAGCAGCTCTCCTAGAGGACAACTTCCTTCAATATGAAGGCAAAGAAGATGTGCCCAACCAGATCCACAGCTACCTTTCGACCAACTTCAAGGATCTCCGTGGTCTGGAAAAGGAAGACACGCGCCTGAAGGCAAAAGCGAAGGACCGCTGGTATGTGCCCGATCCGAACAAGGCGAAGGATCTAGAACGGAAACGTGAAAGGTCGCTCCTGAAGGAGTTCGAGGCATATAAGACCGCAAACAAGCGCCAGCTCAAGGAGTCGCGCCTCGAGGTATTGCGCGTGGGCTTCAAGACTGCCTGGGGTGCGAAGGACTACAAGACAATCATTGGCATCGCCGAGAAGCTGCCAGACGCAACGCTGCAAGAGGATGAAAAGCTCCTGCTCTGGTACGACCAGGCGCTGACCCGCACGGAGGCTGATGCGTGACGCATGCCTCCCAGGACTTTGTCATTGGCGCGTGGTGCTGGCATGAACGACATGCAGCACCCTGCCGCGTCGTGGACCGGGAGGAGATGTGGGGCGAAACCGCATACCGCGTCTGGCTCCCGGGCAAGGATGCCGTTGTCCGTGCCAGGTCCCGGGAGCTAGGGCCACTCGACGCTGTCCGAACGACAGTGGATCAGATCCTGCACACGGCCGCCGCGGCAAAGCTACTGGATGCGCTGGAGGACAACCTGCTTCTGGCGCCGATCCAGTCGAGCGTCGTTCCTTTGCCACATCAGCTTTACGCCCTGAACCGCGCCATGAGCAGAGATCGGATCCGTTATCTGCTTGCGGATGAGGTAGGGCTTGGCAAGACCATCGAAGCCGGTCTGATCCTCCGGGAGTTGAAGCTTCGCGGCATGGCCAAGCGAATCCTTGTCGTCGCGCCCAAGGGGCTGGTGCGGCAATGGCAGGCCGAGATGCGCCTGCACTTCGGTGAGAACTTTCAGTTCATCGAGCCGTCAGAGCTTTCGGCATATCGTCAGTTCCGAGATGATGAGGAGAATCTCTGGCGGCTGCACGATCAGGCGATCTGTTCGCTGGATTCGGTGAAACCGCTAGAAGGGCGGCGCGGATGGAGCGCGGAGCAACTCAGCACTTACAATCGTGAACGGTTCGAAGATCTGATCTCGGCCAACTGGGACCTTGTGATCATCGACGAGGCTCACCGAATGGGAGGCAGCACGGATCAGGTTGCGCGGTACAAGTTGGGCGCGGCACTTGCCGAAGCTGCCCCGTACCTTCTGCTTTTGTCGGCAACGCCGCACCAAGGGAAAACGGATCAATTCCACCGTCTGATGCAGCTGCTGGATCGGGACTCTTTCCCCGATGAGAACAGCGTTTCGAGCGACCGCGTGCGCCCGTTCGTTGTGCGGACAGAGAAGAGGCTTGCGATCGATGCTGAAGGCAAGCCTCTGTTCAAGCCACGAATGACCCGCATTCAGGCTGTCGCCTGGCTTGACCGACACAAAGCACAGCAAGGGTTGTACGAAGCGATCACTGAGTATGTTCGCCACGGCTATAACCAAGCCATGGCATCGAAGCAGCGGCACATCGGCTTCTTGATGATCCTCATGCAGCGTTTGGTGACGTCCAGCACCGCAGCCATACGTGCAACCTTGGAAAAGCGCCTCCTCGCCCTGGACGACGACCAGCGACAGCTTCAGCTCTTTTCCACCGAAGGTGTCGGAGACTGGCATGAGCTAACGGGTGACGACCAGATCGATATCGCCGTGGCCTTCGATGCCTTGGATGACGAGCGAAAAGACGTTGAAGCACTCTTGTTCCTCGCTCGTCAGACCGAGGCGCAAGGCACCGACGCAAAGGCCGAGGCTCTTCTCGAGCAGATCTACAAGATCCAACAGGAAGAAAACGATCCTGAACTCAAGGTCCTGGTTTTCACCGAGTTTGTTCCGACCCAAGCCATGCTCGCGGAATTTCTCGAAGGTAGGGGGTTCTCGGTTGCAACGCTTAATGGGAGCATGGACCTTGAGGCGCGTGGCCGCGCGCAGCGGGCATTCTCCAAGGATGTGCGTATTCTGATCTCGACGGACGCTGGCGGCGAGGGCCTCAATCTCCAATTCTGCCATGTCATCATCAACTTCGACATGCCGTGGAACCCGATGAGGGTCGAGCAGCGTATTGGGCGCGTGGATCGCATTGGGCAACCGCATATTGTGCGAGCCATCAATTTCGTACTCGAAGACACCGTCGAGCATCGGGTTCGCGAAGTTCTCGAAACAAAGCTCGCTGTGATCGCCGAGGAATTCGGCGTGGACAAAGTTGCCGATGTGATGGATTCGGTCGAGGCGGAGCCACTGTTCGACGAACTCTTTGTTCAGGGGATCCAAGACCCGGCATCGATCGAAACAGAATGCGATGCCGTTCTGACGCAGCTTCGTTCCTCGTTGGCAGAGAACCGGAAGAATAGTGATCTGCTCGCCGACGGCCATAAACTAGAAGCCGATGATGCGCGCAAGTGGCGAGACCATCCGGCACAGTTTTGGCTGGAGCGGGCAATCACAACTGGCCTCCCTTCGCGGGGGGGAGAAGCCAAGAAGGAAGGCGATACCTGGCGGATACGGTGGGCCGATGGCACAGAGTCATCTTCGGTGTGTTTTGATGCGCGCACCGCGGGAGATCGGCCCGAAGTAGAGTGGGTCACGCTGGAAGATCCAAGAGCGCAGGCTTTGATTGCCGATCTTCCGCGTTGCATCGCCGGTCAACCCATCCCCGCTGTCCGCATAACAGGTCTGCCTGATAGTGTGAAAGGCGTTTGGTCTCTTTGGGAAGTCAGTCTGGCAGCTGACGATTTCAGCCGCCGCCGCTTCCTATCCGTTTTCGTCAATGATGAAGGGCGCGCCTTCCAACCGACGGCAAAACGCATTTGGGACGTGCTTCTGACGGAGCAGATCGAACCGATTGATGTGCCTCAGATCGATGCGCCGCGCGACTGCTTCGAGAGATCGAAAGGGGCTGCGGTCACGCAAGGAGAGCGGATGTTCTCTGATCTTGTGACAGAGCACAAGGCTCGGATCGAGGAGGAACGCGAACGCGCACTCTACGCTTTCGAAGCTCGACACCAGGCGATTGGCAGAGTGGGGCTTCAGACTGTTCGTGATTATCGACGGAAGCGGCTGCAGAACGAACATGAAGCTCGTATGGCGCAGCTCGATGCTGCGGCATCTTACTCGCCCGATCTCAATGCGCTCCTCGTGTTGCGAATTGGTGAAACGGTGGCTGGTGCACGATGAGTATTTGGGCTGATCGTATCCTGCGGGAGTTTCCCGCAGATCTGTCTCGCTTCTGGATCGCCTTGGATCCGGATGGCCTGCTCTTGGATGAAACCATTCTGCTCGGGCTTCGGGAGCGCGATTTCGAAGTTCTCCCCTTCGAAGATTCTGTTTCCTTTAGAACGGAGTATGAAGAGCGTTATCGATCCGCATGGGATGCGGGTGAGAAAGGTTCCGCCAAGGCACTCATCCTGCAGTGGCGGGGCGCGGACATCAATTCACTCCCTTGGGACTACATCAGGTCTGGACGGCAAGTCAGCTTGAGCTTGGCCGATCTCTTCCCCAACCTGAATTATGGGGTTGTCCGCAAGCTTGACGCTGAACACCACGAAGAGCTCTTCCAAGCCTATCAGAAGCACGCGACGCAGCTACTGGGAGAAGGCGCAACCAAGGATTTTGTCCTCACGCACATCTTCAGGCTGAGCCCTTATCTGCTGAATCGACCGGAGGATTTCTGGCGAGAAGCTTTGCGGCTTCACTATCGCGGTGCGGGCCTCCCCAGCCTATTTGCAGACCATGTCACAACCGTACTTCGGGACACATCTCTTCGCAGTCTTCCGATTAGTGAACTGCTCGCCTCAAAGCCATTTATGGTACGCTCCATACAAGAATCTTGGGCGCGTTTCGTCTCACATTATGGAGTTGAAATTGATGCCCGCGATAGGGATCAAGAGCCGGTCGAAGGCCATACGTTCGACGTGCCCTTTGATCACCCCGACGTAAGGGTGATTATAGACACCATGTTCCTTGAGGGAGCCCTTCAACCCATTGAAGCACACGCCCGCCCTGCACACCTTCCTGATTGGATACAGGTGGGCCTGATCGATGATCCTCAGGCACTTGTTCATTTGGTGTCGGAGGGAGCGAAAAGGATCGCGGCGAGTCTACCCTCTGAGGGGGCGTCGCATCGAGATTGGGTAGAAGCGGCACGGCGCCTTGGAGAACTCATCTACCGCTTCAACGAACTAAAGGCGGTGGATGCAGATAGCCTGCGGGGGCAGCTCCAGATCTTGCAAAGAGATGCCGATGCCCGCCTCAAGGATTGGGTACTTCAGCATTTTGCGGACTTGCCCTCGCTACCTGTCTCAAAGGCGCCAGTGATGGTTCATCACGTGCCGCGCTATCTCGCGATGCGCAGAGGCTTTGGCGAAGATCGAATTGCTCTTCTTGTCTTTGATGGTCTGGCATTAGACCAGTGGGCTCAGATCAGGGAACACCTGTCGGCCAAGCTTCCCGACTTTTCCGCCGACGAGGGTGGCTGCTTTGCGTGGCTGCCCACGCTAACGTCAATCTCTCGCCAGGCGCTCTTTTCGGGCCTCAAGCCACGTGAGTTTCAAGGCTCGATGGATACAACGGCGAAGGAGCCTTCTCTGTGGACTAAGTTCTGGCAGGAGAACGAGCTCAAGCAGCCTGAAGTCGTATTCCAGAAAGGGCTCAAACACTCTGAACAATTGGCAAGACTGGAAGAAGTGCTCTCGAATCCTACCACCAAAGTTGCAGGCCTTGTTGTCGACATGGTCGATGAAATCGTCCATGGCGCAATGCTCGGGAAACGCGGGATTGCGAGCCAAATTCGCGAATGGTGTGATACCGGCTTCATCGAAACGCTGTTTCAAATCCTCAGTAGGCATGGCTACCATATCTACCTGACTGCTGATCATGGCAATGTTGATGCTGCGGGCATTGGACGGCTTAGCCAGGGTGTTGTATCAGAGATGAAGGGGGAACGCGTCAGAGCGTATCGCAGTGAGGACCTCGCGGCGTCTGTTCCGCAAGAGATCGATGCATTTCAGTTTAGCGGTCCAGGACTTCCGCCCGACTTCTTGCCCGTTTACGCGAATGAACGCGGCGCGTTTGTGCCCAAAGGGAACATGGTTGTTGCTCACGGAGGAATGGCGTTAGAGGAACTGATTGTGCCGTTTGTGAAAATAAGAATGAAGAAAGAAGAGCATGCGACCGACAGCGCCTAAGATAGGATTTGACCGTTTCATCCGCCTTGAATGGGCAAAAAGAGCTCTGGAAGTCAGAGCTGGTCTCACTGAGCTCGACGAGCTTGATGTTCTCCTGGATGAAGCTCACTCAGGCCCATCCGCCAAGAAAAAGACCAGAACCGTACTGAACCGCCTCTGGTTAGAGCCGCGGAAGGATCTGGAGCCTTTTGCTCAACGCGCCGTGGAACTTTTCCAATCGTCACCGTCTACATCACCAGCTGCCCTTACGTGGGGCATGGCCATAGTGACATATCCCTTCTTTGCCAAAGTGGCGGAAATCGTTGGCCGATTGACCTCGCTCCAAGGCGACTGCACCACCGCTGAAGTGCATCGTCGGATGGCAGAAATCTACGGCGAGCGCGAAGGTACGAGAAGAATGACCAACATGGTCCTTCAGTCCCAGATAGACTGGGGACTGCTAAATCGCAGTGACAACGGCAAAACCCTCACTCGGAAAAAAGCCATTGCCTTAGAAGAACCGGATCTCATGCGTTGGATGGCAACGGCCGTTCTGGAAGCCGTGGGGCGTCCTATAGGGCTCGGGACACTAGATGCCCAACCAGTGATCTATCCCTTTGTCCTTGGCGATAATCTTGGTTTTGTTCTCTCGTCTGCGGCAGATCTTGAACTGCGTGCGGATAGTGCTGGAAACCAAACCGTTTCGCAGGTCAAAGAAGCGTAGACCAAAAATCTCGACTACGGTCGGTATCAAGTGGAGCGCTCAAATCTATCCCGCTGAAAAGAAAGACTTTCACACGCCGATGCTTGCACAAATCGCTCACTGCGGTTGAGTTACCTACTTGGCACTGGCCACAACGAACTTGCGCCAGGGCGGGAACTCCGCCCTGGCGCTAAGGTCATTCGGTGACCGGATCTTCGTCGCGGCGCGGGAAGGCAACCATTTCGACGTCGGGGAACATGCTGTGTTTGACGTTGATCGACGTGATGTTGCCGCTGTCGTCGGTGTTGACGAAGAGGACGCCGCAGCGGTCCCAGAAGTTCTTGCCGTCTTTTTCGCCGGATTTGACATTCAGTTTCAGAGTTTGAGTAGCCATTTTTTGATCCTCACTTTGAGTGTTTCGATGAACATGACCAAAGCTGGCACCAAGGGGATGTCAGCGAGAAACTTGCTTCGCGAGGAATGCGCTGGCGCAGGGGAATTTTCTTGTTGAAGCGGGGCTTGCACCGCGTCTGACACGGCTGCCTGCATATGTTCAGCAATCAGAAACACGGCGTTGAGGCTCTCAGTTCGGCACTCCAAAATCGACTGCCACGTCATCACGCATCGGAATTACCAAGGACATCAAAATGCCGCTGCAGCCAAACGGCTTTCAGTCAATCCAATTCAACAGCGGCCCCAGCTCACGATCGCGCCAGATCCGCTTCCTCGTGCTCGAAGGCTGTTGCCATGTCCCTGATTTCCCTCTCCGGAGCCCCTAAGGCACGGGCAACATCACGCCAAGCCATAGCCGCCTCAGCCACCTCTGCAATGATACGATCTGCCTCGCCGCGTTCGAGAAGATAGGCTTCATGTTGTGCGCGGTGCAGGGCGATACTGGCGTCCGGATTGTCGTCATCAACGTAGCTTTTGAGCACGCGCGGTTGGTTCGGCACAGGGTTGATGTCGTAGGCCGGTGAGAGGTGCCAGCCGCCACGCCCACGCAGAAATCCATGATTGCGCATATGGTCATCGAGGTTCGTGACGAGAATGGAAAAGGCAACCCTCCGGTAGAGCTCCTCGCGGTCTTGATCAGGTGTGACGCTTTCTGAGGTGATAATATCAGCCAGGTCCAAATAGCTGTAGCTTTCGCCATCTTTGCCACCCAACATCGCCATAGCTGAGATGAACGGGATCCTGCCGTCACCGTTCCGGTCAAACCGATGGGACAGGAAAACAGGCTTGTCGCCCGCCATCTCAAGCGTGTGATCCGAAACCGTGATTCCGGCGCGTCTTGCCAATTCCAGTGCAATGGCTTCCCAGCGTTCCACGCAATAGGCGTCCGTATCTTTTGGGAACTTGGCGACAGAAAGACGTCCGTGCTGGTCAAGTATGCTGGCCTTCGGCCGTGCGCCACCTAGCGAGCTGCCCGGTGCAAACAGCATCTTGAGGTCCTCAGCGGTCTCCTCCCCGCGCAGAACGCGCTGAGACGCATGAAGCAAATCCCCGAGGCTCACGAGCGCAGGCACGCCAATGCCTTCGCGCGCTTGAAACTCGCCATCAACCTTGAAGCGCAGCGCACCCAAACGGGTCTCGTCATTAACGCCAAGCAGGTAGTCGGTTTCTTGCAGCGTTCTCGGACGTCGCCCTTCGGCCTCTGCCATGCGCCCCTCAAAACGCCGCATCACCGTTCTGCCCCAGGTATCAGGGGCAGAATCCCCAAGCGGTGCGAGCATGTCCTGCCCTGCCTCAGGCACGAATTGCCCTTTGACGAGAGGCATGTCCGGCGAAAGCCCAAAGGCATTTTCGTCGGCAAGCCAGTCGTCATGATAGGTAAAGGAAACCCGCTCTCGGCCCCGCCCCGCTGTGCGGTGGAGCTTGCCGACCTGTTTCAACCCTTTCCAGTCGATCCAGACCTCAACCATTTTTCAGTCTCGCGCGCTGCGGGAGGTCATCCAGGGCCATCTGCTCGCCAACCGGGTCATCGATATCCCCCCAACCTTTCAGAAGGCCGAGCGCCTGCAACACGGCCACGTAAGTGCCGATCTTGACTGCGGGGTTGCCGCTTTCGATCTTGGCGATGGTCTGCCGCGTTGTGCCAGCACGCTGCGCAACAATCTCAGCGGTTAACTTGCGGCGCAGTCGCGCAACGCGAATGTTTTCCCCAAGTGCCACGAGCTCCTTGCGAGCCGCCCTGGGCATTTTGATCGGAACAGCCATAAAGATACCTCCAAGCAACACTAAGTCCAAAAATGTTACACCGAGAAAACATTAATGTCAATTTTCACAACTCAACCTGACGAACCAACGCCCCTGCTCACATCGCGATTTATGTTATCTCAGAATAACATTGAGAGCATTAAGGTTACCATTGCGAAACATGGCCTAGTTACCTCACCACACTGATACAACGCGTCTGCTCGAACGAAACGATTGCGTCGCCTTCCTTCGAAAGTCACGCCTGCAACCCCGCAGCGCGAACCTGTTCAGGCGTCACCAGCTTTGACGAAATCAAGTCTTCAATCTGCCGGTTGGTGATATGGCGGCACAGGGGATGGCGCTCGTGGATCCACTCGGCGAGGCTCGCACGGCCTTTGGCTTCGGCCTCTCGCGCCTTCTCGCGGTCCGCCTGCACCTGGGCAAGCCCTTTCTCCCAACGCCGCATCTTAAACCAGTTGTCCGAGAAACAGACCTTGCTGCGGGTGTAGCCCTCGCTTTCCTTGGCATAGGCTTTGACCGCCTGCTTCAGATCATCGGGCTTCACTCCGGCCTTAACAGCTGCTGCGATCAAACGCAGACTGGTCCGCCGGTCTCGGATCCTGTCTTCGGGATAGGCAGCCAAGATCTTCTCAGCTTCAAGATCTTCAACCTCCTCCGCCGCCTCGCGCTTGCGCGTAGGTGGTTTATGGATGGTTTTAGGATGGTTTGGGGTCCACCGTGAACCCCGTACCCCGTTCACCGTGGACCCCGTACCGGGTTCAGGCTGGACGGGGTTCACAGTGACCCCCGTCTCAATGTCGGGCTCAGCCGTGGGTTCGAGCGCGGCCACGCGTTCTAGAACGATGCGGTAAATGACCGTATAGCCGTTCTTGCAATGCCGCCGCCCTGTCTCGATCAGAATGCCTTCGCGCAGGAAGTCGATGATGGTGCGCTTTACCGTGCTCTCGCTGAGCTCTGTGTGGCGCTGGATCGTCCCTTTGGAACACCAGATCCCCGAGCCATCATCGCTCGCCTTGTCGGCCAGGAACATAATGATCTGCTTGCGTGCAGCACTGCCAAAGCGGCGCTCGGCGCATTCATTCGCGATGCGCCAGCTCATGATCTCACCGCCAATTGGGTTGAGGTCAGACTGGAAATGCCGTAGGTATTGGGACGGAAATATTCTTCTATGCCGTTGAGGTGGGTGGCCGCCCCCTCAGCGGTTTTTCTTTGCCTTTTTGCCAGAGCGTGAGACTGTAAAAAACCGTTTACTTGGGGCTTGTAACCTATTGAAAAGTGACCCTGAACGAAACAAGTCCGTTTACAATTTTTCCCTTTGAAATCAGCAAAATTTTCCGGATTGCAAATCCGTGTACACCGGTTCGATTCCGGTACTCGCCTCCACTACTTTTCAATGAGTTAGAAGCATTGGCAATTTCTGCCGAAGCGCGTTTTACAATCCATTTTACAATTCCGTTCACGCTTTGCTCTCCTTGGCCTCACTTAGAAGCGTCAAAACGTCATCAGTTTCACCCGGCGAACCCATTCACTCGAACCCACTCATTGAGCCTATCAACGCTTTCCGTTTCCACATGGTCTTGCTGCGTGTGATGATCGAAAATAACTCGGGTCTGGATAGTCGACTCATCCACGACGCTAAATCGACGTGCGGCACTTACCAGGAACCAGTTCAGCGGATCACGTGGACAGAACAATTAGCGTGGTGAACGACCCGGTTCGCAGTCGACCCAATAAATATGTTCTCGATTCCCGGCTTGTGTGAGGCCAGCACTATGCAATCGATGTCGTTTTCATTTGCGAAATCAACGATCGCTCGGCCAGCACTCCCCGAGATAAGCCGCGGTTTCGCGCCCGGTAGCTCTGCAGCGTTCTGATGTAAGCCTTCCTGAAGCTCTTTTCGCGTGTTTGCCAGAACTTCCTCGGGTATCTGAGATGCCACATATGCAGGGATCGGTTCCTGCACATGGAGCACTGTGAATTCCGCATTTGCATTCGCCAGCAAACGAGCAGCTTCAAATGAGGCCTGTGTATCATGATCTTTGTCCAGCGCGACTGGTACCAGAATGTTTTTGTACATATTAGCTACCTTCCATTGCTCCAGCTACGATCTATCTGGCCTCCGCAGTGATATGGCACACTAAACCGGTTCTGATTTCGAAGACTTACCCGCTTTCTTTGCTGTGCTTGCAACATCATCTATCGTCTTTTCTACTGCTTCGGCTTCGGTTTCCGCTGCATATGCTGCACATCGGGCAACTGTTTCGAACCATTCCTGTGCGTCAGCTACAAGGCGTTCGGCTGAATGCTTCTGCCACTCCGCTATGGTTTGCAGTGCTTTCGCCGGATCAGTCGGGTCTGCGGCAGACGCCGAACGCGCAGCTTCCAGCGCGGTTCGAACAGCCTCGTGACGCCTCTCAAACCAATGTTGAGCAAAGGCCTCTGCCTCTTTAAGTGATTTTTCCTGCGTGTCCCAGAATTGCTCAAGCTGAGCGCCTAAAAACGGATTGGCCGTGGTAGTCGGCTGCATCTGCTTAAAAACATCGACAAGTGGGTTGGAGTAACATGATTTTGGCTTCTCTTCAGGCATTGGAGATTCCTCCTCATCTTCCAAATGCTGAATGTTACCAGATCTCGCAAAAAATAACCTTAATGTAGATCAACCAGTGTCACCAAACTTAAGCAGTGGTGCTCTACAATCTAATGGCGGCATTTGTACCATCCTACTCGATTTGAATAGACTCCAGATAATAAATTACATTTGCCAACGGAACACCTGCGAACATCGGCTGGCCGTCAGGCATCGTCAGCGCAACTTTTTGATCCGAATCCAAAGCTGGTCCAAAAATGGGCATTTCTCCGCCATGCGCGAGCAATGGTGCGCGACCATCAATTTGACGCGCCACTGCCTCAATCGGAAAAACGCCGTCGTTTTGGGCCGCGAGCCTCGTCAGATCAGGTGTCCTTATTGCCAGCATCTCCGCCATTGGACCATCTCCTGTGGCCTCGAAACCATGGCATTGCCAACAATAAGTTCTGTAGAGATCGTGCCCATTTTGAAGGTCTATGTCCTGCGCCAGTGCAGCGCTTGCAGTAAAAATTGACAAAAGAAGTGTACGACAAACTAGCATCTGTTCCTCCGACAAGTTCAGCATTTCGAGTTGAAAATACGCGATATCGAATGAATGTTTCATTGATCTCGCTCATATTCAGCCTTTGAGTACCAACTGAGAAAAACCTTCACGAAAGGACGGTCGTAGCAGTCGAATCCGCCTCGCTGATCGGGTCTTAGCGCCTAATGATATAGATCAATGCCAAATGAAGCATTACATTTCAAAGTATGAATGTTTCAGAGGAAGCTCGGCATGAGTGGTGACGAGTCCTTGATTTATGATTGGGGTGCTTGTTCGCGGCACTGCTTCGGTGCCCAGGCAATTGTCCATCAAGGAGTGAGGTGAATGCATACAGTTGATCCACCGGCACCTAAACTCCGGCGTTCTCTTACCACCCCGTTGCTTACACTATATGGGCTCGGTGTTACCGTCGGTGCGGGAATTTATGTGCTGGTCGGCGCTACCGCCGAGACCGCGGGCCCTTATGCTGCAATTTCGTTTCTTGTTGCTGCTCTCGTCGTTTCGCTGACGGCTTTGTCATACGCCGAACTCGCGACACGCTTTCCCGTTAGCGCGGGAGAAGCGGCATACGTTGAAGCGGGATTTCAAAGGGGCTGGATGGCGGTTCTAATCGGTCTTGCCGTTGCTGCGTCTGGGATTATTTCAGCCTCCGCTGTTGCGATCGGGGCGGCCTCATACCTTCACACCCTGACGGGGCTGGGCACCGCGTTGCTTACGATCGGCGTTGTGTCGGTCATGGGTCTGATTGCACTCTGGGGCATTACACAATCGGTATTTGTGGCAGCCGTGATCACGGTCATCGAGATTGCGGGGCTTCTTTTTGTGATTGGCTGGGGCATGTCCGTACAGGAAGCGCAAGGCTATGAAATTAGTGAGATGGTGCCGGGACTCGAGCTCAATACCTGGCGCGGTATTATGGCGGCATCTCTGCTGGCCTTTTTTGCCTTTGTCGGGTTTGAGGACATGGCAAACGTCGCCGAAGAGGTAAAAGACCCAACCCACACAATTCCAAAGGCCATCCTTTTGACACTCGTTCTGGCGACAGGTCTTTATCTGGCGACCTCAATGACGGTTCTGCTTGTTGTTCCTATCGATGCCTTGTCAGCTTCGGCAGCCCCGCTTACCCTGGTTTTTTCGAACGCACCCGAAGTGATCAAACAGGGGTTCGCCGCAGTCGCGGTTGTTGCGACAGTCAACGGCGTCCTGATCCAGATGATCATGGCGTCGCGAGTGATCTATGGCCTTGCCGACCGGGACCATCTGCCGAAAATACTGGCGACTGTCCCGCAGGTAACCCAAACACCGGTCGTCGCAACACTGTTGGTTGTTGCGATAATCCTTCTGCTGACGCAAACTCTGCCAATCGGAATACTGGCGGAACGCACATCCCAGATCGTTTTGGGAGTGTTTGTTTTGGTCAACATCTCGCTGATATTGCTGAAGTCCCGGCCTGGGTCAACTCGGGAACATTTCCGCGTACCTCTTGTTGTACCAATCCTTGGGGTGCTGACCAGCGCCCTGCTTTTTGGTGCCGGATTTCTCTGAGAGGAAAACCGACAGCACAGGGTCACCAGAACGGGGTCCGACTGACGCATGAACACTGACCGATCAACACTTGGAAGGCGGATTTCAGGCTGGTGGCACCGGACCTTTGTTGATCTGATCGAGCAATTGCAATGGTCTTACCTACCACCGTTGATGGTTTACTTTGCAGCCGGGGTTTCGGGACTAACATCCGTCGTCGGTGCGTTTTTTCTTAAGGAATATCTGAATCTATCCGCCGCTTTTGTTGCGGGATTGGCATTCTGGGCCGGGTTGCCGTGGATTCTAAAAATGCCGCTGGGTCATCTAGTTGATCTGTTCTGGCGCTGGAAATCCCTGCTGATTGTCGTTGGCGCAACCCTTATCACGGCGTCATTGCTCATCATGTACAGGCTTGTGGCTGCGCCTGACCATATGTCCGGCATTATGCCACTAGAGGATTGGTACGTCGTTGCTTTGATGTTGGCTCCTTCAGGTTATGCCATTCAGGATGTCGTTGCAGACGCCATGACAGTAGAAGCGGTGCCGCAATCGGACCGCGACGGACGCGCTTTTGCGCCGGAAGTAGTTCGTGCCCGGCACACCACAATGCAGACCCTCGGCAGGATCGCGATCATATCCGGGTTTGCAGGAGTCGCAGCGGTTAACATCTGGATTTTTTCGGGGGCAGAAGATCTGGAGAAAGGCGATCGTTTGGTTCTCTACGGTCAGGTCTATCTTGTCGCTCTGGTTATCCCCTTGCTTTCGATCAGCGGAGTGGTTCTTCACGCTCTGACACAGCGTCGCCTCGTTCGTCGAGGACACCTTCCGCACAGACCAGATCAAACCACCGAAGTCAGGTGGCCGATACTGCTGGGCGGACTTGCGTTTGTTGTTCTCAGCATAGTGTTGGGAACCGCAAATTTTGCCTTCGCGCAAGAGACCGTTTTTGCGGTGTCGCTCACGGTCATTCTATACCTCATGTCGCGTTTGCTAAGAGAGCTGGAGCCGAAACAGGCCAAAGTTCTGATCGGGACAGCAACTATCATTTTCGTTTTTCGAGCAGTTCCCTTGCCAGGACCGGGCCTGACCTGGTTCGAGATCGACAAGCTTGGGTTTGACGAACAGTTTCTGGCCATTCTAGCGCTTCTGACCTCACTACTTGCTCTGCTTGGCCTGATTATCCTCAGGCCATTTATGGCAAGTCGTTCGATTGCGCAGGTTGTAGTGTTACTCACGATTGCCGCAGGAGTGCTGGCCCTGCCAAACCTTGCCTTGTATTTTGGGGTGCATGAATGGACGGCCGCGCGCACTGGTGGTGTCGTGGATGCAAGGTTTATCGCCATACTCGACACAGCAGTCGAGTCACCGCTGGGTCAGATCGCGATGGTCCCAATGTTGGCCTGGATCGCGCGCAACGCCCCAACACATCTGAAAGCTACCTTTTTCGCAGTCATGGCGTCGTTCACCAACATGGCATTGTCAGCAAGCAGCCTCGGTACAAAATACCTGAACCAGATCTTTACCGTTACCCGCGCGGTTACCGATCCCAGAACGGGTACTGTTGCCTCCGTCGCCGACTACAGCCACTTGGGGAACTTGCTGATTACCGTGGGCTTGATCTCTGTTATCGTTCCATTGGCTGTGGTTTTTCTTGTGCAAAACTCATCTTATCAGACACGCGATTGAATATGCCGATCAATCGCTTTCATCGAGAAGTGTCTTGAGGTGTGACACCGGAACGCCAATATTCGATCCGCCAAATTCCGGTAAGATCGCGGCATTGATGGCAACCACCTCGCCGTTTCGGTTCAGGGCAGGTCCGCCACTTCCGCCGGTTGTGGTTTCCGCATCATAAACGACCGCACCAGGGCTGGTCTGAGCGACGATCCCCCGGCTGGCCAGAGGCCGGATCTTGTTCTGCTCTGAAAGGTGTTTTGCAATCGTCCAGAAATCGACGGTGCCATCGCTCTCAAGCGTTTTCAGAAAGTCCGGCCCGGCCTGCACAATTAAAGCCTTGAGGCCAGTCGGAAATCCAAGCAGGAAAACTTCTTCACCTGCCCGCGGCGATTCAGGTGCCAGTGGAAGCCCGAGCCCTTGAACCCGGCTCGCATCAACAGACAGAAGCGCCAGATCGGCCGTTTTGCTTGCCCTAAGCAATACCGCTTCCATTGGCTTGGATTGCTCTGGCAGATAAGCCAGCAGACTAAGTATCTCGGCTTCAAGCCCTGCTGCCTTCAGGGCCTGCGCACGATCCCCGGTCGTCCAGGGCAAGGCCACGTGACGGTTGGTCACCAGCAGGGGGGTGCCCTGCAACAGAAACCCGGTTCCGGTAAACTGAAACTCTGCCGGCGCGCCGACCGCATCAGGCTCAATCCATGGTTTCCCGAATGGAGTTTTTAGTTTCTCCCCGTCCGGGCCAAGCACATGCCGCAGCAATTTTCCGCTTTCGGTTTGTCGCAATCCGTAGGCCCCTTGGATAAAGGCAATGGATCGCGTCGAGGCCGTGACTACCCGCCTGGACGCACCTGCACGGTCTTCCAATGTCCCAAGGCGTTGCTCGGTGGAAATTACCTGGTTGTCAAACGCCTCTCTGAGCGCGACCAGATCATCCGCCGTCAATGCATCTTCTCGTGTCTGCGCGAGCATCACGGCAACCGCCTCGATCTTGAGAGATTCCTGTTTAAGGCTGTCCGCCAGCTTCCGGTCGTTCTGAAAAAGCAAATAGCCAAAGGCAAAGATCAGAAGAAGCACACCGATAACGGCAACCCTGAACAAAACCGTGGTTTGTGATGTCAGCCGACGCCCACCTTCGCGCAGCGCACCGGACATTTTTCTGACGAAGGGTCGTCGGCTGGAGCGCGTATACACATAAGCGTCACTTATTATGTCTTCGACCGTGTGATGTGCAGGGAATGAGTGGTCACACACCCTGTAGCGCGACATGGGGCCCTCTTCACCGAATTCAATCATGTCGCCATGCCCTAGAATTGTAGAAGCGGTTTTTTGACCGTTGACCCAGATATCCCGGCCGGGCAACGCGTTTAGCGTGTAACCGCCTTGCGACCACTGAATGGTCGCCACGTCTTCGTCATGCGGGGGCAAATCCTCTTTCCGCCTGAACTTCAGGATACGATCAGGACCCACCGAAGCAGCCAAAGCGTTGCCGACAAGCCAAGTAACGGTTCCGCGGGACGGCCCCGTCAAGCTCTCCAGAAATGCACGGACATCGCCCGTTTCACTTTCCACATCGCTTTTGTCAGGCGTCCGCATCGTCCATCTCAGTTCTCCAGCGCTATTGACACATTATCATGCCCAGCAGTGAAACCGCTATGGTGGGCAATAATGTGCTCGTTTTAAGAACACCAAGGGTCCGCGCATGCTGCCCGGACCATGATGGTTGCGCGTGTGCCTCCATCGCGCCTATTTCGATGAGACCTTAATCTTTCGGCTGGGATCCTGAGGTTCGGTTTTCGGCATCGTGACGTGCAGGACCCCTTTGTCGAACGCAGCAGAAATCTCCTCGATATCGACTGCATCAGGCAGCGTCATTGTCCGGGTAAAACTGCCATAGCTTCTCTCACTAACGCGCAGATCGCCCGTGTCATCATGCGTGACCTTCTTCTGGCCTCGTAGGGTCAATCTGCGGTCCTTGATTTCGACTTCGACATCGTCTTCTTCGAGGCCCGGCAATTCAGCGGTGAGAATTATCGCCGCATCCGTCTCGTGGATGTCAATCGCCGGCGAAATCGCACCCGTCATGTCCAACGACGGGAAGCCCGTGCGTTGCGCGGCTGTTTCCAGTGGCAGGAATGGCGCTGCGCCCCCGAAAAAGCGTGACATCATGGATTCCATTTCGCGTCGAAAATTATCAGATAGCGGATGTGTTCCAGCAAACAGTTGCGGGTTTTTTTTGTCTTCAAGCATTTTCTGATCCTCCTCCTTTGGTGCGATTGGGGTGAGGCAGCATTATCGCAAAAAATGCATCTAATTACCTTGATCTTGCGCAACCAAGCGTCCTCGGTATCGCGTCAAAAGACATCCCGGTCGTATCGGCATTGCGAATGAAACAAGGCGCATTACCGGTCAGACCTCCAGGCCAAGCATCACGCGGTAGAAACAAATGCCCAATTGTCCATCCATCGCGTCAAAGCACTTACAAGCCACACTTCCAGCGTGCGGATGAAACCAACACTACGTCAGTATTGCGGGTTGCCGCTCCTCCTTCGGCAACATGAAGAACTCTTCCAATACAATCTTTCCGTCTGCTACAGAATAAACAGCAATCTCGCTCAGGGCGATACGTTGCCCAGTCTCCTTCTGCGTTACCTTAGCCTTGTATCGCACACTGAAGCGGTTTGGGGGATGAACATAGGGGCCATCGACTTCGAGTTCGATGATTTCATGAGCTGCCAGCCAATCCTCTCTTTTCCCTTTGATAGCATCACGGCCTTTGGTAATGCGAAACTGTCGAACCGGAGGCACAACCGCTTCTATGGATTGAGCGTTCTCGGCATACATTTCATCAACATTTGCAAGGCCCCTGCGATCACGCATTGCCTGAACAAATGTTCTTCCAATCTCGACTAATTCTTTCATGATAGCCCCCATTTTTGGCATCAACTGTATCACATCATACCTTTTCCAATCTTGACGAGGATCAATGAATTTAGATGTTGGCGAAGAATCCAGTTCGGGAACGAGAGGGCAACTAGTGCAGTCGCAACGAGCGGCCCAATTCCCGGTGCCGGCATCAGCCAGTGCGCCATCTCCTTGCCTCGTGGTCGGTGAGTTACCTCCGCATCCAACTCTCATATCTGACTGATCAACCGACCCGCATCCCAATCAGCGGACTTAGGCAAGCCTGTGCCGCTTCCCCTCGTGTTGCACCATCATGCGACAATCGATATCGACCGCGAAGACAAGCCAACGAACAATTTCAACCAACAATCCCGCAACATTCACAAACCCACATACCGCCAACATTTCACTAAAAAATTGTTATTTATTAAGAAATAGAGTTCCTTTACGCGGGTTCGAATTTGGTACTCGCCTCCAAAAGAACTCAATAGCTTACACGACCTTCCCAGACCGAGCGATACAAATGCTTGTTCTGGGGTCACATAGGGGAAATGTAGCCCGATTTGGGCATTTATCGCGCCGCAAGACTTGCCGTGTGATTCCATGCGCAATGCCCATTTTTCTCTATAATTGGGCGACTCGATTTCAGACCAAGTCCCGCAAATTGAGATATTGTCTCGTTGTGTGATAGTCTCGTTTCATTCTGGTTTGCTTAAGGTGATGTATGTGTGGGTAGTGCGTGCGAGATGGTTGTTGATTGGTGCAATACTGTTTGTGTTGGCCTTTTCCGTATGGAGTCTTCTTCCGCGAAATAGCGAGCAAGAAGCGTTCTCCCTGCTTACTCCAGCCGAAATGGCAGAACTCGACAATCAACCTAAAATTACTGAGTCTCTAGACCGAGGATTGACCGTTACTCAATCCGATGGCCCCTTCGTAAATTTCAATTCGCCCAAAAAGGATATTGTCCAGTCGCCTGTCAATATTGATGTAGACATTAGCCCGAGAGGAGATACGGCAGTTGATTTGTCGTCAATTCGGATCGACTATCGTATGGGTCCAGCATGGATCAATGTAACCAAACGAATAATGAAGCACGCCTCAGTCGAAGGTTCGCGCCTGCTCGCACGTTCGGCTGAACTGCCGGTTGGGCGGCACACGATGCGACTCTCCATACAGGACGAGGATAAAAGGCGGACGAGGGTTACTGTGTCGTTTGTCGTGCAGTGAACTGTTAGAAGAAGCAACTACTCGCGATATCACTCGGCCGGCCACTCAACCCTGCGCAACTACCAACGGCGGCTCCTTCGGAAACGGGCTGATATCGGACCACTTGAAACATTTTTCTGTTAGGATTGCGCTCGTCTCCCATTTGTTGGAACACTCTCGCTGTTCGGTGCCGTATTGCATCCCTGATTGATAGAACCCAAGAGCGCTAACGCCGCCGGCAGCCCTGCCAATAAGCTGTGCCTCAGCGTCTTTGTATGGTTCCCCGTCGAAGACTTCTTACGGCCCTGAGATGCGTCAGCGACCGGGGCCCATGGTCTTGTACCGGTGCAAAAACTCTCGGAATTCCACCCAATCCGGTCTTTGATTTAGCTCGACAATTTTCTGCGCGTGCCAGGAGCACGCGGCGGCATGCAAGGACGCCAGTTGGTCATCGGACATCAAACGTTCCCGCTCTACCGCAGCCTTTTCCCAAAGCGGCAAGATCGACCGGTCCTCAACCAAATTCGCGTTCATATTGTTCCAATAGGATTCGGCCTGATCATCGTGAATATGATTGGTTTTACCCCGATCCCGTTTAACCATGAACGACTCGATTGAACGCGTCACATAGTGATGGATACGCGCAAAATCATGGCGGTAGTTGGATGTGGCGCGCCAGGTTACAGCTTCGGGGTCAAGAAGTTGCCCCCCACCATCAACCCATCTGATCTCGGACATGCGCTCAGGCGCAACCCCTTTGGGGCGATGCGGACCATATCGGGTGAATAACCCGTTGTTGCGCGTTATACTCTTCAGCCCGCCCGCAACGCCCGAATAATAGCCCTGCTCGGTATCGCAAAGAAAGAACTGCTCAGCCACTGGAATATCGCTGAAGTCTTCGACGCCACCGCAACCGAATAGCTTCCAGGCAAAAGAGGCAACATCAAAAGGCTCTCCTGCGGTTTCCTGTAACTTTTCCAGCAACTTGTGCATGGAGGGATCAGGAAGGCGGATGTTCAGATATTCATCAACGTCCAGCGAAAAGGTCCAGTCCGCATCAAGAAACCTCGGATGTGAACGAACTCGCCTGAGCATCGTGTTCTGCGGGCTTTGCTTTGGCTTGACCCGATTATCAACATGGGTTGCAATGCCCAGATCCCCGAGCCGTTCTGCAATCAGATCGGTGCCGTCATCACAATCGTTGGTGTAAATGAGGAAATGGTCGATGCCGAGTGACAGGTAGTAGGACACCCAATCAATCATGAACGGGCCTTCGTTCTTCATCGTCGTGTAGACAACGATCCTGTCAGTCATTGCAAGTCCTGCGGTTGAACCAAAGTGGCGCCATCTTCTGTAGGTCCTTCTCGGGTGCCAACATCTCCAATTCGATATGAAACTGGCTCATTGACTATAGCTTTTGAACCGCGACCTGAGCGCCTTTGATCGCCTTAAGACGCAAGCCCGCCGAGTTTGCGCCCAAAAACTCGTGGAAGGCACGCATCACACCATCTTTCCACCATCCCCTCCGATGGTAGTCATCCAACATGATGACACCGCCTTCGATCATCTTCGGCAATACCGCATCCAGATCCGCTTTGACCCCTTCATATGAATGGTCGCCATCAAGATAGGCGAAACCGATACTCTGATCTTCGAAGAGGCGCAGTGCAGGAACTGAATAATCGCGAATTACCGAAACTTGACCCTTCGCTATCTCATAGGCGTATGTGTTTTTCACCGCTTCATAGATGCGGTCCATATCGTTTTGGCTACGCGCTCCGGCCAAAGATGCGCCACCATCTGCGTCGGGCTGCACGCCCCATGGGTCGATGAGGCACAGCTTAGAAGGCTTCAATTCATCGAGTAATATCCGCGAAAACTCGCCCCGCCAGACGCCGATTTCGATGCTGAGCTTTCCGTGCGGCATTGTCCTGAGCATTTCGCGCCTCAGCGCATCTTTCCGCTCGCGCTGCAGGGCTTGTTTCTTGCGGCGGTCTTCGGCGGATACGGTTTCAGCCATGGGCGTCTTCTCCGATATGAGAATTCTGCAGGGCCTCAACCAAATCGAGCCAATCAGGTCTGGCCTTCAACTCTGCGGCTTTTGTACTATGCCATTCGCAGGCTTTGTGGTGAAGCTCGGCCAACTGTGGATCAGCCATCATCTCGGCTTTGATGTCATGCATGGCGGGCATGTGGCCCAAGATCGAGCGATCTTCGACGTCGTTGTGATTCATAACAAGCCAGTATTTCAGACCTTGGTCTTGGCCAACATGGTTGGTACGGCCCCGTTCACGTTTGACAAGAAAGCTATCGGTACTTCGTACTGCATAGTGGTGAATACGCGCGAATTCATGGCTGAATCCGCGCCACGCCTTCCATTTCACCTGATCTGCCGGGTAGAGGTTTCCGCCTGCATCTCTCCACAACACCCCTTCGTACGGTGCGTCGGGATTTGGAGCGTCCTCTGGATTGATCCGAGGACGGTGGGCGCGAAACCGACTAAACTTGCCGTTATTTCGGAATAGCGTTTTGAAACCTTTCGTCCGGTGATGGGGGTAGCTGTCTTCGGTGGCCGCCTGAAAGAACATCTCAGGGACAGGTCGATCGACAAAGTCATTTAAGCCGGCATTTCCGAACATACGCCAACAGATCGATATTGCATCAGCTTCACCGCTTGCCTCTACCAGTGACTGAACATTGCCTTCAGGCAAACGGATGTTGACGTATTCATCCACATCCAGGCTCATAATCCAATTTGCGGACTGATAACTTGGATGACTGCGAGATCGGGTAAAAGCCCGGTTCTGGGGCGCAGCGCGTGGTCCGACCTTGTTGCGCTCATGATGCGCCCAGCCTAAGGCTTGCATCCGATCACCGATAACATCTGTGCCATCAGAACAGTCGTTGGTATAGATCAGAATATCATTGAACCCGATTGCGCGGTTGTAAGCCACCCAATCGATCATAAATGGCCCTTCGTTCTTCATCGTCGTCACGATGAGAAAGGTCTCGTTTCCCATAAGTTAAACTCTTGCCTGTGCCATTATCGGACTATTGTTGATCTGTTTAGAATAGCCTCCGGAAATTGTCCAACGCAGCAAGTTCCAGGAAGAACCGGCTACCGCACCCCGGCCCCCAGGGGGGCTGATGAAAATGATGGAACTCAATATGCATTCAGCGCCAACTAATATTGAGTTAACCGCTGACTTGATCAGAACTTTCCTGCGACAATCCGAATAACCACCTCCGAACCGCAGATAACCGTGGCATCAACAAACGAAACTCTTCCTGAACGTCAGCACATTATGTTTTACCGATTCTGAGGAACCACTTCGTAACCCGGCTCTTCCGGCTCATCATCCTGCATTTCCGCGGGGAACCCCGGAGCACGGATATCCAGCCCCGTGGCGTCCTCAAGGCGTTTGATAATGTTGGGGGAAAGTTCCCGGTCACCGTAGCGTGCGATTCCGTCGTCGAAGATTTTCATCATCACCGGGTTTATCTCCAGCGGCACCCCGGCGCGGTCGGCGACCTCCTGAAACAGACCGATGTCCTTTTTGACCAGATCCATGGTGAATGAAATATCGCGGGACCCATTCAGAATCACTTGGCTTTCCGTTTCGTGCACAAATGATGTGCCCGACGAAATTTTGATCGCCTCATAGGTCGTGCCAAGATCCATCCCTGCGGCCTTTGCGGTCACCAAAGCCTCGGCGCAAGTGATCAGATTTGCGGTTGCCAAATAGTTTGTCAGCACCTTCAACACTGAGGCCGATCCCAGATCGCCTGTGTGCAAAACGCGGCGCCCCATCGTCGTCAGGAACGGCAGAATGCACTCAAATGTTTCCCGATCGCAGCCTGCGAAGATCGAAATATTGCCCGTAGCTGCCCGATGACATCCGCCCGATACCGGGCAATCGACTGCAGCCCCCCCACGTTCGATCACCGAAGCACCCAATCGTTTTACTTCCGCTTCGTCGGTGGTGGACATTTCCATCCAGATCTTACCGGATGTCACTTCGGACAGCATCTCCTGCATTACCGCGTCCGAGGCGGCAGGAGATGGCAGACAGGTAATCACGGCGTCACAATCACGCATCAATTGGGCGGGGCTTTCAGCTGCCTTCGCACCCTGCGCGACAAAACCAGACACAAGATCAGGGTTGAGGTCATGAACGGTCAGGTCAATCCCATTGCGCAGCAGCGAGCCCGACAATTTTCCGCCCACGTTTCCCAGCCCGATGAAGCCTACTTTCATATGACGCTCTCCCTGTTCGTCTTTCGATGCACATGCGAACACGCCTGTTGACCTAAGTCATGCCGTCCAGCGACCCTCAGAGGTCGCTTTTTTGCCCCTGTACGCACAGTTGAGCGAGACTCGCTTGACAAGGGGGGTGATGCTGTCCCAAGAGCCAAGTGTTGGTGTCTGCAGCAGCAGATGAAAAGGGAATGCGTCAGCGGAATTTCCGTCAAACGCAGCCGCCCCCGCGACCGTGACCGGAGAGGGTGCCCAAGCCACTGGCGAATGCCGGGAAGGCGGGACATCCGACAGAGCACCGCTCTGACATCCGCAAGCCGGGAGACCTGCCAACGCCCGAAGATGAAACCGGACGGGGTGTTCCGGTGTGGGGCTTTAATCAGCCCACATGAAACCCCGTCCCCCACGAAGAGGATTTGGGGGGATGAGAGACATGGCCGACACCACACCGGTCGAACTGCTGGTCTGCACCACCTGTCGTCGCGGCCTACCCGTCGAAGACGACGCCCAACGCCCCGGCACATTGCTGCACAAAGCGCTAGAACAGGCTGACCTGCCCGAAGGCATCACCTTGAAAGCAGTAGAATGCCTTTCAAACTGCGATGAAGGCTGTTCTATCGTGCTGCGTGGTGGACCTGATCGATGGACATTCGTCTATAAACATCTGAGCGAAACCGATCACGTCGAAACCATCATTGAAGGTGCCACCAAGTACCTTCAGACCGAGGACGGGCTGGTCAAATGGCGTGAACGCCCCGAACACTTCCGCAAGAATTGCGCGGCCCGTATTCCCCCGATTGGAGCGCTGAAATGAGCAATCTCGAAAAACTGCCCGTCACCGTGATCACCGGCTTTCTGGGCTCGGGCAAAACGACGCTGGTCAAGCATTTGATGCAGAACCCGCAAGGCAAGCGCTTGGCTGTTGTAGTCAATGAGTTCGGCGATGTGGGTGTCGATGGCGATATCCTGAAATCCTGCGCAATCCCGGATTGCCCAGCAGAAAACATCATGGAACTGGCCAATGGCTGCATCTGCTGCACGGTGGCCGACGATTTCATTCCCACGATCGAAGCGCTTATGGCCTTGGAGCCGCGCCCCGATCACATTCTGATCGAAACCTCGGGCCTGGCTCTGCCTAAGCCGCTGCTTAAAGCGTTCGACTGGCCAGACATTCGCTCGAAAATCACCGTCGACGGCGTGATCGCTTTGGCCGATGCCGAAGCTGTTGCCGCTGGTCGGTTTGCACCCAATGTCGAAGCGGTAGACGCCCAGCGCCTCGCCGATGAGTCGATCGACCACGAGACGCCACTATCGGAAGTGTTTGAAGATCAGATCTCCTGCGCCGACATCATCCTGCTGACCAAGCCCGATCTGGCCGGTCCCGAAGGTGTCGCCAAAGCCAAAGAGGTCATCGCGGCCGAAGCCCCTCGCCCCCTACCCGTCGTCGAAGTCGCAGATGGTGTCGTGGACGTGCGTGTTGTCTTGGGCCTTGAAGCTGCCGCCGAGGACGACATGGAAGCGCGTCCCAGCCATCATGATGGTCATCACGATCACGAGCATGACGATTTTGAAAGCATCATCGTCGAACTGCCGGAACAGACTGATCCGCTGGATCTGGTCGCCAAGATCGAACGCCTGGCAAAGGAACTGAACATCCTGCGCGTCAAAGGCTATGCCGCGATTCAGGGCAAGCCCATGCGCCTGCTGGTACAGGCCGTCGGCTCGCGGGTACGTCATCAGTATGACCGCCCGTGGGAACCTGATGAAGAGCGCCGCTCGCGCCTTGTGGTTATCGCCGAGCATGATGATATCAAAGAGGCCGAAATCCGTGATATCCTTGTGGGTGTGACCGAGGCCGCCGAGTAAGACTCATGCACGTCGTCTTCCGCGAAAGCCACGGGTTAGAGGAAACCGAGACCCCAACCGATCTGGGCCAGAGCCCGGCGGACTTGGTGGTGCTGTCTTTTTCCGACAGCGACCTTGGCGCTTTCGCGGCGGGCTGGCATCGCGGTGGCGGGCCAGACGGGCGCATGCCAACCCTGCGGCTGGCCAACCTGACAGCTCTAAAACACCCCCTTTCTGTCGATACATATGTCGAACAGACGCTTGAGGGGGCCAAAGGCATCCTGATCCGCCTGATTGGCGGCGTGCCATATTGGTCTTACGGCTTGCAGCAGGTTCTGGCACTGGCACAGGCCAAGGGGATCGCACTGGCTGTCCTGCCTGCGGACGGGCGCGAAGATACGCGGCTGGATGAGTACTCCACCCTGCCCGTCTCAACCCTGCGGCGCTTGGCGCATCTGTGTGACACCGGCGGAGAGGTTGCCGCGCAGGCCGCACTCGCGCAGATGGCACTGGCGGCGGGACTATATGCCGGTCCGGTGATGGGGACAAAGTCCATACCGGATTACGGCGCCTGGTGCCCGGATCGTGGCGTTATACCGGCAGACACAGCTTTTTCGGGCGATGCAAAACGCATTATCGTCACGTTTTATCGGGCCTACCTGACCTCTGCCGACACTGCCCCAATCGCGGCTTTGATCCGCAGTGTGCGATCGCGTGGATTCGAGGCCATTGGCCTGTTCGCCCCATCGCTCAAAGCGCCAACCGCCGCAGACTGGTTGCGTGAGACGATCGTGGCGCTGAAACCTTCGGCGATCATCAATGCCACCTCCTTTTCGGGCAAGGGCGCATCAGGCACTTCACCTTTGGATGCTGCCAATGTGCCCGTCTTTCAGGTCGCCCTCGCGACCTCGCGCCGCAAAGCCTGGGCCGAGGCGGAACGCGGGCTTTCGCCTGCCGACCTCGCTATGCATGTGGTGCTGCCCGAGGTCGACGGGCGGATTAACGCGGGCATCGTGTCGTTCAAAGAACCGGACAAGCGCGATCCTTATCTGGAATATTCGCGTTTTGCCCACCAGCCTGAACCTGACCGGATCGAAGCTGTCATCGATCGGATCTCTGGCTGGCTGGCCCTGCACGGAAAGCCCACTTCGGATCAAATACCGGCGCTGGTTCTGTCGACTTACCCGGGTAAGGACTGGCAGATGGCCCACGCAGTTGGCCTTGATGCGCTCGCTTCTGCCGAAGCGATGCTGACCGATCTTCAGAATGAAGGATATGCAACCGCACCGGCCGAGCCGATTGCCGAAATCCTGCTGGGCGCCCGGATTTCGTGGTCATTGCAGGACTACCTGATTGCGTATGCAGAGCTACCCGATCAATTGCGCGCCGATCTGCAGACGGTCTGGGGAGACCCCGAGGACGATCCAGCGTTCGCAGATGGAGCATTCCATTTCACGGCCCTCCGGCGTGGCAACGCTGTGGTTGCGCTGCAGCCAGAACGCGGCACGCCAGAGCTGCGCGAGGATGACTATCATGACCTTTCGCGCACGCCTCGTCACAGCTACGTCGCCTTTTACCTTTGGCTGCGCAAAGGAATAGGCGCGGATGCTCTGATCCATATTGGCGCCCATGGCACGCTGGAATGGCTGCCAGGTAAATCGGTCGCTTTATGCAATGAATGCTGGCCCGAGGTGTTGATCGGCGATCTGCCGGTGATCTACCCGTTCATCGTCAATGACCCCGGCGAAGCTGCGCAGGCAAAGCGCCGGATCGGCGCAGTTACGCTGGGCCATATCCCGCCCCCGATGAAAGAAAGTGGTACGCCGGATCGCATGGTTCGGCTGGAAGCACTGCTGGATGAGTTCTCGAACGCGGACGGTCTGGACCCCAAGCGCCGTGACCGGTTACAGGAAGATATCCGCGACGAGGCACAGGCCATTGGGCTGGAAAGCGACCTTGGCCTCGATCAGGCCACCTGCATCGCCGAGGCGATCACGCGCATTGATCGATTTGTCTGCGATATCAAGGAAAGTCAGTTCGGCGACGGCCTGCACATCTTTGGACGGGTTCCAGATATGACGGGTGATTTCGACCCTGCCCCGTCGGCCCACGCTGAACGCTACGCCCTGATTGACGCTTTGGCGGGCAAACGGATTGAGGCCGGGCCGTCCGGTTCCCCTTATCGCGGGCGAACGGATGTATTGCCGACCGGGCGGAATCTTTACACGACCGACCCGCGCTCGGTTCCTACGCGCGCGGCCTATACACAAGGCGTCAAGCTCGCTGAAGAGCTGGTTCGGCGGCATCTGCAGGAAGAAGGCGACTACCCCAAGGGCTTGATCGTCGATCTATGGGGTTCGGCCACGATGCGCACAGCGGGCGAGGAATTCGCCATGGCGCTACACCTGCTGGGGGTGAAGCCGGTTTGGGATAAAGGGTCCGACCGGGTCTCGGGCATCGAAGTTTTGCCAATCACCGATCTCAGCCGCCCGCGACTGGACGTGACATTGCGCGTCTCAGGCCTGTTCCGGGACGTGTTCCCGACGCTTTCCGCGCTGTACGGTCAGGCCGTCCGCGCACTGACAAAACGAGATGAAGCAGCCGACTGGAACCCTTACGCCGGTCAGGAGCCAGCCGCGCGGGTCTATGGGCCAGCCCCCGGCAACTATGGTTTGAACATGACTCATCTGTCCGAAACCTATACGGATGAGGCGCGCGTGCAGGCGGGTGAGGCTTGGCTGGACGCTAGTTCCTTCGCGTTGGAAGGCGAGCACATCGCACGGGATAAGGACGGCATTACTCAGCGCGTCGCCAATGCCGACAGCTTTGTACACCTCCAGGACCTGACCGAGACCGACCTGCTATTGGCGAATGATTATGCCACGCATGAAGCAGGCTTTGCTGCCGCCAAGAAAATCAGCGGTGGTAACGCTCAGCTCTATCACCTGGACAATACCAACCCGGAAAATCCACGCGCCCGTACCTTGACCGAAGAGATTAGTCGCGTGGTCCATGCGCGCGCCGCCAATCCAGGTTGGATCGCTGGTATGCAGCGGCATGGTTTTCGAGGCGCGGCCGAGATTGCAGCGACGCTGGATCACATGGCCTCGTTTGCACATTTGTCTGGCACCGTCGCGCCGCATCTGTTCGACCTTTATCACGAAGCCACGCTTGGCGACGAAGGCGTCGATGCCTTTCTACAAGAGGCCAACCCGCGTGCGCATCAGGCGATGCAAGACCGATTCCGCGCCTTGTTGGACGCTGGATTATGGAACACGCGCCGAAACTCGATCCGTGCCAGTCTGGAAGGTCTGGGATGAGCGCTCTCACCGACAAACCTATCGTCCAAGGCTGGTGCCCCGGCGCACATCGCCCGATGATGTCCGGCGATGGTCTGGTCGTGCGCGTACGCCCGCGGTTGGCGCGGCTTAGCGCTCAGCAGGCTTTGGGTCTGTGCCAATTGGCCGACCGTTTCGGCAATGGCACTATCGACCTGACCAATCGTGCGAACCTGCAACTACGCGGCGTCAAGGAAGCCGACCACCAGCCGCTATTGGCCGAGCTGTCTGATCTGAACCTTCTCGATGCCGAGCCCGGCATCGAGATTAGACGGAATATTTTGGTCACACCGCTCTACCGTGCAGGTGATCTGACAGCGCGACTAACGCAGCATCTGATTGACCGCCTAGCAGAGTTGCCCTCGCTGCCCGCCAAGTTCGGATTTGCAATCGATACGAGACCTGAGCGCATGTTAGCCGGAGACTCGGCTGACATTCGCGTGGAAACCGGCGAAAACGGCCTGATTCTGCGCGCAGATGGTGCAGAGACTGGGCGGACTGTTTCTGAATCTGATGTCATCGATCGACTGATCGAACTGGCAAAGTGGTTCTCTGACACCTATACGCCTGAGACCCGCCGAATGGCCCGCGTGATCTCTGCGCAAGACCTTCCGCTCGAATGGCAAGGCAGCCCGCCTGGCCCAATAAGTACCCCTCTACAGCCTGGCGCTTGCGATTTGGGAACACTTTTGGGCGCGACGTTTGGGCAATTGCCCGCAGGCCCGCTCTCGAAACTGATCGAGAGCAGCGGTGCGTCTGCCCTGCGAGTTACACCGTGGCGGTTGATCCTGCTGGAAGGCGGAGCAGATACTCCCGCACCAGCCTTCGTCACTGACGGTACTGACCCGCTGATTACCACCGACGCCTGCCCTGGCACGCCGTTCTGTCCGCAGGCGCAAGTGGAAACGCGAGAGATCGCGCGCGTTTTGGCGGCTCGAGTGCCCGGATCTCTGCATGTCTCGGGGTGTGCAAAGGGTTGCGCCCGGATGGGCCCTGCAGATGTCACCTTAGTGGGATGCAATGGACGATTTGATCTTGTCAAACAAGGTCGTGCAGGGGATGAGCCCTGCCAACGCGGCCTGACCGAAGAAACACTTATGACCATGGACTTCACCTGATGCCCTATGAATACGAAACCGACGGCGCGGCGATTTACAAACAAAGCTTTGCCACCATCCGCTCGGAGGCCGATCTCGCTCGGTTCGATGCCGATGAAGAGCAAGTGGCCGTGCGCATGATTCATGCCGCTGGAATGGTTGGGCTGGAGGAGTTCGTGCATTTCTCGCCCGGCTTCGTCACAGCTGCTCGCACCGCGCTGGAAAATGGCACACCGATCCTATGCGACGCGCGCATGGTCAGCGAAGGTGTGACCCGATTCCGCCTGCCTGCGGATAATGAGGTAATCTGTACCCTGCATGACGAACGCGTGCGCCCATTGGCCGCTGAGATGAGCAACACGCGCTCTGCCGCTGCGCTAGAGTTGTGGCGTCCGCATCTTGGCGGCGCGCTGGTCGCGATCGGTAACGCTCCGACTGCGCTATTCCATCTGCTAAACATGCTGGAAGACCCAGATTGTCCGCGTCCGGCCGCCATCATCGGCTGCCCTGTGGGCTTTGTCGGCGCAGTCGAATCCAAGGACGCCTTATGGGAAGCGCAGCCCGTACCCTCCTGCATCGTCAAAGGTCGCTTGGGCGGCAGTGCAATCACCGTTGCTGCCATCAACGCCATCGCGAGTCGCGCGGAATGAGTGGGGGCAAGATCTACGGCGTGGGCCTTGGCCCTGGTGACCCGGATCTCATGAGCGTCCGCGCAGACCGCCTGTTGCGCAATGCCCGACACGTAGCGTTCTTCCGCAAGCCGGGCCGCACGGGGCAGGCCCGCAAGATCGTCAATGGAATGATCCCCGGCGACGCTATCGAGTTTGCGATGGAGTATCCCGTAACAACCGAAATCCCGGTGACGGACCCGAGGTACAACGAATTGCTTTCCGTGTTTTACGAGGATTGCGCCGCGCACCTGAAGTCGCTGACAGAGAATGGTGAGGATGTCGTGGTCCTGTGCGAAGGAGACCCTTTCTTCTACGGGTCATTCATGCATCTTTACAATCGATTACGGGATATATCTAAGGTCGAGGTCGTACCAGCCATTACCGGAATGTCGGGTGCCTGGACCGCTACCGGCGATCCAATAACCTGGGGTGATGACGTCCTGACGGTTCTGGTCGGTACATTGTCCGAGGACACGCTGACCGAACGCATGGCCCAAACCGATGCGTTGGTAGTCATGAAGATCGGTCGCAACTTTGACAAGGTAAAACGCGCCCTGAAACGGGCCGATCTATATGACCGTGCATGGATCGTCGAATACGCCCAGATGCCCAACCAGCGGGTTTGCAAACTCTCGGACAATTGCGAGGGTATCACACCCTATTTCTCGATCATCCTGGTTCACGGTCAGGGCCGTCGCCCATGAGTGGCTGGGTCAAAATAGCCGGCCTCGGACCGGGAGACGAAGCTCTGGTCACGCCCGAGGTTACCGCTGCTCTGGCCGAGGCGACGGATGTTGTTGGATACATCCCCTACGTCGCGCGCGTTGCTGAGCGTGAAGGGTTGACCCTACATTCCAGTGACAACCGGGTCGAGATCGACCGCTCGCAGCACGCATTACGGATGGCGGCCGAGGGCAAGCGTGTCGTGGTTGTTTCCTCCGGAGACCCAGGCGTGTTCGCGATGGCCGCTGCCGTGTTCGAGGCATTGGAGAATGGTCCTGCTGAATGGCGAAGCATTCAGATCGACGTACTGCCGGGGATCACAGCGATGTTAGCTGCGTCTGCCCGTGCGGGTGCGCCGATGGGGCACGATTTCTGCGCCATCAACCTCAGCGACAATCTGAAACCGTGGTCCTTGATCGAAAAGCGCCTGCGTCTCGCCGCACAGGGGGATTTTGCGATGGCCTTCTACAATCCACGCTCGAAGTCACGCCCAGAAGGTTTTGTAAAAACACTGGAAATCCTTCGCGAGGAATGTGAGCCAGAACGCCTGATCCTGTTTGCCCGCGCAGTGTCGCGTTCGGATGAAGAGTTGCGGATTTCAACATTAGCCGAGGCCACGCCAGACATGGCGGACATGCAGACGGTCGTGATCGTCGGCTCGTCATTGACCCGTGTGATCGAGCGCGACGACAAACCGATCGTTTACACGCCGAGAATCACGCCTGACAAGGATCAGGTATGAACCAGCCAGTCCAAGACCTGCGAAACCTTTTCGAACTCAGTCCGCTGCAGCAACAGCGGACGGTCGATCATCAGAACCGGAAGACCCAGCGCCCGTGCGGCATCCAGCTTTGCGCGCGCCCCGATGCCACCCGCGTTCTTGGACACAACCAACTGCGTCCCGTGACGCTCCATCAGCCCCCGGTCTTCAATTTCAGTGAACGGACCGCGCGAAATAATGACGTCTCTATTAGGAAACGGCACGGTTTCAGGCTCATCCACCAACCGCAAAAGATAGTGATGCTGAGGCTGTGCTGCAAAGTCCTGAAGATGCATGCGACCAACGGCAAGGAACACGCGCTGAGCGGGACCGGAAAGCGCGTCGACGGCACCGTCGATGTCCGGAACATGCTGCCAACTGTCGCCATCTTGAGCGACCCAGGGAGGCCGCGTCAGCGCCGCCAGCGGAGTGGCGGTCGAGGCGCAGGCTTCCACAGCGTTTCGGCTCATCAGCGCGGCAAAGGGGTGGGTAGCATCTACGATATGGCTGATCTCGTGGTCGCGGATGTAATGCGCCAGCCCCTCTGTTCCACCGAACCCACCCACGCGCGTTGGAACGGGCTGCGGGCGTGGCGTGTCGACACGGCCCGCATAAGAATACGTGGCCGGAATACCTTGTTCGGCGACAGATTTTGCCAGAGCATTTGCCTCGGTCGTCCCGCCAAGTATCAGGAGGTTGGGCATGTCTGAAACTCCGTGGCTGACGGTATTGGGTTTGGGCGAAGATGGACTGGATGGCCTGTCCCCCGCAAGCCGTCAAGTGCTGGATCGCGCTGAAGTCGTTATGGGCCCTCCCCGCCACCTGTCGCTGATCCCAAGCAGCGCGGCTGAGCAGATTGAATGGCCGGTACCTTTTGCCGACGGCCTGCCGATCCTAGTAAGATTACGCGGTCGGCAAACTGTTGTTCTGGCCTCGGGTGATCCGTTCTGGTTCGGGGCCGGTTCCGTCATCGCGCGAAATTTCGATGCGAGCGAATGGACCGCTCTACCCGGTCAATCGACCTTTTCGCTGGCGGCGGCACGGCTTGGCTGGCCGCTTGAAAACACGTTGACCTTTGGACTGCACGCCGCCCCTCTCACCCGTTTGCGCCCCCACCTGGCGCCGGGCCTCCGCGCCATTCTCTTGCTGCGCGATGGAAAAGCGGTGGCTGAGCTTGCAACGTATTTGGGCGAGACTGGTTTTGCCGATTGTACCCTGCATGTGATGGAGGCTCTTGGCGGCCCCCGTGAACGCGCGCGGAGCGTGTCGCTGACCGAAGCGCTGCTGGGAACATTCGAACATCCGGTCTGTGTCGGGCTGGACGTTGCGGGCACAGGGCGCGCCTTTCCCAAAGCCTCGGGCAAGCCGGATGACATCTTCGAAACCGACGGGCAAATCACCAAGCGCCCTATCCGCGCACTGACCCTGTCGGCCCTTGCCCCGCGTAGAGGAGAGCATCTGTGGGATATTGGCGGCGGCACCGGTTCGATCAGCATCGAATGGCTGATGTGCGATCCGACGCTGACTGCAACGACAATCGAGCCGCGTGAAGATCGGGTCGAGCGCATTCGCCGAAACGCCGATGCGCTGGGGCAGGATCGGTTGCGGGTCGTTCAAGGTATCGCACCTGAGGCGTTGGTTGGCCTTGACCAACCAGATGTCGTTTTCATCGGAGGCGGCCTGAGCGCGGAGCTGTTGAACTGGCTACACGCAAATCTCCGTGCCGGTACGCGGCTTGTCGCCAACGCTGTGACATTGGAAAGCGAAGCGTTGCTGGCCGCGTGGCACGACAAGTTGGGCGGAGATCTGTTGCGTATCGAATTGGCGCAAGCTGCTTCGCTTGGTCCACGGCGGGGTTGGAAATCTGCCTACCCCGTGATGCAGTGGAGTCTTACGCTATGATCGTCGCCGGGCTCGGATTTTCGTCCTCTGCTACGCTGGTCAGTCTGCGCGCTGCCTTTGATCTGGCCTCGACAGGAAAAACAGTCGATGCCCTGGCAACCGTTGCAGACAAGGACGGACATGCCGCACTTGTCGCACTTGCAGAGGCAACTGAGCTGCCGGTTCATTTCGTCCCGGCACATGATCTCGCCGGGCAACGTACCCTCACCTGCTCGCCCCGAAGTCGTGCCACATACGGCACCGGCAGCGTGGCCGAAGCATCCGCTCTTGCTGCCGCCGGGCATGGCGCGCGGCTGATTTCACCCAGACAAATCTCGGACGACCGGCTTGCAACCTGCGCCGTCGCCATTGGAGGACAACCATGACCGTTCATTTCATCGGCGCCGGACCGGGTGCCGCCGACCTGCTGACCTTGCGCGGACGCGATATCATCGCCTCGTGCCCGGTGTGCCTATATGCGGGCTCGTTGGTTCCCGAGGAGATTCTGAGCCACTGCCCCGACGGCGCAAAGATCGTGAACACGGCTCCGATGGATCTGGATCAGATCATGGCCGAGATTGAAGCGGCGCATAAAGCTGGACAGGACGTTGCGCGGCTGCATTCCGGGGACCTCTCTGTCTGGTCGGCGATGGGAGAGCAAATCAGACGTCTGAAAGACATGGGCATCCCGGTCAGCGTCACGCCCGGTGTCCCGTCTTTTGCCGCCGCAGCTGCTGCTCTAGGAACTGAACTCACCCTTCCGGGACTGGCGCAATCGGTGGTGTTGACCCGGACGCCTGGGCGCGCGTCCTCGATGCCTGAAGGTGAAACGCTGAAAAACTTTGCTAAAACAGGTGCTACTCTGGCCATTCACCTGTCGATCGGAAATCTGGACAATGTCATCGCCGACCTGACCCCTGCCTATGGTGCGGACTGCCCGGTCGCCGTTGTCTACCGCGCCAGCTGGCCGGATGAACGGATCATCCGCGCGACTCTGGCCACGCTGAAAGAGGCGCTGGACGAAGGCATCTCGCGCACCGCACTGATAATGGTTGGCCCGGCGCTCGCAGGCGAAGGGTTTGACGAAAGCTGCCTGTATTCAAAAACATACGACCGCCGCTATCGCCCTCAAAGCTCCGACAGCCCTTGGTCGAGCTGGAGTCACGGCGATGACTAACCCCCCGGGATTACTGATTTCCGCACCGTCATCGGGCACGGGCAAAACCACGGTCATGCTGGGGTTGCTCCGGGCGCTGGCTGAGGACGGATTGACCGTGCAGCCGTTCAAAAGCGGGCCCGACTACATAGACCCGGCCTTTCACCGCGCTGCGGCAGGCCGCGCCTCGTTCAATCTGGATAGCTGGGCGATGGGAGAGCCGCTGCTCAGCGCGATCTCAGAGCAAGCCACGGGCGCGGATATCGTGGTGGCCGAGGGCTCAATGGGTTTGTTTGATGGCGTCGCCAAACCCGGAGAGCTGGGACATGGGTCGAGCGCTGAAACGGCTCAGCGTATGGGATGGCCGGTCGTCTTGGTTCTGGATGTCGGAGGACAGGCGCAATCAGCGGCGGCGACCGCGCTTGGATTTCGGATGTATAACCCCGATTTGCCCTTTGCCGGTGTCATCCTGAACCGCTGTGCTAGCCCTCGCCACGAACGACTGACCCGTTTGGGCATGGAGCGCGCCGGATTACCCGTTCTAGGGGTTCTTCCGCGCCGGGGCGATCTTACCCTGCCCGAGCGGCATCTGGGTCTGATTCAGGCCGTCGAGCACCCTGATCTGGAAACCGCAATTGCCGGTTACGCCGCATTCCTGCGTGAACATGTTGATCTGGATGCGATCAAAAAGGCGGCCTCCTCAGGCCCTAATGGGCCATCGTCGGCCGCACTGCCGCACCCCCCGGCACAGCGGATCGCACTTGCCCGAGACGCCGCGTTTTCGTTTACCTATCCACATCTTCTGGAAGGGTGGAACCGCGCGGGTGCAGAGATACTGCCCTTTTCACCTCTGGCCGATGAAGCGCCAGACGCTGATGCCGATCTGGTCTGGTTGCCCGGGGGTTATCCTGAGCTGCATGCGGGAACAATAGCTGCGGCCGATACTTTCTTGACCGGGCTGCGGAAACACGCGGAAACGCGGCCTGTGCATGGTGAATGCGGGGGGTACATGGCATTGGGGAAAGTGCTGGTCGACAAAGATGGCACCCCACATCAGATGGCGGGATTGCTGGGTCTGCAAACCTCATACCAAAAGCGTAAATTCAACCTTGGCTATCGTAGGGCTGAACTTTTGGCCTCGATGCCCGGCTTTGCGGCAGGTACCGCTCTGCGCGGACATGAGTTCCATTATTCCTCGATCATCGAACAACCTGACGCTCCTCTTGCGCGGGTCTTCGATGCCGAAGGGGCTGAAGGCCCTCAGACAGGATCGCGACGCGGCAATGTCACCGGCACGTTTTTTCACCTGATTGCGGAGGCAACGGTATGACCGGGTTTGTCTCATTCATCGGCTCCGGTCCGGGTGATCCGGAGCTGCTAACGCTCAAGGCCGTGGACCGGATGCAGAAGGCCGATGCGGTGCTGTTTGATGATCTCAGCAGTGGCCCGATCTTGACCCATGCACGTGACGACGCTGATCTGGTGGGCGTAGGTAAACGCGCCGGTCGCCCCTCGCCCAAGCAGGATCACGTCAGCCGGTTGCTGGTTGAGTATGCGCAGACCGGCCAGCATGTCGTGCGGCTGAAATCCGGTGATGGAGGATTGTTCGGTCGACTAGAGGAAGAACTGGTCGCGTTGCAGGCCGCCGGTATCAAATACGAGATCATTCCTGGCATCCCCTCTGCCGTCGCGGCGGCTGCGACTGCGGGAATTCCTCTGACACGACGCCTGACTGCGCGTCGTGTTCAATTCGTCACCGGGCATGATGCGAGTGGAAAACTGCCTGCCGATCTGAATCTTCCCGCCCTAGCTGATGCTGGCGCGACAACGGTCGTATTTATGGGCAAGCGCACTTTTCCATTGCTGGTCGAAGCGCTGAGCGCGCATGGCCTGCCGCTGGACACACCTGCCTTGATGGCCGAATCCGTTTCAACCCCCGAACAATCTTTGCATCGTTCCACCATCGGAGAGCTTTCCGACAAACTGCGCACCGAGATCGGTACTGCTCCTGCCTTGATCCTGTATGGCCCGCTGGCGGAGTTCGGCGATGTTTGATCTCACACTGATCGGGATCGGCACCGGCAATCCCGACCACCTGACCTTTCAGGGGGCGCAGGCAATCAGATCAGCAGACCTGATCCTGATCCCGCGTAAGGGAGAGAACAAAGCTGATCTGGCCGGTTTGCGCGAAGACATCATCGCGCAGGTCACCGATAAACCTGCGCGGATCGTCTATTTCGACGTTCCCAAACGCCGGGCAGATGACGGTTATCTACGAGGTGTCGACGAATGGCACGACGCAATTGCCCTGCGCTGGCACGAAGCGATTTCAGCCCACCCCGACGCGCAGAAGGTCGCGTTGCTGATCTGGGGTGATCCGTCGCTGTATGACAGTTCGCTCAGGATCGCCGCTCGACTGGACCCACAGCCGCAGGTCCAGGTTGTGCCGGGCATCACCGCGTTGCAGGCGTTAACTGCGGCCCATGCGATCCCGATCAATGATCTGGGGGCACCCTATGTCGTGACCACCGGTCGCCGCATCCGCGATGAGGGATGGCCTGAAACGGCATCGAAAGTGGCTGTTATGCTGGATGGCGAATGCTCGTTCCAAAGCCTAGAGATGGCCGATTATGACATCTGGTGGGGGGCATATGTGGGCATGAAAGAAGAGATTCTGATCAAAGGCCCATTGGCGGATGTGGCGCAAGACATTCTGGACTCGCGCGCGCAAGCCCGTTCTGATCACGGCTGGATCATGGATATCTATCTGCTGAAGAAACGTACGGCCTGACGCGCGCACAGGATTGTGAGCCCCGTTTCAGCGGTTTTCTGTCATCTATTCTCCAATCAACAGGAAGGGATAGAACATGAGGGCGCTTTGTGCTGCGATCTGCCTGCTGGCCATGCCTGCGTGGGCCGACGGCATCGAACCTCTTGCAGGATGGGCGATCTACTCCAGCGGAAAAAGCTATGAGAGCCTCGTGGAAGACACAAAGGCCGCGGTAAAAGAGAACGGCCTGATCGTGGTCACTCAGGCCGGACCGACCAAAGCAGCGGCCTCGCGCGGCATTACCATTCCGGGCAACCGAGTGATCGGCGCATTCAACAACGACTACGCAGTTCGGGTCCTTGAAACCTCGACGAATGCGATGATCGAAGCGCCCATCCGTTTCTACGTGACCGAGAACAAGGATGGCACTGCGACCCTGTCCTACAAAACGCCAAGTTTTGTGTTCGCCCCATATACGGATGAAGGCGGTGAGGCGCTGCGCGATATTGCCGCCGAATTAGACGAAAAGTTTCAGGCCGTGGCGGAAAGCGCCGTCAAATAGTCACACTGACGTGAAGCTGCTTGCGTCCGGGCGCGTCCTCCGCAATCTGCTGAAAGATAAACTTGTCGGAGCTTGATTGATGCAGGACCTGTCCCCCCGCGCTGCGGATCTGTTGGCACAACGCCTTTTCGAGGCCGGATGCCGCCACGCGTTCGGAATGCCCGGTGGCGAGGTTCTGACCTTGGTGGATGCGCTGGAAAGCGCAGGTATCACCTTTCATCTGACCAAACATGAAAACGCAGCCGGCTTCATGGCCGAAGCCGTTCATCATCGCGATGGCGCGCCTGCGATTCTGGTGGCCACGCTTGGCCCGGGCGCGATGAATGGGATCAACGTGGTCGCGAACGCATTGCAGGATCGCGTTCCGATGATCGTGTTGACCGGATGCGTCGACGCGGATGAGGCACTGACTTATACCCATCAGGTGATGGATCACGCGCGAGTCTACCGCTCGATCACCAAGGGAACCTTCATGCTGACTGCTGACGGGGCCGATATCATCGCCGACAAGGCGGTGTCGCTTGCGAACCAGCCGCGCCCCGGTCCGGTGCACATCGATGTGCCAATCTCGGTGGCCGATACGCGCGTATCGGGAGTTAAACGCCGTCGTCTCGCGAAAGTCGCACCCGTCGCACCTGGCGCTGAATGTCTGGAAAAGGCTCGCCGTTGGGTGGCCGAGGCCGAACGCCCCTTGGCGATCATTGGCCTCGATGTTCTTTATGACGACTCGCGCTGTGTCGTGCGGGCGTTTTTGGAGCATTTCAACATTCCCTTCGTCACGACCTACAAGGCCAAGGGGGTGGTGCCCGAGGATCATCCGCTGTGTCTGGGTGGGGCGGGTCTTTCGCCGTTGGTCGACAAGCATCTGATCCCGTTGGTGGAACAAGCTGATCTGGTGCTATGCTTGGGCTATGACCCCATAGAAATGCGCCCTGGCTGGCGCGAGATTTGGGACCCGGAAGACAAGCGAGTGATCGACATTGCTGCTGTAGTGAACGATCACTATATGCATCAGGCCGGATTAAATTTGGTGGCGGACACCAGCGCAACTCTTGAAGCCATCGCAAAAGGGAACCCCGCCCGAAAGACTTGGCCGAATGGTGAACCGGATCAAGTCAAGACAGCACTGGCAGAAGCCTTCCCAACCGATGAAGACTGGGGACCGGCGGCGATCATCGCGGAAACCCGTGCAGTGCTACCAACTGAGTCACTCGCTACCGCCGACAGTGGCGCCCATCGCATTCTGCTCAGCCAGATGTGGGCGTGTTCAGAGGAGCGCGGGCTGATCCAGTCTTCGGCGCTATGCACAATGGGGTGCGCAGTTCCAATGGCGATTGGCCTGAAACTGGCGGAACCGGACCGCCCCGTGATCAGCTTCTCGGGCGACGCCGGGTTTCTGATGGTCGCCGGAGAGCTTTCGACCGCCGCCGAAATGGGCGGCAACCCGATCTTTCTTGTGTTTGTAGATGCCAGCCTTGCCCTGATTGAATTGAAGCAACGCCAGCGCCAGATGGGCAATCGAGGTGTCGATTTCGACCGCCACGACTTTGCAGCCATGGGGCGCGCCTTTGGCGGGTACGGTCATACGGTGCGCAACCGCGACGAATTGCGGGCAGCGCTGGATCAGGCGTTGAAAGCCGACAAATTCACTGTCATTGCTGCGGAGATCGACCGTGGAGGATATGATGGCCGCATCTGAAGGACCCCTGAAGGGCGTCAAGGTACTGGATCTGTCGCGCATTCTGGCTGGCCCTACCTGCACGCAACTGCTGGGTGATTTGGGAGCCACCGTCATCAAGATCGAAAACCCAGCGACCGGAGGTGACGACACGCGGCAATGGGGTCCTCCCTACATCGAATACGCGGATGGTAACCGCTCGGATTTGAGCGCCTATTTCATGTCATCCAATCGCAACAAGAAATCGGTCGCGTTGGATATCGCCACGGCGGAAGGTCAAGCGGAAATCCGGAGATTGGCGTCTCATGCGGATATCCTGATCGAGAACTTCAAGCCAGGCGGGCTGGCGAAATACGGGCTCGACTACGCCACGCTGTCCAAAGAGTTTCCCAGCCTAGTCTATTGCTCGATCTCGGGTTACGGGCAGACCGGTCCGAACGCATCGAAACCCGGTTATGACCTGATGGCACAAGGCTATGGCGGAGTTATGTCGCTGACTGGAGATCCCGAAGGCGCACCAATGAAGGTTGGCGTTGGCATCGCCGATGTGATGTGCGGCATGTATGCCTGCGTCGGTATTTTGGCGGCTCTGCGGCATCGCGATCTGACCGGCGAAGGCCAGCAGGTCGACCTTGCGCTGGTGGATTCGCAAGTGGCCTGGCTGATCAACGAAGGCGTGAACTACCTGACCTCGGGCAATGTGCCTCAACGGCGCGGCAACGGGCATCCAAACATTGTCCCTTACGACGTATATGCAACCAGCGACGGGCACGTGATCCTTGCGGTCGGAAACGACAGCCAGTTCAAAAGATTCTGCAGTTTCATCCAACACCCAGAGCTTGCTGACGATCCGCGATTTGCCACCAATCCTGCCCGTCTTGAAAATCGTGACGCATTAAATGCAATCCTTCGCCCTGCCGTACAGGCGCTGGATACCAGCCGCGTTATTGCAGGTCTGGAAGAACTGAAAGTACCGGTTGGTCCTGTGCAAACACTTGATCAGGTCTTCGCCTCAGATCAGGTCGCTGCCCGGCGGATGCAGGTCACCATGCAGGCTGCACCCGGTGAGGTGCAATTGATCGGAAACCCTCTGAACCTGTCCCGTACACCTGTAACATATCGCAGTGCACCTCCTGTCTGTGGCGCTGACACACAAGCTGTTCTAAACGCAGAAAATCCCTTCGAAGATTGAAACACTCTGCCTGATTAGGCGGCAAGTTGCTGAAACATGCCCTTGAATCGGCGGTTTTTTTCGCGTTTTCCACACACGCGTTTTCACCAATTCGAGAGCAGGGTCGATACTGTTACGACCCCGCGGCACACTCTGTTACATCAAACACTATAGAATGCCGCAATCAGATTGGACCCAAGCATGAAACAAGACGTCTTTGGACAGATGAACACCCTGACCCAGCCCGCAAGCGTCGAGGCGTGGGATGGTGTTCTCCTTGGGTTCATGGCGCACGCAGCCGTAACGCCGCAGCATCTGGGCAAGGTGCTAGAGCTTGAGCCTGACTTTGCCCTGGGTCACGCGATCAAAGGCCTGTTCATGGTCCTGCTGGGGCGCCGCGAGATGATCGCGGTCGCGGCCGAAGCGCTGACCGCAGCCAATGCAGCGATGGAGCGTCAGCCGGTTTCGGACCGTGAAAAGCTGTATGTCGAGGCACTGGCGATGTATATGGCTGACCTCCCCACTCAAGCGGTACAGAAATTCGAAGAAATCCTTCGGGCGCACCCCACGGACACTCTGGCGATGAAACTCAGCCACGCCACTCGGTTCGTTCTGGGGGATTCGCAAGGTATGCGCCGTTCGATTGAGCGCGTGATGCCCGCTTACGAACCCGACCACGCTGGGCGTGGATATCTGCTGGGCTGCCATTCATTTGCTCTTGAGGAAACGGGTGCCTACGAGAAAGCCGAGATCGCCGGTCGTCAGGCTCTTTGGATGGTTTCCGACGATGCGTGGGGATTGCACGCCGTGGCGCATGTGCATGAGATGACGGGAAATGCTCAGTTGGGCCTTGACTGGCTTGCGGGGCGCGAGGATGCTTGGGCGCATTGCAACAATTTCCGCTATCATGTGTGGTGGCACAAGGCGCTGATGCATCTGGATCTGGGTCAGGTCGATCAAGTGATGGCTTTGTATGATCATCACATCCGTCAGGACAAGACCGACGATTACCGCGATATCTCGAATGCGACTTCGCTGCTGTCCCGGCTAGAGCTTGAAGGAGTGGATGTGGGCAACCGCTGGGAAGAACTGGCCGATCTCAGCGCCGCCCGCACCGAAGACGGCTGCCTGATCTTTGCCGACCTGCATTACTTGCTGGCCCTGACTGGCGACAACCGTTCGGATGCGACCAGCAAAATACTGCACCGCATCCAGAGCGATGCCCAGCGCAACCAGGGCGATACGCCGATCCGCATGTCTGATCCCGGCGTCGCTGCGGCCAAGGGCCTTGAGGCCTTTGGCGAAGGCCTCTATGGCCAAGCCTTTGACTTTTTGTCAGACGCACGTGGTGGAATGCAGCTGGCTGGTGGCAGCCACGCCCAACGTGATGTATTCGAGCGCATCACAATTGATTCAGGCCTGCGCGCCGGCCGTCTGGATGCTGTCGAGCGCATTCTTGACGACCGCCGCGCCAAGCGCTCCGGTGGCGAAGACAACTATGCCCTCGCCCGCCGCGCATTGATCGAGGCCGCACGCGACAATGGCGACGCACAAAGCGTCCCCGCCGAATAAGAACAATAAAAAAGACCAAGAAGGACAGAAACCGTATGGCGACTGCATCGCCCGCTTCTGATTTTGCTCCGGTGGCCTCTCAAAGCGCTGCCCCTGCCCGCACGCGCGACCCGCGCCTTGATTTCTATCGCGGTATCGCGATGTTCATCATCCTTATTGCCCATATCCCGAACGATCCCTGGGCCAAGTGGATTCCTGCCCGGTTCGGGTTTTCGGATGCAACCGAAATCTTTGTTTTCTGCTCCGGCATGGCCTCGGCCATCGCCTTTGGCGGAGCGTTCATGCGCAAGGGCTGGTTGATGGGCACCGCGCGCGTATCGTTCCGTATTTGGCAGGTCTATTGGGCCCATATTTGTCTGTTTTTCTTCGTCGCTATGACCATGGCAGCGCTGAACCAAAGCGGGCTGTTCGAGAAAAACTATATCTCGTCGCTGAACCTGCAGCATTTCTTCAATGACCCCGCGCCACAGATCGTAGGGTTGTTCACCCTGACCTATGTGCCCAACTATTTTGACATCCTACCGATGTATCTGGTGGTGCTTGCGATGATGCCGCTGTTCATGGGGCTCTATCGCATCGGGTTTTGGGCAGTCGCCCTGGCATCTGTCACGATCTGGCTGATCGCGCAATATGACTATCTCGATCTGCCTGCTGAGCCCTGGTCGGATCGTCAATGGTTCTTCAACCCGTTTGGCTGGCAATTGCTGTTCTTCACTGGCTTCGCGTTCATGCGCGGCTGGATTCCCGCCCCGCCGGTTTCAAAAACGTTGATCTGGGCGGCCTCATTATTCCTGATCTTCTCGATGCCGTTTGGTTCGTGGAAGGTTTTTACCTGGATAAATGCCGCAGCACCCGATCTGGCTGATGAAATCCGCAAAGTCTGGCCGGTAACCAAAGAGTTCCGAAACAAGACAGACTTTGGCCTTTTCCGATATTTGCATTTCCTCTCACTGGCCTATCTGGGCTGGGTTGTTGCCGGTGAGCATGGCCATCGCCTGATCACCACCGGTCAGGGAGCCGCAGCGAAGGTTTGGCAGTTGCTGCTGAGTGTCATCACCAAAGTCGGGCAGCAGTCGCTTGCGGTCTTTGTATTTTCCATGGCTGCAGCACGACTTATCGGCGTCGGATTGGACCTGAGTGGGCGGGATGTTGCCAGTGTCTTTGTCGCCAACATGATTGGCTTTGCCATGATCATCGGCGTGGCCTATCTGGCCGCGTGGTTTAAGTCACACCCTTGGAAGACTAAGAAATGAATTTTACACGCCGCGCATTCCTCGCCTCATCAACGGCATTGATCCTCGCTCCGGCAGCTCATGCGACCGGCGGTGAGGTCGCCTTTGACCGCAACACAGTTATCGAAATGGCGCGCGATCTGGCAAGCCGACCTTATGTAGAACGCGAGATGGTGCCGCAAGAATGGCAGGATCTGAACTATGAGCAATATCGCTCGATCCGTTTCCAGTTGGAAAAAGGCCTTTGGTACAGCACCAAGTCACCGTTCGAAGTCGATTTCTTCGCGCCCGGACTTTACTTCCCTCGCGCAGTGCAAATTTCAACCGTCGACCATGGTCATGTGACACCTGTTGCCTTTGATCTGGATATGTTCACAAAAAGCGAAGACGTTCCCTCTTTGCCTGCAGATGAAACGCTGGGCTTTTCGGGATTCCGCCTGCGTGCCGAGATGCATCGGCCCGGGTTAACCGACGAGTTCTGCGTCTTTCAGGGTGCCAGCTATTTCCGCGCAATCGGTTTGCACGAAGCATATGGTTTGTCAGCACGCGGTTTGGCGCTGAAAACCGGCGATCCCGATGGGGAGGAATTTCCCGATTTCATTCGCTTCTGGCTCGAAAAGCCTGCGTCGGGACAGCGGAACATGGTGGTCCACGCCCTGATGGACAGCCCCAGCGTCAGTGGTGCGTACCGGTTTGAAATCACGCCAGGTGACGACACCATCATGGACGTCAGCGCAACGCTGTTTCCACGCACCGACCTGTCCCATGTCGGCATCGCACCAGGCACATCCATGTTCCTGTTCGATCAGACCAATCACAGCCGGTTCGATGATTTTCGCCCCGCAGTTCACGACAGCGACGGGTTGCTGATCCGGAATGGTGCGGGCGAAGTCCTTTGGCGGCCATTGGCCAATCCAACCCGCCTGCAGATCGCCTCATTTGTGGATATGAACCCACGTGGCTTTGGCCTGATGCAGCGTAAGCGCGAATTCTCAGACTACGCTGATCTTGAGGCCAACTATCACAAGCGCCCCAGCCTGTGGGTCGAGCCCAATGGGGACTGGGGCAAGGGGTCTGTCACGCTGGTAGAAATACCCGCAGATCAGGAAATCTATGACAACATCGTCGCCTACTGGCGGCCGATGGAACCGTACGCGGCGGGCAGCCAAGTTGATATGTCCTATCGCCTGATCTGGGGCGAAGAGCCTCAGCACACACCCGTCGCGCGGGTCATCAATACAGCCATGGGCGATAATACCTTTGGCGAAGGACGGTTGGCCGTGATCGACTTTGAACCAAGCGATCTGTTTGACGACCCCGAGGAGATGACTGTTTTTGTCGACTCGCCTCATGCTGAGACGTCGGACGGGGTGTTGCAGCGTAATCCAGATACAGGTGGATTACGACTGGCGTTCTCGTTTGAACCTGGTGAACGCAACCATGTCGAATTGCGCGCGCAATTGCTGAAAGACAAACAGCCGGCCTCTGAAGTCTGGCTATACCGTTGGACCTCATGAGCCGCGATCTTCATATCATGCCGCCCGAGGCCCCTCTGGCGATGCCCGCGCAGAACTTTGCGCAGGGGTTCCGCGATGCGCAGGCCCCGACTAGTGATCGGAGACCCTCAGCCGGATTCTGGCGCGCGCTGGCCTTTTCACCGGCGATGGCGGCAACTTTGGGCCTGCTCTGGGTCATGTCTGACTGGTTCAGCGCCGAGGGGATCAACCTGGTCGAAGGTATCCTGCTAACGTTGATCTCTTTCAACTTCTTCTGGATTTCATTCACGGTCTGTACCGTGTTGCTGGGCATGGTTTCGCTGTCCAGTCAGGAGCAGCCCAAACGCGAAGGCCGACCGCAGCCGCTGCGCGTGGCGCTGTTGACGCCGGTCTACAACGAGGTGCCCTGGAACGTTCTGGGCAATGCTCGCACAATGCTTGAAGACCTGCAGCAACGCGGCGGTCAGCACCATTATGCCATGTTCATTCTATCCGATACCCGCGATCCCGAAATTGCGGCGCAAGAACAGGCCAGTGTCGAGGCATTGCGCACAACCTTGGCACCAGGTTTGGAACTTTACTATCGCCGCCGCCCTGCAAACACGGATCGCAAGGTCGGGAACATTGCCGATTGGGTCAGCCGCTGGGGCGCGGATTGGGATGCGATGCTGGTGCTGGATGCCGACAGCTTGATGACAGGTCGCGCGATCAGCCGTTTGACCGACGCGCTGGCGCGTGATCCGGGTGCAGGCCTGATCCAGAGCTATCCGCAACTGATCGGCGCGCAGTCGGTTTTCGCCCGGATGCAGCAATTTGCCAATGGTGTCTATGGTATCGCCTTTGCCGAAGGTCTGGCCCGCTGGTGCGGGCAAGAAGGCAATTACTGGGGCCATAACGCCATCATCCGCACAAGCGCTTTTGCTACCAGCGCAGGCTTGCCGAAGCTGAAGTCTCTCAATGGGCAGGACAAGCTGATCATGAGCCATGATTTCGTCGAGGCCGGACTGCTGCGTCGCGCCGGATGGGCCGTGCGTTTTTTGCCACGCATTCGCGGATCGTATGAAGAAACACCACCCACCCTCATCGACCACGCAATGCGCGACCGCCGTTGGTGTCAGGGCAACCTGCAGCACCTGAAACTGCTTGGTTCGACGGGGTTCCGTGCGGTCTCACGCTTCCATATGTTTCACGGTGCGGTCGGATATCTGATGTCGCCGCTATGGTTTGCGCTTTTGGTGATGTGGGCTTTGATCGGCCAGGGCAAGGATGCCTCGGTTCTGCATTACTTCAGCCCCGATAATCCGCTTTTCCCGCAATGGCCTGAGATGTCCGAAACACGCCACGTACTGATCATTTTGGTGATGTACGCAATGCTGCTGGCCCCCAAGGTTCTGGGCGTGGCCGCACTGCCCCTCAGCGGCGTACGATATTCCGATTTCGGCGGCACCCGTAAGTTCTTTACTTCATTCCTGTCCGAGGTCGTTTTGTCCGTTCTCTATGCTCCGATTTTGATGGTGCAGCAGATGATCGCGGTTTTCCGGACTGCTCTGGGCATTCAAAAAGGCTGGTCACCGCAGGCCCGCGATGGCGGCAGCTATGGGGTGCGGACCTTGATCTTGTGCCACGCGCTTGAAACCGTAAGCGGTGTGGCATTGAGCGTTGGTATTCTTGCTGGTCTCGTCTCAGTTTGGTTGGCCCCAATCGCGATCAGTCTTGCGTTGGCAATCCCGCTTTCGGCGCTGAGCGGCGTATCAGCGGGCGCTGCGCGTCGTATGGTCGGGATGCGCGAAGACGTCAGCGAGCCTGCTATCACCCGGTCAGCGCGTCGCTATCGTGATGAGTTGAAGCGCCTGATCGAAGGTAAGGGCATCGTCACTCCAGCAGAATAGTCAACTGCCGGGTAAGCCCTCGTACCAATCCACCATCATATCGGCCCAACCTTTGGGCACTGTATGTCCACCTGGAAACAGCGCGAATTCCAGCGCGCTTCCTTCAGCGCATCCCATCCAGTTCCGACGCATGAACTGGCCAGTGGTTGAAAACCCGCTGGGTTTGGTATCGACGCATTCATTGGCAATGCGCCAAATTTCGAGACCAGCAAAGATATCACCTTGATGGAACCGGCCTCCGCCCAGTATGCGCCCTTCCAACGGAACCACATTGTCTGTCCAACCGTGGGTGTGGAACAGACGGACCGGTCCTTCGCAAGTCTCCGGATGCGGCCTCCAGAAACCGCCTGAAACCGGTGCATAGGCCGAGAAGGTTTCCGGCGCCGCGCAGGCAAGGTAATAAACCATAAATGCACCCGCTGAAAAACCGCTTAGCACTACCCGACCGGGGTCAATGTCAAACCGATTGGCCGCATCCTGAACGGCTTCGGTCAAAAAATCGGCCTCGTCACGTCCGTCCCAACCAGGAAAGAAGTTCCAGCTTTGACGACCATTCCGCTCGGAACCTTCGGGGGCCATCACGGCGTAGCCTCGTTTCAGCAATGCTTCGACCATAGCCCGGTTCTTGAGCGTCCCGGTGCCCGTGCCTCCGTAGCCATGCATGAATACGACTAGCGGCGGATTGTCATCTGCCGGCAACTCGATCTGATACGCGCCTGCATCTGTCTTGCAAACCCCATCTTGATCACCGCAAACGGCCAGAGCGGTTTCCCCCGTGAAGGCAAGGCCCAAAACCAGCCATAATCTCGCTCGCATTACCTATCCTCTTTGTAATCATTGACTGGCAGACCCGCACGAACCCAACCTGGTCCGGCGGCCGACCCCAGCATCCCCTCAGGCACATCGATGACATTGGTGAAGCCCGCTTTAGTCAGTTGGTTGCTTAACCGGGCAGAACGTACACCACGTGCGCAAATCAATGCCACCGGCGCGGTGCGATCGCCCTCGAGCAATTGCTCCAAAACGGGCACAAAATCTTCGCGTCGCATGTCGAGCGGATGGGCACCTTCACCGATCCCCGTTGCGCGCCATTCGCGAGGGGTACGGATGTCGATCAGAACAATATCCCCCTGCCGCACGAGCTGGTGGGCAGTGGAAACCGCGATCTGATGCCCTGCGTAATCCTGTGGAATCAAACGGTATTCCCGGAGTGCGAAGCCTCCGGCTATCACCGTTCCTGCTCCAAGCAAGACCCATCGACGGGTTTTGATCGCGTGTTCTGCCAAATTGCGCCTCCTGATGTAAATTTGGGTCATATCACAAGCACGCCACCTTTTCGCGCCCCAGTTCGCGCGCGTTGTTCAAGATATCGTCATCGCCCCCTGAACATCTTTGCAATGGTCAATCTCTGCGAAAAAACAGCCCAATCTCTGGACAGTTCGGAATTTTTCCCTACAAAATCAGGACTAACTTGACCGCCCAGACCGGAGTATCGCACTTGTCCCTATTCCTTATCGCGGCCCTTCCCTTCCTCGGAGCTGTTTTTCCGGCCCTCTTGATCCGGGCAGGACGAAACGCAGCAGCTTCCGCGGCAGGGCTGACCACATTCCTCGCCCTGATGGGACTATTGATCCATATTCCCAGCGTCATGCGCGGCGAGGTGGTGACTGCGCGATTTGACTGGATACCGGGGCTGGGGCTGAACGCGAATTTCATGCTCGACGGGCTGGGTTTTCTGTTCGCGCTGCTGATCTTAGGGATCGGCTTGCTGATAATCCTGTATGCGCGGTTTTACCTGTCACGCGAAGATCCGATGGGGCAGTTCTATACCTATCTACTGTTGTTTCAGGGCGCGATGGTCGGTATCGTTCTGTCTGATAACATACTACTTATTCTTATTTTTTGGGAACTTACGTCCCTAAGCTCATTCCTTTTGATCGGCTATTGGAGGCATCTGCCCGAAGGGCGGCAAGGTGCCCGGATGGCGCTGGCTGTCACCGGTTCAGGCGGGCTGGCGATGATCGCCGGGATGCTGATCCTGGGCAACATCGTTGGCTCCTACGATCTAAGCGTCATCCTGCAGAACAAAGAACTGATACAGGCGTCGCCCTACTACCTGCCCGCGCTGATCCTGATACTGCTGGGCTGTTTCACCAAGTCGGCACAATTCCCGTTTCATTTCTGGCTACCGCACGCCATGGCTGCACCGACACCAGTTTCAGCCTATCTGCACTCTGCCACGATGGTAAAAGCCGGTCTGTTCTTGATGGCCCGGATGTGGCCGGTTCTGGCTGGGACGGATGCGTGGTTCTACATCGTCGCCACCACCGGGCTGATCACCATGCTTCTGGGTGCAGTGATTGCGCTGTTCAAGGACGATCTCAAGGCACTGCTTGCGTTTTCGACAGTCTCACACCTTGGATTGGTGACCATGCTGCTGGGTTTTGGCACCAAGATCGCGGCTGTGGCAGCGATCTTCCACATCATCAACCACGCTACATTCAAGGCCGCTCTGTTCATGACCGCTGGTATCATTGACCACGAAACCGGCACACGTGACATCAAGCGCCTAGGTGGATTGCGTCACCTGATGCCGATCACCTTCACCATTGGAACCATTGCTGCGCTATCGATGGCTGGCCTGCCTCCGCTGAATGGTTTCTTGTCGAAAGAGATGATGCTGGAAGAGACGGTGCATACAACCTGGCTGAACTCGCATTATCTGGTTCCCGGTTTGGCGCTATTGGCCGCGCTGTTCTCTGCCGCTTATTCCTTCCGCTTTGTCGCGCATGTTTTCCTGGGTGCTGAACGCAAAGATTATCCAGCTCACCCGCATGACCCCCCTATCGGGTTGTGGCTGGCGCCTGCGTTCCTTGTGGTTTTGGTGGTCCTTATTGGCCTCTATTCCGCGGCGATCGTCGGCCCTCTGGTCGCGGTTGTCTCCAGCGCCGTGATTGGTGGTGAGAAGCTGCCCTATTATTCGCTGAAACTGTGGCATGGTTTCACGCCCGCGCTTTACATGTCAGCGGTAGCAACACTGGGTGGTTTGTTCCTGCTGTCCCTGCATCGCAGGGGTGAGCAGATCTGGAATGCCCTGCCCCGCCCCGAGGCCAAGGTGATCTTCGAAGCAGTCATCAACGCGTTGACCCGCCTTAGCCAGTGGATCACGGATGAGCTGCACAACGGCGTGATCAGCCGCTATGCCATCATCCTGATCGCCTTCACGGTCGGCATCGGTTACTACGCCTTTGCAACTGGCACGATAGGCTTAGAAACCAGGGTGCCGCTCCCGGCCCAGATCATTCCCATCATCGGTTGGATTTGCCTTGTCGCGGCGACACTTGCGATCATGTGGTTTCACCGCAACCGCCTGCTCTCGCTGGTGTTGATTGGGGTTGTCGGTCTGATCGTATCCATGGCGTTCAACTATCTCTCGGCCCCCGATCTGGCACTGACGCAGATCTCAGTTGAAGTTGTAACCATGATCCTGTTGTTGCTATCGCTGAACTTCCTGCCCACCGAAACGCCTTGGGACAGCAGCGCCGCACGGCGCTGGCGCGATGCAGCGATTTCGGTTGTGGCCGGGATCGGCTCGGGCGCGTTGATCTACGCGCTGATGATGCGGGATTTCGCCTTTCCGACGATTTCAGATTTCCATCTTGCGAATTCCTACAAAGGCGGTGGCGGCACCAATGTGGTGAACGTAATCCTCGTCGACTTCCGGGGATTTGATACGTTTGGCGAGATCATCGTGCTGGGTATTGCCGCCCTGATCATCTTTGCCCTGACCGAAGCGGTTCTGAGCACCAACGTGCGCGGCTATTTGCTGAACCGCAAACCGCACTGGCCGCAGTCAGGTGACTCGCATCCGCTGATGATGGTTGTCGCCACACGGGTAATGATGCCAATTGCCTTGATGGTTGGTGCCTACATCTTCTTCCGTGGCCATAACCAGCCCGGAGGTGGCTTTATCGCAGGCCTCATCGTCGCCATCGCATATCTGATGCAATACATGGCCAGCGGATACACATGGGCCATCGAACGGCAACGGTTCTACTACCACGGCACGATCGGCTGGGGTGTCCTGATTGCCGCCGCCACCGGTTTAGGCGCGTGGTTTAATGAGCGCCCGTTCCTGACAAGTGATTTCGGTTATATCCACTGGCCACCTCTGGAAGAGTTCGAATGGGCCACTGCAATTCTGTTCGATACCGGAGTGTTCCTCGCCGTATTGGGGGCGGTGATGCTGGCGCTCGACAGCCTGTCGCGGTTCGCCTGGCAGCCGGGCATGGCGCAGGAATTCCCGATGGATATCAATCCGTTGCGAGACAATCCTCCGGAAGATGAAAATGAGAAGGAGCAGGCCTGATGGAAGCGCTCGTAGCCTCTGCCGTAGGTGTGATGACCGCCGCCGGGATTTTCCTGATCCTGCGCCGCCGAACCTTCCCGGTTATTCTGGGCCTGTCTCTGATCACCTATGCCGTGAACGTATTCCTGTTCGCCACAGGACGTTTGGCGCTGGACGCCCCGGCCGTTCTGAACAAATACGAAGATGTGCCCTATACCGATCCGCTGCCGCAAGCGCTGGTTCTGACGGCAATCGTGATCTCGTTCGGTATGACCGCGGTGATCGTGATGATCGCCCTGTCTGCCTATCTGTCCTCGAAGGATGACCATATTGACATGAGTGCGAGCGACAGCGTGGATGCACCGGGAGAAGACGCATGAACCACTGGATCGTTGCGCCGATCGTCCTGCCCGCGATCCTGGCCCCGTTCATCATCATGGTCCTGCGATATCATCTGGATTTGCAACGCATATTCTCGGTCGCGGGGGTAGTCGGGCTGCTGGGGATCGCACTGACCATCACAGCGCAAGCCACAACCGGGGAAATCCAGGTCTATGAGCTGGGCGATTGGCCTGCGCCATTCGGCATCGTGCTGGTATTGGACCGGATGTCGGCCATGATGGTGCTGCTTACTGCGTTGCTGGCCCTGCCCATCGTTCTTTACGCCATCGGATCCGGGTGGGATGATAGGGGCAAGCATTTCCACGCCCTTTTCCATTTCCAGCTCATGGGTGTTTGCGGGGCCTTTCTGACAGGGGACGCCTTTAACCTATTTGTGTTTTTCGAGGTCCTTCTGATCGCTTCGTACGGGCTCATGACACACGGAGGCGGAGCGGTCCGGCTGAAGGCAGGGGTGCAATACGTCACCTACAACCTGCTGGGTTCAACCCTTTTCCTGTTTGCGCTTGGAACTATCTACGCCGTCACCGGCACGCTCAACATGGCTGATCTTGCTGTTCGGGTCGCAGAAATTCCACCCGAGGATACCGCCCTGCTACGGGTTGGGGCCGTTCTGCTGCTGTTGGTGTTCTGTATCAAGGCTGCCGTGCTGCCGCTGCATTTCTGGCTTCCTGCAAGTTATGCCAATGCGCCTCTACCTGTGGCCGCCCTGTTTGCAATCATGACAAAGGTCGGTGCCTACTCTATCCTGCGGGTGTATACTCTGGTCTTCGGGCCGGACGTTGCCGCAACCGAAGGCCTGGTTGGTGCGTGGTTGCAACCTGCAGCATTGGTCACCTTGGCGGTTGGTGCCGTAGGCATTCTGGGCTCACAGCATATCGCACGGATGGTTGCCTTCTGCGCCATTACTTCGATGGGAACATTGCTCATCGCTATCTCACTATTCAGCGAGGTCGCAACGGCGGCAGCCCTATATTACGTCTTCCATTCGACACTGGCGACCGCTTTGCTGTTCCTGGTGGCGGATATGGTGATGGAACGTCGTGGAGGTGCCATCACGCCGACTAAACCGATGCCGCAAACCGGGCTGATCTCGGCCCTCTTCTTTGTTGGTGCCATTGCGATGGCAGGCATGCCCCCACTATCCGGCTTCATCGGTAAATTGCTTGTTCTTGACGCCTCGCGCGGGGCACCGGATGCCAATGCGGTCTGGGCTGTGATCTTGATCGGATCATTCGTGACCATTGTCGGATTGGCCCGTGCCGGCACACTCATTTTCTGGAAGTGCCACGACGTACAGGCAATCCCGCCAACTGAACCAGATTCCGAAGAAGAATCAGTTGCCACCGCAATTGCGCCTGAACCGCACGCAGCCCTTGCGTTTACCTCAGTCTTTGGCGCGGTTCTTGGTCTGGTACTGCTCACACTATTTGCTGGCCCGGCACTGCAGTACACCAGTAAAACCGCAGAACAGTTGTTTACACCCGACAACTACATCTCTGCCGTGTTAGGGAGGGAAGAATGATAAAGCTGCTGCACCGGATTTTCCCCCACCCTCATTTGACCGTTTTGCTGACGCTTGTCTGGATTTTACTGGCGAATTCGCCGTCGCTGAATTCGCTTGTGTTCGGCTTGTTGCTGGGGATCATTATTCCGTTCATCACGCAACCCTATTGGCCTGACCGTCCCAAGCTGCGCAATTGGCCAATGGTCGTGGAATATATGCTGGTCGTGCTGTGGGATATCGTGATCGCAAACATTACTGTCGCCAGGATCATCCTGTTCAAACGGGATGCCGACCGCCAACCCGGATTTGTCTGCGTTCCCCTCGAACTGCGCACGCCCGAAGCGATCACAGTGCTTGCTGGAACTATCACCATGACACCCGGTACCGTTAGCTGTGATCTGTCTGCACAAGGGCACAATCTGCTGGTACACTGCTTGGATGCGCCGAACCCCGAGGAAGTGCGCGACCAGATCAAAAGCCGCTACGAGCGCCGCCTTAAGGAGATTTTCGAATGATCGAATATGCGATATATTTTGCATTCGCCTGTTTCGGAGCGGCGATCATGATGTGCCTTTGGCGGATCATCACTGCAGATGGCGTGGGCACCCGTGTACTGGCGCTGGATACAATGGTAATCAACACCATCGCATTGCTGATACTGTATGGGCTGAGCATCGAAACCGAGATTTTCTTTGAGGCCGCGATGATCATCGCCATGCTGGGCTTTGTCTCGACCGTGGCCTACGCGCGCTTCATGCTGCGCGGCAACATCATCGAGTGAGGGCGGCATGACATTCATCTTCGAACTGCTCATTGCCTTCTTCCTGATCGTCTCGGGCATATTCGGCTTTGTCGGCTCGTTTGGCATGATTAAGCTGAAAGACCCGATGTCGCGATTGCACGCACCAACCAAAGCGACAACGCTGGGTGTGGGAGGTGTACTCCTGGCTTCGATCGCACATTCAGTACTGCTTGAGGGCAAACTTTCACTGCATGAGCTGTTGATTACGCTGTTCCTTTTCCTGACGGCACCGATCACGGCCCTGTTCATTGCCAAATGGCACATTCATCGACATGAAAAGCCCAGTGATTTGCCTGATGCGGGCGAGGATGAGCTTTGGGCCACCCACGCCGTTGAGCAGGTTGAAGACGTCCCGGACCACAGCGCGAACTAGTTACAATGCACACACCACCGCTGCCCCTGACCCGCGATCTGGTTCTGATTGGCGGGGGTCACGCCCATGCGCTACTGCTACGCAAATGGGGGATGAACCCGTTGCCGGGCGCACGTGTTACGGTGATCAATCCCGGCCCGACCGCGCCCTATTCGGGAATGTTGCCAGGCTTTGTTGCTGGCCATTATCAGCGTTGGGAACTTGATATCGATCTGGTCCGCCTCACCCGCTATGCAGGGGCTCGGGTAATATTGGGCACAGTTGAGGGGATCGATCCGGACAGACGTCAAATCCATGTTCCCGGACGCGCGCCGGTGGAGTTTGATGTCGCCTCGGTCAACGTGGGTATCACGTCAGATATGCCTGCCTTGCCTGGGTTTTCTGACCATGCCGTCCCCGCCAAACCCCTTGGCCGCTTCGCCGCACAATGGGAGGAGTATATTTCAGAGCCCGGCCCCGCCTCGGTCGCGGTGATCGGTGGCGGTGTTGCCGGTGCTGAATTGGTCATGGCAATGGCCCATGCCCTGCGCGCCAAGGGGCGCTCGGCAAAGGTCACTTTGATCGATAACGCAACCGCCCTCTCCGCAACAGTTCTAAAAGCCTCAGCAACCATCCGTCAGGCCATGAAGCAACTAGGGATCGAGGTTCTTGAGCACGCTTCCATTCAACAAATTTCAAAGGGGCGAATTGATCTGTCAGACGGTCATCAGGTCGCTGCCGAATTCATCACCGGAGCGGCAGGCGCACGGCCATATGATTGGATTTCCAACAGCGGCCTCGCGCTTCAAGACGGCTTCATCCAGGTGAACGCATTCCTGCAATCCAGCGATCCTACGATCTTTGCCGCCGGTGATTGTGCGCACCTCTCAGATAACCCGCGCCCCAAAGCCGGGGTATACGCGGTGCGAGAGGCACCGATCTTGTATGACAATCTGCGCGCGGCACTCGGTGCCGGGAAGATGAGGCGATATGCCCCTCAAAAGGATTACCTGAAGCTCATCTCGCTCGGCCAAAAATCTGCGCTGGCCGAACGATTGGGAACCTCGTTCAGCGGACCGCTCATGTGGAAGTGGAAGAACCGCATCGATCAGCGTTTCATGAACAGATTTCGTGAACTGCCCCAAATGCCCGCCCCCCCTCTGCCTCGGTATCACACTGCTGGGATGCAAGAGGCACTGGGAGAAAAGCCGATGTGCGGTGGATGCGGTGCCAAAATCGGTCGAAGAGCGCTGCAAACCGCGCTGGCCGAACTGCCGCGGCTTGAAAAGCCTGACATCACTCAGCTGCCCGGCGACGACGCGGCATTGCTGAAGACCGATGCTGTACGACAGGTCATAACTTCGGATCATTTGCGCAGCTTCACCAATGATCCGACCTTGATGACCCGGATTGCCGCCGTTCACGCGCTTGGTGATATATGGGCGATGGGCGCACAGCCACAGGCCGCGACGGCCACAATCATCCTGCCCCGCATGTCCGCTGAACTCCAACAACGTACAATGGCCGAGATCATGCAGGTTGCCAGCACCGTCATGCATCAGGCCGGTGCTGAAATTGTCGGCGGGCACAGTTCGATGGGTGATGAATTGACCATTGGCTTCACGTTGACAGGTCTTTGCGAAGCCGAACCCATCACGCTAGGCGGTGCGAAATCCGGTGATGCCTTGATCCTAACAAAGCCACTGGGCAGCGGTGTGTTGATGGCCGCTGAAATGGCCGGGCAAGCAAAAGGAGATTGGGTCGTATCCGCTTTAGAGCACATGATACAGCCGCAAGGCGAGGCATCCCACATCTTAAGAAGCGCCCACGCGATGACCGATGTCACAGGATTCGGACTGGCAGGTCACCTGCAGGGCATGTGTGAGGCTTCGGGATGTGGCGCGACCCTGTCTCTGGCGCAGATCTCGGTTATGACAGGTGCAGTTGAACTAAGTGATCAGGGCATCCGATCCACAATTTACGCCGATAACCGCTCCATAACCCCTGAACTTCCAACCGGAGGCAAAGCTTGCCTGTTGTTCGACCCCCAAACAGCCGGAGGTCTGTTGGCAGCCGTTGCATCCGAGGAGGCTGAACATCTATGTGCCCAACTGCAGGCCGTCGGCTATCCTGCTGCTCTGATCGGCCACCTGAACACAACACCGGGCCTGCGCGTTCACAACTGATCAAGTATCCTTTCGATCTGTTCCGCTGTCCCTGACAACCCCTTGCCATCAAGTGACGGGGCAACAATCTGGGCGATTACCTCAGCGTGTTGTGCTTTGCGGGATTTGGCGTAAGCCGGATCATAGTGCTGCTCCATCAGTGCCTGAGTCAGAGCCCTTTTATCCCCCGCGTCAATCAAATCCAACCAACCATCGACAACATCATGGCCACGATGAAGCCGCAGCGGTGACAATCGGTCTCGTAGCCTTTCTCTATCTGACAAGATGTCGTCATAGGCCGAAACCAGATACGCCGTGCGCGCTTCGATCGGCGCATTGATCTGAATTCGGAGTGCCGAACACAGGGCAGACCACAGGCTGGGTGGCAAGATCAGGTTTCCGATTTTCGACGATTCCGCCTCAACCACGATGGGCCGCGCCTCGTCCAATTCAACCAGAGCTGCGGTCAAAGCAGATTCAAACGCTTTCTGACTGGGTTGGCCGCCGGGCATTTCGCCCAACAATGATCCTCGGTGATTGGCCAACCCTTCCAGATCAACCACCTGAACACCTAGCGTCCGCAGGTGCGCCAGCAGGTCAGTTTTGGCAGTCCCGGTGTATCCGTCCAGCGCGACCAACCGATAGGGCAGCGCATCATCATAAAGATATTGCTTCACCATCCGGCGGTAGGATCGGTATCCGCCTTCAACCACCTCAGCACGCCAGCCAATCTGTTGCAGCATCCAGCCGAAGGACCCGGATCGCTGACCACCACGCCAGCAATAGACCAAGGGTTTCCAGTCTCCCTCATGGTGGCTAAGTCGGTTCTCAATGTGACCCGCTGCATTGCGAAACACCAGTGCCGCACCCAACTTGCGGGCCAGAAACGGGCTTTGCTGGACATACATGGTGCCAACCTGTGCACGCTCTTCATTGTTCAAAACAGGCAAGTTGATGGCGCCGGGCATGTGATCTTCGGCGAACTCGGCCGGGCTGCGCACGTCGATGATGGTATCAAACTTGTGGCTGTAAAGCTGTGCCAGACTAGAGAATTTCAATGTCATGCCAACGGTCTATCGCGCCTATCGGCAGAAGAAAAGCAAGCGGGCATCAGTGACACCGGAACGCCGCATTGATGAGCCATTGCAATACGCGTGCGCTTGGGTAATGAACTTACTAAATAGATTTCATTCATGGGACCTGCGCTCGAATGGCACAACAGACCCCGAACTCTCTCAAAAGCAAAGCACTAAGTGATCTTGAGGCGGGAAAGCTGCCTCAGGCACTGAAAAAGGCGCAACTGGGCATCAAGAAATTCCCCAAGGATTCAGATTATCAAGCCATTGCTGGTTTTGTGCTGACCGAGATGAAGCGGTACAAGCAAGCCATTCCCCATTTCGCCGAAGCATCGCGCATGAAGCCAGACGATGTGCAATTTGTTGAAAATCTGGCAAATGCGCTGATGCAAACAGGTCAAATCCCGCGCGCGCTTGCGTATGCCGAACAAAAGCTGGCGCGTTTCCCCAACAGCAATGAGCTGGTTCGCGTCATCGACGAAATCCACCTCAAAGGGCATAGCTGGCGCTTGATCATCGATCATGCCACGCAAAAATTAGCGACTGATCCTGATAACGCTGATCTGCTATCATCGCGTGCCCGGGCCTATGGGCAGATCGGCTTTACGCAACAAAGCACCGAAGATATTTCACGCGCCTTTGAGATAGCACCTGAAAAAGAAGACATCGCCATTCGAAAAGCAGTGAACCTGCATCAGGCCGGCGACAAGGACGGGTCAAGGCAGATTTTGCTCTCTGTTCTTGCGGCAAATCCTGTTTCAGCTGCGGCGCTATACCAAATGTCCATGGTAGCGGATGAAAAGCAAGCAGAGGAACTTGCCGACACCATTGAAACCGCGATTTCACAAAGCGATCACGACGATTCATTGCTTGGCTTTGCAAAGGCAAACGTGACTTTGGCACGCAAGGGGTTGCATGTGGCGTTGCCTCTGTTCGCGCGCGCCAATGCGGCACAACATGCGACGAACCCGTATGACTTCGCAATTGAAGAGAAAAAGCAAAGCGAAATTTGCAGCCTGTTCACCGATGATATGTCTTCAATTGGTTCGATGCCTGACGGCGAGCCAAGACCGATTTTTGTGGTGGGGCAGCCCCGGTCGGGCACGACATTGATGGAAATGATGTTGAGTTCCCTACCCGGTGTTGTTGGCTGCGGAGAGCTTATGCTGGGGGCTGATCTCTCAAATTCCTATCTGGATTCGAATACGCCTTTTGACGCGAAAGCCGCCGCAGACTTTGCACAGGAATTTCGCAGACTAATGCCACCGACCCCCAAGGGTACAACTGCATTTGTCGACAAGATGCCTCACAATTATCAGCGGGTTGGATTTTTATTAGCGGCTTTCCCTGAAGCCCGGGTTATCAACATGATCCGCGATCCGCGGGATGTTGGCCTGTCCAAATGGATCAGGCGTTTTCCTGAACCGGGGCTGCGCTATGCGTCTGATCTAAAGGCAATTGCGCATTCGGCCAACCTGTACAGGCGCTATATGGCGCACTGGAACAACATCTTCGGGGACCGTATCCTGTCGGTATCTTACGAAGATCTGGTCGCCGATCCCGAAACTCATAGCAAGAACATTACAGCGTTTTGCGGCATCGGATGGGACGAACAGATGATGCACCCTGAAAGAAATACACAGCAAGTGCGCACTGCCAGTGTCGATCAGGTACGCCAGAGAATCTCGACCCGTTCCATAGGCGGCTGGCGTGATGTCACATACCACATTCAACCTATGTTAGTCGGCTTCGACCAAGCGCTTTGGCCTGAGTACAAGTTCGACTGAACCAAAAAAAGGCCGCCTGTAATGGGCGGCCTCTCCGTTTGTTGTGCTAGCCTTACTTTTGTTTGATACGACCGTCCAGATAGGGCTGGTATGGGGCGTTTTCGGCAAGGTATTCGGCCGTTACATCCGCCAAATCGGGGCCAAAGTCATAAGCGTTCTTGTCATCGCCCGAGAATACGCTGTACCCGTCACCACCGTTGCGGACATAGTTGTTTGTGACAACCAGATATGTCGCCGCCGGATCGATAGGCGCAAAGCCGTCGCCGTTGGCGACCATGACCTCGACAATCCGGCCTTCATTTGGTGCGACCGATGGATCCCAGGTAAAGGTCATGCCCGCCACCTGCGGGAAGCGACCTTTGACCTCTTCAACCTGGCTCACGCCATTCTCAAGCGCATCGATGACACCCTGGCCGCTGATCTCAAAGGTCGAGAGCGTGTTCTGGAACGGCAGAACCGTCAGCACCTCGCCCATGGTCACCTCGCCTGGGTCGATTGAGGCTCGCAGCCCGCCCGAGTTTGCAATCGCAAGCTGGACGCCCTGATCCGCGACCCGCGCCAACATCGCATCCGCAACAAGATTGCCCATCGCGCATTCCTGTACGCGGCAGACCGACCGATCGCCTTCAATCGCGTCTGCAGCCTCGGCCACAACTTTTATACGAATCTCTTCGAGCGGAACGGCCAGCTCAGCGATGCGGTCCAGCGAACTCGGGTCCTCGGTCACGGAATTGTCCATGATCAGCGGCTCACCAACAGCCGCAACGACATTGCCGTCATCGTCGAATGTCACATTGAGTTCGCCCAGGAATTTGCCATAGGCATACGCCTGCACGATCTGCACCCCGTTCACTACGGTCGGATACGGTCCCGCTGCTTTATCGGACGTGTTCGACAAGTAGGTATTCGAATGACCGCCTACAATCACGTCGACACCAGTGGTTTCCTGCGCCACGCGCTGATCCACCCCATAACCCGAATGGCTGAGGACGATGATCTTGTTCACGCCCTCTGCGGTCAATCTGTCCACTTCATCCTGAACCGCAGGCACTGGATCCGAGAAGGTGATATTCGGTCCCGGCGACGCCAGGTCATGTGTGTCTTCCGGCGTCAAACCAATCAGGCCGATCATCTCACCGCCCACCTCAATCACGGTGGATTTCTTGATCTTGTCGGTCAGAAGTTCTTCGTCCGCTATATCGGCATTTGACATCAGAACCGGGAAATCAACCGAATCGACGAAGCCACGTAACACTTCGGGGCCATCGTCAAACTCGTGGTTGCCTACGGTCATCGCGTTATAGCCCAGTTTGTTCATGAACTCAGCGGCGACTTTGCCCTTGTAGTAGGTATAGAACAAAGAGCCCTGAAACTGGTCACCTCCGTCCACGAGAATCGAGTTTTCGGCCCGTCCACGCGCCTCTTCCACCGCGGTCACTAGACGTGCCGAGCCGCCAAAGCACTTACCCTCGGCATTGTCTTCATCACCACAAGCACTGTCGTACTTGTTGATCGGTTCAATGCGCGAGTGAAAGTCATTGGTGTGCAAAATCGTAAGCTTGTATTCGGCAGCCGCCATACCGGCTGTCAGGCCCAATACAGCCACCGAAGTTAAAAATCGGGTGAACATCTCAAAACTCCCTATCGTTGTTTTGTCGTGATCGTGCGCGTTGCGCGGCGAAGAGTCAAAGGGGGAAATCCGGCTTGATTCTACCCGACGCGCAAGGCATCAGACCGATATGCTGATTTACAAGATTTTCCGGGCCGACGAGTGGGCCGACTTGCAGGCACACGGAGCCTCGAACGGGGCTCCGATTGATGTGACAGATGGGTTCGTCCATTTCTCAACCGCCGAACAGGCTGCAGAGACAGCCGCAAAGCACTTCGCTGGTGTCGCGGGGTTAACACTTCTGGCATGTGATGCGGATGCCATGGGCGACGATCTGAAATGGGAGGTCTCGCGCGGCGGTGCGCTGTTTCCTCACCTTTATCGTCAAATTCGAATGTCGGACGTGATTTGGTCGCAAGACCTGCCCTTTGATGGTCAAGCCCACCGGTTCCCGGAGGGGATGGAATGACCCGCTTCATCGACCCGGATCGGGAACAGTTTGAGGCATTCAAAGACCTCAACCGTGACCATCCGATCGAGATGCTCAACCTGGTGAAGTTCCGCGACACAGCACAGTATCCGTCGGATCATCCGCTGGCCAATGCTGGGTTGACCGGAACGCAAGCCTACCGCAACTACGGGGCAGAGACTGCCCCAATCATCGCCCGCATAGGTGCAACGATCCTTTGGCGCGGTACGTTTCAGACTACGCTCATCGGGCCGCAGGATGAAGAATGGGACGAAGTGTTTATCGCCCGTTACCCCACCGCCCGTGCGTTTCTTGAGATGGTGACCGACCCAGCTTATCGCGCTGCCGTGATGCACCGGCAAGCCGCCGTTGAAACCTCGCGCCTGATCCGCTGTGCGCCAACAAAAGGTGGAGCTTCCTTCGGATGAAACTGACTGAGAAACTGGGGCTGGCCGCCCTGCACCGCCTTGACCCTGAAACCGCGCACGGGCTTTCGATCAAGGCCCTGACCTCGGGCCTGGCACCGACGCCCGGGCCGGTCACATCGGATCGGCTTAAAACCCGTGTTGCAGGCCTGGATTTGCCAAACCCCGTTGGACTGGCTGCGGGGTTTGATAAAAATGGTGAGGCGCTGACACCGCTCTCGCGCGCCGGATTCGGGTTTATCGAAGTGGGCGCGGTGACACCCCGCCCACAGCCCGGGAATGCAAAGCCGCGCCTGTTTCGCCTGACCGAAGATCGAGCCGCCATCAACCGCTTCGGGTTCAATAACGAAGGGATGGATGTCATGGCGGGGCGACTGGTTCACCGCCCAAAGGATGCAGTGATCGGGTTGAACCTTGGGGCCAATAAGGACAGTGACGATAGGCCTGGAGACTTCGCCAAAGTGCTTGCCCATTGCGCTGCGCATCTGGACTTTGCCACCGTCAACGTGTCCTCGCCCAATACCGAAAGGCTACGAGATTTGCAGGGCAAAGCGGCGCTAACTGCGCTGCTCAGCGGTGTGATCGAAACCCGAAACGCCCTGCCCCGCCCGATCCCGATCTTCCTGAAAATCGCCCCTGACCTGACCGAGGCCGAATTGCAGGACATCGCCGATGTCGCCGGTGAAACCGGTGTGGACGCGGTGATCGCAACCAACACCACACTGTCGCGCGATGGCCTGCGCAGTGCACACAAGGATCAGGCTGGTGGCCTATCCGGCGCGCCCCTGTTCGAGAAATCGACACGTGTGCTGGCGCAGCTCAGCCAGTTGACCGGCGCAGATATCCCGCTGATCGGGGTTGGCGGCATCAGCTCAGCGGAACAGGCCTATGCCAAGATCTGCGCCGGTGCTTCCGCAGTGCAGTTCTACACGGCGATGGTTTATGGAGGGATTTCTCTGGCCGCTGAAATCGCGCAGGGGTTGGATGACCTGCTGGCACGCGACGGATACACCTCGGTCGCGCAGGCGGTGGGCAGCAAACGAGAGGACTGGCTGTGATCGAATATTGGCACAACCCGCGCTGCTCCAAGTCCCGCGCGGGTTTGGCATTGTTGCAGGAAAACGGTGCACAGCCTGAGGTGCGCAAATATCTTGAAGACGCGCCCTCGGCTGATGAAATCCGGACAGTTCTGGCCAAGCTGAATATCCCGGCAATCAGCATGATGCGCACCGGAGAGAAGACGTTCAAAGAGCTGGGTTTGACCAAGACCTCGCCCGATGAGGTGCTTATTCAGGCCATGGTCGATCACCCAATCCTGATAGAGCGCCCGTTGGCCATCGCGGGCGACAAAGCCGCTATCGGACGCCCGCCGGAAAACCTGCTGGGCTTGCTCTAGGCGATCTGTGCCTCAAGTCGAGGATAGCGCCAACCAAGCGTAAGACCCCGCGCGATGTTCAAGACCATCAGCGCGGCCCAAAGCCCATGATTGCCCATCGTCGGCACCAGCACGAACAACGCCACCACGTATAACGCCACCGACTGGATCATCGCATTGCGCATATCGCGGGTCCAGGTGGCACCGATATAGATACCGTCGAACATCCAGCTTGCCACCCCGATGACCGGTGCCAGAGCAGCCCAGAACAGATATTCGCGTGCCGTCGCCCGAACCTCGGGCGATGTTGACATCAGATCAATCAGCGCCGGCCCTGCCAGATAAAACACCAGCCCTAGCCCGATGGCCCCGCCAACGCCCCATTGCGAAGCCATGACCGATGCGCGCCGGACTTTCCGGCGGTCGCGCGCGCCGACGGCTCCACCGACAAGCGCTTCAGCCGAAAAGGCAAAGCCGTCCAAAGCAAAGGCAGTGATTTCGAGAAACTGCAACAGCACCTGATTGGCCGCCAAATTCACGTCGCCCAAATCGGATCCGACAAACAGAAACGTTGTGAATGCCCCGGTCAACAAAACCGAGCGCACCATAATATCACCGTTTACCTGCATCATCCGACGCAAACGCATTGGGTCAAAAATTCGCGGCCAATCCCGCCACTGGTTGCCGCCAAACGCCTCTCGACACAGCCATAAGCCCAACGCAAGGCCTGTCCATTCGGCGATCAGAGTGGCAATGGCAACGCCTTCGACACCCCATCCAAGGCCAAGCACGAACCATAGATCCAGCACGATATTCAGCCCGTTCATCCATATCTGCAGGATGAATACGCCTCGCGTGCGTTCGACTGCGATCAGCCAGCCTGTCACCGCATAAAGGGCAATCGTGGCCGGAGCGCCCCAGATGCGAATTTCCAGATAGGCGCGCGTCAGAGACTCGACCTCGGCGCTGGCTGGAGACAGTGCAAAAGCCCCAAGGAATACCCAAACTTGTGCAGCGATAAAGACCAAACCGGCCGTTGCGCCCAGCAGCAAGCCGCGCATGAGCAACGCTCCGGTTTCTGCTGTATCGCCCGCACCGCGCGCCTGTGCGGCCAGCCCGGTGGTCCCCATCCGCAGAAAGCCGAAAATCCAGTAGATCGCCGACAGGATCACCGCACCCATGCCCACTGCCCCGATAGGTGCTGCCAGCCCCATCTGACCGACAACGCCGGTATCGACCGCGCCAAGGATCGGCACGGTCGCGTTCGACAGCACGATCGGCATCGCGATTTTCAGGACGCGCCGATGGGTGATGGGCGCGTTGGCCTCCTCCAAGCTCACGGCTTTGTCGGAGGCTGCGGCATTAAGAAATGCCCGGTGCCTTGCGCAAAGAGTTTGGCGTGGTTGTCCTGCCAAGCCTCGACCCGGACAGAAGCATAACGTCGACCCGATCGGTTGATGAATGCGCGTGCATAAGCGTCTCGCGGCAAACCAGACCGCAGGTAATCGACCGTGAAGTCGATGGTTTTGGGAAAGCGGATATTCTCGTCGGTCAAGATATCTTCGGCACCGATCTCACCGCTTTCAATCCTGGGGAACATATGCTCCCAACTCAGCGTGATAACGGCAGTGACTTCCAGGAACGCCGCCGTCACACCGCCGTGGATGGCAGGCAGAAAGGGATTGCCGATCAACTTCTCATCGAAATTCAGTACACCTGTCAGTTCGTCCCCACGCCGGTCGAATGTAATGTTGAGGAACCGAATATACGGCACACCTTCGACCAAAGCGGTCAGAGCGGCATCACGGCGTTGCTTGACTACCTGCATGGGTTCGGGGCGAGGTCTTGCCATCTCAGCGCCCCTCCACGGTGAATGCGCCCGAGGCAGTAGCAACCGGTCGGTCGCTGTCATCATCCGTCGCCGTCGCACGAACAAAGGCCACGTTGCGCGTGATGTGATAGCAGGTCGCCCGCGTCCGGATACTTTGACCGGGCGTCGCGGCCCGCATGTAGTCAATACGAAGATCGATTGTAGCGGTTCCTCCGGGGGCCGATGGGTGGCTCATCACCGCAGCACCACAGCAAGTATCAAGCATGGCAGAAACCGCGCCACCATGGATTACTCCGGTTCTGGGGTCGCCGATTAGTTGCTCGTTGTAGGGCATCGAGATTTCGGCCTCACCCTCTCCGATATGGGTCAAATCAAGCCCCAGGGCTTTTGCATGCGGAATCGCCTCGATGAACTGCCGCGCTAAAACTGTCTTATCGACCATGGGGTTGGGTCCTATCCTTATAGCCGCCCCTTTATGGGCCTGCGTTTACGCCAAGGGCAAGCCCACCTGTTGCGCTTGCCGCAACGACGCCCTAGGTTGCAGCCGAGGAGACCCAGAATGTCCGACACCCGTTTGTCATTCAAAGAGATGTGCGCCGAGTTCGACGTGACCCCGCGCACCCTGCGCTATTACGAGTATATCGAGTTGCTGCAACCGGACCGCGAAGGTCGGTCGCGGTTCTATGGTGCTCGTGAATGCGCAAGAATGAAACTGATCCTACGTGGTCGCAAGTTTGGATTTCCTCTGGAAGAGATTCGCCAGTGGTTGCTGATCTACGAAGATCAGGGCGATCAGGCCCAGATGGCGACCTTCATCGAGATGGCAGATCGACAAATGGAAGAGCTACGTCAGCAACGCGCGCAGTTGGATGAGGCGATGGATGCGTTGCAGCAATTGCGCGATCAGACTGTCGAATTGCTGAAATAGCCCCCTTCCCTTACGGCAACAAAATTGCCGAAACCCCTGTTTACGCGACCGGATGTTACGTCAACTTATTTGTGACGCAGCGTCCGCATTACGTAAACGTCACTTGTGTGTTGTAAAACGCTCATCGACTGCGCAACTCAGGTTGCATGACGCCAGTGATGAGAGTTTGAATCATGACCGAAGATCTGCTGACCATCCGCGAAATGTGCGAGACATATGATGTCACGCCCCGCACATTGCGGTTCTACGAGGCCAAAGAGCTTTTGTTTCCGATCCGCGAGGGCCAAAAACGCCTGTTCACCAAACGGGATCGTGCACGCCTGAAACTGATCCTGCGCGGCAAGCGCTTTGGCTTCAGCCTCGAAGAAATCCGCCAGCTTCTGGACCTGTATCACGTGGGTGACCAACAGCTGACACAGATGTCCCGCACATATGAAATCGCGTGCGAGCGCCTTGCTGACATGGAATCGCGCCGCGAAGAGCTGACACAGGCCATCGACGAGTTGAAAGAGCAGTTGCGCTGGGGCGAGAAGGTGATCGCCTCGATGAAACAGGAAAAGAAGGCGGCTGAATAAACCCGCCTCCGGACATATGAATTAAGGGAGCTTCACATGCCCGTCTACAACGCGCCATCCAAAGACACGCAGTTCATCCTGCACGACGTTTTGAAAATCTCACAGTCGGATATCCCCGGGTATCAAGAGCTGGAAGCCGAGTTTACCGGCGCGGTTCTGGAAGAGGCTGGCAAGGTTGCCTCCAACGTATTGCACCCGCTGAACGTGGTGGGCGACACCGAAGGGTGCCGGTTGGAAAACGGTATTGTGTACACTCCCACAGGTTTCAAAGACGCCTTTGAGCAGATGAAACAAGGCGGCTGGACGGGCCTCGACATGCCGGAAGAGTATGGCGGCCAGAATATGCCCTATGTCATCGGTACAGCGGTGGGTGAGATGTTCTCGGGCGCGAACCAGGCATTTGTGATGTATCAGGGCCTGACCCACGGCGCGGCCTCAGCCATTCTAGCGCACGGCACTGACGAGCAGAAGAACAAGTACCTGCCCAATATGGTCAGCTGCGAATGGACCGGTACCATGAACCTGACGGAACCGCATTGCGGCACCGATCTGGGGCTTATGCGTACCAAAGCCGAACCGCAGGACGACGGCAGCTACAAGATTTCCGGTCAGAAGATCTTTATCTCGGCTGGCGATCACGACATGGCCGACAACATCATCCATCTGGTGCTGGCCAAAATCCCTGGCGGCCCCGAGGGCATCAAAGGCGTATCGCTATTCATCGTCCCCAAATTCATCGTGAACGAAGACGGTTCGCTGGGCGAGCGCAACGGTGTTTCGGTCGGCAAAATCGAAGAGAAGATGGGCATCCACGGCAACTCGACCTGTGTCATGAATTATGACGAGGCAACCGGCTGGCTGCTGGGCGAAGAGCACAAAGGTATGCGCGCCATGTTCACCATGATGAACGAAGCGCGTCTAGGTGTGGGCATGCAAGGCCTGTCTCAGGCCGAAGCGGCCTATCAAAACGCCTTGGAATACGCAAAAGATCGCCTGCAGGGCCGCGATGTAACAGGCGTAAAAAACCCGGACGGCCCCGCCGACCCGCTGATCGTTCACCCCGACATTCGCCGCAACCTGATGGATCAGAAAAGCTTCACCGAGGGTGCACGTGCGTTCATCCTGTGGGGCGCGACGATGATCGACAAGGCGCACCGGGCGGGTGACAAGGATGCAGACGGACTGATCTCGCTGTTGACGCCGGTCATCAAGGGCTTCCTGACTGACGAAGGCTACGACATGACCGTTCAGGCGCAGCAAGTCTATGGCGGCCATGGCTACATTGAAGAATGGGGCATGTCGCAATACACCCGCGATGCCCGGATTGCGATGATCTACGAAGGTGCAAATGGCGTTCAAGCGCTGGATCTTGTGGGTCGGAAGCTGGCCCAGGACGGCGGCAAGCATGTCATGGCCTTCTTCGAGATGGTCAAAAGCTTCTGCAAGGAGAACGGTGGCAAGGACGAAGCTTATGATAAAGCCTTCATCGAACCACTGAAGGCCGCTTCCAAGGACCTGCAGGCCGCCGGCATGTATTTCATGCAGGAAGGTATGAAGAATCCAAACAACGCTCTGTCCGGGTCATACGACTTCATGCACATGTTCGGCCATGTCTGCCTGGGCCTGATGTGGGCGCAGATGGCAAAGGCCGCTCAAGACGCGTTGGACGGCGGTGCCTCGGACAAAGAGTTCTACGAGACCAAGATCAATACCGGTCGCTTCTATATGGCCCGCCGCCTGCCCGCGACAGCCATGCATCTGGCCCGCATCCAGACCGGAGCAGACACGGTAATGGCACTGGACGCGGCGAACTTCTGATCTCAGTGTGGGCTCGGTTAAAGCAACCCGAGCCCACCAACGGAGGAGACAAGATGCCAAAACGCTTTCGCCTGACCCGCCGATTTCCGGTCGCGATGACCGAGGACGGCTACCGTAAGCTCCGCGGTTTCGCACGAGAGGCGGGATTGGATGAAGGTGAGGCTTTGTCGTTCCTTTTTGAGAATTTCAACAGCGTGATCGATCACGAAAACCTGACGCATAGGCTGCGCATATTTAATTCAGAGCTGGAAGCTCGAAAACGTTAAAACTTCGTGCTGGCCACTGAAGGTAGCACAGAAAACATATCTTTATGCCTTGGGAGGGGCGCGCTCATGACCATTCAACTGTATTGCTTTGGTGAAAGCGGAAACAGCTACAAAGCCGCGCTTGCGTTGGAAATGTCCGGTCTGGACTGGGAGCCGGTCTTTGTTGATTTCTTCGGGGGTGTGACGCGCACCCCTGAATTTCGGGCAGAAGTGAATGAGATGGGTGAAGCCCCCGTGATGGTGGACGGTGATTTTCGCACCAGTCAGTCCGGCGCGATTCAGGCTTATGTGACGGAAAAATCCGGAAAATTCGGCGGCAAAGATCGTGATGAAAATTACGAGATCTTCAGATGGGTTCTGTGGGACAACCACAAGCTTAGCTCGATGGCCGGGCTGACCCGTTTCCTGATCAACTTCTTGCCCGAAAAGCACCGCAACCCGGATGTTATCGCGTTCAATCAGGGTCGCCTCAAGGCAGCTTATCAGACGCTGAACGCCCATCTTGACGGCCGTGACTGGATCGTTGGCAACGGCGTGACCAATGCTGACATCAGCTGCTGCGGCTACCTCTATTACCCCGAACCATTCGGCTTTGATCGCGCCGACTGGCCCAATATTGACGCCTGGCTGACGCGCCTCAGCGAACAGCCCGGCTGGAAACACCCCTACGACCTGATGCCCGGCAACCCGTCGGATCGAGCTTAAGGAGAAGACCCCATGACCGAAGCCTATATCTATGACGCCCTGCGCACGCCGCGCGGCAAGGGCCGCAAGGATGGCAGTCTGCACGAGGTAACCTCGGTGCGTCTGTCGGCCCTGACCCTGAACGCAATGAAAGAGCGCAACAATCTGGAAGGTCACGCCGTCGAGGATGTGATCTGGGGCAACGTCACGCAGGTGATGGAGCAAGGCGGCTGCCTGGCACGCTCAGCAGTTCTGGCTTCGGATCTGGATGAATCGATCCCCGGCCTGGCGATCAACCGTTTCTGTGCCTCGGGCATGGAGGCCGTGAACTTGGCCGCAAATCAGGTCAAAGGCGGCGCAGGTGAAGCCTATATCGCAGGCGGTGTCGAGATGATGGGCCGGGTGGCCATGGGCAGCGATGGTGCGGCGATTGCCGTTGACCCTTCTTTGGCGATGGAAACCTATTTTGTGCCGCAAGGTATCTCGGCCGACATTATCGCAACCGAATATGGGTTCAGCCGCGACGATGCGGATGCGCTGGCCGTTGAATCTCAGAAACGCGCGGCTGCTGCGTGGGAAGACAACCGCTTTGATAAGTCGGTGATCTCGATCAAGGATCAGAACGGCCTGACCATTCTGGACCACGATGAGTACATGCGCCCCGGCACAGACATGCAGAGCCTCGGCGCGCTGAACCCATCCTTCCAGATGATGGGCGAGCAAATGCCGGGCTTCGACAAGGTTGCGATGATCAAGTACCCGCATCTTGAGCGCATCAATCACATCCACCACGCCGGCAACAGCTCGGGCATCGTGGATGGAGCGGCGGCTGTACTGATCGGCAACAAGGAGTTCGGCGAGAAATACGGCCTGAAGCCGCGCGCGCGCATCAAGGCGACCGCAAAAATCGGCACCGACCCGACCATCATGCTGACCGGCCCGGTTCCTGTGACCGAGAAGATTCTGGCCGACAATGGCATGAAGATCGGCGATCTGGACCTGTTTGAGGTGAACGAAGCCTTCGCCTCGGTCGTGCTGCGCTTCCAGCAGGCGTTCGACGTCGATCCGGCGCTGGTTAACGTCAACGGCGGCTCGATCGCGATGGGTCACCCGCTGGGCGCGACTGGTGCGATGATCATCGGAACCCTGCTGGATGAGTTGGAGCGTCAGGACAAGGAAACCGGTCTGGCCACACTCTGCATCGCGTCCGGCATGGGTGCGGCAACCATTATCGAGCGTGTCTGATGCCCAAAATTGATCTTTCCAAAATACCGTTTCGGAACGGTTCGGGCTATCCCGGCAAACTGGCAAGAGCGGGCGATGACCGCTACGTCCAACCCTTGGGCGATGCGAACGGTTTGACGCAATTTGGGGTCAACATCGTACGTCTGGAACCGAACGGCCTGTCCTCGCTGCGCCACTACCACATGGAGCAGGACGAGTTTGCAATCATGCTCAGCGGCAAATGTGTGCTGATCGATGATGATGGCGAGCATGAGATGCTGCCCGGTGACTGCGCCGCCTGGCCTGCAGGTGACGCCAATGGCCATCACCTTGTGAACAAAACCGACGCGCCCGCATCCTTTCTGGTGGTGGGTACACGGACCCCGACCGAGACCGGCTATTACAGCGACATAGACATGATGGTGAAGTTCGAGGGCGACGACTTTCGCTTTACCCGCAAAGACGGCGGCCCGCTGACGGCTGACCAGATTGGAGATGACAATGACTGATTTCACCCTCAGCAAAGACGCCGACGGCGTTGCCTTCATCACCTGGGACGTTCCGGGTAAATCCATGAATGTCCTAAGCCGCGAGGCTTTCACTTTGGTCGGCGAACTGATCGATCAGGCGCTGGCAGATGATGAGATCAAAGGGATTGTTATCACCAGCGGCAAGGAAGGGTCGTTTGCGGGCGGCATGGATCTGAGCACCCTCGCCACGATCCGTCAGGAAGCCGGAGACGAGCCGGCTCAGGCTTTGTTCGACTTTGTCATGAGCGGCCACAACATCCTGCGTCGGTTGGAGCTGGCGGGCATGGACCCCAAATCCAAAAAGGGCGGCAAACCAGTGGCTTGCGCCATCAACGGCACCTGTGCCGGGATCGGGACCGAGATCGCATTAGCCTGCCATCACCGGGTAATGACCAACAATCCAAAGGCTAAGATCGGCCTGCCCGAGATTTTGCTCGGCATCTTCCCCGGCGGCGGCGGCACCATGCGCTACAGCCGGATGGTTGGTGCAATGGCGGCAGCTCCGGTGCTGCTGGAAGGTAAGATGATGGACTCGAAGAAGGCCAAAGGCGCGCAACTGATCGACGCCGTGGCGGACGATCCGGTTGCCGCGGCCAAGGAATGGGTTCTGAACGCCAAGGATTCCGATCTGGTCAAACCATGGGATGCGAAAGGCTACAAAATGCCCGGCGGCGCACCCTACCACCCAGCTGGCTTCATGACGTTCGTCGGCGCAAGCGCGATGGTGAATGGCAAGACACAAGGTGCATTCCCGGCGGCCAAGGCTCTGTTGAGTTCCATCTACGAAGGCGCGCTGGTTGACTTCGACACCGCCCTGAAGATCGAAGCCCGTTGGTTCACCAACGTGCTGATGAACCCTTCGTCTTCGGCGATGATCCGCTCGCTGTTCCTGAACAAGGAGGCGCTAGAAAAAGGCGCTGTGCGGCCCAAGGATGTGCCCGATCAGCGGGTCAAGAAGATCGGTGTTCTGGGTGCTGGCATGATGGGCGCAGGCATTGCTCTGGTCTCGGCTCAAGCGGGCATGGAAGTTGTTCTGATCGACCGTGATCAGGAAGCAGCCGACAAAGGCAAAGCCTATTCCGAGGCCTATTTGGACAAGGGTATCAAGCGCGGCAAGGTTACGGCTGAGAAGAAAGAGGCCATGCTGGGCCAGATCACCGCGACGCCGGATTTGGAACACCTCAAAGGCTGCGATCTGATCATCGAGGCCGTGTTCGAAGACCCGAGTGTAAAGGCCGAGATGACCAAACGCGTCGAAGCGATCATCCCCGAAGATTGCATCTTTGCCTCGAACACTTCGACCCTGCCGATCACCGATCTGGCCAAGGCGAGTGTGCGGCCTGAGCAGTTCATCGGCATCCACTTCTTCTCACCAGTTGAGAAGATGTTCCTAGTTGAGATCATCAAGGGCAAGGAAACTGGCGATCGGGCAGTGGCAAAAGCACTGGATTACGTGCGTCAGATCCGCAAAACGCCGATCGTGGTCAATGACGCACGCTTCTTCTACGCCAACCGCTGCATCATCCCCTATATCAACGAGGGTGCTCGGATGATCACCGAGGGCGTCAGTCCGATCTTGATAGACAATGCCGCGCGGCAGTTGGGTTTCCCGGTAGGACCGATCCAGTTGACGGACGAAACCTCAATCGATCTCGGGGCCAAGATAGCACGGGCAACGAAAGCAGCGATGGGCGATGCCTATCCTGATAGCCCCTCGGACGATCTGATCTTCTGGATGGAGGAACAGGGGCGTCTGGGCCGCAAGGCCAATGCCGGATTCTTCGACTATGACGACAAGGGTAAACGCGTCGAATACTGGAAGGGTTTGCAGGACAAATACCCGCTGGCTGCCGAACAACCCGACCTGATCGAAGTGCAGGAACGCCTGATGTTCGCGCAGGTTTTGGAAGCGGTTCGTGCGTTGGAAGAAGGTGTTCTTGAGGACATCCGCGAAGGCGACGTGGGTGCAATCCTTGGATGGGGTTTTGCCCCTTGGTCGGGTGGTCCGCTCAGTTGGCTGGACATCATCGGCACGCCCTATGCGTCTGAGCGTTGCGACCAACTGACCGAGGCCTATGGCGAGCGTTTTGCGTGCCCACCGCTCCTGCGCGAAATGGCCGAGAAAGGTCAGAATTTCTATGGTCGCTTCAACCCAGAGGCCGAAGCTGCCTGATATTGAACTGCTGGCGCAATCTGTTTTGCGCCAGCAGATTACGTTCAGATGCGCCAGTCCGATCGCAGAAACAAGATCGGGGCATTAGGCCGCCCTGGCCGCCCTGGCCGACGCATGCCCTTGGGGGGGCGAATAGGGAATATTGGTTCCTGCGGGACGGGCGCAGGCAGCGCACCCAATGGGTTTGCAAAAACCGATATGTCGCCTTTCATGGCCACCGCTTCGATCAACAGATCAGCATCTTCTTGGTCGGCAACTTCGTATGTGCAGACCGGTCCCATACCTCCCGCAGGACAGTAGGCTTGGAATCCCCCCTCGATAAAGACAATCTCATCCTGATCAAAATACAACGACGTCACATCGAAGCTTTGCGCCGGAGTATTTGATCTGAGATTGCCAACACCGCTTAGCATACGCGCAGGGACAATTGAGAGCCCCTCAATTCCCAGATCCAGTTTAGTCTGATCCAGCGCCATTCCCTGCTCTGGCATCAGCCAGACCGGCCGCCCATTATACGCGGCGCGAGCCGGGACAAGGACCGGCAGATACTCTGGCCTGCGTTCCCCCCCTGGAACCACGACGCTGTCGGCGCAGACACGGCGCAATTCTCTAAACCCGTGATCCAGCGTTCGCACCAGTTCGCCAGTAACCAGATTTTCAACCGGCTTCCAACCACTGGTTGTTGCAACCCTGGTCCCATGCAGCAATCCACCGCGGCGCACTGAAACGGCTGACTCTTGAACAGGTTGCGGGCCTTGACCCTCACGTTTCGAATACCCCGAAACACTCACTAACTCTAACACTTGCGCCCCCCTCTTGGCACTTCGACATAGTTCAGATTGACCATGCTTATGTGCCACGAGCTGACTAAGTTTTGCCACAATTGCGGCGAAATAAGGACCTTTTGGCCATATTTCACGTGACGTTCCGGAACAATATGGGCGGCGAAGATCGCTTTGCACGACACCTGGAAACTATAGGCGATGTGCAAGTAACTTTGCTTTATCTACACACGTCCTCAATTTGGCAGAGCTTTGGGCAGCTTTCCGGCAGCGCGCTTCTCTCTCCAAGCCAATAAAATTCCTGCAGTTGCGATCATGCCAATACCGACGACCTGCATTAATCCTACCGATTGTCCAAAGGCGATCCATGCAAAGAAGGGTCCGAATATCATGACCGAATACTCGAATACGGCGACGTAGGAAGGCTCTCCTAATTGGTAAGCTTTGATCAGCATGAAAACGGCGATCGTAGACCCAATCGCTTGCAGCACCACCCAAGGCAGGGCTTCATGTATCGGCCAGACCCAACCGCGCATGGCAAACCCCTCTGGGCCTTCAGGCACGTCAACCGGAAACACAGCCAGCCATATCAGACCAATCAACCCTGCTAATCCCAAGGTTACGACCATCGCGGCCAGCAGGGCGACGGTGCTTTCATCACGGCAATGCGTGCGGGTTACAACGGCGCTGAGAGCATAGAAAAAACCTCCAGCTACTGGGATCAACGTCTTAAGATCAAATGAATTGGGATCGGGCTGCAAAACACTGAGTATTCCGGCAAAGCCCAAAAGAACGGCCACGATTCGCCAGGGGCCGATATGCTGCTTCAGAAAAAGTGCGGAAATCAGCAGCACAAAAATCGGTGAGGTAAACAGCCCTGCCAACGCCTGCGCAATCGGCATCAGAGCCAGAGCTGTAAAATAAAAAAGCATCGCCATTGTTATCAATACGCTACGCACCGCGACGATGCCGTACCGGCGTGGTTTCAAACTGCCCAAGCCAAGCACCGAAAGAAGCGCAATCAGGGGTAACATCAACGTCGCGCGGCTTAGATGAAACTGCCATAGCCCAATGCTTTCGGCGACCCGGATCACAAAGTTATCGATGACGCCGATAATGGCCATCGAGGCGACCATCAGTAAAGAGGCCAGCATCGAATGGGATTGTTGTTGTGACTGCATTCCCGCCTCTGCGCTTGATTAGCCAGTGCTGGCCAGAAAACTACCCGCTACAATCAGCACATTTCACAAACCTGATGCAACAGGTTTGCGCCGCTGGTTTTTGCCATGCTAAGCTTAGTGCAAAATAATACTCGAGCAGCATTAACCGATGACCGCACTCAAACAGTACCAGCGGATCGAAGCCACCGGTTTGTGGCGCCCTTCGCCCGATGAACAGCGGCGTGAGGTTGTGGTTTCGATTGGCGAAGCCACTCTGACGATCTCGGATTTCAATGACAGCGCGCTCACGCATTGGTCTTTGGCTGCGTTAGAGCGTCAAAACCCGGGTGCGTATCCCGCCATCTATTGTCCCGACGGCGATCCTGGCGAAACGCTGGAGCTTGCAGAAACGGAAACCACGATGATCGAGGCCATCGATCGTCTGCAACGTGCTATCGACCGCGCCAGACCGCACCCCGGTCGTCTGCGCTGGCTCAGCGTTGCGGGGGTGGCGCTGGCCGTAGTGGCAGTTCTTTTGCTGTGGTTGCCCGGCGCTTTGCAGCGTCATGTCGTTTCAGTCGTGCCAGAGATCAAACAGCAAGAGATCGGAGATACGATCCTGCAGCGCATTGAAAGGGTATCAGGCAAGGCATGCAATTCACCCGAAGCGCAGGACTCATTGGACCGGCTTGCAAAACGAACTGGTGTTCGACAGATCGTGATTCTGCCCGCAGGTTTGTCCAACAGCCTAAGCCTGCCGGGGGGGACTGTATTGCTGAATCGCGCGCTGGTCGAAGATCATGAAGACCCCGCCGTTGCCGCGGGGTATGTTATCGCCGCGCGCGCTCGCGCGGCACAACAGGCACCGTTGGACGACCTGTTAGATCGTACCGGCCCAACAACCGCGTTTCGGCTGTTGACGACTGGCGAGTTGACCACTGAAATAGTCGATACCTACACCGAAGAAATCCTGGCTGAACCTCAACCACAAATTAGCGATGATGATCTGCTGGCAGTGTTCGCTCAGGCCGCCCTTCCCTCAACACCGTACGCTTATGCTGTTGACATCACAGGCGAGTCCGTTCTCGGGTTGATCGAGGCGGACCCCATGGCAGGTCGAACTTTGGAACAGGTATTGCCGGACCGCGATTGGGTCCGGCTGCAGAATATCTGCGGGCAATAGCGCCTATTTGGTGCCGAACATCCGATCCCCGGCATCGCCCAGGCCCGGCATGATGTAGCCCTTGGAGTTCAACTCACGATCCAGCGCCGCAGTCACTATTTTGACATCCGGATGCGCCTCTTTCATGCGAGCCACGCCTTCGGGTGCAGCCAGAAGACAAAGGAAACGGATATCTGCGGCCCCCTGCTCTTTCAGCAGATCGATCGCTGCGGCCGAGCTGTTGCCAGTTGCCAGCATCGGATCAACAGCAATGACCAGACGGTCCTTCAGCCCTTCGGGCGCTTTGAAATAATACTGTACAGGTTTAAGCGTCTCTTCATCGCGATAGAGACCCACAAAGCCGACCCGCGCCGAGGGGATCAGCTCCAACACCCCGTCCAGCATCCCGTTTCCGGCCCTCAGGATCGAAACCAACGCAAGCTTCTTGCCCGCCAATATGGGTGCGTCCATCTCTTCCATCGGGGTTTCGATGTGGCGCGTCGTCAGCGACATCTCGCGGGTGACCTCATAGGCCAACAGCAACGTGATCTCGCGCAACAACTGCCGGAACACGGCGGTCGAGGTGCCCTTGTCCCGCATGAGCGTCAGTTTATGCTGCACCAGCGGGTGGTCGACGACGGTCAGGTGATCGCTCATGATGTCTCCAGTCTTCTCTTGACCCGCGCGCGGGTCTCTTCATCACAAAAGGCCGCATTAAGGGCCGTTACATTAAGGGCGGCAAAATCTTCGGCTTGCCAGCCGAATGCTGCACCCAACATCTCATATTCGCGCCGCATCGTGGTATGGAAAAACGGTGGATCGTCAGTAGACACGGTCACTTTGACACCTGCATCGCGCAGTTTCGCAATGGGATGCGCCGCGAAATCGGGGAATAGGCCAAGAACCACGTTCGAGCCCGGACACACTTCCAACGTGATATCTCGGTCGATCAGTTCATGCACAAGGTCCGGGTCTTCGATGGCACGGACACCATGGCCCACACGCTCGACCCCCAAATCGCGAATTGCGTCCCGCACACTATCGGGACCCCCAAATTCACCGGCATGTGTGGTCAACTGCAGCCCTGCCTCGCGCGCGCACTCAAAGGACCATTTGAAATCACCCTGCGTTCCGACGGATTCATTGCCGCCCATGCCAAATCCGGTGATCCAGTTCCCAGCAGTTTCGGCCGCACAATGTGCACTGCGCTTGGCTTGCTCGGGTCCGAAATGGCGCACACAGGTCACGACACCGCGCAGCGTAACCCCGAATTTGCGCTCGGCCTCATCAGCGGCATCCTGGATCGCGGTCAAATAGTCCTTCCATGCATGCAAATCTCCTCCGCCGCAAAAATCGGGGCTAAGGAAAGTTTCAGAATACACCACCCCGTTGGCTGCGCTCTCTTCGAGAATGGCCAACGTCAATCGGCGAAAATCCTCTGGCGATTTCAGAACCTCGCAGGCAGCCTCGTAGACACTGAGGAAATGTGCAAAGTCGCGAAAATCATACGAGCCATCGGGTTTGAAAATCCCGCTTAGATCCACGCGCTTTTCATGGGCCAACTGGCGAATAAAGGCGGGGGGCGCTGCACCTTCGTGATGCAGGTGAAGTTCGATCTTGGGTTGGTCAGCCGCTGTCATAGAAAACTCCGCCCCGGTCCTTGCGCCGGGATATTCAGGTGATGCGCGATACTGGCAGCGACATCGGCAAAGTTGATCCGGCCGATTTCACCTGTGCCATGTCCGGCAATCAATACCGGCACTTGTTCGCGCGTGTGATCGGTTCCGATCCAGCTGGGATCATTGCCATGATCGGCGGTTAGCAGCATCAGGTCGTCGGGGAGCAATTTTTGAAGGATGGCACCCAACTCGCGGTCAAACCACTCCAACGCGCGGGCATAGCCGCTGATATCCCTACGGTGGCCATAGATGCTGTCGAACTCGACGAAGTTGGCAAATGTCAGGCTGCCGTCTTCGGCCTCATCCACCAGATCAGAAAGGTGGGCCATCAGTTCGGCATCCGAACCTTTGCGCAACGAGTCGATCCCCTGCATCGAGAAGATGTCGCCGATCTTGCCAACTGCATACACGTGCCGACCCGCGTCCTGCGCCCAGTTTGTCAGCACCGGGCTTGGGGGTACGATGGCAAAATCCTTGCGGTTGGTGGTGCGGGTAAATCCAGTTTCCGGTGTTCCGGTGAATGGCCGAGCTATCACACGGCCAACTTTCATTTCGTGAAGCTGCGGCGCAAGCACCTTGCACAGATCCAGCAAACGGTCGAGGCCAAAGCTCTCCTCATGTGCGGCAATCTGGAACACACTGTCGGCAGATGTATAGCAGATCGGCCAGCCGGTTCGCATATGCTCAGCCCCCAATTCAGCGATGATCGCCGTGCCAGAAGCGTGGCAATCGCCCAGAATGCCAACGGTACCTGCAGCCTGCGCCGCTGCCCGGCTCAGCTCGGCGGGAAAGGCAGGTGTCGTATCCGGGAAATAGTGCCAGTCCCACGGCACCGGAACGCCTGCCAATTCCCAATGGCCAGAGGGCGTGTCCTTGCCCGGTGAATACTCTCGCGCGCATCCCCAGAGACCTGTTGGTTTGGCTTCTAACCCCGGCGTGACATCATTTGAGGCCAGTCGCGTTGCAGCGCCCAGTCCCAGAGCGTCGAGATTTGGCAAATGCAATGGGCCGGAGCGTCCTTCTTCTGCGCGCCCTTCGGCACAGGCCTGCGCAATATGAGCCACCGTGTTTGCACCCGTATCGGGCGTGGTGCCGTTGTAGAACTGATTGGCATCTGGCGCGCCGCCGATACCAACCGAATCCATAACAACAAGGAAAGCGCGGCTCACGCGCTGATCCTTTCGTGTATATGCGGAGGTTGTTCTACTGGCGCATCGCCAAGCGCTACGGCATTCAATACCGCCTCGGACGCAAGTCGCGCTGCATCTTCTCGGGCTGCGTGGACCACGGCCAATGGCGCGCCCTTCTGAACGTGCTGACCCAACCGCAAGATATCCGACAATCCAACCGCCGGGTCGATCTCATCACTCTCAACCTGGCGTCCACCACCCAGGGCAACCACCGCCAGTCCTAGTGCCTCACCATCTATCGCAGAGATGTAGCCATCGCGGGGCGCAGGCACCTCTTGGATCACGTTTGCTTCGGGCAGGAATCGCGCCCAGGTATCGACGAAGTGCACAGGTCCTCCGACAGCGGCCATCATGCGGCCAAACCGTTCGGCGGCGCGCCCGTCACGTATTACTTCTGCGATCCGCGCCCGGCCTTCTTCCGCCGATGCGCACATGCCCGCATCTGCCATCAACACGCCACCCAGTTCAGCAGATATTTCGGCCAAAGGTGAGGATTGACCACTGGTCATGACTTTCATCACTTCGGCAACTTCCAGCGCGTTGCCAAGTGCTGGCGCAAGCGGTTGATTCATGTCGGTGATCACCGCTGAGGTCCGGCACCCAGCGGTATTTGCAGTTTCGGTCAGCGCCCGAGCAAGCTTGCGCGCCTCATCCAACGTCTTCATGAACGCCCCGCTGCCCACCTTGACGTCCAGCACCAGCGCATCCGGGCTGGCGGCCAGCTTCTTTGACAGGATCGACGCAGTGATCAGATCAAGGCTTTCCACCGTCGCCGTCACATCGCGGATCGCGTACAGCCGTTTATCCGCCGGTGCGATCTGCCCCGTAGCGCCGACAATCGCAGCGCCGGTCTCATTCAGTATCTGCGCCAGCCTTGTCTGGCCGATCTGTGTTGTCACGCCGGGGATCGCTTCGAGTTTGTCCAAAGTGCCGCCGGTGTGGCCCAGCCCCCTGCCCGAGATCATTGGTACATAGGCCCCGCATTCGGCTAGGGCCGGTGCGAGAACCAGGCTGACGCAATCCCCGACTCCACCAGTCGAGTGTTTGTCGATCACCGGGCCATCAACATCCCAGTTCAGCACCTCACCGCTGTCACGCATGGCAACCGTCAAATCAGCCCTGCCCTGAGCCCCCAGCCCACCCATGCAGACCGCCATGGCAAAGGCTCCCGCCTGCGCGTCACTTACGCCACCATCAGCCAACCCCTGTGCGAACCAATGCAATTCGGCTGATGTCGGTATCTCGTTACGGCGAAGCTTGGCGATAATCGAACGCGCATCCATCTGATCAAGTGTCCCTCATATGCGCAGCACCAAATGCACCCGGCAACAGATCAGCTATTGTGGTTTTGGTTTCAAGACCATCGGCAGTCGCCATAGTGACCACCACATCGCCTTTTCCGAATTCAGCCAGTTTCTGACGGCAGCCGCCGCAGGGTGGCACCGGATGCGGACTGCTGGCAACCACGTAAACTTCAGTCAGTTCTTTGTCGCCTGCGGCGATCATCGCGGCAATCGCCCCGGCCTCGGCACAGGTGCCTTCCGGGTAGGCTACGTTTTCGACATTGCAGCCGGTGTAAACCGCTCCAGAACTTGTCCGGATCGCCGCCCCGACCTTGAAATTCGAATAAGGCGCGTGCGCATTTTCACGAACAGCCAAAGCAGCATCTTTCAAAGACATGACGATTCCCAATTTTTGATCACTTGGTCAGAATGTCATACCCTAAATGAAAGCGCCGGGGAATTTGAAGCCCCCGAGCGCGGATAATCACAAGCATTTAGCCCAAGGTCGTGTTGAATGTGCCGGGCAGCGTTACTTCCAACAATTCGACATCGTCAGTTGGATCAGACAAACGAGTTCTCATGCCAGGTGGAATGACGAAGGCGTCGCCCTGTTCCAGCCGATAGGGTTCGCGCCCCTCACCCTCAAGTGTGACCTCGCCATCCATCACAAAGGTAAAGTGGATATCAGTATCGTGGCTGGCCCACTCTGGCTGACCTTGCCCGCGACGGAAGACCTGCACACCCGCGACACCCTTGGTGTTTTCGGCAATGGTTGTGTCGCGACAGACATATCCGGGCAGACGGAAAGGTATCCACACCGCGTCTTTGGCCTGATTATAAACAAACCGTTGGCCCTGCCATTCCCGGTCCGGTCGGAAGTGTGGTGTTGGCAGGTCCATCTCGTGGTCGATCTCGGTCACATGTTCAGCCGGTACACCAATCTCGATCACCTGCACGTTGTCCGATGCCTCAAGCACTCGGTGACGGATTTCGGGCGGTTGAATAAAGCAATCACCCGCTGTCAGGCGCATTTTCTCACCCTGATCCTCGTAAACCACATCCACCCAACCGTGGATGCAGAAGATAAGCTGAAACCCGACCTTGTGAAAATGCACCATGTCCGGCACCGGGCCGCCATCGGGAATGCGGATATGACTGGCGATGATCGAACCGCCCAACCTGTCAGGCACCAGATCGCGATAATGCATCCCTGCCCGCCCGATGATCCAAGGCGCCTGATCTTTGAGGCGGCGAACAACAAATGAATGAACCGTTTCCGGCATAACCAGCGGTGGATCCAGTTCCTCTATTTCGATCCGGGTGCCATTTGGTGCGACAAGACTGCGCTGGCCGTCAGCGAACCTGTCGGGGTCAGACGTCAAAATGCGCAAGGTCCCAGGAGACCCGGATGCGTCTTTCTCGATCCGCAAACGTAAACCATGTCCGGAAAACACAGCGGTATTTGGATCGTCGGCTGGATAGATCATGTCCATCCGCATCCCCAGCACCTTGGTATAGAACGGAATATCGTTGCGGAGTTCCTGCGTCGGCAGGCGGATTTCAGCGCGCGTCTGGAAGTCTTTCGGATCGCTTGTCATTCTGTATCTCTTCGGATCTGATTTTTGGCCATCCGATCAGAACAGCGGCCAAAATGCCAATTGAAAAGTACATTTCAAGCGTTTCTTCCAGCACGAACAGGCGTGTAGCCATCGTGACCGAAAGGCCTTCCGAGAAAAATCCACTGACTTCTTCGAGTATCTGCGCCAGTACCGCAACACTTCCGGCTAGGACAAATACCGTCAGAAATGGTGCGCGGATCTTAAGTGCCCGTACTCCGTTTGGTATCCCGTGCCAAAGCAAACCACCAATGACAATCACGCCCAAAGCGATCCGGACTGTGGTCGCATCAAGCAGTAAATCCAGCCATTCTAGCACGACGAAAAGTACGCTGCCTTCGGTGTAGGCCTCTGCTTCCAGCTCGCGCTCGGCCAACAGTAGGCATATAAGTGCAATATATAAGCGCGAGAGGCCTGGAAAACGCACCAGCGCGACCAGCCCGGCAGTCAGCAACGCAGTGGCTGAAATTGTCTCGATCAAGCCGCCCTCTTGGTTGAATGCTGCGGCCTGCAAAGGCCAGATCATGGCCACGCAAAGCAGAACGACAGCCAAAGCAAGCGAACCAACCAAGGCACCCCCTTTGGTGCCAAGCCTGTCAAAAGCGGTGGCCATTTGCGCGTCAGCACAAGCTTTGTTTTTATTGCGCATGATCAGATCCGTCGCTTCTGAGGCCCGTTAGATAGTCGGGAATCGACTGTACATAGAAGCAAAGCATCAAATCTCAACCAGCGACCCCTTAACGTATCCGTGAGACCTTATTTCGACAGCAATCCGAGGCGACATAGCCAAGCGTTGAGAAATGGTTTAACCATCAAACGAATATTGGAACGGAGTTGAATTGCCGATGTCTGACACACCGAACCTGCGACAGGCTGCGCTTGAATATCATGCCCATCCAAAGCCCGGAAAGCTTGAGATCAAGGCCACGAAGCCGATGGCAAACGGCCGGGACCTTGCACGCGCTTATTCGCCAGGAGTGGCCGAAGCCAGCCTCGAGATCAAAAGCGACGCAGCCAATGCCGAAAAATATACCGCGCGCGGCAATCTGGTGGCTGTTGTTTCGAACGGCACTGCGGTTCTGGGGCTCGGCGACATAGGTGCTCTGGCATCAAAGCCAGTGATGGAAGGCAAGGCGGTCCTATTCAAAAAATTCGCTGGCATCGACTGTTTTGACATCGAGGTGGATCAGCCTGACCCCGAAAAACTGGCGGATATCGTCTGCGCGTTGGAACCGACTTTTGGCGCGATCAACCTTGAAGACATCAAGGCACCGGATTGTTTCATTGTTGAAAAACTGTGCCGAGAGCGGATGAATATCCCCGTCTTTCACGACGACCAGCACGGCACCGCGATCGTTGTTGGGGCCGCTGCCAAGAACGCCCTGCATGTGGCAGGCAAGAAGTTTGAGGATATCAAAGTTGTCTCAACCGGTGGTGGCGCCGCAGGGATCGCCTGCCTCAGCATGTTGGTGAAGCTTGGGGTCAAACGCGAGAATATCTGGCTGTGCGACATTCACGGTCTGGTCTATGAGGGCCGCGCCGAGGATATGAACCCGCACAAGGACCAGTTTGCCCAAAAAACCGATCTGCGCACTCTGGATGATGTGATCCCGGATGCCGATCTGTTCCTGGGGCTGAGTGGACCGAACGTGTTGAAGCCCGAGATGGTTGAAAAGATGGCTAAAACCCCGATCATCTTTGCATTGGCCAACCCAACTCCGGAAATCCTGCCACAAGCGGCACGCGAAGTTGCGCCAGATGCGATCATTGCAACCGGCCGCAGCGATTTCCCGAACCAGGTGAACAATGTCTTGTGTTTCCCGTTCATCTTCCGGGGTGCCCTGGATGTTGGTGCGACTGAAATCAATGACGAGATGCAAATCGCCTGCGTCGACGGAATTGCCGACATGGCCCGTGCGACAACCAGCGCTGAAGCTGCGGCAGCCTACAAGGGTGAGCAGTTGACCTTTGGGCCGGATTATCTGATTCCCAAACCTTTCGACCCGCGCCTCGTCGGAGTCGTTTCGTCATCTGTTGCGCAAGCAGCCATGAAAAGTGGGGTCGCAAAACGGCCCATTGATGACCTCGAGGCCTATAAAGAACGGCTGAATCAGACTGTGTTCAAATCGGCTCTTCTGATGCGGCCAGTATTTGAAGCCGCTGCAGTTGCTTCCCGGCGGATCGTTTTTGCAGAAGGCGAGGACGAGCGGGTATTGCGTGCAGCACAGGCTATTTTGGAAGAAACCACAGAAACCCCGATCCTGATTGGTCGCCCGGACGTAATCGACGCACGATGCGAACGACTGGGGCTGACAGTTCGTCCGGGGCAGGATTTCCAGATTGTGAACCCGCAGGACGATCCGCGCTACTACGACTACTGGAACTCATATCACCAGATCATGCAGCGGCGGGGGGTCACTCCGGACCTCGCAAAAGCCATCATGCGCACCAACAATACTGCAATTGCGGCGATCATGGTGCATCGCGGCGAGGCTGACAGCATGATCTGCGGTACATTCGGCGAATACCGCTGGCATCTCAATTATGTTGAGCAAGTTCTGGATGATGGCGATTTACGCCCGCACGGCGCGCTTTCACTTATGATTCTGGAAGACGGCCCCCTATTCATCGCCGACACGCATGTACGGCAACTGCCCACCCCCGAGGAACTCGCCGAAACAACCATCGGCGCAGCCCGTCACGTGCGGCGGTTCGGACTGGAGCCGAAGATTGCATTCTGTTCGCAATCGCAGTTCGGCAATCAGGCAGAGGGATCGGGCAAGCGCCTTCGGGCGGGCCTTGAGATCCTCGATTCTGAGCCGCGCGATTTCAGCTATGAGGGCGAGATGAACTTGGACCTGGCCCTTGATCCTGAATTGCGTGCACGTATTTTCCCGAACTCGCGTATGGATGGCGCTGCGAATGTCCTGATTTTCGCACACGCGGATGCAGCAAGCGGGGTGCGTAATATCCTCAAGATGAAAGCGGACGGATTAGAGGTGGGGCCGATCTTGATGGGGATGGGAAACAAAGCCCATATCGTAACGCCATCAATCACTGCCCGGGGGCTGTTGAACATGGCGGCCATCGCCGGAACGCCAGTGGCTCATTACGGGTAATCTGGGCGCGGCGGTATGAGGATACTCACGACCGGGCTCCGGACCAGTTGCCCAAGTTGATTCTATTGGCACTGTCGCTTTTGCAGCGGCGAGTTAGCAGATTTGCAAAACCTTAGATGGATCAACTAGAAGGTCATAAATATCAGAGAATTTGCAAAACTTTGCAGTCCAATCTGAAAGGTTCTGCAAAGATTTTGCGATAAACTGACGCGCCGCATTCCGCGTCGCTTGCCCGAGGCACCCTCGGCGCCTAACACAAAACGCGAGGAATTTGGGAGGAGGCCATCATGGCATATCAGGACGTCTACGAGAGCTGGAAGAACGACCCCGAAGCATTCTGGATGGATGCGGCAAAAGGGATCGACTGGGTTCAAGAGCCCAGCAAAGCTCTGTTCGACGACAATGCGCCTCTCTATGAATGGTTCAGCGATGCCAAGGTAAATACGTGCTGGAACGCAGTCGACCGGCATGTGGAAAACGGTCGTGGCGAGCAGACCGCGATCATCTATGACAGTCCCATCACACATACCAAACGCGAAATCTCCTACGTCGAGCTGCGCAACAGGGTCGCCAATCTGGCCGGTGCGCTCCGCGCGAAAGGAGTTGAGAAAGGGGACCGGGTCATCATCTATATGCCGATGATCCCCGAAGCGTTGGAGGCCATGCTGGCCTGCGCCCGCCTTGGTGCAGTGCACTCGGTGGTGTTTGGCGGCTTTGCCAGCAACGAACTCGCGGTGCGCATTGATGATGCGAAACCCAAGGCGATCATCGCCGCCTCATGCGGGATGGAACCGGGTCGTGTCGTGCACTACAAACCGCTGTTGGATGGCGCGATCGATCTTGCCAGCCACAAACCCGAGCTCTGCGTAATCTTCCAACGTGAACAGGAGGTTGCACAACTTATCGAAGGGCGCGATGTCAATTGGCATGGGTTCCAATACGGAACTGAACCTGCAGAATGCGTGCCTGTAAACGGCAACGATCCGGCGTATATTCTGTATACCTCGGGCACCACCGGAGCTCCAAAGGGTGTCGTGCGCCCGACCGCTGGCCATCTGGTCGCGCTGAATTGGACGATGAAGAACATCTACAATGTCGACCCAGGTGACGTATTCTGGGCAGCGTCAGATGTGGGCTGGGTCGTGGGGCATTCCTATATCTGCTACGCTCCGCTGATCCATGGCAATACGACGATTGTGTTCGAAGGCAAACCCGTTGGCACGCCAGACGCTGGCACCTTCTGGCGCGTGATCTCCGAACATAAGGTCAAAAGTTTTTTCACGGCCCCGACAGCCATTCGCGCCGTCAAACGCGAAGACCCCAATGGGGAGTTGATGTCGAAATACGACCTCTCGCAACTGAAGGCGCTATTTCTTGCGGGTGAGAGGGCCGACCCGGACACCATCATCTGGGCGCAGGATGCGTTGAATGTCCCGGTCATCGATCATTGGTGGCAAACCGAAACCGGATGGACAATCGCGGGTAATCCACTTGGTATCGAGGAACTTCCGATCAAATTGGGTTCACCTGCCAAGCCCATGCCAGGCTATGACGTTCAAATTCTGGACGAAGGTGGCCATCCCATGAAACCAGGTGAATTGGGAGCTATCGCGGTCAAGCTGCCATTGCCCCCAGGTACGCTGCCGACCCTCTGGAACGCCGAGGCGCGGTTCAAGAAGTCGTATCTGGAGCATTTCCCAGGCTACTACGAGACCGGTGACGCAGGCATGATCGACGAAGACGGTTATCTTTATATCATGGCGCGCACCGATGATGTCATCAACGTTGCTGGCCACCGTTTGTCGACTGGCGGGATGGAAGAGGTGCTGGCTGCGCACCCCGATGTGGCAGAATGTGCCGTGATTGGCGTGTCGGACCAACTAAAAGGGCAAATGCCGGTTGGATTCTTGTGCCTCAATGCCGGATCTGAACGGAACCACCAGGATGTGGTGGCGGATGTGGTCAAGATGGTCCGGGACAAAATCGGGCCTGTCGCTGCGTTTAAGAATGCGGTGGTGGTAGATCGCCTACCCAAGACGCGATCGGGCAAGATCCTGCGAGGCACGATGGTGTCGATTGCGGATGGCAATGAATACAAGATGCCTGCCACCATCGATGATCCAGTCATTCTGGACGAGATCAAATCGGCCCTGCAAACCATCGGTTACGCGCAGTAACTTTGCAATGGAACCCAACAGTGCACCAAAATGGCGCACTTGATTTGTGCTGAAGCGCGAATGCGAGACTCTGCCTCGCGCTCCGGGATATTTTCGGCCAGATGAAGGGCGGATCCGTTTTGTCTTACTGGGGCTTGTCATTGGTCACGCCTCCCCGCAGGTTGAAGTGAGGAGGACGAGCATGACAAACGGCGAGATTTGGCGTCTGAGTGCGACCGAACTGACTGTTCTAACAAAAAAGGGCGATCTGAGCGCGGAGGAAGTCGTCAAGGATGCATTGGCGCGTATGCACCAAGTGAACCCCGAGTTGAATGCAGTTGTGGAAGATCTTGGTGCGGAGGCGATGGAGCGTGCATCCGCTCTTGACCGTTCCCGTCGTGATGGTGCTTTGGCTGGTCCCCTGCATGGTGTTCCGGTTACGATCAAGGTGAATGTGGACCAGAAAGATCATGCAACCACCAATGGCGTGGTGGCCCTGAAGGATGTCATTGCACCAGATGATGCTCCTGTGGTCTCAAACTTGCATAAAGCAGGTGCGATTGTCATCGGGCGGACCAATACCCCCGAATTTTCATTCCGTGCTGATACGGACAACTCGCTTCATGGGCGCACCCATAATCCTTGGGGCCGCCATATCTCACCCGGCGGATCATCCGGTGGTGCCGGTGCGGCCGTTATGGCGGGAATAGGCGCGCTGGGTCATGGCAACGATATCGGTGGTAGCCTGCGTTTTCCCGCCGCAGCCAATGGTGCTGTCACCGTGAAACCGGGGCTTGGCCGCGTGCCCGCGTGGAACCCAAGCCAAAAGGCCGAGCGGGGAATGCTGGCGCAGTCGATGTCGGTTCAGGGGGTGATTACCCGAACGGCCGCAGATTTACACCTGTCTATGCCGAGCCTGATTGAACCAGACCTTCGGGATCCCTTTCACGTACACCTGCCCTGGCGCGGCAATATGCAAGACGGACCGATTAAGGTCGCCTTCACAAAAAACACGTTCGGCTACGCATTGCATCCAGAAGTAGACAAGGCGCTGGATACGGCACGGGACGCCTTAATCGATGCCGGATATCTGGTTGAAGAGATTGATCCGCCAGATGTGTTCGAATGCGGCCGGTTGGGCTACCGCGCGCTGATGGGCGAGGTGCTGACCCTGATGAAAGGTGATATCGAAGCTGCCGGATCGCAAACCATCCGCGATATTTTTGAAGTTTATTTCCAAGAGTTTCCCCCGATTGTCGGAGACGATCTGATTCAGGCCCTTGCGCAGCGCAGCCACCATGCGCGCGAATGGTCATTGTTCCTGCAGGATTATCCGTTAGTCCTGTCTCCATTTCTGCCGCAGCCATTTTTCAAGCCTGATCGAGACACCGAAGGCGCGGAGGGTGTTCATGAGGTGCTGGGCTGTGCAGTATATTCTTATGCGATGAACTTTCTGGGGTTGCCCGCTGCCAGCGTTCCCGCACGCCTTGCGGAATTGCCGAATGGCCCCCAACCGATCAACATTCAGATCGCTGCCCAGCGCTGGCGCGAAGATATGGCCGTAGATGCCGCAGCCGCCATCGAAGAGCGCGTCGGGCAGATGGCCCCGATTTTATGGGAGCAAATGAGCAATTAGGTCCAACTTGTGCCTATGTAGCAGCTTGCTACAAAAAATTGACCCCGGGGTTTTGTGCCCGGGGTCCGCATAATAAAATATGCCCGGATTTCAGAAGACGAGCGTAGCACCACCCACCCTCGCCAGCGCAAAAACTGCGCAATATTCGAAAACACCGTCAGATGGCCACTCACTTCCACCTTGGCGTGTTCTCCGGGCAAGTTGAAGTTAACAAACCATTATCGGTGTGCATGTGAACTGGTTCACACAAACGACAGGAAATTTATCAATTCGCTCACATTTATGTGAACTGCTCGGAAATCAGTCGCTCCTCCAATCCATGCCCCGGATCAAAAAGTATCCGGTGTTGGATGCTTGTTTCAGACCTAATTTCGACCCAGTCGATATCTGGAAAAGAGATTGAATCAGCCGCAACGATGACCGGGCGCTTGTCAGCATCGATCACGTCGAACCTGACTTTTGCCATTTTCGGCAGCAAAGCACCGCGCCACCTTCGCGGGCGAAATGCCGCGATGGGTGTCAGCGCCAACACGTCTGCGCCAATCGGAACAATAGGTCCATGCGCAGAGTAGTTATAAGCCGTTGAACCCGCAGGCGTGGCGAGTAATGCGCCATCACACACAAGCTCGGCCATGCGAACACGCCCATCCACACTAATCCTGAGTTGCGCTGCTTGCGGTCCTGCACGCAACAGCGACACCTCGTTGATCGCCAGCGCTTCGTGTTTTTGGCCAGACTGATCCATTGCGGTCATTGCCAATGGGTTGACGACCTCTTCCTCTGCCTCGGCAAGCCGAGCCATCAGATCGGTCTCGGCATATTCGTTCATCAGAAACCCGATGGTCCCGCGGTTCATGCCGTAGACTGGTGTATTCAGATGCTGGATACCCTGCAGCGTTTGCAGCATGAAGCCATCCCCACCCAGCGCGACAACCACATCCGCATCCCTGGGTGCCGCATTTCCATAACACGCCACAAGAGAGTCTCGGGCAGTTTGCGCCACTTTGGCATCGCTGGCCAGAAAGGCGATTCTCTTGGTCATGTTTTATGGTTTCCAGTGCTGCACATTTGGTTCCGAAACAAACATACCTTTCCGCAATAGGCCAGACTTGACGCCATAGCGGGCCAATTCGTCGCTTTACAGCCTTTCTGAATTCTACCGTTTCCGATAGGAAATCCGCCAGATAAACCCCAGCCCTGTGGAGCCATTATGAACGCCAATCTTCGTGATACCGGTTTCTTCACCCAATCCCTTGCCGATCGTGACCCCGAGCTATTTGGCTCGATCACATCCGAGTTGGGCCGCCAGCGCGATGAAATCGAGC